>CAZNGS010000006.1:0-102035 GCA_964572825.1 uncultured candidatus Brocadiaceae bacterium
TGCCCCGAACCTCAACTACCCCCCGCAGGAGTGCTGTGTCGGTAAACACTTACCTGCCGCCGATGCTGCCTGCCATCGCACGTGGCCTGGCGCAGGCCGACGCCTCGGGGTCGGATGCGCTGATCGCCGGCCTGGAGGATGCTCAGGGACATCTTGCCCGCATCGATGCGGCGGCGAAAGAGCTGCGGGAGGCCCTGGCCCGGGCGGACGCGCCCGCTCTCGGGGACTACGTGAAGGACGCTGCCGCGCACGCGGCGGAACAGGGCGCCGCAGAACTGGCCGAGCGCCTGGAGCAAATGCGCGCGGAGCGCGACCGTTTTGACGACGTCGGGGCGGCGTGCAATCGGCTCTCCCGGCTGCGGGAGAGCGTCCGCGAGCTGGCCGGCCGATCGCGGGTGGAGAATGCGTTCGAGGAGTACGCATCCCGAGAAATGCAGTTTCAGGGCGAGGGCCTGTCGGCACTCCGGCGGCGCCTGGAGGCCGCCGGTTCGGCAGGGGAGCGCCTGAAAGAGTTCCTGGGGGGCCCGTGGCAGACCGAAGTGGACCGGGAGGCGTTTCTCGCGGACGGGTCGGGTCCGGCGGAATTGCCGTCGGAGGGGACGATCGGCTCGGAGCAGTTCGAAAAGTGGATGGAGAAGGCGCAGGGCTACCGCCGGCTGGCGGTCGATCCGCAGGAACTGGCGCAGGAATGGCGCGGGGACCTGGACGCGGCCGGGCGCCAGCTTGAGCTGGGCGCCCGGGCGGGTATATCGGGCGCGAGGGAGCTTCAGGCTGAATTGCCCGCGCTCAAGAAGGCCCTTGACGAGTTCGCCCGGATCCAGCCTCACGCCCGCAACTCCCAACGGATAGAGAAGATGCAGGAGGAGTTGAAGGCCGGCTTGAACCGGGTCCTGCAGAAGATGCCCCGGATTGAGGTTCCCCGACGGGATCGGGAGACCGTGGAACGGCTGCTCGACGGCTGCTACAGCCTGGCTGAAGCTCCCGGCGATGACGGTGAGAGCATCGCCCGGATACACGACCGCTGGAAGCGCAGCGGTCTGCTGGACAAGGCGGACGTGCGCGAATCAGTGGCGCCCCTCCTGGAGCGCATCCGCGCCCTGGAAGCCGTAGAGAAGGCGCAGAGCGCGGAAGATCTTATGGAGGTGATTGAGAACTCCCATCGGTCGGAAGTGCGGCTGGAGGCCTGGCGCCGGTTGGGGAGCACCGGGCAGCCGTCCGGCATCGCCTCGTTGCGGAGGGAGATAACCGCGCGCGGCGGGGTCCTGGAGGTCCTGCAAAGCGTTCCCTCAGACCAACGGCGTCAGGCCTTGACCCAACGGTACTGGGAGGAGGAGCGGCGGCGATGGCTGGATTGCATGCAGGCCCTGTCCGGAGGGGAGCAGGTGGCCGAAGCCGTCCGGATGCGGGGCGAGTTCAGAGTGAAGGCCGGCGACTCGCTGCCCCCCTGGGTCCGTTACAACGTTGTGCGGGCTGACCTGGGAGACAGCTTGAGCGGCGCGCTCCCGGAGGAGGAGTTGCGGCGACACGTCGGGGAGTTCATCTCCTCCGTCCGGGCGATGCCGGCGGATGTGAATGAGGCCGAGGGCCTGCGCGAATCGCTGGCGGAACTGGATGAGTTGCTGCATTCGGAGGAGCAGCCCGAGGTGGTGCCCCCGGGGCCCACGGGGGCCGGCTGGGCCGAGTGGCAGGTGGACTCGGGAGAGTTCCCCCGCCGGTTCGCGTACCGATGGCCTGAAAAGGGGCGCGAGCTGGTCTTTGAGCGGGTGGAGCCCGCGGGGACCGGCGGCGGTCCCGCATATCTGTGCGCTGCCGAGGTGTCGGTGGGCCTGTTTGTGGACGCCGTGCAGGCGGCCGGCGCATGGGATAAGATACGGGACCATCTCGATCCCAGAAGGGGGTTGGTGCGGATGGGACCGCGGAGCTGGCGGTGGGACCGGCATCGCATTGTGGTCGCCGAGCAGTGGCTCTGTGAGGACCCCGTGTGGGGGGACACCCCGCGATACGCGGAGGGCGCGCGCCCCGGTGAAAGCGGTGGCCCGGGGCCGAATCCGAATTCGCCCATGAACTGGATCTCCGGCGCGGGCGCACGCCTGTTTGCAGAACAGATTCTGCACTGCCGCCTGCCCGGTCCAGGGGAATGGAAGGCGGCGTATGCGGAAATGGAAACCGCCGGGGGTCGGGGGAAGCCCTGGAATCTCCGCGACGGGACGTGGGCGCGACAGTGGGAATACGTCAATCGAATGGTGGCGACGCAGATGCTTTCGGCCCGGTTTCCCACGGAGGGAGCTTTTGCGCCGGGGGGCGCGGAGAAGACCGAGCAGGCGCCGGCGCTCGACACGGACGATGGAATACTGTGGTTCCAGAACGTGAACGAAGGTTCCCGGGGGCCTTTCCGTCACCTGGTCGGCAACGTCGCCGAGTTCCTGGAGGATGACGAGGGCCGTTTCTACGTGGCGGGGGCCAGTGCGCTGTCCGCGCCGGGGCTCGACCCGGCCGGGCCGTACAGGCTGGACTCGGGGGCAGCCATGTTTGCCGACGTGGGGCTGCGTCTGGCCGTGACCCCGTCCGGTGGGACGCTGTTGTGGAACGTGCAGCGGGCGGCGGACTCTCTGCCCTGGTTGACGGCGCCCGACCGCTGACCGGACGCGTGCCGTTCCGGAGCGCCCCCACCTCAAAGGCACCGCAGGCGGCGCGCGGTCCCGGCATGATTGCGCGTGTGACCCTCTCGTTCCGCTCTCCCAAGACCTTCTCCCGGTCTTCCGCCGTCCTCCGTACGGCAGGGGCCGTGGACGCCGCTGAGAGGATAGATGTCCGGGGAGATGGGAATCGAGGTCAGGGTTGGCCAGCGGCCCGATGGTTCCCGGGCCCCCGCAGGCACAAAGAAACGCCGCCGCGTCCCTCCGCGCGGCGGCGCCTCGTTGTGTTCGTCTGAAGTTCAGCTCGTCAGAGCTTCACCACGTTGGCCGCTCTGGGGCCTTTGGGGCTGTTCTCGATGTCGAACTCGACCCTGTCGTTCTCCGCCAGGGTCTTGAAGCCCATGCCCTGAATGGCGCTGTGATGGACGAAAACGTCCTCACCGCCCTCTTCCGGCTCGATGAAGCCGTAACCCTTCTGGTCACTGAACCACTTTACAGTACCTGTAGGCATTGCGTAACCTCTTTACTAACAGTGCTTTCTGGCGAGGCGACGCACCGATGCGCCGTCTCATTCACTTGAAAGTCGCGCAACCATGGACGCTGTTGGTCGGCGAGCTGGCAGAAACGTCGTCCGGAACTATGAAAGCACCGCGAAGCACGCGCCCTTTCCCGGGTGAGGGAACCACGGAAATCGAGGCACGGCCCACAGATGCTGTACCACCCGAACAAGAATCTCTCGTTAGATACCTCCCGGGCGGGCACGTAGTTACGAAACGACCCCCAGACCACTCCACGCGGCCAAAGGCCGCGCCGCTAACCGAGCGTATCGGAGCGCATCTTTCAACCGAATCATACCACATTTGGCTCAGAATGCAAGTGAATATCGCAGCGACACTGCCGATCAGCTCTGGCGGCGTCAGGTTCCGAAACGCGACGAGTCGAAGGACAGGCCCGCCTGCTCCGCGAGCCGCCAGTCGTGGGCGTCCAGCCAATGATAATCGCCCCGGAACGAGTATATCCTGGCGTTCTGAAACTTCACGTGGAGCCGGATGCCCCGGTTGACCAGCTCGTCCAGCCGGACGCGGTCCTTGAACGCGATGGGATGGCGCAGGGAATCGTCGAGCTTCAGGGGCACGCAGTCCTCGAAGCCGCAGCCCTCGATGGGCTCGTTCTTGGCCGTGGTGATCCGGTAGATCACCTCGCCCGCCAGGGCCTCCGCGTTCATCGTGAGCACGCCGTCGTAAAGCATGAACATCTTGGTGATGAACTCTCCCCAGCCGCCCCTTGTCTCCAGGTGCATGAAATCGTCCTTGCGGAGGGTATGCAGCAACTGGGCCTGGGTGGGTTCCTCCTCGATGTGCGTGTGGTGATGGCCGCCGTGCAGGATGCGGCTGGAGCCGGAGTAGATGCGCACTTCGTCCTCAAGCTCGATGATCCGCTCCGGCCGGACCATCCCGCATCCCTGCTCGGGGGCGGGATTCAGGGGGATGAAACCCTCCCGCGAAGGTCGGGCCCAGTACTCGCCGTCCGGACTCCAGGCCAGTTGGCCGACGGTGGGACCGAAGTAATCCACGGCGAAGTCCGGCGGCTCGCTGCTGCTCCACTTGCAGGCCCAGATCAGGCCCACGTAGTGCTGTGCATACGGGGAGACGGGCATGGCGTAGAACTCCATCGGCATCCCGTCGAGCCGGTCGGGCTGCATGATCAGGCGGGGGACGGTCCAGTTTCGAAAGTCTCTGGTCTTCATGATGCACTGGCGCCGGTCACCCAGCCCGGCGCGCGGGGTCATGCAGTATTCGCCCGTGCCGCGGTTGTAGAAGGCGAAGAACGGCTCCTCCGGATGCCAGCCCGGGCAGCTCCAGTCGTAGTCGAAGTTCTGCTCCCAGTGCAGCCCGTCGCGGGAGACCAGAAAGCTGCGCAGGTCGACGTGCGGGTGAGCGGCTTCGTTGGTCCTGGCCACCTCGTGCCAGGGATGGTCCGGGTCGGCCAGGGCGCGCTCGACCGCCGGCTCGCCCCACTGGAGCAGGGCCAGCTTCCAGCGGTAGCCGTCGACCTCCAGGGGATCGCGGTAGAAGCTGCCCCAGTTGCCCCGTGGCACGGTCGAGACGTGGTGCGGGGCGATCTTGGGTCCGTCGGCGGGCTCCACTTCCGGCAGCTCCGCCGGGCGCCATTTGATGCCGTCCTCGCTGGCGCAGATGAAGATGCCCATCCGGCCGTCCGGTACCTTCTGGCCGGTCTGCCGGTTCTCGTGACCGATGCTGAAGCGTCGCCACAGGCCCGCCTGGTCGTCGTAGAAGACCTCCCCGCCGCCCGACAGGCCGGTATGCGGGTCGGTGAAGGTGGCCTCGGGCCTCCAGACGGGCTTGCCCTGCACCAGCTCCACGTTGTGGGCCCGGCTCAGGCGGAAGTAGTCCCAGAACAGCATGGTCTTCGGCCCGCGTTTCCCTTTACGCGTTCCCTCTTGGCACTCCGTCATTTCACGTCTCCCTGTCCGAGTCCATCACAGACGCCCCGTCTGCGCCGGTAGGCGGCGCGCGGCGGCATTCCCGGGGGGCGTCCCGGAACGGCACAAAGTCGGAGGTGCGCACATACCGTCCGAGCCTGGCCATGCACTATTGCGGTTCCCCCAACACGACGTGGGAGACACCCGCGCTGGTGCCGACCCAGAGGCTCCTTTCGTTCTCCAGAGCGAGTGCCAGGACGTTGTTACCTGCAAGGTAGTTGGACGTATCGATTCTGTATAGTTCGTCGCCATCAAAGTGGAACACCCCGGAACGGGCGCTTGCAAGCCACAGTCCTCCGTGCCGATCAAACTCGACTAACCTCGTGAACGGGAAATACCTGCTGTCGCTGCGGTATAGATCGGGCGACGGCACAGCGCGCCACCCGCTCTGCTCAGGGATCAAAAGGATGTTCCGGTAGCGCTTTATCGTATTCTGTGTCCTGGCGTAGACAACGACGCCTCCGTTTGGGCCTATGGTAAGAAAATCGAGCCAGCAATCCGACAACCAGGCGTCCGCATTCGCGGGGTGAATCTGAATTTCGGTCTGCCGCTCCATGAGCGACGCCAGAAGAGTCTCTTTCGGGATCAGGCGCCACGTGGCGCCTTCAAACACGTGGAGGCCGGCCTTTGAGAGGGTCCACGCACGGTTGTCCGGCCCCACCGCGAAGTTTTGATTGACGTCACTGGGAAGTCCAATCGACTCGTTGAAGACCTGCCATTCTTTCCCGTCGTACATCAGCAGGCCGCACTCATCTGTGCCGATCCAGATGGTTCCGTTCGGCGCGACGTCGACCCTGCATACATGGTACTCTCCGTCCGGCAAGAAATCCCCGTGGTTGGGGTGGGAGGTTCGTGCTTCGCTTGAGAGGAAAAACCGGAATTCTCCCCCTTCGAACCAACTGACGAAGTACCTGCCGTAAACCACCGGCCCTCCGTCCTGCCTGAATGTGATCCCCGTGACCGGCGGTTTCCACCCCGGGGTGCTCGCAGGCCAGTTGAGTCTTTTCCACCCGCTTTCGTCATACTTGGCCACATCATCCCGGCAAGCTGCGTGGAGGTCTCCCGTGGGAGACAGGGCGATGTGTGCGGGCTCCACGGGATGACGCTGCCACTCGCCTTCGTGCAGACTGTAGAGGCGATTCCCGTCCCTGAACCATTTGCGTCCGTCCCGGTCCACGATCGCCTGGTCAGCACGTTTGGGGCGGGTCACCGACAGATCATGCTTAACCCAACCGTCCGCGGCGTACCAGCATGCGAGGCCGTCTGCGGTCGTGGTCCAGATTCCCCCCTGAGGGCCCGATCTCAGGGGCCCGCCGTTGAAGGATGGCCCGGCGTCCTGGGTGCCTATCCATGGATCGTCCCGTTTGCCGAAAGCCAGGGCCTTGATCTGGTATGCCCAGACCTGGAGGCGGTCGAGTTCGTGCCAGCCCGACGAATCGCAGCGGAGAATTCGAAAATCCACGGACGGGGTGGCAGCAAAAAGAGCGGACGCATTCCCGACGACCCACAGCCGCCCCTGGCTGTCGTATCCTCCGGCCTCCAGCTTGACCGGCCCGTTCACCTGCGTTCCGCCCCGTTGAAGGTAACTATAGCGCCAGTTGCCGCGCCGCCACTTGCCCTCAGAGAAGGACCACGCTGTAGAGGGGGTGAGAACTGCTTTCCGCTTCCCTGACCCGATGAGCAGGCTTGTGCTTCGCCAGGCTCCGCCCCCAAACCCTCCCTTGCGGAGGCGGACGGTGCTACCGTCAAGCCGGTACAGCGCATCGCCCGCGAGCGCCCAGATGGTCCCGTCAGTTCCGCAGGCGAGGTCACCCGGACGTTTTGTGAGAGGCAGGAACACGCGTTGGCGTGTCTGTGGATCGTAGCGGAACACGCCTCCGGGCGTGGCGATCCATACGTATCCGTTTCTCACCACGAAGTCGGTAATCTGAGTGATACTGTGATAGCTGGTGACCTCGATGTTCTGCATGGGCCTGGCGAGCGCTTGCTCTTCGGGTGGTTCGGCAGTCTGCACATCGGTTTCTTCCGGAGCCGGTCCTCTGTTTCGACCCGGACCGGGGTTGCGCCCGGATGCGGAACTTCAGCGTCCGGAACGTCCTTCCCCTGCTGCCGTCGGAGCCTGGGCAGAGCCATGTGGCCGGCCAGGGCTAAGAGTGCCACGGCCACCAGGACCATCGCCGCCCGGCAGGCAAGCGAAGCTATATCGCGCCAGTCACGGCGGAGTCTTGCCCGGACGGTTTCCTCCGCCAGGGCATGCTGGAGATCGTCGGCCGCGAGCTCCGCCGACTTGTAGCGTTCTTCGGGCTCCTTCTCCAGGCATTTCTGGCAGATGGCTTCCAGGTCACGGGAGACGGTGCGGTCCAGCTTCCGGGGAGGGGTCACCTGCTGGGTGCAGACGGCGTTGAGAACCGCAGCCGGGTTCTCCCCCTCGAAGGGCGGGCGGCCGGTGAGCACTTCATACAGCATCGCGCCCAGGCCGTACACGTCGCTTCTCGGGCCGACCTTCTCCCGGTCCCCCTCGGCCTGCTCGGGGCTGATGTAGGCGGCCGTTCCGACGGCTGTTCCCGGCATGGTCAGGGTGAACTCTGCGTCCACCTCCCTGGCCAGCCCGAAGTCGGTGATGTAGGGCGTGCCGTCCTCGGCCACGATGATGTTGGAGGGTTTCAGGTCCCGGTGGATCACCCCCTGCCCGTGGGCGTAGTGCACGGCGCGGGCCACCCGGGCCACGATTCGGACCAGCCGCTCCCGGTCCTCCGGCCCCCCGGCCTCCCGGATCAACTCCTCCAGGGAGCGACCATCGATGTAGTCCATGGTGAAGTAGGTGCGGTTCCCCACCCGCCCCATGGTGAACAGGCGGACGATGTTGGGGTGGCGGAGCCGGTCCAGGACGGCGGCCTCGCGCTTGAAGCGCTCGAATGCCTGGCGGGAGGAGACCTCGGGGTTGAGCACCTTCAGGGCGACGACGCGGTCGAGCTCCGCCTGGCGGGCCTTGTACACACGCCCCATACCCCCCTCGCCGAGCTTCTCCAGCACCTCGTATTCGCCGAACTTCGCCATGCGTTATTCAGACTCCTCCAGGACGATATGGGAGACGCCCTGCGCGGTGCCCACCCACAGCCCCCCGTTATGGTCGGGGACAACGCACCGGACGTCCGCCGAGGCGATTCCGTCACCGGTCGTCCAGTGCTGCCACTCCTCGCCCCACAGACAGCAGACCCCGCCCTTTTGGGGCTCCGCGGAGCCATCCCGCCGTTGATCACCTTCGTCTGCCCAGGCCAGCCAGAGCCGGCCGCGTTCGTCCACGGCCATGTCCCGTACTCGTCCCTGCACGACCTTGCTCGAACGGGTATGCCAGGCTTCTCCGTCCCAACAGACGACTGCCCCCCGCTCGGTGCCGAACCAGACCTTGCCGTCGGCGCCCGCAGCAATGCACGTGATCGACTCGGGCGAGAGCTCGCCGAGCTCCTCGTAGTGGACGGCCCCCTGGGCAGAGAGCCGTGTAACGAACCTGGACGGTCCCAGACCATACGGTTCCTGGCCGGTCAACACCCATATGCCGCCCCGCGTATCCGCGGCGATGTCCAGCACGATCTTTCCCTCCCTCCATCCTTCCTCGTCCGCATACTCCTGCCAGGCTCCGTCCTTCAGACTGGCCAGGCCGAATGATCCCCCTGCCCGCACCATCCCCTTCCGGTCAACGGTCACGGCCATGGTCCCCTGCATGCTCTCCGGTGCCGGCCGCATCCGGGGGGGATCGGCGGTGTCAAACTGGGTGAGCAACCCGGAAGCGGCGATCCATAGGCGTCCCTTGTCGTCACAAGCCGCGCGCCCGCGGGAGGACCTTGTTTCGACATCCCCAGGGTCGGCCGGGAACTCCAATCCTTCGGTGGACCGCTGCCAGCGTAGCCAGCGCTCGCCGTCAAAGCTGTAGATGTCGAAAGAAGTCGTTGTGAACTCGGCGACGCACCAGAGACGTCCCTCCCGGTCCACCGCCATATCGAGCACCGATCGGGGAACCGGGCCGATGCCGCGCGGATACTGCCGTCCCGACCCGCGCCAGAGTCGGTAAAGCGTTCCTCCTGACCCGACGAACCACACGTTGTCCCGGCGGTCGATCTCCAGGTGAGAGACGTTGCCCTCGGGGCATCTCTGAGTCCTCCCGTAGCGGCTCCACCGACCTCCGCGACAGCTCAGCAATCCTTTGTCCGTGGCCAGCCAGGCATTTCCGGCACTGTCTATCCGCAGTGCGTTGATCCGGGTGCCCTGGGGTGCACTGTAGGCGCGGACGCGGGTCCCGTCAATGCAGACCAACCTCGCGTCGGTGCGGAACATTGTCCGCGTGGCGGCAAACCACGCCCGACCGCGCGCATCCAGGGCAAACGCGGGCGCTGTCGTCCCCTCAAGGGCGGCGCGAACCGGTGCGGAGTCGGTGAAGGTCACCCAGTTCTGTCCCTTCAGGACCATCACCTTGCTGCCGGTGGAGACCCATGGTCTGCCGGACGGGTCCACAAAGATCGCGTCGATCTCTGAAGCGGGCGCCTCGTCGCCCCGCCAGGAACGGAGCCCTCCGTCTTTGAAGCGACACAGCACGCCCTCCACCGGCGACGCGAAGTATGATCCGAAGGCAGGTTCCCCGAACGAGGACGGCGGCACCACGCCCCGCAGCTCCGCCTCGATGCGCTCGCTTCCGTGCCCCACGTCGCCGGGCGTGCCAGAGTGGGCGACCGACTCGCAGACCATCCACTTGCCTTTTTCGCGGTCGACGACGATGCGACCCACGGGCGCCCCCAGCAGGCGGTGCTCAGCTTTATGGGTCTGCCACCGGTTTCCGTCGAAGCTTATCAAACCGGAGTCGGTTCCGAACCACCACTCTCCACCTCGTTCGTGGGCAACGGCGTTGACTGCTCCGACATTGGGGAAGGGGGACCAGCGCTTCTCGGACACGTTCAGCCGCCAGGCACCACTATCCGTCCCCAGCCACACCTCCCGTGGAGTGCCCCCCAGGCAGCGCACCTCTCCCCGGGGGCGGAAGGTCGTCACCTGCCCCTTCGGCGGGCCGATTTCCGGCGTCCCCACCTCCAGGGCGATGTGCGATACACCGTTGTCCGTGGCCGCCCAGATGCTCCCGTCGAGGTCCACACTGAGGTCGTTGATTCTCGTGGACAGCAGCCCATCTGAGCGATCGAAACTGCGCCAGGTCCGGCCGTCAAAACAATGCAGGCCCTCGTCACCGCCGGCCCACAGGCGTCCCGCCGGGTCGACGGCCACGCAGCTCGCAGGCTTCTCGTAATCCGTCCAGCCCCCACCGCCGTCCCATCGGGCGATCCTGCTGCCCAGGGCGCACCAGAGCGACCCGTCGGAGGCGACGGCGATATCATGTGTCGCCTCCGCGCGGCTCTCCGACCTGGGGTAGCACTCCCAGCCCTCCTCCCCGGGCCTGCCTGCCGCCACGCTCTGGACGGCCCCCTCAGGGCGAGGTGCACGGAGGGCGACCGGTGGCCCCTCGAGCGTAGACCCCCGCTCCCGCCCGCCAAGCAGGCACCAGATGCTGTCGTCCGCCCCGGCGGCTATGCGCCGAACGACGCGGCCTTCATATTCACCCTCCACGGGATAGCGGCGCCATTGCCTGCCCTCACGACGGACGACTGCGCCCGTTTCTGTCACTGCCCAAAGGCGGGCGGTGCCGTCGAACGCAACGTCCAGCACCCCGTCGGCCAGGTTGACGCCCTCAGCGGACAGCTTAACCCAGCAGCCATCCCGGAACCTGATGATCCCCCGGTGCGTGGCCAGGAACGCGGCACCGTCGCTCGAAAAGGCAAATGCCCTGACGCCACGGCTGCCTCCGACGGAGTCCGACGAGCCTATCTCCCCCGTGAGGCCGGAGAGGGCCGTCCTCAGCCGCAGTCCCGATTGCCTGGCGGATTCATAGGTTTTCCATCCTCCGTTGTCGAAGCATGATACGCCCCGGGCGGTGGCAAACCACTTGTTGCCCGCTGGGTCGACGGCCACCCGGCTCACGGCATTGGCCGCCAGGCTGCGTCCGGCTCTGCTCACGTCAACGCGGTAGGCCTCCGTCCCGCAGACGGCCCACAGGTCCCCCCTGCTGTCCAGGGTCATCGCCTGGACGGGGTCCCTCTCGAAGAATGGCCTCAGTTCGCCGTCCACCCGCCCACAGAGCAGCCCCCGTTCGGAGCCAACCCAGATCACTCCCTCCGTCGTGACCGCAACTCCGTTCAGGGCACCCCATCCCAGTTCAGGGCAGGGATATCGTCTCCAGCTCTCGTCCCGGTAGCACAGCAGATCAGTCTCTCTGGTCAGCCACAGGTCCCGCTGCGGGCCAACCGTCAGTGCGCGCACCGGAGAGGAAACGTAGTCCGGCGCCCCGGGGTCCGGAGGCTGGATGGCCGTTACCTGCCGCCAAGCATTCTCCTCGAAGCGGTAAAACTCTTCCCCCACTGCGGCCCAGACACGGTCCTGTCCATCGACCGCGATTGCATTGACCAAGTCGTCGGGCAGACCGTGAGTGCGCCCCCACCCCTGCCAGGCCCGACCGTCGTAACTCAGCAGTTCAAGGGCGGATAGTTCGACGTACGAGGGGCGCGAGACCCCAACCCACACCGTGCCGTCCCGCTGCGAGCAGATGGTCTGGATACTGCCGTCTGCGGGCACGTCCGTCACCTCCACCGGACTCCGCTGGCCCGCGCTGAGGTGGAGCAGCCGGCCTTCCGCAGTTCCCACCCAAACGCCTCCATTCGGGTCGAGATGGAGGGTCGTCACCTCGGCGTGGCGCAGGCCCGGGCCACCTGGCAGCGAGGGCGAAAGGCGGATGCGGCGGCGAACTTCAGCCGTGGCGAACGGAAATCGCTCCTCTCCTTCGTCGCCCATTCGAATCAGACCCGTGTCCGTGGCAAACCACACGGCGCCGTCCGGGTCGGCGTCCACTGAACGTATGGGCGACCATTGCGCCGGATCGGCGCCGGGCGCCATGCCGTCGGAGGAGCGGGAACGTTCGGTCTCGATGGGCCGGCTGATACAGCTCTGGTGGTTATCGATCCGGACCTTCGCGAATTCGAGCACCGCTGAGCGCGCCTCCGCGAGTCTCTTGTCCAAACCCTTTTCCCAGGACCTCCCGCGCCTTTCAGATTCCCTCTCCTCTTCCAGGGTCCGGACGAACACTCGTTCCTCAGGAGCGGGCGGGATGGGGATCGGTTTCGGCTTTTGAGCGCCTCCACCGTTCGGCTCCGGCGGTTCCCTGACCTCTGAACCGTTTTTCGGTTCCGGCGACCGTATGGACACGCCGACGATAAGCCCGGCCACTGCAAGGCACGCCGCCCCAGCCGCAAGCCAGCCGGCGCGCAGGCGGACAATGCGCTTCAATCGCATGGCCAAGCGGCTCCTGCGGGGGGCCCGCACGCCCGCGCCCTGCAGCCACCGCTCCAGGTCCTCCCCCACCTGTTCGGCGCTCGCGTAACGGTCCTCCGGTCTCTTGGCCAGGCACTTGAGGCAAACCGCCTCCAGCCCTTCTCCCACCGTGGGATCGATCACCCCGGGCGGCACCGGCGGCAGGCTGCACACGTTCTTGAGCACCACCGCCGGGCCGGGACCTTCGAAGGGCGGGCGGCCGGTGAGCACTTCATACAGCATCGCGCCCAGGCCGTACACGTCGCTTCTCGGGCCGACCTTCTCCCGGTCCCCCTCGGCCTGCTCGGGGCTGATGTAGGCGGCCGTTCCGACGGCTGTTCCCGGCATGGTCAGGGTGAACTCTGCGTCCACCTCCCTGGCCAGCCCGAAGTCGGTGATGTAGGGCGTGCCGTCCTCGGCCACGATGATGTTGGAGGGTTTCAGGTCCCGGTGGATCACCCCCTGCCCGTGGGCGTAGTGCACGGCGCGGGCCACCCGGGCCACGATTCGGACCAGCCGCTCCCGGTCCTCCGGCCCCCCGGCCTCCCGGATCAACTCCTCCAGGGAGCGACCATCGATGTAGTCCATGGTGAAGTAGGTGCGGTTCCCCACCCGCCCCATGGTGAACAGGCGGACGATGTTGGGGTGGCGGAGCCGGTCCAGGACGGCGGCCTCGCGCTTGAAGCGCTCGAATGCCTGGCGGGAGGAGACCTCGGGGTTGAGCACCTTCAGGGCGACGACGCGGTCCAGCTCCGCCTGGCGGGCCTTGTACACACGCCCCATACCCCCCTCGCCCAGCTTCTCCAGCACCTCGTATTCGTCGAACTTCGCAGCCATGCGCACACATTCCTTCAAACACACCCACAGGAGGGCGCCAGCGTGGCGGATGCTCCGTAGAACGTTAGCCACTTGAGGTGTGAATCTTACACGAGCTAACAGAGCCCGTCATCCTCAGGCTCCAGTTGTCGCGCAAAAACGCCCCGTTGTTCTTTTATTACTGCGGCAGGAATATGTAGCCGAACCGGACGCCGCTGAACAGGCTGATAAAGGTCAGTGTGCCGATCACGGCGCTCTCGGCGATGATGGCCGCCAGGAAGAACTTCCTTCCGCTCCTGAGGGCCCCACCGCCGGCGAATTTCATCAGGCTGAACTTCACCCCCCAGCCGATCAGGAAACTGAACCAGAGCTGCGAGATGGCATACGAGGGCGTCACCAGAAATCCCAGGGAGTGAACGGGCCACCAGTAGAAGTTGTGGCGCATCAACATCAGCACCAGCATGACGCCGCCTCCTGCCAGGAACCCTTCCAGGTTTATGCGGGCCGAGCCCGCCGGGTTGGAGATCATCTGATGGGCGCGGTTGAAGGTATGGGTCGGCGCTCCTACCACGCTCCAGGGCTGCAGGATGTTGATGCCGCCCACGTCGTAATACACCCACCTGAGGCTGGCATATCCCGCCGCCAGCGCTCCGACGACCAGCGCGGCCACCATGGCCGGCACAAACCAGTGGCGGTGCTTCTCAAATACGGCCGAAATGCGCAGAGCGTTTATAGCATGCGGCCCAAAGATCTCGCGGACGTCATTGGTCAGTGCCATGTGCTGGGCCTGGGCAACCACGGCTCCCGCTGCCGAGAACGCGTGTCCCCCCGAGATGTCGTGGACGATGTCGGGCGGTCCCCACGCCTTCTGCACGAAAAACATCCCTCCCTGGGCGACCAGCCGTGCGTTGACCAGCACCAGACAGAGCAGCGCACCCAGCAATGCCAGCGCCGCCCTCACGCCCATGCCGAGATAAACATACCAGCCCACCATGCCCGCCAGACAGATCAGCAGCCCCCAGAAGCCGAAGCGATAGCCGATGGGCTCCTGATCGTCCACCTCGCCGCCGACCAGGCCCAGTGCCCGACGCAGCACCGTGATCAGGTGACGTCGGGCCATCCACAGCAGCACGACCGAGAACACCACGTAGGCCCCCGCCTGGCGCCAGACGGAGAAGGGTGCCCACCAGCCGGCCTCGCCGTAGCCCACCGATTGGCCGACGATTACCTGCACCCGGCTCAGCACGTAGAACAGCCAGATGCTCAGGGAGACATCGCTCGGCACCAGGAACGCGAAGCCGATGGCTATGGGGAAGATGCGCCCGTCATCCATTCCCATACTCTCCCAGGGCGTGCCGACGAACGCCGCCCGAATCGGCACGCTGGGCAGCCAGCCGTCCCGCCCCCCGAACAGGATGGGCAGAATGCGCACCAGGCCGAACGCGACCGTCACGGCGCTGCCCACGAGGAAGGTACGATCGTGGAAAAGGGCGGGCAGCAGGGAGGAATGCTCGGCCCCCTGGGTTAGCTCCAGCGGCACGCGCGCCAGGGGGAAGGTCAGCCTCTCCACCTCGACCCATTGCTTCCGCAGTATGCCGAACAGGAGCAGCGTCCCCAGGTAGTAGAAGGTCAGGAAGACGCCCCAGGTGAGGAAGACCTTCGCCCATCGGTCCCACGGCACGGTGACGCGTTCTCCCTTCGGAGTGCCCAGGTAGAACTCGCGGGCGCTTACCGAACGCGCGTCCCTGCTGAGCAGCAGCCCGTCCGGGGCCTCCTTCAGGACCGTGTCCTCCCAGAAGATGTCCGCCCGCTGTGCCATGTAGGGCGGTGCCGCCACCGCCGGCAGCAGGTAACGCATCAGCCCGCTGGCGGGGATGGTCGCTGAGACGATCATCATGCACCAGACGAGCATGAGTTCCGACCGCCGCAGCGCCCACGCCCTGCGCGCCAGCCGCACGAGCACGTTGACCACGAGCACCAGGATCAGCAGGAAGAAGACGACGCCGACCGGGAAGTGGTTGCCCGTCAGGAAGGTGTTGCCCACCGCGTAGTCGTTGACCGGCACCAGAAGGTTGAGGCCCACCACTCCCAGCAGGCCGATGATGAAGGCACGCCAGGTCATAGGTAGCGGTCTCCGTAGCCCTTAGCTCTCCTGCCGGCCGCCCGTCCTCAGCGTGAGATGGCGGTGCGAACCCCGCTCAGGCCCCGGCCGGAGCCCTGCGAATACGGGGTTGGGCAGTTCCTACCATCTGACGCTCGCCCGGTCAAGTGCGAGCTTCTCCACCACGAGAGCTCGGGGCGTCACAGGCCCACCGCCACTACCTCGTGGTCCAGGATGGAGGGCACGAGCACTTCCAGCGCGCCGGCTGACGGCTCGCATCGACACTCGCGCTCCGCCGTCAGCAGGTGCACACTGCGGGGCTGTGTGCCTTCAGGCAGCCGAATGCGAACCGTCTGCTCTCCCACCGGGAACAACTCCCGGCAGGGCCCCTTCATGAGCATCGGGTTGGTCAGGTTGACCAGGTGGACCGTGATCGAGCTCCTTTGCCGCCACGCGGTCACCTCGACAATCCCCGGTCCCGAGACTGTCACGGGGAGCCGGTCCCGCGCCGCCCAGCGGACGGCGTTCGCCAGCAGTTTGCCGTGATCCGGGCACTGCACTTCCCAGAAGATGCGGTCGGCATCCCAGTTGAAATAAGCCACGCGACTCTCTCCCATCTCGCGGAGGTACACCTCCGGGATATCCGTCTCCGGCACGCGGGGATAGACGTCCTCCATCGGCAGGTCGGGATAGGGCGGTATGAGCGTGACCGGGCGGTCGGGGAACTCGGCGACGGGCTCGACTTCCAGCCGGTAGGCGCCGTGGATGATGCGGGCGGCGTCCTCGAAGCCGCGCACAAGCGGGTGCGCTTCTGTGCCGCAGTCCGAGCGATCGATGCGCAGGTAGGCGTTCTTCATGGGGCCGTCCGGACGTTCAATGAGGCGCACGCCGAAGATATCGGCCAGGCCGAAATCCTCCCGCCGCTCTCCTTCTTCATCGTAGAGGGAGCTTTCGAACGTGGCCACGAGGTTCCCCCCGGCCTTGACGTAACGGCGAATCTGCCCGCACTGCTCGTCCGACAGGAAGGCGACGTCGGGCAGCACCAGCACGTCGTAGCGGTCCGCCAGTTTGGCGTCGAGGGTGGAGTCGTGCACCATGTCGAAGGGTATGCGCGCTTCGACCAGCGCGTGATACATGCCGTTGGAGTGATCGCCGAGGGCCTTGCGCATGTCGGGTGGAGCCACCCGATCCTGCCGCTGGGAATAGACCAGGCCCACGTTGGCCAGGGACTCCACGTTGCGCATGTACTCGCCGGCGAGGGCGTGGCGGCGGTATATCTGCTCCACCACGGGCACCCAGCGGCGATCTTGAAGCGTGGCGTTGAACTTGACGAACATGGGTCGCAGCCCGTTGGCGATGCCGTCCGCCACCCAGGCACGCAGCTCGGCCTCCGTCTGCACGGAGTCCTTCCAGCGGTAGCGCTCCTCCAGGCCGACGCTGAACAGCCCCACGGTGGGCTTGTCGCTCCGGGTGGCGATCAGTTCCTTCGCCATGCGGCCGGCGGCCCAGATGGGCGTGCTTCCGCGGCGGCCCTGGTGGTCGATGTGCAGCAGGGGGGCCTTCTGCCCCAGGACCCGGCGATTCAGCAGTCGCGAGATGGACCCGGAGTTGGGAACCACCCGCGCCTCCGGCTGTATGCGCCGGATGGCTTCTTCCCATCGGTCCCACAGTTCGAGGATCTTATCCCCCCGCCATTGAAGGTAGCTGCGCCACCGCCGGCCCTCGCGGGGCTCGTCCGGTTGAGGTAGCTCCATGCCGAAGGTGTCGCGGAAGGAGCGGGCGCAGTGCCCGCAATGGCACAGGCCGGGGCTGGCCCAGCGGTTGGCGAATATGCCGTCCACCTCGTAGCGCTCGACGATCTCCTCGATCACCGCGGTCATATGCTGAAAGCTGTAGAGCCCCAGCGTGCATGCAGCCCACATGTCCGGCCGCGACCAGTGCCGCATCGGTGAGCCGTCGGGGTTGGCGGCGATCCAGTCAGGGTGCGCTTCTCGGACTTCGTCGCGCACCGCGTGCGGATCGACGCGGGCGGTGACCACCATGCCCAGTTCCCGGCAGCCGGCGACGAGTTCGCCGAAGATGTCCCGGTCGTTCAGCCAATCGCTTCGGTGGTGCAGCGGCACCTCGGTGGGGTAGTAGGCCACGATGCCCCCGGCGCTGATCAGCGCCCCCTCGCAGCGGGTGCGCTCGAAGTAGTCGAGCCACCACCCCACGTCGCAGGTCTCCGGATCGGGCTCGGCCATCACGAGTTCCGCCCAGCGCAACGGGCGCTCGAACGGATTGTTGTGCGCTTCACAGCCGGTTGTGTCTTTCTTCATCATGCGGCCTTTCTGTCGGCGACGGGAACGGAGCTGCGGCTACGCCGCACGCTCGGTGGGCGCAGACAAAGAGTTCTTTCTGGCCAATGGCAGCTACATAACCGTCTGGTCCGGCGGCAGGCCCGGCGAGTCCAGCGCGTCGCTCACGTCCGAGGTGTGGACCGATTGAAAAGTCTCCAACGTCTCTTTGCTCGCCCTTATGCGTGATTACCTCCAGTGAACGCTGCCTGATGCCAGCAGTCTACAGCCCGCGAAGCAGCCGGTCAACGCGGCCCGGTCCACCTGATGCCGGGCCGAACAGGAGCCAGGACGAAACACGGAGGGCCGAGTCCATCCTCGATTGTGATCGGCGCCTCAGCGGGTAGAATCACTGCTCGAACCACGCACCGAGGCTCGAGGCCATCGGTGGGTGGATGGCCGTCAACTGCCCCACAAACTGCGACCGTCGGGAGAGCTGAAAATGGCTTCGTCGAGTAAGAGACCTGTCCTGAGCCCTGTAGAAATACCACCGGAAAAACTGAAGAGTTTGACGAGGCTGCCCCGTATGCCGCGCGGGCGGCAGGAGCTGGCGGGCGTCTCCTGGCAGATCGGTGCCGAGGAAGCCCCGATGGGCGTCCTGAACGTGAAGCCCGGCGTCCGGATCGAGGCCCTGGCGGTGGGGAAGAAGGCGACGACGCTACACTTGCTGCACACGGCCTTCCCCGGCACCCGTGTGGCCGCGTGGCGGGAGGCTGTGCGCCGCAGCGTCCAGGGAGGCACCCGCCGGCCGGAACCGTTCACGTTGTTTCATTACATCGTTCACTACCAGGACGGTGTGTCCCTGCGGGTG
The DNA here is from genome assembly GCA_964572825.1 of uncultured candidatus Brocadiaceae bacterium. Lineage (GTDB taxonomy): Bacteria > Planctomycetota > Brocadiia > SM23-32 > SM23-32 > CAYVBE01. The sequence continues at coordinate 18,605 of CAZNGS010000006.1, forward strand.
CCGGTCCGGTGGGGGGAGGCCATCGAGAGTGTCGCAAGACGCACCTTCGACCCCGTCAGCCGATTCATATCCGATATGGCGTGGGCGAAGGTCGCCTGGCAGGGCGACCTGGTGCAGACCTCCGACGAGCGGTCGGTGGTGTATGCCATGTACTGGCCGAACCCCCGTCCGGAAGAAGTGATTGCGTCCATCGATGTGGTCGGGCCCGAAGAGCCAGACGCCGGCGCAGTGCAGGTCTTCGGCATCACCGTGGAGCGGGGAACCAGGGATGGCCGGGTGTTCTACGTGGCCCCGGAGGAGAACGGAGGAGACGATGCCGCGGAGGGATCGTTCGACCGGCCCTGGGCCACGCTGAACAAGGCCGCCAGAACGCTGGAGGCGGGCGATACCGTCTACGTCCGGGGTGGAGAGTATGAGGTGAGTGACGTCATCTGTCCCCATAATTCCGGAAGCGAGGGCAAATGGATCAGCTACGTCGGCTTCCCCGGCGAGACGGCCGTGCTCCGCGGAATGCACCTGCGGGGCGCGCAGCCGGACGGCAGTATGATCGTGGACAACGGGCAGGAGAACCAGATCCTGGCCTGCCGCACCGGGGTGCTGCATGTCTTCGACCGGTCCCACATCCGCGTCAAGAATCTTGTCTTCGAGGACGCCTCCTACCAGGGCATCGGCATAGACGGCGTGCCATTCTGGGAGGGCGGCATACCGGAGGACCTGGAGGGCAGCCACCACATTGAGATTGTGCACAACACCACCTTCCGGTCCGGCAGCACGGGCATCGGTTCCTGGGGCAGCGTCGGCGCCCCGGTCCGTGACGTCCGCATTATCGGGAACCGGGTGCTCAACGCCTTCGACCCCACGTTCGCCTGCAGCATGGACGACCCCGGCTGGCAGGCCAACGTCGCCGAGCGCATCAAGCGCGGCCGCCCCTTCGGCGACGAGGACCTGGACGTGGGACATACCTTCGGCTTCGAGGTCGCCCATAACGAGGTCGCCTGGGGCGCCAAGGAGGGCATCGATTGCAAAGAAGGAGCCCGCGACGGCGAGGTCCATCATAACTACATCCACGACATCTTCGTCATTCGCAGCTTCGGCGGTGGCAAGGCCGGGATATACCTCGACACCTACTTCGCCGAAGGCCGCAACCTGGAAGTCCACTCGAACGTCGTCCAGCGCACCGGCACGGGCATCCGCGTCATGAGCGAGGGCGGCCAGCCCATGCACCACGTGCGCATCCACCACAACCTCTGCGTGGACAACTACTGGGTGGGCATCGCGCTCTTGTCCAACCTGAAGAGCGAGAACTACGTCGAGCATATCGAGGTGTTCAACAACACCCTCTATCGGAACGGATACCTGGAGGACAACGACGGACCGACGGGCGGCATCCAGGTCTGTCGCGCCAGGAGACTGCGCCACGTGACGGTGTGCAACAACATCTGCGCGCGGAACAGGAATCACCAGATAGCGCAGACGAGCGACGTGGAGCGGAACCGTAACGACATCGTCATCGACCACAACCTGTGCTATCCGCCCGACCCTGTCCGCCCGCCGACGGGCTGGCACCAGAATGTCCCCACCCCGGGGGACTCGCCCGTGCTGGCGCCGCCCCAGTTCATTCTGCCGGAGGGCTGGAACTTCCGCCTCAAGCGTAACTCCCCGGCCATAGAGGCAGGGCGCACCGGGGAAGATGCGCGCGATCCGGAGGGTCTCAGCGCCGACCTGGGGGCCTTTCCCCGCCACTGGAAAGACGACCGGGAGGGCCGGCCCTACCGGAGCATGCATTCGGAGTGAGCTGGCCGCGTGCCGGCAGACGTGGGGCACGGTCGGCGTCCTTCCGGCCGTTCCGGCGCAGGTTTTCGAGCCCGTGCTCGTTAGTGTAAGTGAGGAACTCGCAGTTTTCTGCCGCCAATCGGCTCGGAATCCGGGACCGCGTGGAAGAAATACTGCGTCCGGTGGAACTATAATAATGGACGGAGAGAGCACGGGGCCGGAGGGACTTAGCGCCGGCGCTACAGATGGAGAATTGCTGGCCGCGGCCAGATCGGGAGAGGAACGGGCGTTCCATCAATTGATCGACCGGCATTCCGAGAGGCTCTTCCGCCTGGCTTTCAGGCTGGTTGGCACTACGGCGGACGCCGAGGACGTGGTGCAGGAGACTTTCATGGGTGCGTTTGAGCACATGGAGGCCTTCGAAGGGCGCGCGACCGTGAAGACGTGGCTCACCCGCATACTCACGCGGCAGGCCGCGCGTTGCCACCGGCGCCGGTCCCGGAAGGGCACCATGCCGCTCGAACCGCTGAAAGTCGGGTTCAACGCGAGGCCCGTATCGCTTTCGGAGGATGCGAACCGGCGCATGGACGTGGAGCGGGCACTGCAGGACCTTTCCCCGGAACATCGGGAGGTCGTCGTGCTCCGGGAGTTTGAAGGCATGTCGTATGCCGAAATGGCGGAGACGCTGGGTGTGCCGCAGGGGACGGTGGAGTCACGGCTCCACCGCGCGCGCCGGAACCTGCAGCATGTCCTCCGGGAATACCTGCCCTGAGACGGGAGCGGGCGAGGAGAACGACCATGGCGGAATGTGCATACGAGCAACTGGTAATGTGCTACCATGACGGCGAGTTGACGCCGGCGCAGGGGCGCACGGTCCGGGAGCATCTGGACGAGTGCCCCGCCTGCCGACAGTACCTGAGCCGACTGCGGGCCACTTCGAAACTCGTGGGCGAAGCGGATGCGCCGCCCATGCCGCGAGGTATGCTGGAGCGTCTGCATGGCCGGGTGGAGCCGGTGCGGGCGCCCGTCATCGTGCGCATATGCCGGCCGGTGGCGCTGGCGGCGGCGGCCGTCCTGGTGGTCTGCCTGGCGTGTTTGTGGCAGACCGGGGCCGGCGAAGCCCCGCATGTGGGGCCGCCCTCGACGTGGGAGATGGCGGCCCTGACGCCGGCCACGGAAGCGGCGGAAACGGACTCGGCTGAGATTATTGCTCTGTGGATGGTTGACGGTCTGTCGGAGGGCAACGGAGGGTGAAGAAGGCCAAGCTGGTCCTGATACTGTCGCTGGCGGTTGTTTTTGCCGCGGGTCTGGCTCTGGGTGTGCTGGTGGGACGCCTCCGCGACGAGGGGGGACGGCCCTCCTGGCTGACCAGGCGGCTGGACCTGACTGCACAGCAGCGGGAACAGATGCACGAGATATGGTCGGAGGTTATGCGAGGGGACGGCCGATCCCACTGGGAGCGGGTCCAGGAGCTGCGAAAACAGCGGGAAGATGCACTGATGGGCCTGCTGACCGAACAGCAGAGGGCTGAATATGAACGTCTGCGGCAGGAGATCGACCGGGAGATTGAACGGCTTTTCGAGCAGAGGCGCGAAGCGTTTGAGCAGGCGGTGGAGCGCACGAAGGAGATACTGACCCCCCGGCAGCGTGAGAAGTACGAGGAGATGCTCAGCCGGATGCCCGAAGACCGCCGGGGACCGGGGCAAAGGCCGGGTCCGCCCTTCGGCGGCCGGCCGGGCCCACGCGGACGCCGCCGCGACCAATCGCCCCCGGATTCGCCCCCCCGGTAGCCCTTCCACCACCTACCCGCCGGGCCCTTTCTCGACGTCTCCGGTATCTGCCTGACGTGCAGCCTCAGTGCGCTCGTTCGGCCCGCCTTTGCCGCGAATATCCCGGAGAAAAATGGAAGAAAACCAGGCGGACCGGGAACTATTGGGGTGAAGTGAGTGCACGTCAATGCGCCCGGGCGAACCGGGGCGGGAGTTCATCTCTGTTTGCAGGGAAGGAGTGACCATGTTCCGCTGGAAAAGGTCGGGGGTCGTGGCAGTGCTGATCGTGATGGGGCTGGTCTGCGCCGGAGTTGCCTTCGCGCAGCGCGGAGAGGGCCAGGGGGGTGGAGGAGCAGGCGAGCGCGGGGGCCGGCCGGCGCAGCGCGGCGGTCGGCCGGGGGAGCGGGGCCGTTTTGACCCCGAACAGATCCGCCAGATGATGCTCCAGCGCATGCAGGAGATGCTGGGGGCGACCGATGAGGAGTGGACGGTCATCGGCCCCAGGTTGGAGAAAGTCATGGAGCTCTCGCGCCAGGCTCAGGGCGGTTTGGGCGCCAGGATGTTCCGCGGGATGCGCCGACGGCCCGGAGGTGAGGAGCGCGGACGTGAGGGACCCGGCCGGGGGCGAGAGGAGCAAGAGCAAAGCGCGGTGGAACAGGCCGCTGATGCCCTCCAGCAGGCCCTGAGCGAAGAGGGTTCCAGCCCGGCGCAGATCAAGGCCCGGCTGACCAGGTACCGCCAGGCCCGCGAACAGGCCAGGCAGGAACTGGCAAAGGCGCAGGGGGAGCTCCGCAGCGTGCTGACCGTGCGCCAGGAAGCCCAACTGGTTCTGATGGGGCAGCTTGACTGAGCGACCGTCAGGGGGCGCGCACCGGGGCGTGCCCCCACGCCCTCACACTCGTGATCGGTCCATCATGGACGCGATTCTGACACGGATGAAGACCGCAGGCCTGCTCGACGCGCAGGCGTGCGCGGCCGTGCGGCGTGCGCTGGCGGAGGGAATGGCCCTGGAGTCGGCGCTTACGGAGGTCGGCGGCGTGAACGAGGAGGCCGCCCTGCGCCATCTGGCCGAGGAGTTTGAAGTACCGTACCTGGAGATGGACCAGATAACGCTCTCCCCAGCGCTGGTCGAGGAATTCCCCGCCCGCCTGCTGGTCCGGCACGGCCTGTTCCCCGTGGCGGAGGAGGACGGCGCGGTGCTGGTGGCGACCAACCGGTTGCTGGAATCCCGGGGCCTGGACGAGCTGCGGCTCGCCACGGGCCGGCAGTTGCGACCCGCCCTCGCGCCCGCCGGCGCCATCGCCCGGTGTATCAGGGATTACCTGGGGGTGGGCGCGGACACGATGCAGTCGCTGGTCTCCGACACCGACGGCGCGGCCGTGCGGGTCATCGGCGATGCCGAGGAGACCGTTGACCTGGGGGCGGGGGGCGAGGAGGCCTCCATCATCCGGTTCGTCAACCAGGTGCTCACCGAGGCGATCGAGATGCGCGCCACGGACGTCCACTTCGAGCCGTTCGAGGACGAACTGCGGGTGCGTTACCGCATCGACGGCGTGCTGCAGGAGGCCAAGGTGCCGGCGGAGGTTCGCCGCTTCCAGGCGCCCATCGTCTCCCGTTTGAAGATACTGAGCCGCCTGGACATCGCCGAGAAGCGCCTGCCCCAGGACGGACGCATCCGGCTGAGGATAAAGGACCGGGAGATCGACGTGCGCGTCTCGGTCATCCCCATGCTCCACGGCGAGGCCGTGGTGCTGCGCCTGCTGGACCGCAGCGCGGCCCTGCTGGGGCTGGACGGACTGGGCATGTCCAGCGAAGACCGCGATGCGATAGCCCGCATCTGCGAACTCCCCCACGGCATCGTCCTGGTCACCGGCCCCACCGGCAGCGGCAAGACGACCACCCTGTATGCCGCCCTGTCCCGCATCAACGACGTTGCGCGGAAGATCATCACCATCGAGGACCCCATCGAATACCACCTGCGGGGGATCAACCAGATACAGGTCATCACCAAGACCGGGCTTACCTTCGCCCGGGGGCTGCGGTCCATCCTGCGTCACGACCCGGACGTCATACTGGTGGGAGAGATAAGGGACATTGAGACGGCGGAGATCGCCGTGCAGGCGTCGCTGACGGGCCACCTGGTGTTTTCCACGCTGCATACGAACGACGCGCCGGGGGCCACCACGCGGCTGATGGACATGGGCGTCGAGCCCTACCTGGTCGCCTCTTCGCTGGAGGCCGTGCTGGCGCAGCGGTTGGTCCGGCTGATCTGCCCGAACTGCGATGAGACCTACAGTCCCTCCGAGGCGGAGCTGGTCCTGCTGCGCGACGAACTGCCCGGGCAGGTGCCGGACGAACTGCACCGGGGTGCCGGCTGCCGGGAGTGCCAGGGAACCGGCTATCGGGGGCGCACCGGCGTTTTCGAGTTGATGCCGATCACGGACGCGGTCCGCGAACTGATCCTGCGGGGGGCGTCGGCGGGCGAGATCCGCCGTCAGGCCATCGCGGAGGGGATGCTCAGCCTCCGCCAGGACGGCTGGCGCCACGTCCTGGCGTCACGGACCACCGTGGAGGAGGTCCTGCGCGTGACCAAGGACGAACGCGCCAACGGGGGCGTCAGCCGGCAGAAGGCCGGGGGAGGTGGATGATGCCCAGGTTCCAGTATACCGCCCTGGACAGCGCCGGCCGCGAGGTCAGCGGCGAACTGGTCGCCGAGAGCCGCGACTGCGCCGTCGATCGGATCAGCGACCGCTCGCTGCACCCGGTGTCGGTGGCAGAATCCGCTCCGCAGCAGGCCGTTCTGACTTTCGGTCGCGGCCGCGTGTCGCGGACGCACGTGGACGCCTTCACGCGGGAGCTGGCCGACCTGCTGGCGGCCGGAGTGCCACTGAACCGGGCGCTGCGGATTCTCAGCGAGGAGACGTCGAGCCCGGCGGCCAAACGGCAGTGGGATGCCATCCGGGAAGAGGTGGAGGAGGGCACGTCCCTGGCGGATGCGCTGGCCGGGTATCCGCGTTCCTTTCCTCCCGTTTACGTTGCCATGGTCCGGGCGGGGGAGACCGGGGGTTTCCTGGACACGGTTCTGGCCCAGATCGCGGATTTCCGGCAGCAGGAGCAGGAGCTGAAGGGCAAGGTGACCGCGGCCCTGGTCTACCCCGCGGTGCTGGCCGTTTTGGCGATGCTGGTGATGGGCTTTCTGCTCACCTATTTCGTCCCCCGGTTTGCGGCGGTCTTCGCGGAATTCGGGGGCCAGCTACCGTGGCTGACCCGGGCGGTTCGGGGGACCAGCGAGTTCCTGGTTCATCACGGCCTGGCGGTTCTTTTGGGGATAGTGCTGGCCGTGGTGGCCTGTCACCGACTGCTGGCCAGCGAGTCGGGGCGCCGTTTCATGGAGCGCGCCGTGCTGAACGTCCCCGCCCTGGGCCGGGTCGTGGCGCGGTTCGCCCTGGTGCGTTTCTGCCGCATGCTGGGCACCCTGCTGGGCGCGGGCGTGCCGCTGGTGACCGCCCTGAAGGCCGCCCGTGAGGCCATCGGCAACCAGACGCTGGCGGATACCGTGACGTGCGCCGTCGAAAAGGTCCAGCAGGGCGAACCGCTGGCGCGGAGCCTGAGCGGCAACACGCAGCTTTTCCCCGCCTCCGTGGTGGAGATGGTGGCCGTGGCCGAGGAGACCAGCCGGCTGGACACGGAGCTGCTTCGGCTGGCGAAGAGCTTCGAGGGCGAACTGGACCGTCGACTCAGGATGCTCGTGGCGCTGGCCGAACCCGCGCTACTGTTCGTCATGGCCGGCCTGATCGGCACGGTGGTCATCAGCATGCTCCTGCCGGTGTTCACGCTGCAGGAGCTGATCCGCTGAAGATACTTGATAGAAGTGGAGGGACAAACGCCAGATGCAGCGACGAACGACCAAAGAACGGATGAAGCGGTTGCAGTTCGCGGCCTTCACCTTGATCGAACTGCTGCTGGTGCTGGTCATCCTCAGCGTGCTGGCGGCCGTGGTGGTGCCCAAGTTCACCCAGCGTTCCCAGCAGGCGCGCATAACGGCGGCGCGCGCCGACATCTCAAACCTGGGGACCGCGCTGAGCGCCTTTGAGATCGACACCGGCCGCTTTCCCACCACCGAGGAGGGCCTCCAGGCACTGGTGGAAGAGCCGGCGGACATTACCGGGTGGCGGACCGCTTACATCGAGCGCGGCGTGCCGAAAGACCCCTGGGACAACCCCTACGTCTACAAAAGCCCTGGCGATCACAACGAGGATTCCTACGACCTCTTTTCCTATGGACCGGACGGCAAGAGCGGTGGGGGAGACGACATTGACAACTGGTCAGTCCAGTAGGCGGCCTCCGGCCGTGGCTTTCACGCTGCTGGAGCTGGTGCTGGTGATGGTCATCATCTGCACCGTGCTGGGAGCGGCGGCCCCATCGCTGCGGGGGTTCTTCGTCTCACGAAAGACCGACGACACGGCCGCCCGCATCCTGGCGCTGACCCGCCTGGCACGTTCGCAGGCCGTCAGCGAGGGTTGCGTCTATCGGCTGGAGTTTCGCCCGGAGGGCCGCACCTACCGGCTCACCAGGCAGCGTTTTTCGAGCTTTGAGACGCCGGGAAACAGCCTGGGCGGTCCGTTCCGCGTGCCGGACGAAGTGAAGCTGAGCCTGGAGCTGGAAGGTCCGGCGGGCGCCGGGCGGGAACACCTGGACTTTTTCCCCGATGGTCGCACCGAGCCGGCCACGATCCGCCTGACGGACATCAAGGGCGGCGTGATCGAGGTCGTCTGCGCCGCACCTACGGAAGGTTTCATAATGCGAATCCGCGAGGAAAACGGATGAGGCCGCCACGGAGCAAGCGGACCTTCACACTGGTAGAGGTGCTGGCCAGCCTCGCCCTGGTGGGCATCATTCTGCCGGTGGCCATGGGTGGCATTTCGCTGGCGATGGGCCTGGGGGACGCAGCCCGGCACGAGGCCCGGGCCGCCATGCTTGCCCGCAGCCGGCTGGCCGAGATCGTGGCGACCGGCGACTGGCAATCAGACGAGACGGAAGGAGATTTCGGCGAAGAGTGGCCCGGCTATACCTGGCGGCTGGCGGTGCAGGACTGGGAGGAGCCGGGCCTGACGGAAGTGGCACTGACCGTGACCTGCGCGGGCGGCAGGGCCGGGCGCGTCGTGACCATGACCACCCTGGTTTGCTCGGGGAGCGAGTGAGTGGACGAGCGGGACTACAGACGGGGATTCACGCTGCTGGAGATGCTGCTGGCCATGGCGTTGATGAGCATGCTGGCGGCTTCTCTCTACGCCAGCCTGAACGCGGCGTTCGGCGGCAAGCGGACCGTGGAGCGAGCCCTGGCGCCCGCGCGGCGCGGGGCAGCCGCCATGGCCATGCTCCAGGCCGACATCGAATCGGCTGTGGCGCCGACCGGCGTGCTGGCCGGAGAGTTCGTGGCCGACGACGAGGAGGATGCGGCGGGGGAGCCCGCCGACATCCTGCTGCTGCACACCCGGGCGCCGGATCAATCCCGGTGGGAGCCGCGCTCGCCGATAGTCAGGCTCCAGATCCTGCCTGCGTGGGACGAGGAGACGGACGAGAAGGTCCTGGTCAGGCGCACCACGGTCAACCTGCTGGCGCCCGAGGCGGAGGAACCTGCCGAGGCGGTGCTCTGCCGGGGCGTGCGGTCGTTCGACCTGGCTTTCTACGACGGCACGGATTGGGTGGAGAAGTGGGACTCCACGGTGATGGGCGACGCCCTGCCGCCGGCGGTCGAGGTAACGCTCGTCCTGGCCGGTAACGACCCCGAGGAGGATTACATGCTCCAGAGGACTTTTGCCCTGCCCTGCGGGGGGCGGCCCGACGCGGGAGGTGGACGATGAGTCGGTCGCGCACAGGCCGGACGGGCACAGGGCGCCGTGGTGACAGAGGCACGGTGCTCATCGTGACCATGTGGATCGTGCTGGTGCTGGCCGGGTTGGTGCTGGTCTTCGCCCACAGCATGCGGGTGGAGGCCGTGGCCGCTGCCAACGGACGCGCCGCCCTCGAGGCGGAAGCCGTGGCCCGGGGAGCGCTGGAATTCGCCCGGGCCGCCGTTGATGGCACCAATGGCTCCACGGAGGTCCTCGACGGGTACGTGTGCGAGCAGCGGGCGGTCGGCAAGGGTTATTTCTGGCTGCTGCAGCCCGACCTGTCCGAAGACCGGCAGCTCTCCTTCGGCCTCGCGGACGAAGCGTCACGGATCAACCTCAACACGGCCTCCAGCGACATGCTGCTGACGCTGCCCGGGATGACGACGGAGCTGGCCGATTCCGTCGTCGACTGGCGCGATCGGGATGCCGACGTATCCCCCAGCGGCGCCGAGGGCGAGTATTACCTGCTCCAGGAGGTCCCCTATTACTGCAAGGACGCCCCGCTGGAGACGGTGACCGAGGTCCTGCTGGTGCGGGGCGCCACGGCGGAGTTGCTCTACGGCGAAGACACGAACCGCAACGGCGTGCTCGACGAGAACGAGAACGATGCCGACGAGAGCGCTCCGCCTGACGACCGCGACGGCTCGCTGGACCCCGGCTTCATGGACTTCGTGACGGTTTGGACCGCCGAGCCGAATCTGGCCGCCGACGGCCGGGAACGGGTCAACGTGAACGAAAGAGGAGGCCAGGAGCTTTCCGATCTGCTGGGCGAGGTGGTCGAGGGCGATCGGGTCTTCTTCATACTGCAGAATGTGCGCCGGGGCCGCCCATACGCCAACATCCTGGAGTTCTACTACCGCAGTGGACTGACCATGGAGGAGTTCGCACCGATCGCCGACCGGCTTGCCACGTCCGACGAGGAGGAGCTGATGGGCCTGGTGAACGTCAACACCGCGCCCCGGGAGGTCCTGCTGTGCCTGCCGGAGCTGGACGAGAGCGACGTGGACGCCCTCCTGACCCGGCGGGTGGAGGAGGGTGCTGACCTGAGCAGCATCGCCTGGGTGGCGGAAGCGCTGCCCCGGGAGAAGGCCGTGGCGATAGGCGGCAGCATTACCACCCGTTCCTACCAGTTCTCGGTTCAGATCGTCGCCGTCAGCGGCGACGGGCGTGCCTACCGGCGCCATCACGCCGTGCTGGACGCCCGAGAGACCCCTCCCCGGGTGGTAAGCTGGCAGGACCTGACGCACCTGGGGTGGCCGCTGGACCCCGAGATACTGGCGGCGCTCCGTGCCGGGGAGTTCGAACCAACCATCACCACGGGCACGAGTTGACATGATTCTGAAACGCCGATCGATTGGTCTGGCCGTGGGAGAACGCAGTGTGGTGGCCGCCCAGGTGGTCTCCGCGGGCTCACGCGGGCGATTCCGCCTGCTCCGGGCGGCTCAATTCGTCTTCCCGGAGGGCGTGTCCTGGCACACCACTTCGGAGCTGGGTCGGCAGCTTTCCCGCTTCCTGCGCGAGCAGGGCATGTCCGGGGCCGCGGTGGTGGGGCTGCCCGGCCGCTACGTGGTCGCCGCCCGGGAAAAAGTGCCGCCGGCGGACTCCGAGGCGCAGATGGCCATACTGCGGCTGCGGGCGGAGCGGGCCTTTTCGCTGGAGCCTGACGATATGGTGTGCGACTGTGCCTGCGCTCCGCCGGAGGGCGAGCCGGGGCATGCCTTGGTGGTCTGCACCACGCGCGACCTGCTCGACGCGGTCACGAACACGATGCGCGCCACCAGACCCAACCTCCGCGCCGTCACGTGCTCGGCGGCGGCCCTGGCCCTGGCCACCCACCCGGACGCCCGGGGCCTTACCGCCCTGGTCACGCCCGACGGCCTGGATCTCGTGAGCACGGAGAACGGAAAAGTGAGCGGTCTTCACCACAGCCCTCTCCCACGAGGGGCGCCGGGGTCCGCTGGACTGGTTGCCGCCGTCCGAATGGGCATTGCGGCCCTTGCCCCACAAACGGACGGCGGTTCCCGGCGCCTTTTCCTCTGGGACGGCACCGCTCGTGACCGGAGCGGGCTGGAAGCGGCCTGCGCCTCCCTGGGGGTCGAGCTTGACGGTCAACCGGACCTCCCGGTGGAAGGGCTTTCCGCCGCTGTCTCGGAAAACGATATTCCGCTGGGGCGCCTGGCACCCGCCGCCGCCCTGGCCGCGGCGGGGCTGGAGCGCGACTGGCTGCCCGTCGATTTCGTCCATTCCGGGCTGGCCGAACCGCGCCGACGGCGCTTCAGCCGGTGGATGGCGTGGGGAGCGTTCCTGCTGGCGGTCCTCCTGGTGGGAGCCGGTGCGGTCGTGGCCGACCGCCGGGCCCAGAAGCGCGACGTCGCCCTTCTACGGGCAAAGTGCGCGGATATCGCTCCTTCCGTCGAGGCCGCGAAGGAGGTGGTCGAGAGCGTCAGCGAGGCGCGGGGATGGTACGACCGCAGACCGTCCTTCCTGGACTGCCTGGTGGCTCTGACCGGGGCCTTTCCCGAGGACGGGAGCATCTGGGCCACCAGCCTGGCCATCCGGGACGGCATGCGGGGCGTGCTCTCCGGCAAGTCGGTCGATGAGAGCGCGGTCCTGGCCCTGCTGGACGGCCTGCAGCGCTCGGGGCGGTTCGCCGGCGTCAAGCTGATGTACATGCAGGAGACCCGGGCGGCCGGCGGGGAGAGGGCCTTCGCCATAGGGTTCACACACGCTGGAGAACGTTGAGGAATGAACCTGTCGAAGCGCGAGAGATACGTCGCCGTGGTTGCGCTGGCGGCGATAGCGCTGCTGGTGGCGGACCGCGCCATCGTGACGCCGCTGCTGGAGAGCGGCGCGGCGCTGGCAACGGAACGCCGGCAGCTCGTTCAGGAGCTGGAGAGCGCCTCGCGGCTTTTTCAACGCAGGAATCAGCTGGCCCGGAAGTGGGAAGAGTTGACGGCTGAGGGGCTGACACCCAGCGCAGCCGGCGCCGAGAGCCAGATACTGCACGCCATACGGAACTGGGCCAGTGAGGCCGGCCTGGCGCTTTCCTCCGTCAAACCGGACAGAAGTGACAAGGACGGCAGGCTTCGCCGGATCAGCGTGCTCGTATCCGGCACGGGAACCATGCGGGCGGCGGCCCGGTTCCTGTGGCAAATGGAGACGACTGACCTGCCCCTGCGCATCCACGAGCTCCAGATCGGCTCCCGCAAGGAGGGAACCGACGATCTTTCGCTCCAGGTCAAGGTCTCGACGCTGTACCTCGGCGCATCCCCGGCTGCCGCCGCACAGGGAGGCCCGTCGCCTGTGGGAGGAACATCATGAAATACCGAAGCGCGGTCCTTTTGAGCCTGCTCGCCGCGGGCATCTGCCTGTCCGTTGAGTCCGCCGCTCCAGCGGCCGGGCGCGGCAGAGCGTGGGAGGAATACCGCGTTCTGATCGAGCGAAACATGTTCTCGCGCGATCGCGGGACCGCCGACACACGTCCGGAACGGACGGTGGTCCGCGCCGAGCCCGCTCCCGAGCGCTACGTCCTGCTGCGAGGCGTGGTGCAACGCGGGGGGGAGTTCGTCGCTGTCCTGGAGGACATGCGCTCCGGAGAGCTGATCCGGGCGCGTGCCGGCGACCAGATCGTGCGCGGCAGGGTGAGCGAGGTGCACCTGGGCGGCGTGAGATATGTGCGCGGTGACACCGAGGTCGGGGTGTCCGTCGGCGAAAACCTGGAGAAAGCGGCGCCTGCCGCCGTGCCGCCCACAGGCGAGGACACCGTCGAGACCGGTCAGGCGCCGGAGCCCTCGCCCGGTCCCGCCGGAGCCACGGACGACATACTGGAGCTCATGAGACAACGAAGACAGAGGCAATTGGGACAATGAACCACGTGATAGACGAGCATGATGGCCCGAGATCGGCCCGCAGCTCCGGCCGGCTCCGACGGGTGGTCGTCCATCTTCTGTTGCTCTGCGTCCTGGGGACCGGTGCGTGGTGCGCCGGGGAGGCCGCTCCAGACGGGCCCGCGGAGCCACAGGACGCCGACTCGGGTGTCCTTTTGAACTTCCGGGAAGCGCCCCTGCGGGAGGTGCTGGATCACCTCTCGGAGGTGGGCGGCCTGGTCATCGTGGAGGAAGTGCCCGCCGAGGGGCGCGTCACGGTGGTCAGCCGACAACCGCTGAACGTGGAAGAGGCCGTCTCGCTTTTGAACACCGTCCTGGTCGAGCAGGGCTACGCGGCCGTGCGCAGGGGCCGGGTGCTCAAGATCGTCACGCTGGCCGAGGCCAAGCAAATGGACGTGCCGGTGCGCTCCGGCAGCGACCCCGAGGCGATCGAGCCCACGGACGAGGTCATCACCCAGATAATCCCCCTGAAGTTCGCCGACGCAAAGCAGGTGGAGGCGGACCTGGGTCCGCTGGTCCCCGAGTACGCCGACCTCACCGCCAACGCCAGCAGCAATGCCCTCATCCTGACCGACACCGCCGCGAATGTGCGCCGCATCGTGGAGATCGTCCGAGCTCTCGACACCCATATGGCCACTGTGGCCGAGGTGCGCGTCTTTCAGCTCACCTACGCGGAAGCCCGGGACGCGGCCGCGCTGATCAACGAGGTCTTCCAGCACGAAGAGGAGTCTTCCTCCGCCCGACGGCGCGGGGGCTTTTTGGGCCGCGGAATATTCCGGGGGCCGGGCGGCGGAGGCGAGGAATCGGAGGAGGCAGTCAGCCGGGCGCCCCGGGTGCTGGCCTCCGCCGACGACCGCACCAATACACTGGTGGTCAGCGGACCGGCGGACACCCTCGAGGTGGTGACCCAGGTCATAGCCCAGCTCGACGCGAACCCCGTGGAGGAGGAGGCCGTCCTGGTTTACCCCCTGAAGAACGCACAGGCTGAGAACGTGGCCGAGTTGCTGAACGACCTGTTCGGGGAGGCCGCCGAAGATACCCGGGCCCTCCGAACCACGGGTAGGGACGGGGGCGGTCCCCTGGCCCGCGCGGCCGGTGAGACCGCGGCGGCCGGCGCCACCGGCGACGTCTACTGTGTGGCCGACGAGGCGACCAATACGCTGCTCATTCTGATGGCGCCCACCAACTTCGACCGCCTGCGGGCCATCCTGGACGAGCTGGATCGGCCCATTCCGCAGGTGCTGATCAAGGTGCTCATCGCCGAGGTCACCTGGAGCGAAGACCTTGACCTGGGCGTCGAGTTCTCCGTGCTCGACGTGGCGGCCGACGGAGATGAATTCTCCGTCTTCACGGACTTCGGCGTCGGAGGCGCCGCCGGGGGGCTGATCTACAGGATGATCGGCGGAGACGTCACGGCCGCGCTGCGGGCGCTGGAGGAGGTGGGCAAGCTCGACATCCTGTCCCGCCCGCACATCCTGACCAGCGACAACCAGCCGGCCACCATCACCGTGGGCCAGGAGGTGCCCTTCATCCGCAACACCCGCGTCACCGAGGGGGGCGATACCTTCAACACCATTGAGTACGAGGACATCGGCATCATCCTGGGGGTCACCCCGCACATCAATCCGGAAGGCCTGGTCATAATGGACGTGGCCCCGGAGATATCGACCACCACCGCCGAGACGGTCCCCATCTCCGAGACCGTTGACGCCGCCGTGTTCGCCAAGCGCTCCGCCCAGACGCGCATTGCCATCCGGGACGGGGAGACCATCGTGATCGGCGGACTCATGCAGGACTCCAAGACCCGCAGCGTCGAGAAGGTCCCCGTACTCGGCGACATCCCGCTGCTGGGGGCGCTGTTCCGCCGGACAAAGGACCGCAAGGAAAAGACCGAACTGCTCATCTTCCTCACCCCGCACGTTGCCCGGGAGGCCAACGAGCTGCAGGCCATGTCCGAGGATGAGAAGGGCGGCGTGCGGCAGATGAACGAAGCCGTCGCGCCGGGCGTTTTCCAGGAACACCTGGAGGGCATGCAACGGGGGCGCAACCAGTCCCAGGTCGCCGACACGCCCTGACCTCCGCCGGATCCGATGATCGCTGCCGCCCGGCCAACCCGGGTTGCACCCACGCCCACCGGCCGCAGTATCACCCCTCCCATACTCGCCCTGCCGATGCCCGCCCCGTGCATCCCACCACGCAAAGCCACCGTGGGGGGCACGGAGCCGTGCACTTACCATCTTCGTTTCCGTCGGGCCAGCAATTCGGACGGGCAGTGAAACGCAGCCGTCACACGCCGGGACGGCCCGGTCACGGCAGGCGCCCTCAATGACCTCCAGCGGGCCTGAGGCGCGGCAGATGGCGGTGTCAGCACGTGGCACGGGATTTGATTGTTAACCCCGCGAGTGACGAAAGGAAAGGAAACCCACCATGAACCATCCAGGGTCTCAGCCCCTGAAGAAAAGGGTGAAACGATCGGTGGGATCGTCTCTCGGCAAACTTTCTTGTGGAGGAGGTGGACCATGTTGTTGATCGTCGAGATTGCCATGACAGTCTGGGCCTGGAAGAAGGGTTGGGCCGGATGGGCGCTGATGCCCCTGGCATTGTGCATAGCGGCGGGCTTCGCGATCGGCGTCGCCCTCGGCGCCAGCGGTGGAACCGTTGAGGATCTGGGCGCCTTGCCGCTCCTTCTGGACGGGCTCTGCATCGTGTCGCTGGGCGTGATGGGTGCGCACGGACGCAAGGCCGCGCCGCAACAAACGCGGCAGGAAGCCTGATCCCACGCACAGAGGAGCACTTCTTTTCACAATCGCGACGGGAGGGCAGGAAGATGGACGGCGGAGCAGCGGAAGCGAAGGTCCCCGAATTGTCCTTTGACATCAAGAAGCGCTACTGGTGGCTCTACGTGCCGTTTCTGAGTTGGGTCGGTCTGGTCTTCCCCTTGGTCCTGCCGCCCATTCCACTGGGGCCGATCTTTATAACCATCGCCTGGGACCGGCGCGAGTGGATGCCTCATCTCAAGCGCGGGAAGGCCCACCTGGGCGAGAACCCCCCCTACGGTTTCCCCTTCGGGTGGTTCCGAAACGTTTTCATGAACCTTACGGACCTGTGCACGTTCGGCCTGACGCACCTGTTCATCACCGCGGCAATGGTGGACAGGATGGAACGGGCGGACGCCGATGCCGAGATGCCGCCGAAACCCTCGCTCGTTGCCTGGGCTTTCCGGTGGCTGCTGCTCGGCAACATCGGGTTCATCGCCGCATACATCGCCTGCCCCGGGCTGCTGTTCCGCAGGGCGCTGCGCCGCTTCGAGTGCCACCTGGCGGAAGATGCACAAAGACCGGCGGTGGGCGTGGCGCAGTCCTCCGAAGGCCATGCCCTGCCCTATTCCCACGTGACGGACCCCGCCGGCCTGGAGACCGGCAATGGAGGCCGGCCGGTCCTGCTGTTTGCGGAGAACGCAATGGCAGAGGCCCGCAACACGGCGCTCAAAGAGTTCGGCAAGCAGCTCGGCGGCCTCGTTGACCACATCTCGGAGAAGGACATCGCGGTGCGGTGGTGTGCGCTGGACCCTTCCCCCGGCAGTCCCTACGCCACGGTGGTCTCGCACCTGGAGTCGTTCGGCATCGCCGAACGGGGCTGGACGCTGTTCCAGGGCGGCGAAGTGGTCTCCCACCGCGCCGTTTCCCTGGAGGAACCGGCCGGGGCCAAGGATGCATTCGCAGTTGCCGCCCGGGAGGTCATCGGCGTCCCGTCTGTGGCCCGGATACCGCGGGCCCGCCTGGCAAACCCGGATGTTCTGGTGGACGGCGTGCTGGACGTCAAGGAGGCAAGTCGCGGTTCGCGCGCCCTCCTGGTAACCTTTACCAGCAGTCCCCAGGACGAGGGACAGGAGCGCCTGAAGCTGCGCAACGAGGTCTTCCCCAGGATACGGCGGGCCCTGGACGACCAGGATGTCGCACTCTACGTGGCCAACGCCCACAAACGCTATGGCAGGACCGTCCACCAGCAGCTCTCCGAGTCCCTGGATAAGTTCAAAGGCAAGTCCATGGCGCTGTTCTGGCGGGGCCAGATTACCCACGAGCAGCATATCGGTTTCTGGGGTGGCTGGGACTCCGGCGTGGATGCGGTGCTCGGGTGGCTGGGCGCCGACGCGTCGGCCGGCGCGCAGGAAGGGGACACCGTAGAGGCCCCGTACCACACGGTCTCTTCCTGCCGTGAAGTGCCCTGGGTGGCCGGGGGAAAGCCGGCGGTTCTGTTCACCTCGAAGACGACCAACGCCGCCCAGGCGCTCTCCGAGTTCACGGACAACGTACTGCCGGAGGTAGCCCCCCTGGCCGAAGCGGCGTCCGTGGCGCTCTGCTGGTGCCCGGTTGTGGATTCGGAAAGGACGGCCGAACTCGAGGAGCAAGGCATTCCCCAAAACGGCGTGACGATGATGGGTCCCGGAGCGAGTCCGACCGTCTCACGATCGAAGTTGCACCGGGCGATTCGTTCGAAATGGCGCAGCAGGCCGTCAAGGTCCTGCGCGAAAAATGTCGGATCGATGGGGACCGGACTGTCCCGCTCGCGGGGAAGTCTGCACGGCCTCCCAGCCGGGTCCCCGGTCCGGTGCTGGCGGGTTGATCCCCGTGCAGCAGCGTTCAGAACCGGCGCCCGCGGGTTCCCGGCGGTGCCAGATGCACCACAGGGACCGCGGACGCCGGGACGACCTGAAGGCATCTGGCGCGTGAGCTCGGTTACTGGTGTCGGAGCTCTCTCTATGCGGGTTCGTTCGGACGGGGAGCCCGAGATGGTCACCGAAGACCAGGTCAGCAGGTCGGTCGATATGAAGCAAATGAAGCCCCGCCGTAACACGTTGCGACGGTCCCGTCACGCGCTGCGGCACCCGGCGCTCCGCGGCGGGCTCCGCGCCTGGGAATGGGCGCGGCGGGAAGCTGGCACGGGATTTGATAGTTAATCCGGCGAGCGAAGCAACCGAAAGGAGAACCGCCTGTGAGCGATCCAACCTGTCAGCACGTGAAAAAGGTAGTTCATCGGAAGAGATGGTTTCTGGTAGGGCTGGTCGTGGGCATACTGGTCTTCCCGTGGGCGGCCGGCCTTCAGTACCGCGATTCGTGGGAGCGCATACAGGGCCGCGCGCAGAACCTGGGCGAAGTCGCTTCCGAACAGGCACAAATCGCGTGGAGCCGGGTCAGCGCAGGAGTGGAAGAGCTCGTGCAGTACCTGCGGGGCCCTGGATATCAGCCTGCGGAAGGCCGGAAAGGGTTTGACGACCGGTGAACGGGCCATTGCAATTCAGGCGCCATATCTGGACTTTGGAGCGAAAGAATTCCTGGCAAATGTTCTGCCCGAGATGTTCCGAACGGTTACTCTTGAAGGAGGAAGTGCCATGAAACGCTGGTCACCTGCCTTGACGATAGCTGTACTTTTGATGGGCAGAGCCGTGGTGGCGACGCACGCGGGCGGGGGAACGGACATCCCCTGGGGCGAGGATAAGGCCGTCACGCAGTTGCCGCCCATTTTCAGGGGACGCGCTGCCGACCGGCTGGCCGCCGAAGAGGTGGCTCGCCAGGATGCCTACCGCAAGCTCGTCGAACGGGTCTACGGCCTGGCCCTCGATGCCAGGACGGATGTCTGCGACCTGGCCCTGGCGTCCAGGAAAGTCGACACCTCGCTGCGCAGCAGCCTGCGGGGCATGAAAGAGGTGGGCCGCAAGTACTTCGACGATGGCCGCGTCGAGATCGCCGTCAAGATCACGATCCGCGAAGTCGTCGAGGTCATCGAGAAGACCTATGAGAAGGTGGAGAAGGGCGACCGCCTGGTCAGGGAGGAGACCTTCGAGGACGTGCGCCGCGAAAACCGCGACAAAGAGTACGTGGTGGTCGGGCGGGGTGCGCTTCCCCACAGCGAAGGACTCCGAAAGGTCCGCGCCATGCGCGCGGCCGAGGTCGACTGCTACGAGAGGATCGCGGCCCGCGTGTTCGGCATACAGATCGACGCGGATACCGAGGTCGTTGATTTCGTCCTGGAAAGCGACGCCATCCGCTCCAAGGTATCGGTCGCTCTCCTGAACGGGGTCCGCTTCACAAAGTACGAGTTCATGTCCGACGGTACCTGCCGGGCCACCGCCCAGCTCACCATTCGCGAGGTGGTCGAGGTCCTCACGCGCACCTACCGTCGCTACGCGGAGGGCAGCAAGGTAAAGATCGAGGACATCGAGAACATCGAGACCAGGAACCGCGACCTGATGATCGTGGAAGTGGGCCAGGGCGTGGTAAAGCAGGAAACGGAGCGCCCCGTCGCTGCCGAACCGTTCGAGGAGAAAAAGACGGTCATCGAGCGCGTCCTGCGCAGGGAAATCGTCGTCGAGCCCGATGCCGTCAAGGAATAGAAGGGAGAATCTGGCATGAAACGTCTGTTGCTGGTTGCAACGGTTCTGGTCGGTTGTGCTCTCCTGGTCGGCTGCGCGAACAAGCCCGTCAGGGTCTACCAGGAAACGGAGAAGACCGAACGGGTCAGGGAGAGCACCATCGTGGACCCCGAAGTTCCGCCGGGCACCTCGGAATCGTCCGAACCCGAGGAGACCACCACAACCCGGACCGAAACCGAGGAACGGGTGATCGAAAGGGAACCGGTAATCCACTGAGCCCCGCCTGGCTATGAACTTCAAGCATCCCGTGGAGGAGCAAATGCGTCTTCCGATACGCTCTCGCCCGGGGACCACCGTCCTCGTCCTGTTTCTGGCCCTCCTGCCTGTGGTGGCCTCCGCCCAGGAGGCACAGACCATTACCGTGAAGGCCACCGGCGAGTCGGCGGTGTCGTTCGACCAGGCCGAGGAGAAGGCCCTGCGCAACGCCGTCCGCCGCGGCGTGGGCGTCGTGCTGGCCTCGGAGACTAAGACCGCCGATTTCGTGCTGATACGGCACTCCATCTGCTCCCGCGCCGCCGGCTACGTCCGCTCCTACGACGTGATCAGGAAGCTCCGCGGGCTGGACGACACGTATATTGTTGAGATACAGGCGGAAGTGGCCCGGGGAAAAATCGCCGATGACCACCTGGCCATCAAGAACCTGATCGAACTGAAGGGACGGCCCCGCATGGAGGTTGTGCTCTCCGACGAGCCGGATGACGAGGCCGAACGGGAAGCCGGTCGATGGGTCAGGGCCGGCGTCGAGAAAAGCCTTGTGGACACCGGTTTCACCGTTGTGGACCTGGATACCTGGCGCGACACCATCGAGCGTCAGCAGAAAAGGGCGGAGGTCAACGACGAGGCCCGGAAGGCCGCACTGCTGGGCCTTCAGCTCGGGGCGGCCTACCAGGTGAAGATCGACCAGTTGACCTGCCGCAAGTCCGAGGATCGTGCCTGGGGCATAGACGTGACCACCTACGGCGTGAAGCTGAACGTGAAGATAGTCCACAAGGACATCGCGGAGACCGATTCCCAGGTGAACGGAGCCGGCATGGTCAGGGATACCGGCAACCTGGGCGGCGTTGCGTGGCGGGAGGCGGCCAACGAGGCGGTGCGCGGCATCTTCGCGGAATTGCGCGACCGCATGCTGCGCAAATGGCTTGAGGACATCGACGTCGGGCGGGCCGTCATCGTGCAGCTCTATGACGTTCCGTACACCCTGGTTTCCGACCTGGCCAGAAAGATCGAGACGCTGGAAGGCGTCATGAAGGTCAAGCTTACGGAAGCCCCCGCCGGCGGCATCGCCAACATCCGCGTCATAGGCCGCATCGAGGCCCGCGCCATCGCCGACCGCATACCGTCCCTGACCGGGGGCCGGTTGAAAGCTGCCACGGAAGGTCGGCGCATGGTGACGGCCGAACCCGCCGCGGAGTCCCCCCGGTCCGTTCCGCCTCCCGATGCCGGGGGGGGCGGGCAATCCGGCTCGTCGGCCGGCGGGGCTTCCCCAGCAGGGGCGCAGCCCGGCGGGCAGGCCCCCGCCTCCACGTCTCAAAACACCTACGTCGTCCCGGCCGCTATTCTGGGCGGCTGCCTGCTGGTCGGAATCGTCCTGGCCGCCTTGATATTGGGCAGGAAATGACATTAAAAAGTGACTTATTGCCGCAACCTCAGCGGAGGTTATTCCGTTGCACTACCGGTGCGTACTATCGGCAGGCCTGGTGTTGTGTGCCTCTTTTCTGCTCCCGTGCCTCACGGCGGCCGCCGCCCCGGAGGAAAACTACGCCGTCGTCATCGGCATCAACGGCTATGACCGGTCCCTGGGGCGGCTTGAATACTGCGTCGCCGACGCCCGCGCCGTGCGGGACCAGCTCGTGCGCGGCGGGCAGTTCCCGCCGGGCAACGTCGTGCTGATGACCGACGACTCCGAGCCGCAGAGCCAGCCCACCTACGGCCGCCTGCGCCGTCGCCTGAAGAACCTGGCCGACCATCCCGGCCGGATGCACACGCTGCTCGTCTTCTTCTCCGGGCACGGCATACGCACCCCGGACGGCCGGCAACGCCTCATACCCCTGGACGGCGCTCCGGGGCTCGGGCTGGAACTCGACACCGTCCGCGACTGGATCGCCGCCGCCGGGGCGGAGCACAGCATACTCATCCTGGACTGCTGCCACGCCGGGCAGGGCGCCAAGGGCCTGCAGGGCATCGTGCCCGACCTGGAGGCCGCCGTCGGCACGCTGGTGCTGGCCTCCTGCGCCGCCGATCAGACCAGCCACGATGACGAAGAGGCCGGCCACGGCGTCTTCAGCGCCTACCTGGCCGCCGGCCTCTCCGGCGAGGCGGACGCGGACGAGGACCGCACCGTCACGGCCGATGAGCTGTTTCAATACGTCGAGAACGGAGTCAGCGGCTGGGCATTCCGCCGCAACGTCCGCCAGACCCCCGTGGCCCTGCCCCCCGGCGCCGGGAGCGAGGTCTCCCTGGCGCGGATTCCGGAGACACTGGAGCCCCCCGAGATCGAGATACCGGAGTTCAAGCTGCCGGAGGAGACGCTGCCGGGCGTGGACCTGCCCGAGGTCAGCGGCACGGCCCTGGAGCGGTTCGGTGAACTGAAGAAGCTGCTGGAGGAAAAGCAGGCGGAGATCAAAGAGAAGAGCGAGTGGTACGCGGAGAATTCGCAGCAGATAAAGGCGCTGCGTTCACAGGAGGGCGCATTGCGGGGCCGGCTGGAGCGGGCGGCCCTGGCCGCAATCGAGGCGCTGCAGGCGGAGCTGAAGGCCATCGAGTCCGCATGGAAGGAGGGGGAGAGGAAGGGCCTGAAGCCCGGCCACCCCGAGATGAGGAAACTGGCCGAGGCCCGTACGAAAGCGCGATGGCGTCTCGAGTCTCTCAAACTCGAGAAGTATGGTCTATCTCTGCAGCGGGAGATTGACCTGGGCGACGGCGTGACGATGAAACTGGTCCTCATCCCGCCTGGGGAGTTCATGATGGGCAGCCGGCTGTCCCCTTCCGAAGTTGCCAGCCGATATGGATGCAACGAGTATGGCTTTGAGGACGAACACCCTCGACATCGGGTTCGCATTACGAAGCCGTTCTATATGGGCGTGACCGAGGTAACGAACGCACAGTACAGGCAGTTCCTTGCCGACAGCGGCTACGATGGGACCGGTGACGCCGACGTCACGTACCTGTAGCACTTCCGACGGAGTGACTTGCCTGCTCCCGACGAATATCCTGTGGTGTGGACAAGCTGGAACAACGCGCAAGAGTTCTGCCGCTGGCTCTCCCGGAACGTCGGTATGGAGGCCCGCCTGCCCACGGAGGCGGAGTGGGAATACGCCTGCCGGGCCGGGACGACTACGATCTATAGCTTCGGCGACGACGAAGAGAAATTGAGTGACTATGCGTGGTACCGTGAAAGCAGAAAGCATCCAGTGGCCCAGAAGAAGCCCAACCGCTGGGGTCTTTACGACACGTACGGCAAGGTCTGGGAGTTTTGTGCGGACTGGTACGGCCCCAATTACTACGCGCAGAGCCCCCTGGAGGATCCGCAAGGCCCGTCAAGTGGTCGCGAACGCGTTCTGCGGGGTGGTAGCGGTGGGGAGCAACTCTGGGACTTCCGATCAGCCAACCGCGAAGAGTACTATTCCTCGAGCACCCTCGGCGACCGCGGGTTTCGTGTAGTGTTGCTGCCCGACTAGTTTCCGCCGTTGTTCTCTGTTTTCTCTGGCCTCTGTTCTCTGACAAGGCGGCCAAAGGCCGCGTTCGACGCGCGATTGAAAACTGTGCGCCGGTAAGTAGGCCGCGGATGGACGTGGAGGATAAACGGCAACAACGGCAGGTTGAGCCGCGGATTAACGCGGATGAAACGCGGATGGAAAGACAACGACCAACGGCAAAGGAAAAGACCCCTCTTTGCGTTTTGCCGTTATCCGCGTTTAATCCGCGCAAATCCGCGGCTAAAACCCGTCGTTTTTTCCGCAAGCCGTTCGCTGACCACTGGCCACTGATCACTGACCACTGATATCTGCCGGAGATTCGGCAAATGGCCAAGCTGCTGGTCATCGACGATAAAGCCCAGGAGTTCCGCAAGTCCCTGGACCTGGCACTGGATGATTACGTCGTCCGTTACGCGGCCGACGCCGAGGAAGGTCTGGCAGCCGTCCGGGAGGACGAGGAGATCGCCTGCGTGCTGCTGGACATCAAAATGCCGGCCAGACTCGGCCGGGTGGAGGACGAGGAGGGCCTGGTGGCGCTGCGGGAGATACGCAAGGCGCGGCCCAACCTGCCGGTGCTGATGCTCACCGCCTCCGGCGAGGCCCACGACATGATCCGTGCCATCCGCATGGGAGCCTACCATTACCTGATCAAGCCGCCCGATACGGACCACCTCCGCACTCTGGTGGAGGCGGCCATCGCCAACGAGCAGCTCAAGGAGAAGGTGTCCGCCCTGGAGGAGACGATACGCGTGCGCGACCAGATGGAATCCGTCCCCGGCCAGAGCCACCGGATCGGCAGACTGATCGGCTCCAGCGCGGCCATGCGGATGGTGTTCGGCAGGATTCAGAAGCTGGCCGACGCGGACGTGTCCGTGCTGATCCTGGGGGAGTCCGGGACGGGCAAGGAACTGGTGGCGCGCGAGATACACGGCCGCGGCCTGCGCGCGGAGGGGCCCTTCGTTGCCGTTAACTGCGCCAACCTGACCGGCACACTGCTGGAGAGCGAGCTTTTCGGCCACCCGAAAGGCGCCTTCACGGGTGCCGAAGGGGAGCGGGAGGGTGCCTTCCGGGCCGCCGACGGGGGGACCGTCTTCCTGGACGAGATCTCCGAGATGTCGGATCAGCTCCAGTCCAAGCTTCTGAGGGTCCTGCAGGAGCGCCGGGTGAAGCCCCTGGGCGCCGACCGTGAGGAACTGGTGGACGTGCGCATCCTGGCCGCCACGAACGAGGACATCGACCGGCTGGTGGAGGAGGGAAAGTTCCGCGAGGACCTGTTTTACCGCCTGAACGTCGTGCGCGTCGTGCTGCCACCGTTGCGGGAACGGCGCGAGGACATCCCCATGCTGGCCGAGCATTTCCTGGAAAGATATGACACGGGGGCCAGGCACTTCCTCAGTCAGGAGGCACTCAAGGGGCTCAAGCAGCGCCCCTGGCCGGGAAACGTGCGGGAGCTGGAGCATGCCGTTGAGCGGGCCCTGGTGCTGGCGGACGGGCCGGAGCTGACACCGGACGACTTCGAGAGGGGGCAGCGGCTCTCCGCCGGCGAGACGGAGGTCTACGACCGGCTGTGGGAGGCAGTGCACCGGGGCGATACGCCGGGGGATATCAACCGGTTCGCCGAGCTGTACGGCAAGCTTGCCCTGGCCGAGATGATGAAGCGGGCCGGGCAGGCCGCCAGCACCGACCGGGAAGCCGGCAGGCTGCTGGGCTTTATCCCGGAGGACGATCCCGGCGACAGGGCCTACAACAACTACCGCTCCTGGAAGCGACGGGTGTTGAAGCTGGCTGAAGACGTGGAGGAGGAACAGTGAGATCATCTGACCTTTCCATCAGGGCGTTGCACCGGCTGGACACGGCCAACTCCTGGGGAATCCGCCACTCCATCGTTGAAGCCTGCTTCTACAACCTCCGCGTGCTCGCCCAGGAGCTGCCCCGCCGCCCCATCAACGAGGAATTCCTCCGGAAACTGCGCGAGGCACTGGACAACCTCGACGATGCCCGAGAGCTGACAGAGGAGTATTTCGCCTACCAGGTGCGGCGGGGACTGACGGTGGCCGACCTGTTCCCCGAGCAGAGCCGGACCATCGAGCAATCTCTCCGGGAGCTGGAGGCGCTGGCGGCGGACGGACCGGTGGCAAACGACGGAGATGTCGCCCGGCGGGAGTGGGCCGATGGCGTGGTGGGCGCCGTGGATGCCCTGCTGGGAGCCATCGACGACGTAAAGGAGAGCGTGCGCAGGCTGAAAACCCCGATCGGGGACGTGATGGAAGAAGTGGTGTCCATTCACCGGGCGACCTGCGCGGAGCAGGGCGTGTCGCTCCAGTTCGAGGACGACTCCGATTCGCGGACCCAGGTCTTCGCCCGCCGAAGGGCGTTGCTCAACGCCGTCGGCGAGCTTGTCGTTAACGCCCTCCGGCACGCGTTTCGGGGGTCGAACCAGGCGCCAAAGTGGATCAAGCTCCGGCTGGAAGTGGACCCGGAGACCCGCGATACGATTATCTCCGTGTGCGACAACGGTTGCGGGATGACGCAGCGGCAGCTCCGGGCCGTGGGCACCGCCGGCGCATCCCGCTCCGGCGGCGGGGACGGGATCGCCATGGTGCGCCGGATAATCGAGGGCGACCACCTGGGGGTCGTCTCGTTCCAGAGCACGGTGGGGGAGGGCACCTGCGTTCGGGTGCGATTGCCCCGGCGGGCCGAGCCTGACCTGGAGCCGGAACCGGTTCCGCCGGCTCCGGCAGTCGAAAAGCCACCGGTGGAGACGGCCTCCGCAGGGCCAGGTCCGGGCCTTCTGCGCGTGATCGTTGCCCTGCTGGTTTTCCTCGCCCTGGCGGCACTGGGCGCCGCGGGGGCGTGGTACATGCTTCGGTTGCAGAAGGACCAGAGCATGACGGTGGCGGCGGACGGCTCGGGGGACTTCGCCCGCATCAGCGAGGCGCGGGCCGGCCGCGGTGGTGCGGTCGGCCGGGGTACTGCTGGCGAATCTCACGTTCGCCCTCGACGCTGAGGCCGACAGTGCGGCCGTCTACGTGGAATCCGGTGCCCCGCGGATCGAAAACTGCCGGATCACTTCGAAGGGTCTATCGTGCCTTGAGGTGGCGGGTGGTAACCCGCAGGTTGCCGGTCTGGTCATCCGCGACGGGAACCGGAGCGGCATATTCGTGCATGGCGCGGGCGGCGGGACCTACGAGGGCGTCGAGGTCCGCGACTGCGCGGGCAGCGGCATCGTGGTCAGCGACGGCGCGCAGCCGGTCTTCCGCAACGTCACCATCGAGCGGTGCAAGAAGGGGGGGCGAACATCTACGAGGCCGGCGGGGGCACATTCGACCACGTGGAGGTCGCGCACTGTTCGACCGGCGGATTCGTCGTGAGGGAGGGTGGCGACCCGACGGTGCGTTTCTGCGAGATACACGACAACGATGGCGACGGGGTCCTCGTTCTGGAAGAGGGGAAGGGAACCTTCGAACACAATCACATCTGGGGCAATCTGGGGCAGGCGCTGCGGATCAGCCCCGGCGCCTCTCCGACGCTCAGCTCCAACCATACCGAGGGCAATCGCACGTAGGGCCGCGCGAGCTTCGATTCTACGGTTCGAGATGGTGCTGTAAGAGCCGGACATGCCGGCCGGGGGCGCAACGCGGGATAGGCCTGCCCCGTGGGAACGTAAACTGCGGCCGGTGCAAGCGATCTCAGCAGTGCCGCATCGCCGCGCGGAGGCGGTCCCGGAGCACTCGGGCGGCCGCGCGCACGTTCGGCTCGTGCAACGCCTCGTGGTGATAGCCGGGCACGCGATGCACCTCCAGTTCGTCGCACCATTCGTCCCAGCCCTTCCGGGGGTCCCGGAGGGCCAGAACGCGCGTCCCCGAAGACCACAGATAGGTGATGCGGCCCGGGTAGGGGTGCAGCTCATAGCGTCGGGCCGCCAGTCGGCTGGCCTTGATGGTCTCGGACACGCACCCCCGCAGGGAGACCCCTCGTTCGCAGGCCGGAAAGAGGAGTTTCGCCGCCCGCAACGCCGTTTCCGCCAGGCCCCGGGGGGAAGAGGCCGCGCGGTTTATCCATCCGTACGCTCCCCAGAAGGGAGCGATCCGGGGCACGCGGCGCAGCGTGTCAACCATCGCCAGCAGGTCCACTTTCTCTCCCTGCTCGGCGAGGCGGCACGCCATCTCGAAAGCCACCGTGCCCCCGGCGGAGATGCCTCCCATCAGGAACGGCCCCGCCGGCGCGATCTCGCGGACGCGGGCCAGGTAACGATCGGCCAGCTCCGTCACCTCGAAAGGCGGCTCCAGCCCCCGCACGGGCCAGGGACTGAGCCCGTAGAGCGGCTGTTCACCGCCCAGGTGTTTCGCCAGGGGGAACAGAACCCAGGCCGTGCCGGGGCAGACGAAGAAGAACGGCGGCTGTGTGCCTTCCGGCTGGATGGGGACGAGTTCGGAGGAACGCAGGGGGGTCCGTCCGTTTGCCAGAACCGCGGCGAGCTCTCGGGCCGTCGGCGCGCCGTAAAAGAGCGGCGCGGGGATATCCCGTCCCGTTACGGCCTCGAGCCTGGCGAGCATGCGGGCGGCCGTGAGCGAGTCGCCCCCCAGTTCGAAGAAATTCTCCCCCGGCGAGACGCGGTCCACGCCGAGCATCTGCTGCCAGACCGCGCTCACCAGCCGGAAAGCCGCGTTCGGCACCGATTTCTGAGCCCGGTCCGTCCCCTGCGCGGCGGCATCCAGGCACCTGCGAGCCAGCGCGGAGCGCCGCACTTTGCCGGAGCGCGTCCGCGGCAGTTGGTCGCCAATGAAAACGCGTTTGGGCACCTGCGCGAGCGAGAGCCGGTGAGCCGCGAAGCGGACGATCTCTTCTTCTCCGGCCGTGCAGCCTTCCCGCGGCACGACCATCGCCGCCACCTCTTCCCCGAGCCGCTCGTCCGGGTAGCCGAAGCAGGCCGCCTCGGCGACCCCGGGATGCCCCAGCAGGACCTGCTCGACCTGGCGGGGAGAAATCATCTCGCCTCCCCGGTTGATCAGCTCCTTCAGCCTGCCCGTGATGAACAGATACCCGTCGTCATCCACGTAGCCCATGTCGCCGGTGCGCAGCCAGCCGTCGCGGAAGGCTTCTTCATTCAGCCTGTCGCTGCCCTCGTAGCGGCGGATGACGTTCCGCCCACGGATGAGGATCTCGCCCTCCCGCCCGTCGGGCAGAGGTCTGCCCTCCAGGTCGGCGATGGCAACCTCGGGCCCCAGGGGGACGCCCACGGACCCCGGTTTGCGGCGACCCGGCGGCAGGAGGTTGCTGGTGATCTGGGGGGATGCTTCCGTCATACCGTAAGAGTCGATGACCGGGACGCCGAAGGTTTCCTCCAACCCCTTCATCACCTGCACGGGCAGGGGACTGGCGGCCGAGGCGATGAACCGCAGCCGGTGCGCCACGCCGCCCCGTTTGGCCCGGTTCGCCTGGACCAGCACGTCCCGGTGGATGGCCGGAGAGCCGGAGTACCACGTCGCCCCCGATTGAACCAGCCATCCCGGGCAACTGGCTGCCGGAAATCCCGAAGTGCAATAGACGCTGCCGCCGGACAGCAGCGGTGCCAGAACGCACCGCACCAGGGCGTGGATATGAAAGAGCGGCATCGCGTTGAGGCAACAGTCCGCCGGGCCAAGTCGGCAGACCGTCGCGATGGTCAGCGCACTGAAGCAGAGGTTATCGTGTGTGAGCGGAACGAGCTTGGGACGGGACGTGGTGCCGGAGGTCTCCAGCAGCAGGGCCACCTCCCGGGGGCCGGGGACCCGGGGCCTCACGGGAGACCGTCGCGGGCCTGCCACCGGTTCGAGCTCTCCCAGGCAAGCACCGTGTGGATGCGCGTCCACGACCGGAACACCGCACCTGGCGGCTGCCTGGTAAAGTCCCGGTACCGCCCCGGCGGCCCTCAGAACTGCGTCCGGCCGAAGGCGGCTCAGACGCCGGGTGAACCCCTCCGTGCCCAGGTCCGGGTCCAGCGGTGCGCAGGCCGCGGCGCTGGCAACCGCCAGGAAAGCCGCCGCCATGGCCGGCCCGTTGGGCAGCGCGACGGCAACCCGCGCCCCACGACCTATGCCCAGCCCTGCCAGGGCCCCACGGGTCCGCTCCAGCTCCTCGGCCAGTTGCCCGTAGGTCAGCGGCGGGCACTCGCCACCCAGCAGCGCCGGGGCATCCGGAGCGGCCCGCGCACCGGCCCGCAGACACTGCGGGATGCTGAGCGGCTCGGAGGGCAGCGACAGGATCTGTTCGATGGGGCACGGTGCAGCCATTCAGCCTCCGCAAGCGCAGTCTGGCGGGCCATCACGATCGGCGAGACCCCCGCCGCACCAGGGCGGCGAGGTCACCCACCGTGCGCAGCTTCAGCAGATCCTCCGGCCGGAATCGCACTCCCCGGACGGCCTCCAGCCGTGTCAGGACCCTCAGCATCTGAGCCGAATCCAGCGGCACATCCTCTCCCAGCACCGAGTCTCGTCCCACCTCGCAGCCGGAAAGGTCAACATACTGACCGATGACGGCGACCACGTCGTCCAAAACCACGTCTGCGCTGCTTTGGTGCGATGTCATGGCGCGTCCCGCGTCTGTGTGGCTACTGCGTAAAAGCAATTGTGACTTCGGAGGCAGACCGCCCGGACCGCAAGGCCGGCCTCCGAGTCGAGGTCCACGACGATGTAGCGTCCGTCCAGTCGGGCGGTCCGCACCCGCAGGTTCGTCATAGTCAAAGAACTCCCGCCCGCGGTCTTCAGAGCGGCCTCCTTGGCGACCCAGAGGTTCATCAGCGTGGGCACCTCCAGCTCCCCCGTGCTTTCCCGCGTTGAGCGCACTTCGTCTGCGGTGCAGAACCTGCTCTGGAAGCGGTGGATGTCGAAGGCGACTTTCTCGACGTCTATGCCCACCGGGGCGGACTCCAGGGCGGCGGCCACCGCGAGCCCCTGGCTGTGCGCGATGGAGATGCGCGGCGTCTTCCCGGCATCACGCGCCCGCAGTGCGGGTGCTCCCTGCGCGTCGGGCAGCACTTCGAGCTCTGCCGCGGCCACTGTATCCCCTCGCAGGGACCGGACCGCCTCCTTGGCACAGATGCGTCCTGCCAGCCATTCGGACCGCCGTTTCGGGTGCGTGAGCCCTTCAAACAGCTCACGCTCCCGTTCGGAGAGCCATTCGTCCAGGAAATCTCCCTCCCCCGTCGCCTCCAGGGCGTTCATCACCAGGGGGATCTCCACCTCGGTCAGGCTCAGGCGCGTGGCCAGTCCAAGGCGCTGCGCGATTTCTCTGCGCTGGGGATGCCATCGCAGGTCCTCGAAGATGGGCCTCTCGGCCTCCGTGCGGTCGGGCTTCTCCGCGCGCACGCTGATCGCGCGCCGTATCCGCTCCCGGACGACGCCCAGGGCGTCCACACCCTCGATCTCATTGGAGAAGCGGCGCCCCTGCCAATCGCCTATCCGGGACCGGCAGCGGCGGGCCGTTGACGGCAGGTCACGCTCGTAGAACCGTATGGACTCGATGCTCTCCACATAGTGTGCCGGATTGGCCGTGGCGAACACGTCCGGGAGGGAGGCGAGGTAAAGCACGCCATCGAGTCGGAGGCAGTCCCCCGTGAACCGATCCTGTGACGCGGCGGAGCCCGGTGGCCCGAATACATCGCCGACTATGCTGTCGACGGCCACCGACTGGATCGCGCGGATGTTCCGAAAACCTCCGCGCCGCCCCCGGGCCAGGCGCGTGTCCCAGAAGGCGTCCATCTCCACGGCGTGATCGCCAAGCGCATGGCGAACGACCAGCAGGGACGGCTCCGGAGGCGGCCGGCGGGTGCCGAACACGGCCACGCACGTCGCGTGGGACACCCGCTCGGCGTCCCCCCCGTGCGGCGGCCGGAACATGGTGAACACCTCGCACTCGAACGCTTCATTCTCCCCTCTCGCATCCGTGCGGACGGCCAGGGTGTTGAACCGGCGCGGCTCACCGCGGGGAAATCGCATGGGTCGCAGCAGTCGGACGTCCCGGACCTCAACGAGGGCCTTTCGCGGGTCCGCCAGGACGCCTGCCGCCTCCGCCATCATCTCCACGGCCGCCGCGCCCGGCAGCAGGGCCTCTCCCGCCACCCGGTGGTCTCTGGCCAGGGGATCGCCTTTCGGGTCGAAAACGCTGACGCCCCGGGCCGTGTCATCCCCGGTGACTTCGACGGTGTCCAGCAGGGGATGCGGGTCGGTTGCACCGCCTCCCGCAAGCAGCACACCGAACGGCTCCTCGCCCCGGAAAGACGTCGTCTCACTTTCTGTGGCCTGCAGTTCAGCGATGAAGTATTCGACGCCGTGTGCCTCCCGCACAAACGATCCCCCGGAGAGCCGCACCCGCTCGATGATCTCCCCCACCCGTGTCATCCCGACGTTCAGCCAGGGACCATACACCAGGTTGAGCCAGCGCCCCTCCCTGTCGGCCCGTGCGGCAGCCGTCAGAAGCGAGGCCGTCTCGTGGCCGACGGAGTAGGAGGCCATGCCCATGTGGCCCCAGCGTCCGACGATGCTGGAGACGTTCACGAACGTATCCACTTCTGCATCCCCCAGGGCAGCCAGCAGGTTGGCGGTGCCGATCGCTTTGGGGCGCAGCCCCGCGATGAACCGGTCCGGTTCCAGCTCTTCGATCCGCTTTTCCACCAGCGAACCCGCGCCGCTCACCACCAGGTCGATGCAGCCGAAACGCTTTATGATTTCCCGTACGAGCTGCTGCACCGCAGCGGCGTCTGTCACATCGCACCGGCGGTACTCGACGCCCGCCGCCATCCGGCGCAGCAGCGCCAGATTGTGGCGGCGCTCCTGGTCCCACACCCGGCGCCAGGCCGCCCTGTCCACCTCGGCGGGCACAACTCGTCCATCCGATGCACGGAGCTCCCTGATGAGCGCGGCCCGCTCAGTCTCGAAACTCTCGGGTTCTGCGGGGTCGGCCGCGGTGAGGTCCACTTCGCTGCGGCCGACCACGATGAAGTGCACCTTTGCCCGGCCGGCAAGCTCCCGGCACATGGCGGCGGTGATGCCGCGCGCTCCGCCCACGGCCAGAACCACCGAGCCTTCCTTCAGGGGCGGCTGGTCCGAGGGTGCTCGATCGGCGGGCACCCAGTGAATCTCGTGGCGCCGTCCGTCCACGTAGCCGATCTCCGGGTGGCTCGGTGCGGCCGACATCTCCGCCACCACGCGCGCGGCAACTTCAGCCGGGTCGGTCTCGGGCTCGAAATCGATGTACAGGACGTCGAACAGATCGGGATGATCGGAGAACATGCATCGGCTCAGGGCCAGTCCCACTGCGGACAGCGCGTGGGGGGCCTCCACCGCCGTTGCGCCCAGGTCTCCGCCCAGGGGCGTGGCCTCGACCCAGAGACATTTCTCCCGGCGCTCTTTGAGGGTCTGGACGATCTCCTGCGCCAGGGCCAGCAGCTTGCGGCTGCGTCTGTCGAAAACCCGCTGCCAGTCTTCGCATTCCCCTGGCGTGGCCCCGGACTGGCGCGCCCAGCCGCACAGGTCCACGACCACGTCCGGGTGCTCCGGGAGGCCATCGTCGTCCATCGCGACCGTCATGACGGAGGCGCCGCTCGAGATGAGGCGGGCCTTCAGGGCCTCGGTCGGGGCGCCGGCAGCGGTCAACAGCGCGACTTTCCGGCCGGCGAGTCGCCCTTCATCCGCCGCAGCCGGCGGCCCCACCTCCCGCAATTCACACACGAGCCGGTGGCAGTCCGTTCTCCATTCGGTTTCGTCCGCAGCGGGTGGCTCGACCACGGGTGTGGTAGACTCCCCGCCGCTCAGGGTTTCCCGCACAACCCGCACGACGCCCCGGACGGTGCTGAGGTGTTCCCGGGTGCGCATCTCCGGGCTGGACCCCAGTTCGACTCCGAAACGGCCCTCCAGCTCGTTGAGTATCTCGGTCCGCTTGATGGAGTCCAGGCCGAGCTCAGCTTCCAGGTCCAGGTCCAGGTCGATGGCATCGGGGGGATAGCCCGTGCGACGGGCAAAGACGTCGATGACCTCACTGCACAAGGGGTCGTCATTGTCCTCATCCGGTGCAGCGACGCTCTCCGCGAAGTCCCGGAAATCCAGCCGCGCGATGTTCTCCAGCATCTCCTGGAGGAACGGTCGCCTTGTCGCCAGGTAGCGTTCAACTGCCTCGCGGGGCGCATCCTGGAGCGCCGCCGCGAACGGATCGGATGCCTGCGAGGCCCCCCTTCGGGTCTCCTTGCTTTCCCCTCCGGTGCGAACCGCCGGGATGGGCTGGTGGGACGTCTTCAACCCACGGCGCCAGTGGGGGAGCACGGCGGGCAGGTCTACGTGGAGCCCACGGGCAAAGCAGTACGCCAGCGCGTGCAGCAACTGGGCGGCGGGAGAGACGCCGCGCACGTTCGTGGCAAAGCTCCAGTGCGGCCGCTCGCCGAGGATATTGTCGGTGAAGCTGCACAGGACGGATCCGGGGCCCACCTCCAGGAACAGACGGACTCCCGCCGCGTAGAGCGACTCGACGTTGGCCATAAACTCTACAGGGCTGACCAGATGCCTGGCCAGCGCATCGCGCAGTTCCTCGGCGAAGTTCCCGTCCGCCCGGTAGGCGGTGCCGGTCAGGTTGCACTGGACGGGGATTTCTGGCCGGCGCACGGGCAGGTACTCCAGGGCCTCACGGAAAGGGCCGACACAGGGCGACATGAGGTCGGTGTGAAAGGCGCTGGAGACGCGCAGGCGCCGGCATCGGTACCCGCGCTTCTCGAACAGCTCCAGCGACCGGTCCACGGCGGCCGTCTCACCGCTTATGACGCTCTGCATCCGACAGTTCTTGTTCGCCACCACTACCAGGCCCTGCACGTCGCGCAGCACGTCCTCCACCGCGTCGGCCGGGGCCGCCACGGCGGCCATGGATCCACTGCGATGGCATTGCTCGTAGGCCCTGGCGCCCCGCACGCAGGTCACAGCGCCGGTTGCCTCGAGCCCGAAGATGCCGGCCGCGTGCAGCGCGCCGTATTCCCCCACGCTGTGGCCCGCTGCCATGTGTGGCCGAATGCCCGCCCTGCGCAGGAACAGGTCGATGGCGCACCACATGGCCAGCAGCGCCGGGTGGTTGTAATCGGTGCGAACCAGGTTCTCTTTCAGTTCCTCCAGTTCTTCTTCGCCCGGCTTGCCGTTCGGGAAGATCACCGGCAGGATGTCGTGGCCGGTCCAGCGCCTGGCCACCGCCGCAACGTCCTCGACAACCGGGCCAAGAAAGGGGAAAACGTCCAGCAGGTCGCCGCCCATACCAACGTACTGGCTGCCCTGGCCGGGGAAGAGAAAAGCGGTCCTCGCCCCATCTGCCAGGGGATCTTCGCCATAGTACACCCCCTGGGCGGAAGTTATCTCGGAGCGGTCCGGATCGGCCAGCGTTTGCCGGGCAAAGTGCAGCTTGGAGCCCAGATGCCGCGCGTCCCGCGCAAGCACGGCCAGCGAGCAGCGGCCGTGGCCGCACCTCTCCCACACCTGCCGGGCCAGGGACGCCAGGGCCTGGCCGGAGTCCGCCGCCGCCTCCGCCTCCGCGTCGGCGATCTGCTCCAGCATCTGCCGACGCTCCGGAGCGCGGAAGAGAAACAGTTCCGAGGGCAGACGACTCTGCCCCGCCGGAGCAGCCGGGGCCTCCGCCGTCACGCGGGGCGGCTCCTCCAGCACCACGTGGAAGTTCACTCCCCCGAATCCGAAAGCATTGACGGCGCCGCGCAGCGGCAACCCGTCGTCCGGCCAGGGAGATGGTTCGGTGATCAAGTAAAAGGGTGACGATTCCCAGTCGTAGTCGTTGCGGGGCTGTTCGCAGTTCATGGTGGGGGGCAGCAAGCCGTGGTGCACGGCGAGGGCAACTTTGATCAGCCCCCCTATGCCGGCCGCCGTCTTCATGTGCCCCACCATGGACTTGACCGACCCCAGGGCCACGGACCGGCGCCGCTCCACGTAGGGTCCGAACACCTGCGTGAGGGACGAGAGCTCCGTGGGGTCCCCGGTCCGAGTGCCCGTCCCGTGCGCCTCCACCAGGCCGATGTCCCCCGGCGTGAACGGCGCGCCCTGGTAGGCGCGCCGCATGGCCTGCACCTGGCCGGGAACGTGCGGGGCCGTGACGCTCCGGGCCGACCCGTCGCTCGAGCTGCCCACCGCGCGGATGACAGCGTAGATGCGGTCACCGTCGCGCACCGCGTCCGGGTAACGTTTCAGCACGACCATGCCGACCCCTTCGCCCATCACGAAACCGTCCGCCCTCTCGTCGAAGGGGAACGCCCCCGTGTCGGAAAGGACCCCCAGGCTGGAGAACATGACGTAGGTGGCCGGGTCCATGCGCGTCTCCACGCCGCCCGCCAGCACCAGGTCGAACTGGCCGCTGTGCAGGCCCTGGATTCCGGCGTTGACGGCCGCCAGAGAAGAAGCGCACGCTCCATCCAGCGTGAAGCTGACGCCCCCCAGGTTGAAATGGTTGCAGATGCGTCCCGCGAAGACGCTCCCCAGCGTGCCCGCACAGGAGTCCTCGGTCAGCTCCGGCCTGCCCGCGACCGCGGCTTCCATGGCCTGCTCCACCAGCATCTCCCGGACATCCTCCGGCAGCTTCTGAAAGGCGGGCGTGGAGCGCATGTCCGCCGCAAAACGATGGCGCAGGATACGCATGCCGTAATCCACGCTGAGCTCCCCGCCCATGCTGTTGCCCAGCACCACGCCGGTGCGCTCGCGGGGGAAGTCCCTTTCCAGGCAGCCAGCGTCCTCCAAAGCCTGCCGCGCCACCTCCAGGGCCAGGAACTGGCCGCGATCGATGGAATCGGCGGCCACGGGCGGGATGTGGAACCGCAGGGGGTCTTTCTGAAAATCACGTATGAACGCCCCCAGGCGCGATGCGCTCTTGTCGGGGGTCTGGTGGGTCGCGTCGTAATATACTTCGAGGGCCCAGCGGTCCGGAGGAACCTCGCCCACGGCGCTCACACCGTCGCAGATGTTCTGCCAGAAGTCCCCGGGGTTTGCCGCGCCGGGGAAAACGCAGCCCATCCCCACCACGGCCACGGCGTCACGGAAGTCTTCATCCCCCTCCTGCGGAAGCTGAAGGCGAGCGGCCAGACGGCTCCCCCCAGCCGTTAGCCTCTCGTGCAGCTCTTCCACGTGCAGCAAGTTCCGCGCGCAGCCGATAACCTGTCCGCACATGTGAGGGGGCGAGTGATCCAGTCCGCGCCGCCCGACCGATGCCTCCAGCAGTTCACGAACCAGGCGCTCATATCGTCGTTTCTTCTCCGGCAGCGGCGCATCGGATGCGGCGATCTGCGCCTCCCGTTCGAACAGTCGCCTGAACCCGCCCGGCCGCGTCCACCGTGCGGGCAGATTCAGCAGGCGCCCCGAAACAGCGGTCTCCTCTGCCATCTGGAGGGCGTGCCGGTAGGCGTCGCCGATCACCCCCGACCTGACGGCTTCCTCCGTCAGCAGATAAGCCGTGCCCACCTGCAGCCCCACGCCGGCACCGAGTTCCGCCAGCGGCGCGGCGAACACGGCGGCCATCGCCGCCGATCGCTCTGTGGCCAGCCCTCCGGCGAACAGCACCCGCACCTGTCCCAGGGTATCCTCGGAGCGGGCCAGCAACTCGTTGACCGCCAGCTCCCATAGCACCAGGGAGCCAATGCTGCCGACGTGCCCACCCGCCTCGTGTCCCTCCAGTATCAGGCCGTGCACCCCGGCGTCCAGCGCGCCGCGCATATGTGCCGGTGTGGGTGTGTGGAGATAGGCGGGGATTCCCGCTTCCTGAAAGGGCAGAACATCGGGCGGGCTCCCGCCGGCGACCGTGACGGCGGTCGGCCGCTCGTCGAGCAGCGCGCCCGACACGGCGCCTTCATCGTCGAAAGCCAGCACACCGACTCCGAAGGGAGCGCCGTCCAGCGCAGCGCGGGAACTGGAGACAAGCTCCCGAACCGCCGGACCGTCCATGCCGGCGGCCGCCACGTACGGCAGAGCGCCGTGGCGGGCCACTTCGGGGGCCAGCCCCGGACCATCGGTGATCACGGCCATCGGTCCCTGCACGATGGGCAATTCAGTGCCGTGGCAACGCGCCAGCGAAGAGCCGGCCTGGAAGGGCCAGTGTCTGCGGACCCGCGCGACTGTGCGTGCCACGCCGCGCCTGTAATCCAGGATGATCTCCCGTGCATCGAGCCCCCGTTCGGCGAATCGGCGGGCGAACTCGATGCCCTGGCCCACGGGTTTCAACCCCCCGGCCAGGCCGCCCCGAGCCAGCGGTCCGAGCGCATCGTGAAAGCGCTCGGCCTGCTCTTCCACATCCTCGGTGTCTGCGAAGAGTTGCCTCTCCCGGTTGCGCAGTTCGGCCATGCGGTCGGGACCGGTCGTGGCCAGGCCGCGGTAAGGCCGCCCCACCAGGTCGCCGACCAGCACGGTGTCCGTAGCCGACGCCTCCCGCAGCCTTTGTGCGAGGTCCGGATCGATCGGTGACTCGGGCGCCAGCAGAACCTGGGTGTCCAGGACGCACCCGCTGCAGCCGGCCGCGTAGAGCGCGCCTGCCCCACGGGGGCCCACGCTGCCGCGCACCACGACCGGCAGGTCCAGCTCGGCCAGAAGCTCCTGGGTCAGCACAAAGGTCGTCCTGGCCGAAGTAAAGCCGGCGGCCTCGCAGCCGGAGGCCAGCACGAAATCGGCCCCGGTCTTGAGGGCGGTGCGTGCCGCGCGGCCTCCGTCCGCCTCCATCCCCGCCAGAAGTCCCGCCGACTTCAGTTCGGCCAGGGCGGAAACGAGGGCCGTCTCGGTGTCAAAAGGACCGCCCAGCACCACCCGCGCATCCGTGGGAAGCGTTCGCCGGAGGAAATCCAGCATCTCGGCGTCGGCGGCGCGTGCGGTGCAGGTGACGCAGCCCAGCCCTGCCTCCAGGGTCGATCGAACGAGCCGGCGCCCCTCGTCGGGTTCACCGTAGCGCAGGTCCAGCAACGGCTCCGCCAGCCCCGCGCACGCCTTCAGCAGGGAAATATCCGCCAGTCCAAAGGGCTGGGCCACCCAGAAATGGAATTTCCCGTTCTTACCCATCCGTATCTCCCCGTCAGCAGCCTGTCGAAGAACCGGGCGGAGTTCAGACATATCCCAGGTCCGCCAGGTGTTGCCTGACTGCCGTTTCATCCGCCTCCTGCACGGCGGCTCCTGCTCCGGGCATGCGGGCCTCGTCGAGACTCACGTCCTGCCGGCGAACGGGCCGTTGCACATCTCCGGTGAAAATCCCGTGCAGCACCCTTCCCTCCATGTAGTCGGGCACTCCAAGGCCGAGGGTATGGAGCACCGTGGGAGCGACGTCCAGAATGTCCGCGTCCATTCCTGTGCCTCGCGCCATACCCGGCCCGCTGGCCACCAGCACGCCTTCCATACGGTGGTTGGCGGCTTTCTCGTAATCCCCGAACACCGGCTCACCCAGCCCCGTCATCACCGCCAGCTCTCCGTGGCAAAGTGCAAAGAGCAGATCGGGGGCATCTACGAGGTAGGGGCCGCTGTGGACCGACGCGGGGCGAAGCATGTGGCTCACCGCCCGGTGGCCCGTCCAGGGGTCCTTCAATTCTTCCAGAGCTCCCATCAGGTCCTGGAGGACGCGCTCGCACTCGGGTCCGGGTTCCAGCGCTCCGTCGGTCCAGCGGTCGCGACGATTCAGGTGTATGCCGCAATCGGAGCTCGAGAGCGCGCAGGCGGTCGTGCCGGGCCAATCCGCCAGATCCCCCAGCAAAGACTGCCCGCGCCGGCGCCGCCCCATGCGCAGCTTGCTGTTGGGCAGGCAGACGCGCAGCGCCTCACGGGCCGCTCCGAGCAATCCGGTGCGCCGCAGAACGGCCTTCGCGGCGCCCGCCCCTCGGAAAAACAGGCGGCTCCCTCTCGCCCGCGCCCTGCCTACCTTGAGAAAGCCCTTCTGCGCCAGAAAACTGTTCACGAAGAATGCGCCCCGCACCGGCCCGAACCCGTGATCGGAGACGACGAAGAACGTGGCGTTATGCCCGAAGGTCTCCCGCAACATGCCGATGGTCCGGTCAACTTCGCGAAAGAACTGCCGGGTGCCCTCGCCAAGCCCCGCGTCGGCTCCGCCGTTCTCCCGCACGCAGTAGTCCCACAGGTGGTGCTGAACGTGGTCCGTCTCGCTGACGACGCACATGAACAGGTCCGGCTGAAACCTCTTCAGCAGGTAGCTCATGGTGCGCCGCGCGTCATGGAGGAGTGATATCTTCTCGCCCAGATAAAGGGCCATCCGTTCGCGGGGGTTGTCGCCGCGCAACTGCCCCATGCCACGCCGTGAAAGCTCGTCCCACAGTTCGGGGGGATGGGTTGCGGTGTGGTCCTGCGCGGTGCTCAGGATGCCGGTGACCATAAACCCGTTGACGGGCCAGGCCGGATAGGTGACGGGGACCCGGTAGGCCCCCACCCGGAGTCCGGCCTGCCCGGCAAGATCCCAGATGCGAGGAAGGGCGCAGTCGCTGGAGCGGACGATG
The DNA here is from genome assembly GCA_964572825.1 of uncultured candidatus Brocadiaceae bacterium. Classification (GTDB taxonomy): domain Bacteria; phylum Planctomycetota; class Brocadiia; order SM23-32; family SM23-32; genus CAYVBE01. The sequence continues at coordinate 58,533 of CAZNGS010000006.1, forward strand.
CGTCCCCGGCGGGAATCCTTCGGCCACTTGAAAAAATCGTAGATGCCGTGCTGACCCGGGTTCACGCCCGTGGTCATCGAAGTCCATGCCGGCCCGGTGACGGGGGGTATGGTGGACATCAACTCGCCCCGCACACCCTCCTCAACCAGCTCGCGGAGGTTCGGCAGGTCCCCGGCGGCCATCCGCCGGTCCAGGACCGTAAACGTGGCCCCGTCCAGGCCGATAACGCACACCTTGCCCCCGGACTCAACGGTCATTTCAGCCCATCCCCCATTAGCCCCTTCGCCCTGTACGCCTCATTTTAGCGAGGGGGCCGAAAAATCGCAAAGGCGTGACCGCCCCGGCGGGCCCGGCTCTTGACAGATACGGCGCGCGCGCCGTAGCTTTGAGCGGTCTCTGCCGGGGGGAAGAGGTGTGTCCGAACGCGAACGTTCCTGGCCGCTCGAGCGGTTCGAAAGCGGGCTCGTCTCCGTGATCGTTCCCGTCTATAACCGCAGTCGCCTGGTGACGGAGACACTGGAGTCGGTGCGGTTGCAGACCTATCGGCCCATCGAGCTGATCGTGGTGGACGACGGCAGCACGGACGGCACGCCGGCGGCTGTGGAGCGGTGGATGGCCGCCCGCCCGCCGGAACACCGGCTGAGCGTGGAGCTGCTCCACCAGGAACATCGGGGCGCGCCCGCGGCGCGGAACCTGGGAGCCCGCAGCTCGCGGGGCGAGTTCGTCCGCTGGCTGGATTCCGACGACCTGCTGGCGCCTCGCTACCTGAGCGCGTGCATGGGGGCGCTGCGAGGTTCTCATTGCTCCGTTGCCACCGGCCCGGGGGTCCGCTTCTCCCGCCGGGGAGGCAAATGGCTGCACCTGGGCGAGCGCAACGGCCTGGGCCTGCCGGCGGGGCTGACCCCCCTTGAAGTGGAGTTGCGGGGAGAGAACATAACACTGCCCAACTTCGCCCTCTACCAGCGGGGTCTGGTCCGCGCCGTCGGCCCCTGGGACCCGCGCCTGCGGCAGTTCGAGGATCTGGACTATGCCCTGCGGGTGGCCGTTCTCATGCCTGAACTGGCCTACTCGCCGGCTGCTGTCACGCTGAGGCGCGTGCACGGCGCACGCCAGATAGTTTCCCGGCGGGGGCAAGCCATCGTCCAATCCCATCGCTGGATTGTCCACCGCGCCGAGCAGATGCTCCGGCAAGCCGGACTTTGGGGGGACTATCGGGCTGCGTTCGCCTGCTTTCTGGCGCTTCGCGCCACCCGGGCCCGGCGTTGGGAAGGGGCGCTGGTGGCAGACTGGTGTCGGCGACTGCGCGCCCTGGGGCCTCCCGCTCCGCCCCTGGATTATGCTACGATGCGCCTGGGCTGGCCTCTGCTGGGTGTGCGTGGAACCCGCTTTGCATGGCGCGCCGTGCGCCTCGTCCGCAGGACGCTGGAGCCGGCGCGGAAGACGCAGCGAGTTCCCGGCGCCCTGATACCTCACTCGATCTGATCTGCCTTCTGGTCGGCGGCCGGTGGCGGCCAGAGCTGTTCAAGCCGCGGCCCCCTGGCCGCATCCGGAGCCATGGGCCGGAAGGTGGGCACCAGGCCGAGACTGCGCCGAAGCCGGCGAGGCAGAAATCCGAGCCACCGGCCGAGCCGTTCGGCGCGCAGGCGTGCCTTGAGCTCAGCGGCGTCGAGCAGTTCCTCGCGCCCGCCGGGGCGGGGTCCGTCTATCTCTTGCTCGTGCAGTTGTCGGTGCTCGACGATTCTGCCCACCATCCCGAAGCAGCAGGCGCAAGTCTGCAACGGTTCGCGGGAGGCGAGATAGGCCCGGATACGGTCCGCCATGTCAGACCGGTCCTCGATCAGCAGGCCGTCTTCGGAGATCGTCTCCCGCGAAAGCCCAACCCTCTCAAGGCGGCGATAGGCCAGCGCCGCCTGCACGCAACGGTAGAGCCGACCACCCCGATAGGCGTGACAGAGGTCCTTGAACAGGCACGTGCGGAACACGCTCCGCGTGAGGGCCCGATCCCCGTGGGGTGCATCCCCGATGGTCTCCCGAAACAGGGGGCGATGGGTGACCCGCAGCACGGTTGCCGTCCGTCGGGCGTTTTGTGTGGCCTCTTCCAGGTCCACCCTGTCCTCGAAGCCCGGGTAGAGGCTCACGTGCAGGATGTCCACCTCGTCCCAAAGCTCCGGGCAGGCCCGGTGCAGGAGCAGACCGTTGGTCTGCAACCGGATGCGATCGGGCACGCCCGTCCTGCGCAGGGCCCGCAGGAGCGCTCCTATGTCCGGGTGGAGTAGCGGCTCACCGCCCGACACGTGCAGCTCCCGGGCGTGCGCATGGCGGCCCAGCAGCGAGAGCTCCTGTACAAGGCTTTCCGTGGGCTCGATGTGCGGTTCCGCGTAAGGGGCGAAATGGTTGCAGGCGCAGCACTGGAGGTTGCACTGTGCCACGGGATCGATGACGAGCCATCTGATGCCAGCCCTGGGGTCGGCCATTGTCGGGGCCCTCGATCTCAAAAACCTGTCCGCCAGCGGCCGGACCGCCGCCGGCACAACGGCGCAGGAATCGTTACTGCGTGAACCAGTCTCCCAAACTGAAGTACCAGCGTCCCATGTCCAGTTCGGGTCGGTCGCCTTTCGCAGCCGTGATCACGCAGAGCGACAGGTCCCACAATCGCGTGGCCCAGGATTGGAAGCCTGTCCGCCGCAGAAGGCGGGCCTCGTGGGAGCGCGCGGGGAAGCACGCCGTGACCAGGCCGATGCCCATGGAGCTGAGATCCAGAAGAGCGTGCCGGAGCAGGGACCTCAGGACGGGCATCCGGCTCCCCCGTGCCAGCAGTTCCGTGATGTAAGCGGCGCTCCTGTCCGGCACGGCGCGATAAACCACCACTCCCTCGGGCCGGCCCCGCCGATAGGCGGCTGCGCAGCGGTAGTCGAACTCCGGATGCCGCACGTAGCGCCAGTTCAGGTAACGCCCATCCCGCACGGCGCACACGTCGCACGCCCCGACTGCGTCCTTCCAAAGCGCATCGAATTCCCGTCCGAACTCTTCCTCAACGGGATGGACCTCTATCTGCGAGCCCTCCTCGTCCGGAATCCGCGTTCCCAGAAATGGCTGCGCCGCACAAGCCAGAGCGGCCATCGGTCGGGGCCAGCCCCGTGCCCGGAGGAGACGCGGCAGGTCCAGAAAGCCGGCATAGACCGGCACCCGGCCTATCACCCGCGCCCCCAGGCGCCGGTTCAGAGGTGCCACCGAGGGCACCAAAAATGCGTATCCGAAGGCCACGCCGTCCTGCGCGGCGCGCTCCCCGCTGGCATGAAGCAGGCCCATCAGGGTCCCCCAGGACCGCTCGGAGGGGAGCGTTACCAGGCCGTTCACCAGCGACGCCACGGCCGGGCGGCCCCCACGGTTGAACCGCAGATAGGTGCTGCCGACCATGCCCACCAGCCGTCCTCCCAGGAGGGCGACCGCCGTGGCGCCCGTCCCGCCCGGATTCTCCAGGCACGACCACTGCCAGTGGCCCTCGCTTCTGGTCATGCCGGCCCGGCGGCAGAAGGCGCTTAGTTTGGGCGCGAGACTATCAAGATTGGCCGAGGCGACCACACGAAACAGCGGTGTCGGATATCTGCGCGCTCTGTCGTCCATGCTCCTCTTTCCGGCCGGCCGGGGTGGGCTGCGAAGCAACGGATTATACAGGTCGGCGTCGCGGGGGCTCAAGGCGCCCGGGTCAGCAAAGAAAGGAACATCCTGGGTTGTTGCTGCCGCTGCAATAGGAGCGGGGGCCGGGGACGCACTGCCGATGGCCGACGTCATGGACTGGCGCGCGTTATCCGACCGTCGCACCGTCGACGTCGGCTTCCACCCGGGGGGACTGGCATCTCCACCCATCACGCGAAGAGCCCTCGCCCGCCTCGCCGTGGGCACCGTTGACAGCGTCCGAGGAGCCTGCATAATGGCTCACCGAACCCGGGGCATGCGCTTGAACGAACGGAACTGGACGACTATGGATGCGCCCCTGAAACTGGTCGTGGTCCTGCCGGCCCACAACGAGGAGAGGACCGTCGGCCAGGTGGTCGAGGGAGTCCCGCGCAACCCGGCGGGCATCGCCGAGACCGAGGTGATCGTGGTGAACGACGGCTCGACCGACCGAACGGAACAGATGGCGCGGGAACGGGGCGCGGGAGTGATCAACCTGCCGCGCCGACGAGGGGTGGGCGCCGCCGTGCAGGCGGGGCTGGCGGAAGGCGTGAAACGCGGCGCGGACATCATCGTAAACATCGACGCCGACGGACAGTTCGACCCGGGCGACATACCCCTGCTGATCGAACCGATCTTGGCCGGGCGGGCGGGTTTCGTCACCGCCAGCCGGTTCGCCCGTGCGGACTACGTTCCCGAGATGCCCTGGATCAAAAGGTGGGGCAACCGGCGCATGTCGCGGCTGGTGAACTTCGCCACGGGCACCACGGACCTGACCGACGTTTCCTGTGGCTTCCGGGCCTTCAGCGCCGACGCCGCCCTCAAGCTGCACCTGACGGGCAGTTTCACCCACGTACAGGAGACGATTATTGACCTGGCCAGCAAGGGGGTGCGGATGGCCGAAGTGCCGGTGCGGGTGCGCGGCGTGCGGGAGCACGGGCGCAGCCGCGTGGCCAACAACCTGCTGGTCTACGCCATCCGCACCGGCGGCCGCATTGTGTTGACCATGTGCCGCACCCGCCCCATCCTGTTCTTCGGCTCCATATCCGCCCTGCTCCTGTCGCTGGGCGTGCTGCAGGGGGTCTTCCTGCTGGTGCACTGGTTGCTGACCGGTCGTACCTCGCCCTTCCGGGCCCTGCTGGTCGGTTCGTCGCTGTTCATCATTCTGGGGTTTGCCATCGGACTGCTGGCCCTGCTGGCGGACATGGTGCGACACCAGATAGATACATCCGAGCACCTGCTCTACTTCGAGCGGGTGAAGCGACACAGGCGGGCTCAGGAAGAGAACGGCGCGGGGAGTTCGGGATCGGCCAGCGAGGGTGGAGCGTAACGCCGAAACCACGTGCCGAATGTCAGCAGACACAGCAGCAGCCAGCGGTGGTCCCGCTTTCGCGCCAGGTGTTCCGCGTACAGCTCCTGCATCCCTCCGCGGTCGAACAATACGCCCGGGAAGCAGCTCTCGTCGGCCAGGGTGCGCTCCAGCCGGCCCCGCAATGCCCCTGCCCGGAGCAGTTCACCCCGGTCGGGCCAGCTCTCGCGGGTGTAGTGGGCGGGGAATCGGCCACACGCCCTGCGCAGGCGGAACGCGACCTCCGCGCCCATCTGGGCCAGCCAGGCCACCCGCTCCGGGGCGTCGGGTCGGAGGCCGGACCGGGCCAGCGGCACGGTGGCCAGAGCGGGGGCCAGCCGGCGCAGCGCCAGCGTCACCAATCGGCCCGTCGCCCGGTAACGAGCCGGCGTTCTGAGGCTGAGCTCCAGCACCTCGTTGTCCAGGCACAGGGCGCGCGCCCTCACATCCGGCCGCAGGCAGGACAGGTTAGCGAAGCTGGAGGTGCGCCCGTAACTGCCCCGTCCGGCCGCGTGCTCCAGGGCGGCTTCCGGGCAGTGCGTTCCGGCGTCGGTGATGCGGCGTCGCAGGGCCTGCCGGATAATCTCGCAGTAAAGCGAGCCCCATGGCTCCCGGAAAAGGCGCCACGGAGCGGACGAGTACGTGCTCTTGACATCCAGCCGCATCAGTGTTTCCACCGGGTCCGAGACGGCGGGGCCGGCCGATCCGGGGGCGGGCACCTTGATGCCGTGCACGTCCAGCCGCCTGTGCCAGTAGTGGCCCTTGAGCAGCACGTCCATCGGTTCCTCGACGAACGCGGCGCTGAAGTTCCCTCGGATTCCGTCCAGATGTCCCAGAAAGTGGCAGTGATCGAACCTCTGCATACCTCCCGTAAGCTCCACGGCCCGGTCCAGGAGCCGGGCGTAATGGCCGGCCCGGCGGCGCAGGAACACGTGCGGCCAGCCCATGCGGCGGGCCACGCGCCGGGCGACGCGCACCTCGGGGCCGGCCCAGTCCCCGACGGTGAAGGCCGTCATGGGCCGCCGCAGAGCCGCTGCGGTCAGTCGGGAGTCGAGCCCGCCGCTGAGGAAAACTGCGCCGCGGTCGAAGTCCGCGCTCTGGCGCGCAGCGGCGCGGCGCAGCGCTTCCGCCAGGGCCGCCGCGTACTCCTCCAGGCTCCCCGGCTCCTCTGTGTAGCGCATGCGCCAGTAGCGTCGGGCCACCGGCTCACCGCCATTCCACGTGAGCATACCGCCTGCCGGAACCGCTCGCACCTGGCGGATGAAGGTCCGGGCGAGCTGCACGTCCTGGAGGGTCAGGAACTCCATGACCGCGCCCACATCCAGCTCACAATGACCTTCCTCGCAGGCGGCCAGCAGAACGTTGGAGCGCGTGCTGAACGCCAGTCCCCGGTGTAACCGACGGTAGAATAAGGGGTGGGAGACCTGACGGTCGGTGGCCAGCAGCAGTTTGTCCCCCGGTTCCCGGATGGCCAGGGCGAAGGACCCGTTCAATTCCCGCAGAGCCCGCCATCCCCCCAGGCGGTACTGCTGCAGAGCGAAGTGGAGATCGTCGACGGGTTGCAGCTCGTGGTCGTGCGACGCCGCACGCCGGTCGAAAAGTTCGCCCGCCATGGCGGCCACGCTTCCGTCGGGGTCGGCGGCCACCCCGGGATGGGCGGCGTCGCCGTGAAGGTGAAACTGCAGCAGGCCGGTCCCGTCCCGGCGCCAGCGCTCGCACCGGAGGTGGTTCCAGGGCCGCATGGAGCGCTCCATACGGTCGAGCACGCGTTCAGCCGTTTCGGGGTCCGCCCCGCAGATGCCCATCAGGTCGCTCACGATCCGGCCTCCCCGCCCCGGGCATAGCGCCGAACCACCTGGACCGCGAAGTCGAGCGGGTCCTCGCACTCGCGCAGCAGCCGCTGCCGGGCGGCCCGCGCGCGCACCGTCAGCGCGGGATCGTCCAGCCACCGGGATGCCTGTTCGGCCGCATCGTGCAGCGTCGTCACCGTCCTGAGCAGTCCGTACTCCTCCTCCAGCACGTCCAGGTAGCCGCGCCGGGATTGGGGGCTGGCGAAGATGCTCGGCGTTCCCAGGCAGGCGGCCTCGGCCGCCGTGCAGCTTCCCTCCCCGATGCAGAGCACAGCGTGGGCCAGCAGGTGCAGCATGTCCCGCGAGGGCAGGGGATTGGCGTAGGCGCGCAGGCGCCGGGGCAACGGTCTTTCCGAGCTGATGACCGGACGCGCCCGGCGCCGCAGGCCCTCGACAAGCTCCACGATCTGTCGCACGCCCGGCCCCCGAACGCCGCGGTCATGCAGCGCCCTCCAGGACTTGAAGCGGAAGACAATGAAGGGCTCCCCCGGGTCGAGCCCGGCCCGCCGAAGCCTGTCCGGATCGGGCCGGAAGCGGCGGGGGTGAGTGTACATGAGGTGGGGAGTGGCGTGAAACCGCAACTGCTTTCCCGGGAAGCTGTATCCGTACCCCAGCCCCGTGCACACCACGGTGGCGAGCGCCGCGGACAGGTCCCGCTGGAGCCACGCGAACTCCGTGTCGTCGAACACCACGCTGGGCACCCTCAGGGCCCGCCCCACCAGTCCGGTCGTTATGCCCGTCCTGGCCACCAGGACGTCCGCCCTGAACCGCCGCGCCAGCCGGAGCATCCGCAGGGTCCGGGCTGCCAGCTCCGCCCCCATGCCCCCGAAACCCCGGCCCATCCGGCTTATGCATTGATGCGCAAAACCCGTCTGCCGCAGCAGTGCAATAGTCTCGTCCTTTTCCCGCGCGGTGACCAGTATCGCCGCCCCATCCGCCTGGAGGGCCCGGATGACGGGCTCGAAAAACCGGGCCTGGGCAGGGTGCTTCAGATCGAACAGGGCGCGCATGCGGTCCTCCGTCGGGAGTGAGCGACTGAAGGCATTCTACGGGGTCCGCTCGCGGGCTTTCAAGGCACTGTTTCCCCCGGCGCAACCCGAAGGTATAATGGCGCGGTCTCCGCGCAAATGGGGGGAACCAATTTCAGCGATGCTCGAAGGGCACAAGCTCCGCCCCGACCAACCGCTTTACGATATCCTTAAATGGATGTCGACGGACCGCATCTTCGCGTGGCTTCCGCTGGCCGTCGTGTGCATCTACGCTGCTACGCTGAACGGCTACTGGCGCTATCAGCCGGACAGCGCACTTTACCTGGCCCTGGGAAGGTCACTGGCCCGTTCCGGTTCCTTCACCTGGAACTTTCACCCCCACGTCTATGTCTGGCCGGGTTTCCCGGCCTTGCTCTCAGTGGTCTATGCCGCGGTGGGGGAGAACTTCCTGGTGCTGAACGTCCTAATGGCCCTCCTGGGCGTGGGATGCGTGCTGGCCGGCCGCTCTCTCTACGCCTGCCTGTGCGAGTCGAATGTCCGGGCGGGCATCTGCATTATGATCCTCGGCTTCTCCGGTACTCTGCTATACTACTCTCGCTATATTCTCAGCGATGTTCCATTCACGCTGCTGGTGATGCTGGGGCTGTACTGCGGGCTCCGACTGACTGAGTGCGAAAACGGCAAGAGCTGGCGGTGGACGGCGGCCGCCGCCGTTATCGCCTGCGCCGCCGTGTTCGTTCGCCCGCACGGCCCCGCACTGCTGATTGCACTGGTTGTGGGCGTATGGCTGCGTCGGGGTGCTTTTCGCCGGTGGCGGAGCGGCGTGGCCGAGACGGCCGCGTTGTGCCTGCCCGCGCTGCTGGCGGCCGGAGGGTGGCTCTACCGCTGCGCCCTGGTCAAGGTGCCGCGGGCACCGACGTATCACGGCGTCTTCCTGCCCCGGCTGCATCCGTCGAGTTTCCTGGTGCGCCTGTTGAGAAAGGCCCCGGAGTTGCTGGACGGGGTGGGGAACGTGCTCGCGGGGGTGGACGTGGACGAGCTGGGGGGACTCTGCATGAGCCTGGTGATCATCCTGGGGGTGGCGCGGTCCGTCCGCCGCAGGCAGTTCATCCCTGTCTCTTTTGGGGTCATCTATCTGGGCGCTGTGTTGCTGGGCAATCCCGGCCGCCGCTACCTGCTCCCTGTGCTGCCGCTGCTGGTGTTCTGGCTGGTGGAGGGCGTGTTCACCATCGGCCACTGGCTGCTGAACCGGCACGAGCGCCTCAGTCCCACCCTGATCCGGGTGATCGGGCTCTTTGCCCTGGGGTTCCTCTTGTCCTGGAATCTGGGGCGCATCATCGACGTCGTCTGGGAGACGCGGCGGCCGGACTTCTACCAGTCCTATGAAAAGGGACTGGTGGCCGATCACATGGCTCTGAGCGAATGGCTGTGTGCACGCCCTGCGGCTCGGCGAAGAGTGCTTGTCCGCGATCATCGGCTCCTGCACTACCTGGCCGAAGTGGAGGCGTGGCAGGAGCCCGTCCGGCTGCATCGGGTGCCCCCCGGGCAGGCGCTCAGAATAGTCCGGGCGGCCTTCGATTACGTGGTTCTGACTGAGGGCCAGGAGACACGAGAGCCGGTCGCGATCGAACTGGTGCGGACCCATCCGGAAGCATTCGAGGAAGTGGCGCAGTTCGGCGAGCTGACTGTCTACCGCGTCCGCCCCGCGAGCGGCGAATCGCCAACCACTGACCCGTAGCTCTCGGCGAACCGACGGGCTTCCCGAGCTTCCTCTCCGGCCGCTGCGGGAAGACGAACGTGCGGCAGAGCATCGGGTGGCGTCTCAGAACTCCTCGTCCCTGTCCGCCCCGGCTTGCCCGTCCTTTGGACGTCCCTCCTCCGGGCTTTCTTCCTTGCGAATGCCGAGGCGCTTCAAGAGCTGAAGGGCCCATTCTCCAAGGTCTTCACTCTCGCCGATGCCTTCGAATTCCGACCCTTCGCCGGCCGGCCCAGGCCCCCTCGCCGGTCCCAGCAGGCTGCGGTCGCGCCTGTGCCGACTCTGAACCAGGCCCTCGACGTTTTCCATACGCCTGACGCCGAGCTGGAGTTCGGACCTGATCTGCCGGAGGATGCCGGAGATGGAGTTGTCAAAAAGACCGAGCACGCCGTCCAGTTCGGCGTTGAAGGTGCTGGCCAGTGTGCCCCGGAAACGGGCAAGTCTTTCCAGCAGGTTCGACGTACGGTCTTCCACGTCGCGGAGGCGGGATCGAAAGCGTTCGATCTCCTCGGCCGCGCCGGCAACGCGCGGTTCCAGTTGCCCGATGGAATCGGACAGGGAGGCACTTTGTTCTTCCAGGCCCTGCTGGAGCACATCCCCCCGTCGGTTGATCCTGATGGTGGCTCGATTCTGCATCTCGCTGAAGCGGGCCTCCAGCCGCCTTTTCATGCGTTGTTCGAGCTCGTCCATCCGGCGGCTCAGGCGTTTGAGCTGTTCGGGAGCTTCTCGGGCAATCTGGAAGGCTTTCGCTCCCTGCCCCCGTTCTTGGAGGAGGGATACTTGCAGGACGGCAAGCAAGATCAGTGCGAGGACTGTGCCCCAGAATAGGACCAGCGCGCCCACCTCGCCGCCGGCGTGAATCTGCACCAGCCAATCCCAGATGCCCATAATCGTCCTTCGCCAGGTCCGGTCGTCTCGGATAAGTCCGCCCAACGCAATGGTAACCGAAAGCTTCCCCCTCCGCAAAACCACTCCTCGGGTACAGACTGAGCGGATGCTCAATCCCGATTCTTGCGGCGAGGGCGGGTATCTACAGTGCAACAACCTGGCTGGACAAAGCCGCTCATTCTTCGGGAAAAGAACCTTCGGAACTCACCGAAATCCGGTGTGGCCGCCGCTCTGTTTGAAGCCCTCGCCGCACGGGGTACAATAGGCCCACCGCGGTAAAACTCGGGCGGCAGGTGCGAGGCATACTTCGTCAGGAAGGCCGAAAAGATGTCGATGATCCATTGGATGATTGTCGCGGCGGCGGTTGAGATGGTGCTGGTTTCTGTCCCTGCGCTGGGGCAGATGGAGGCGGGTGAGTGGCGCGAGCGGGCCGATGCGGCGATTCGCGAGCACCGCATGGGCCTGCTCATCGTGCGGGCCGAGCCGGGGACGGTCGTGCGCGTTCGGCAGCGACGGCATGCCTTCGAGTTCGGCACGGCCTTGTCCAGCCGCTTCTTCAACGGTTCGATGGACGATGAGCCGGAGGCCCTGGAGAATGCCCTCCAGGTCATCCGCGAGAATTTCAACGCGGCCGTCCCCGAGAACGCCATGAAGTGGGGCCAGGTCGAACGGGAGCGCGGCCGGGAGCGGTGGGAGACCTTCGACCGCATGCTCGCCTTCTGCGAGGAGAACGACATCAAGGTGCGCGGACATTGCCTGCTGTGGGCCTTCGGCCGCTTCCTGCCGGAGTGGGTCAGGGAGCTGGAGGATGAAGCTCTGCGGGAGGCGATCGAGGCGCGCATCCGAAGCGTGCTCGAACGTTACCGCGGGCGCGTGGAGGAATACGATCTGAACAACGAGATGATCCTGGGCCACTTCTTCAAGGACCGGCTGGGCGAGGGGATACGTCCGCACATGTTCAAGTTCGCCCACCGGGTCGCGCCGGAGACTGCGATGTACCTGAACGACTTCCGAATCCTGCGCGGCGGTGGCCTCGAGCAATATGTCGAACAGATTCAGTTCCTGCTCGAGGCCGGGGCGCCGTTGGGCGGCATCGGCATCCAGGCCCATCCCCGGCGCGGCATTCCTTCGGCCGACCAAATCCAGCACGCCCTGGACGAACTGGCGAAGTTCGACCTGCCGATCAAGATCACCGAGTTCATAGTCGGGGAGGAAGGCGACGCCCCCGCCGCCCAGCTCGAACGGCTCTACCGGGTGGCCTTCGCGCATCCGGCCGTGGACGGCATTTACATGTGGGGTTTCTGGGAGGGGGCACACTGGCGGCCGCAGGCAGCCCTCTGGCGGCGCGACTTCACGCTGGGGCCGGCGGGCGAGACGTTCCGGCGGCTGGTGTTCGAGGAGTGGTGGACCGACACAACCGTGACAGCCGACGAGGACGGCCGCGTGGAGATACGGGCATTCTACGGCACACACGCCGTCACGGTCGGAGGAGAGACAAAGGAGGTCGAACTCCTGCCCGACCCGGGCGCGCGGTGACGCCGAAGATCGACCGCATCACACAGCGGGACGTAAGGATGAGGTGCAGCCGAGGGGCTCCTCTACAGCTCCGTTGAGGGCGTAATCACACCCACGGTGCGCTCCTCGATCAGCTCGACCGGCGCCGGCAGCGAGCCGCTCTCGAGGATGGCCACCATCTCAGCCACCTCCTGCCGGGTGAAATGGCCCTGGATGATGCCCCGGCCCGCGATGCGGGTCTGGATACGGGGAGCGCTCTTGAGTACCCCGTCCAGGATGATGGCCAGCACCCGCCCAACGTTGTTCCCTGTGATCTCGGCGAGGGCCCGCGAGCCGCGGGCGTCGAACTCGACGCCGATGGCCGGCCGACCGATATCGTCGATGGTCGGCCTGACATCCGCCAGGTGTCGGCCCGTGATCGCCGGCTCGCCCCTCTCGACAAGGTAAAACGGCCTGTCGGGGTCGTCCTCGACGTGCATCCCGAGGTATCCCTCCGGGACTTTGCCCTCTTCCGCCCGTCGGTAGAGCTTCTGGAACTCTTCCCGGTCGCTGGCGTGCGGCACACCCAACCTGAACGCAAGCTTGCCCATCCGTTCGAGCCGCCGCTTCACCGTTATGAGGGTCTCCCGCGGAAGCGGAGGCAACTGCACCACGACCCGGTCGGCGCCGCGGAGCACCACCCGGTGCCGGTACCGATCCAGCCTGTGGCGCATGACGGCGGCCGCCTGCTCCTGTACGGCGGCTGGATCACGGTCCGGACCGGTCTGCAGCTCATAGACGAGTTCGGTGCCGCCGGTGAAGTCGGAACCACAACCGCCGACGGCCACGAGCACAAAGGCGCTCAATGTGACCGCCGCCAGCAATGCGGGAGGCCAGGAGTTTTCACGGTTCATGGGGATGTCTCCTCCCCTGGAGCATCGTCCCCGGGGTTCGAGTGCAGATGATTGTATACGGACAGGCGCATTCTGCAACCGGCAAGGGATTGCGCCCTGTTTTCGCACGGTGCCTGAGAATGGCGCGTAACCGCCCGACCAGTGGGGGCTGCACTGCAAGGGGTGATCCTGAAGCCCCGGTTGCTACCGGATGAGGGCCTCCGTGGCCTGGGGCTTCTCCAGTGGGACGATGCTTCCGCCCCCGCGCCGCAGGGCGGTGAAGCCGGCTTCGTAGAGCATCTCCCGGCAGGCCGCCATGTCTCGGCCCCGGTGGCCGGCGGTATCCGTCTCCGTGTCGCGGGGATTGGAGCCGCTCTCGGCGTAGACCACGTTGGCGCCGGACGTCAGGCCGATCAGGTTGGGCTCGTGTACGGCGATGTTCTTCGTCTGGGGGCACTCCAGCGTCGCCAGCGCGACCACCGCCACCACCTGCGCCAGCCGGAGCTCGGTGATCTGTCCGCGCGCCGCGAGCGGGCCGTCCGGCAGATAGACGCGGCGCATGGCGGCGTGCTGGAAGCATCCGTATTCGATACCCAGGAAGAGCTGTTCGACGAGCTCCTGCGGACCGTGCTCCGGCCCGATCGGTTCGCAGCAGTAGTAGAAATCCAGGTCGGACTCGCGGATCACCCGGAAGGTCTCCCTCCGGCGGGCGGGGTCCAGGTCGGTGTCGGTGCCCTCCCGCAGGCGGCAGACGTGGTAGGCGCCGTTCACGCCGGCGGCGTGCAGCTCTTGGGCCTGGGAGCGGTCGAAATCGCCGATGTTGACCACCACCTGCGTGTGGGGCGGCATCTCGGCGCGGGCGGCCTCAACCAGGGCCAGCAGTTCCTCGAAATCGAAGTCGTGCATGGTCATCAGGAAGAGGGCGAACAGGTCGCCGTCGGCCGCAAATTCCCGGGCGCGGCGCAGGACTTCCTCCCGCGGAAGCCGGCCGCTCTCGACCATGGTGTGCCCCTCCCCGAAGACGCAGAAGCGGCAGTTGCCGGGGCAGGGTCCTGTCTCCACGCCTATCTGCCCCAGCAGCAGCGCCTCGTTGCCGAACCGCCCGCGCGAGACGTGGTCCGCGACCGCCCGCAGGAGGGACGTCTCCAGAGCGTCGGCGGGGAAGCCGAGCAGATAGGCACATTCCTCATGCCTGGGCGCCTGGCCGGCCAGCGCGCGATCGAGGATGCTTTCCAGCCGTGCTGGGAGCCGGACATTCATGCATTTTCCTCCTCGTGAACGATTTGGAGCAGGGAATCCAGCAGGTCGGAGACGCCTTTCCGGTATTCCCGAAGCGTTTGCACCCAGTGTTCCATGCACGCCGTTCCCGCCTCGGTGAGATGGAAGGAGCGACGCGCCGGACCGGTGTCGGTCAGCTCCCAGTCCGACTCAACCAGCCCGCGTTCCTCCATGTCGTGGAGGGCGCGGTAGACGCCGGCGCGGTCCGGCGGCAGCTCGGCGAATAGTTTCAGCCCGCCCAGCTTCTCCGCCACCAGGTAGCCGTGGGCGGGCTCTCCGGCCAGCACGCTCATTATGGCCGGCCGAAGCAGGCGCGCCAGCGTGCCGCCCGTGCAGGGGCATTTGTGGAAGTCCATTAGTTGATCTCCTCACATAGCGGGGCAGCACAAATCATAGCCGCACATATCCCGCCAGTCAAGTAGAACTCTGTGCAGTGGTGCGGCGCCCCGGCCGATACCCGACAGGTTGTCAGGGGCTGCGGCTGAGCGAGAGGAGCGTCAGGTCGTCCGGCAGGGAGACGGCGGCGCAACGGGCTTCGATGCGCTCGTAGAGGCGTTCGAGCAGGTCCTCCCGGGGCAGCTCCCGTGCGTCCAGCTCTTCCACCACCAGTTCGGCCAGCCCGTCTGTGCCCAGCATCTGGCCGCTGCGGTCCGGGACCTCCACGGCCCCGTCCGTGTAGAGCAATACCAGGTCTCCGGGCGCCAGTGCCGCCGTGTGGCGCTGGTAATCCTGTCCGGAAAGGATTCCCAGGGGCACGCCCTCGCCCGTGAGCTCTGCGGCGCTGCCCTCCGCCCAGCGGTAGTGCAGCGGGTGCGGATGGCCGGCGTTGGCGAAAGTCAGCTCCCCCTTCGCCACGTCCAGAACCGCGTAGAAGGCCGTCGCGAAGGCTTCGGCCACCACGAACTCGGCCAGGTCGGCGTTCAGCGCGGCCATGAATTCCCCGGGCGAGCCGGCAATCGAGCCCCACCCCCGCGCCATGCTCTTGAGCTGCATCGTGTAAAGCGCCGCCGAGACGCCGTGACCGCTGACGTCCGCCAGCAGCAGGCCATAGTTGCTCCCTTCGATGGGGAAGATGTCGTAGAAATCGCCGCCGATCAGGTCATGCGGGTAGTATCGCCGGTCGAAGACATATCCGCGGAGTTCGGGTACGGTATCAGGCAGCAGGTTTCTCTGTATCTTCTGTGCGAACTCCAAATCGCGCAGGTTGCGTGTCTCGTCTCGGAAGGTCTCGATGCCGCCGATGACCTTGCCGTCGGAGGTCCGGAGCGGCGCGACGCTCGTAGTGACGGCCACCCGCCCGCCGGAGGCCGTCCTCGCGTAGACCAGCACCGGTTCGGCGCTCTCGCGGTCCAGTTCCATCGACCGGTAGAGGGGGCAGTGGTCCGAGTGGCACAGGTTGTGCCCGTCCTTGTCCGTGTGCACCAGCACGTTCTCGTGGCAGGCCCGGCCGACGACGTCCGCGGCCTGGTAACCGGTGATCTCCTCCGCCTTGCGGTTCCACAGGACGATGCGGCGGTTTACGTCCGTGATGTATACGCCCAGATTGAGGTGGTCCAGCACCGACTGCAGCGTGTCGAGCTCCAGCGGGAAGTCTTTCTCCATGATATCTCCCCCCTTCGAAGGTGGCGCCCTGTTCCGCGGCCCCCGGCGCGTCACGATTCTACGCGCGCGGGTTCCCGATGCCAAATGCGGGAGGTCGGACTTTCGTCGCGGCCGTGAGACACGCGTAAGCGGCCTTTGATTTGCGCGTGCCGCAGGGGCTACGCTGGTATCTTCATTCGAGGTGTGCGCCGTGCCGACCCCCGCCGGGGCGCGGCGGGGTCTTTCTGCTCTCAAGATCGAGGGGAAGGCGCGTGAAGGCCCCACTGCGAATCTCCGCGGTCCTGCTGCCGATGCTGGGGTGTATTCTCGCCGGTTCCGCGGGCTGCACCTACCTGACCCATCGCGGCCAGGATGCGCTGGACATGGTGGACCTGGGAGTGACGATCACCGAGAAGCCGTGCGTCGGGCTGTACGCGAACTGCCTGGACATATTCCCGCTGGGCTACAGCAACGTGGATGGACGGTTTGTGGGCTGGGGTGGGGGACAGATGGGCGCCACGCGGCACCGCAACCGATGCTGGGGTTTCGCCTACGGTTACCAGGAGGTGGGATGGGGGGAGTTCGACCCGGAGGACCCGAGCACGATTCACCGGCACTACGCGGGGCTGCTGGGCATGGTTTTCGGGCCGCCGCAGCACGACCCCGGCTACGCGCCCGCGTGCGTGCACTTCCTCCCGCACCTGGGTTACGTAGGGTTGGTCTGGAACCTGCGCTACCAGGAGGTGCTGGATTTCCTGCTGGGTTGGACGACCTTCGACCTGGCCGGCGACGACGGCGTGTCGGTGGGGCACTGGTTCTGGAACGCGCCGGAATGACCGCCCGGGCAGGCGGACGGGCCGACTCAGGTGTTGGTTTCCACCAGGCTGCGGCTGACGGGGTCCAGTTTGCTCAGGTCGGGGATCAGATACCCGCCGCCGCCGGCGTCCCGGATGTAGATGCGCCCGCCGCGGAGTCGGTGGACGTCACCGCGGCGCTTCAGCTCCAGCCGCCGGGGTCCCCGATCGGTCTCGACCTCCCATACGGGCAGGTGGAACTCCCGTGATATGCTGTAGACCTTCGTGATGATGGGCACGAAGTGCTGCTGCTTCAGCTCGGTCTCGACGGCCTGCATGGAGTCGTCGTCCAGGTCGCGCATATCCTCCAGCATGCCCATCTCCGCCCCGTCCGCGTGGCGGAGCAGCAGGTATTTGCCAAACTCCGTGATGGGGAAGCAGGGCTCGATGGTGACCCCCTGGACCTCGCCGTGCTCGGGCGAGCGGAGCGTCAGCCCCTCGCCCTCGGTTCGCTCAATGTGCATTTCGCGCGGGTCCAGCAGGGACAGGGTATCGCGCAGGTCGAACGTCCCGGCGTCCGGTTCCGGGTCCCTTCTGTTGTCTTCTTCGGGCATCGAGGCTTGCCCCGCTATTCGTTCCAGGCGGTGAGTTTGGAGAGTTCGGACTGCTTCTCACAGAGCCGGGCGTAGACGCCGCCCAGCTCGGTCAGTTCCTCGTGTGTGCCGCTTTCAACCAGCCGTCCCTCCTCCAGGACGAACAGGCGGTTGGCGTACTTCAGCGTGGAGAGCCGGTGGGCGATGGCGAAGGTGGTGCGCCCCGCGATCAGCCGGTGCAGAGCCTGCTGGATCTTCTCCTCCGTCTCGGTGTCCACGCTCGCAGTGGCTTCGTCCAGGATGAGGATGCGGGGGTTCTTGAGGATGGCGCGGGCGATGGCGATCCTCTGACGCTCGCCGCCGCTGACGCGCATTCCGCGCTCGCCCACAAGGGTGTCGTAACCTTCCGGGAAGTTCACGATGAATTCGTGCGCGTTGGCCGCCTTGGCCGCCGCCACCACGTCCAGGGGCGAGGCGTCCGGCTTGCCGTACGCGATGTTCTCCCCGATAGATCCGCTGAAAAGGAACGGTTCCTGGCTGACAATGCCGATCTGATTTCGCAGGCTCTCGACCTTCACTTCGGTCAGGTCCTGGCCGTCGATCAGTATGTGGCCCTCGTCCACTTTGTAGAAATGGCACACCAGGTTGATCACGGTGGTCTTACCGGCGCCGGAGTGGCCGACCAGCCCGATCATCTCCCCCGGCTCCACCGAGAAACTCATGTCCTTCAGCACCAGTTCGTCGGGCTCGTAGCCGAAGGAGACGTTCCGGAACTCCACCCGTCCCCGGATGGGCGGCATCTCCACGACACGGTCCTCGGTTTCCAGCTCCGGTTCGCTGTCCAGCACGTCGAACACGCGGTCGGCGCTGGTGGCGGCGCGCTCGAACTCCGGCAGTGCCCGCGCCATGTCCATGACCGGCTGGTAAAAACGCCACATAAGTTGCGTGAAGGCCTGAAGGTCGCCGATGCTGATGCCCCGCTTGAATATGAGCATCAGTCCGCCAGCAACATATACCAGGACATGGCCCACACCTGTGGCCAGGCGGAAGACGGGTCGGACAAAAACCTGAACCCTGGTAGCCTGCATTTCGCGGGCAAATACGCGGTCCATGATGCCTTCGAAGCGATGCGTCTCGTCGTGGCCCCGAGCGAAGGCCTTGACGACCCGAATTCCGGGGATGACATCAGCCAGGAAACGGTTGATGGCCGCATATCGCCGCCACAGCATGTGGTAGATGCGGTGGACCTTCCGGCGCGCTACCTCGCTGGTAATGGCCAGCACCGGAATCGGCGTCAGCACGATCAGAGCCAGTTTCCAGTGCAGGGCTATCATGAAGCCCACGACCGCGGAAATAGTGAGTACGTCCCGGACCAGAGCGAATAGACGGGTGCTGAGGAAGCGATGGATGCGCGAAACGTCACGCGTGATCCGTGACATAACGCGCCCCGTTTCTTCGTGATGGTAGAAGGAGAGGCTCAGACGCATCATGTGAGAGAAAGTCCGGTTGCTCAAATCCACCACGATACGATTGCCCATCCAGGCGCTGATATAGCTATGCAGTCCCTCGACAATTGAGGGAATGATCAGCATCAGCAGCATGATACCGCCCAGCGCCAGGAGCAATTGCACAGAGCCCGCCTCACCGAAGATGTACCCCATGCTCTGTTCGGGCGCGGGACCTCCCGCCGCGGGCACAAAAACCAGGTCCATGACCCACTTGGTTATCAGCGGTGGGACCAGGCCCAGCCCTGCCCCCGCGGCCATTAGCACCAGGCAAACTGCTACGAGCGGTTTATAGGGCAGCAGCAGCCGCAACATGCGGCCCAGAAGCTGCCGTTTGTTCATGCAGGCCACGCAGACGCCCAGCCGGGGGTGGATGGCGCGGCCGCACTTCTCGCACACCTGGCGCTCGGGCAGCTTCAGCTCCATCCGCTCGATGTCATCGAGCGCATGTTCGCCGTCCTCGGAAACCTTCTCCAGAACCTGGCGCGTGGGCTTGAGCTTCCAGGCCGTCATGTTGCTGGAGCGAATCAGCCGCTCCCACCCCTCGCCCCGGTCCACGAACAGCAGGTGGTTGCCGGTCATCTCCCGCAGTCGAACGTCCCGAAGGTCCTCGAGGTGGAATTCGCGGGCCTCCTCGTATCCGTCCTCCGATTCCTCCCAGGTGAGGGCCCGGCGGCTGGTCAGCACGAGCCACTGCTGCCCGTAGAGTCCGGCGATGTTCATGTCCACCGGGAAGGAGAAGACGACGTGTTCGCCCGGCTCCAGCGTCTCCTGGACGGTCCCGGCCAGCTCGTCGGGCAGCTCGTGCTGGAGCTCGGCCAGGGCGGCTCCGTCCCCGATCGCCGCGAAGGAGACGTACCGTTCGCGCAGCGGCGGATGATCGGGCTTTGTCTCGAAGATGCTCATGTGGACGATTCCGGCTCCCCCTCCGTCCTGGCCGGCAGGAAACCACGGCATAGAACTGACCAGTCAGTTCCATTCTACCCCCGCCGCCCACGCCGCGCAAAGCGCAGGGGGCGGTTCCGGGAAAAGACGCCGTTTCGGCGGCTGAACCGCCCGGCACGCTCGGTCAGCGTTGCAGCGCGTGAGCGCTATCAGCCTGTTGAAAAATGTAGCTCAGCCGCCCCCGGCTGAGAGTCCACTATGGTATACTCGAACCAGGATCGGGGGTATCCGATCGGGTTCCGCATTGAGTCCGGTGCAAGGGGGCAGAGATGACCAGGGTGCTGATCGTATATTACTCGAAGTACGGGCACGTGCTGGAGATGGCACGGGCGGCGGAGCGAGGGGCGAACTCGGTGGACGGCACGGAGGTCCTTTTTCGCCGGGCGCCGGAGTTCCCGCAGGACCTGGAGGAAATCCGCCGGAGCGAGCACGCCCGGCCCGTGTGGAAACGGCAGAAGGACGTGCCGGAATGCACCGCGGGCGACCTGCGGCAGGCCAACGCGGTGATCTGGGGCTCGCCCACGCGATTCGGCAACATGGCGGCGCAGATGAAGCGCGTGCTGGACGGCATGGCCGGGCTCTGGATGGAGGGGGCCATGGAGGGCAAACCGACCGGCGTGTTCACCTCAACGGCTACCACGCACGGCGGGCAGGAGACGACCTTGCTGACCATGATGGTGCCGCTGCTGCATCTGGGGATGATCGTGGTGGGGGTGCCGTATTCCACCGAGGGTATGCTGCACACCGAGGGGCGCGGCGGAACGCCTTACGGGCCGAGCACCGTGGCGGGTTCCGACAACTCCCTGGAGCCGACCGAGGAAGACCTGTCGATCGCCGAGACCCTCGGCCGCCGCGTGGCGCAGACCGCCCGGGCGTTGCGGGGTTGAGGTGGGCCCGGAGATCACTCCGGCCGGCGAATCCCTCTCCGGCGTCGGCGCGCTCCCGCCGCCCGTGGCGTAAACCGGCCGGCGCTGGCCGTCGGCAGGCGATCTTGATGTTCGAGAAACAGGGGATAGAATCACCGGTGGCGTTCAGAGGGGCCCTGGCGAAAGGAGCGACGCTATGAAACTGGTGGCGGTTTTGGGCAGTCCGCACGGAACGGAAGGGACCACGGGCCGGCTCCTGAGCGGCGTGCTCGATGGCGCCGAAAGCGCCGATGCCCGGGCGCAGACGTTCCTGCTGGGGGACATGGAGGTGCGCCCCTGCCGGGCCTGTGATGCCTGCCACAGGACGGGACAGTGCGCTATCGGCGACGATTTCGGGGCGATAAAGGACGCCATGCTGGAGGCCGATGCGGTCGTGGTGGCCAGCCCCAACTACATCCGCAGCGTCAGCGCCCAGACGAAGGCCATGATGGACCGCTGTTGCGGACTGCTCCATATGCAGGCGTTGAACGCCAAGTACGGCGCCGCCGTGGTGACCTCCGGGGGAGAGGAGAGCCAGGAGGTGGAAGATTACATACTCCACTTTTTGCGCACCACCGGGTGCTGGACCGTGGGGAGCGTGGGCGCGGCGGCCCGTCAGATCGAGCGGGAGAGCGCCCGAGCAGCGGCGCTCGATGAAGCGAAAGCGCTGGGCCGCAGGCTTGTAGAGTGCGCCGAGACGAACGAGACCTTCCCGGACCAGGTGCCGCTGAAGAATGCCTTCGCCCGGAGGATGAAGCAACTGGTCCTGATGCACGGCGAAGAGTGGGAATACGAGTACAGGCACTGGCAGGCGGCCGAAGAGTAATCCGCCCCCGGTCGGTGTAACGGGCCGGAGGCTCACGCGGTAGGCTGCCCATTCCGCATCGCCGGACGCATGTGGAAAGCGGCGGCGACCGACAGGATGCCCCCGATGCAGATCACTGCGAACAGAGTCGTCATGCCGGCCTGCTGGGCCAGCAGGGCGCCTGCCAGCGGCAGCAATGTCAGGGGACTGGTGATGGTGTTCAGAAACGCCACGTACGTGGGCCGGCGCTCGGGCGGCGCGCTGGTGATCAGGAAGCGCATGCCGGACATGGCATTGCCGCGCATGCCGGCACCCATGCACGCCAGCGCCAGCAGATACACGCACATGGGCAGGTCGAGGCCCTGCTCCAGGCCGGGCAGCCCCACCTCGAACGCGCCCGGCAGCAAGGGGGCCAGCAGAGCCAGCAGGGGCGCGGAGAGCATCATCGCGCCCGAGGCAAGGAGGCCCTTCCGGGAACCGTACACGTCGGCCAGCTTGCCCAACCCCGTCCCTCCCACTACCGAACTGAGCTTCAAAGTGGCCACCATGATGCCGCCCAGGACCGCCGCCCCGCCCACCTGGCTCTCGTAGCCCAGACGCTCGGTGCCGTAAGGGATGAAGAAGGCCAGCCCCACGTAATTGATGCGGAAGGCAACCCGCGACAGCAGGTAGCACCGGTAGTTGTGGTCTTTTGCGAGCCAGGCGAACCCGCGGGCCACCGCTTCCCGCACGCCGCTGCGCCGCTCCGCGCGGGGGCCCGGCTCCTCCCGGCACAAACACCAGGTGGACATGTCGATCATCACCAGGGCGGTCCCGACGGCGGCCAGGATCAGGTAGTTCCACGGCAGCTCTACCCCGGAGAGGGTCGGCTGGATGATGAACATGCCGGTGACGACGGCCAGTCCGCCCCCCAGCAGTGTCCGCATGCCCAGAAAAGAACCCACCTGGCCGGGGGGAATGAGCCGTCCCACCATGTCGGAGAAGATGACGTAGCCCGCCCCTCCGCAGATGCAGAACAGGAGGTAGGCGGCAAAGAATGCCGTGAGGGCGAGCGGTGTTGCGCCGCCGGCGAGAAGCCATATGGTGCCCGTGAGAGCCAGGAGCGCCAGACTGCGGGCCACGGTGAGCGCCACGAAATAGGGCCGGCGGCGGGGGCGGTGCTCCATCATGCTGCTCACCAGAAGCTGCGGGGCCAGCACGCCGGCTTTCGAAATAATGGGAACCAGCGCCACGAGCACGGGCGAACGGGTCAGTGCATATACGAGGCCGGCGATGATCAGCTCCGGATGCAGGAAGTCGCGCGACGCACCCGCGAACAGGCCCGCCAGCACGCCCAGGCGGTAGTTGCGGGTGGTGTGGCGGGCATTGTCCCCGAGGGCGCGGCGGATGTCCGGCGCTTCCGTTGCGGTCTCCGTGCACATGGTCGGTCCCGTTGGTGCCTCGCGCAATGAGTGGGTCGGTTTCTGGCTGCCCTCACCATCCCATCCTAAAAGGCACCCGACGCCGATGCACACGAATCGCCGGTTTTTCCAGGGCCGCTCAAGAGTCCGACGCACCGTATGGTGGGCAGCGTGTTCTGGCTCTCCGAGACCATGCCGCTCAGCCGCCCGCGTGCCCGACAGCCAGGCACCCGGACAGGTCCCGGGTTGAGCTTCCACAGGGGAGGGTGCCTGTCGTACACCCGACACGGTGGTGCGCGCCCTCGGGCCACCCCGGCCGAAACCGGGCCTGCGCAGCCATAGCCCGAGAACGACAACGACAACGACAACGAAAAGCCGATAATCGAATGGCCCTGCAGGTTTTTGGCAACAGAACAGTCCTGGACCGCCCGTCCGCCGCTCGCCACTGAGGCCCGGACAGTCACGCCCGATCGTCAATCCACGACGGCGGCAGTCGAGGACCTCCGGCCGTGCGCTTGCGCCGTGCGGCCGCTGTGCACAGGGCGAGCAGGCCCATGCCCAGCAGGGCCAGCGTTCCCGGCTCGGGTATGGGCTCGGGGTCGTCCACCTTGATCTGGAAGGCGAGCTGGGAGTTCTGTGGCACGATGGCACCCCAGTTCATCGTTACGGTCCCCGTGAGCAGGAAACCGTCCGTGAGCTGCCCGCCCGAGATGGCCAGGATGTCCTTGGCCTGCGTCCCCGATACCGCGTGTGAGACGTCCCCCACGGCCACGCCGTCCAGGAACAGGTCATCCAGCAGCACGCTGGAGCCGTCCTTGTAGGCAGCGGTGCGGATGAAGATCAGCGAGAACGGAATGGTGGGCGAGTAGGCGATGGTGGTGTCGCCGACCGTGAATTCGGCCACCCCCGTCATGCTGTTGAAATCGAACGAGAACGCCTCGGTCATCCCGTTGCCCCACGGGAAATCCGCCTGCACCGAAGGCGCCGCGGTGGTCTCGCCCAGGTCCAGTTCAAAAGTCCGGGGACCGCCCAGCGCGCCTATCCGACCCTCTGCCACGAAAACCACGTCCGGCAGGAACGCGTAGAGCTCCTCGTCCGTCATGTGCCACGTCTCCAGCGATGTGGCCGAAGCCGGCAACGCAAACACCCCCAGGGCAACCAGGGCAGCGACAAAAAGCGTCGGACGATGGCGCATAGTTCCCTCTCCCAACTGAATGACAGACCCGGCGCAAAGCGCGTGCCGCAGAGCTGCCTCTCGGACTTTTCACGGATGCATGACATCCGGCGCCCCTTTTGCCCGTCATAAGGACAGAAACCCATCCCCCACCTGTCGAAAAAAGTCCACCCGCCCTGTCGGCGTTCTCGACACCGCCTCCAAATGCCTGCGCGGTCCGGTCCCCATGATTGTGGCGAGCCTGTTGGCTCCGCCGCGGCCCGTCAGCGTCTGCCTTCGGGGCGGCGGAAAACGCAGTCCAAAGCATGCGCAGAATCACACACGACGTGTGCGCGTTCGGGCGGTATAATGGATAGTAGAGCCATTGGAAAGGGGGTAATTCGCGTGGGAATTCTCACCAAAGCCATGATTCTGGGAGGGGCCATCCTGGCCCTGGCCGCCTCGAGCGGCTGCGAAGGGGACGGAACCGGCGCCACGGCCGCGGTCCGCGAGATCAGGGGGGAGCAAAACATGCAGAGCACGAAGGAGGCGACTTTCGCGGGGGGCTGTTTCTGGTGCATGGAGCCGCCCTTCGAGAAGCTTGACGGTGTCACCGAGGTGCTGTCCGGCTACGCCGGCGGCACCGGAGAGAACCCGACTTACGACGACTACGCGCAGAAGGGCCACGTGGAGGTCATACAGGTCACCTACGATCCCTCCAGGGTCAGCTACGAGAAGCTGCTGGAGGTTTTCTGGCGGCAGATCGACCCCACCGATCCCGGCGGACAGTTCGCGGACCGGGGGCCCCACTACCGCTCCGCCATCTTCTACCACGACGAAGAGCAGAAACGCCTGGCCGAACAGTCCAGGCAAAAGCTGGCCGCCTCCGGACGGTTTGATCAGCCGATTGCCACCGAAATCCTCCCCGCCTCCACCTTCTACGAGGCGGAGGACTACCACCAGGATTACTACAGGGAGCATTCGATTCGTTACAAGCTCTACCGCTCCGGCTCCGGCCGGGACCGATTCCTGGACGCTGCATGGGGCGAAGACCGGGAGGTGAAAGACCCTCCGCCGGGGGAGCAGGAGTTTCACAAACCGGGCGAAGCAGAACTCAGGGAAAGACTCACCCCCCTGCAGTACCGCGTCACGCAGCAAGACGCGACCGAGCGGGCGTTCCAGAGCGAATACTGGGACAACGAGCGGGAGGGCATCTACGTGGACATCGTCTCCGGCGAACCGCTGTTCTCCTCGAAGGACAAGTTCAAATCCGGCACGGGCTGGCCCAGTTTCACCCGGCCGCTGGAGCCCGGCAACATCGTGGAGAAAGAAGACCGGAGCCTGTTCACCACCCGCACCGAGGTGCGAAGCAAGCACGCTGACTCCCACCTGGGCCACGTCTTCGGGGACGGACCGGAGCCGACGGGGCTGCGCTACTGCATCAACTCCGCCGCCCTGCGGTTCATCCCGAAGGAGGACCTGGAAGAGGAAGGCTACGGGCGCTACGAGGAGCTGTTCGAGGACAACTGACGGCGGACCTGCCGCCAGCGCTCCGCCATGTCTCCGGCGTAGAGCAGCGGTTCGTAGCCCAGCTTGAGATACGTCTTGATGGCGGGCAGGCGCCGGTCGTCGGTCTTCAGGTAAATCTGCCGGTATCCCGCCTCGATGAAGCGGGCCGTCACCGCCGCGCAGACCGCCAGGCCCAGCCCCTTGCCGCGGTGTTGGGGATCGGCCGCAACCCACCCCAGCTCCCCGCCATCCGGGTGCAGGTCGCCGGGGTTGTCCACGGCCACGGCTGTGGCGGCGATCTGTCCCGTCGGCCGATGTTCCACGATGAAAAAACCGCCGGCGATGACGCGTTCCCGGACGGTCGCCAGCCGGTCGCGGTCCCAGCTCTCGAAGCCGACCTGCTGCATGAGCCGAACGTACGGCTCCGCGTCTTCGGGTGTAAATTGCCGGAGCTCGTAGTCCTCGGGAGGGCGGATGTCGGGAGGGTTCTCCAGCCGCGCCTTTGGCCAGACCATCTGCAGCTGTTTCCGCTGATCGCTTTCCACATCTATCCCGTTCGGGCCCGTCATCGTCTCATGCCTGTTCGCAGGGCTGGGCGGCCCGCCGGAGTTCTTCTCGTGTCATCTCCCGCCCCTCGCGGGCGGAGCGCAGCACCATCTGGGTCAGTTCGGTGATGGCCAGCGCCTGCTCCGGCGTGGTGCCGATGGCCACGGGCTCCCCCCGGATGGCGCGCACGAAATCGCGGTACACGTGTTCGTTTCCCCGCATGCTGTCCTTCCAGTCGGTCGTGGTGTTCATCCAGCGCCAGGGACCGCCTTTGTTGTGGAAGAAGGTGAACGGTTGTTCGCGGTCCATCAGGATGCCGCCCTCGGTCCCGAGGATGGTGATGCGCCTGGTCCCGTGGTGGTGGGCCACCCAGGCCAGGTCAAAGGTGAACGAGAGCTGGTCCGCGGTCCTGGCCAGGAAGGTGCAGTGCTCCTCTACGTCGTACTTCACGCCATCCGGCAGCCCGTGTTCGTGGCCGCGGAAGGTAGTGGCCGAGGCGGCGGTGATCACCGGCCAGCCGGTGGCGCTCAGGACGGCGTCCATGAAATACTGCCCCATGTCCATCACGATGCCGCCGCCGGCCTGCGTGCTGTCCAGGAACCACCGGGCCTCGGGGATGACGTCCAGGCCCGGCCGCCCGCGGCGCCGATAGTAGGTTACGTCCACGCGGTAGATGTCCCCCAACTCCCCGGCCTGGATGTAATCCCGGGCGAGCCCCATCATCCCCCAGCGCATGCGGGCGCTGAAGAACACCACTTTCCGGCCCGTCCGGTCCGCCTCCCGCACCACCGCCTCGTTCTCTTCGATGGAGAGCGCGCTGGGTTTCTCGCATGCCACGTGCAGGCCAGCCCGCAGAGCATCCAGCGTGATGGGGACGTGGGCGGCCACCGGGGTGGCGACCGTCACGAAGTCCAGCCCGGGCGTCTGGAGCAGCTCCCGATGGTCGTCGAAAACCGGCGTCTGGGGCGTGCCGAACTCCTTGCGGCGCAGCTCGGCCCGTTCCACGTCCCGGTCGCACAGGGCCGCCAGCCCGATGCCGCAGGCGGCGTAGGTCTTCAGGTGGGAAGGGCTGATGTCGCCGCAACCTATCAACCCGGCCCGCACTTTGTTCTCCGCACTCATCGGCGGTCTCCCGAAGCTGTCTATTCCGCCGTCACCCGGTCGATGGCTTCCTGCAGGATGCGCCGGGCCCGGGGAAGCGGGTCCAGCAGATCGCCCTCCGCCACGGACTCGAACGCGATCGTGCCCCCGTAGCCGGCGTCGCGGTAGATGCGGATCAGCCGGTCCAGGTCGTCGCGGAAGCCCATGATCTTCCCGTCGTCCGTCACACCCTTGATCTTCAGGTGCGACTCCGTGGCCAGCGGGGGCATTCCTTGAGACGGCCGAGCATTGCTTCGAGCAAAGAACCTGGGTACCCTTCGCCGACAACCTCTACAGCGCGGCAGAACTGATCGCAAAGGCGATTCTACTGACCGTCCCGGACAATAAGCTGCAGGGCGGCGTCCGGCACCAGTATATCCGCATGAAGTATGACACGTGGGCGCGCATAGATAACGCCGACATCTCCTTCAGCGAAACGCTTAACAAGCTGACGGGGATGCGCGACAGGGCTCGCTACCTGAAGGGCGATTTCAAACTATCTGAGAAGGAGGCGGGCGACCTGCTGCAGACCGTGCGTGCTATGCTCGAAGATGCCTGGAAGGCTCTCAGAGGACGGCAATCTTAGGCAAGTCTGACCTGCCGGAAGGGGCAGGACAGATCCAGACCGCGGACGCACGAACTGCTGGCTGTCCCGAAGCCGGGATCGGATTCACGTTCCCTCGCACAGTGCAGCAGGTGTCGGGCCGATCTGATTGGTCTGGCGCCACAAGCTCAGTCGACCACGCTCACATCCACATCGGGCAGCATTCGCTGTAGCTCCCTGGCGATCCGGTCCGCCCGGGCGAAGAGGAACGCGCGATAGTCCTCTGGGTCGAAGGCCGCCCTGTCGATGAACTCGCGCGGAATCAGGTGTGATTCCAAGATACCGTCGAAGTCCGATACCTTCTTCTCGTACGCTTCGAAGTAGCGGAGTGGATTCTGGTCGCCAATCTCTATGTTGGTCTTACGCCGCAGATAGCAGATGTTCATGAGGCTATCGCGTGAAACATCCTCCGGCAGTCCGTCTGTCTTGCCGAGGAAGCTCCTGGGGTAGATGTGGTGCAGGTTCGGCGTTTGCGACAACTGCAGGTAGACGCTGTCCAGGACCTCCGCGTGAGGGTCGCTGAAGTCCGTCGGCTTCTGATTGGCCAGTAACGCCAGCACCGCTCGACTCAGGGGCCGGCGATAGCTGTAGCGGCTTTGCACCAACCGCGATCTGGAGACCACCAGAGGCGGCAACTCCACGCTCTTGCCAGACTCGACCGCGCCGAAAAAGTCCTGCGAGAAGTTGTACACGTCAGTCGAGCTGCGGAAATCCTCGAGCCCAAATGCATTACGCCAGAACCACTGCCGGGCGATGCTGAGTGCTGGGGCCTTGTTCTTATGGAAGTGGTAGCAGAGGGGTAGTGAGAGATACGCGAACGGCAGCATATCTGGTCCGAGAATCTTCTGATCCGTCAGGAACTTCACGGTATCCAGTATGGTCTTCTGGGCAGTCGTCCAGTTGCTCCTCAGGTTCTCCGTGGTGAGGTTGTCAAGAGCCGCTGGAGTGATGCCGAAGGGATTCCGCCCTTTCGCGTGCTGCTTGCGCAGGCACATCGCAACCATCTGGATGATCAGCAGATCGTCCATGTCCTGCCACCGGCTGCCGGCTTCAATGAGCGGCTGACGCAGTTCGGCGAGGTTGTCGCGCAGGTAGAACCCGGGCTCGTCCTCCTCTGGCTCAGGGTTCCGGTATGTCCGGGCCACAATGATGTCAACCGGGTGGAGCTTCTTGCCCTCCTGGTTTATGCGTTCGAAGATCTCGCAGACCTCGTTGACTTCCACCCCGCGGATACGTATGACGGACAGCCTGTAATCGTTGAACATCCTCTCCAGCTGGCGAAGGTTGTGCTGGATTTCCTTGTTGAAGCCCTCCGCGGCAGACATCTCGCCATAGAAGTCGAAGTCCCACGTCGGCACGTCCCTGACACGGACCAGGAAATGTTCGTCGTCGACGCGACCTTTCCGTTTCTTCAGTCCATTCGCGAAGAAGAATTCTGCGTTCGTGGCGTCAAACCACAACATGTAATCGAAGTCCTCATCGTCTTCCACGCGCCCTTTGCCGCCGAGCATGCAGACAAGCAACGACGTGGCCCGCTGCTGCCCATCCAGGATGTACTTCCATTCCTTGAATTTCCGCAGGGTATCTTCGTCATGTGGGAACTCGAACCCGCCCAGCTTGCGGTGAGTGTGAAGGTACGAGTCGGTTTCCCAGTAGAGAAGACTGCCGATGGGATAGAACCGGAACATGCTATCCCAGAGCTTCAGAATGCTCGACGGATCCCATACGAACTCACGCTGGAAGGTGGGGATGAGATACTTATCCTCGCGCAGGAGCTTCACAAGCTCCTCGATCTTCATGTCTTCGGTGCCGATATCCCGGCTCAAGTTTGACATGCGTATCTGTTCCGTGCGAATTGGTCTGCCCTAGGAATCCTGCCCCGCCAGGAACCGCTGGCGGAGGACGTCGAGCTTATGCAGTTCACCACTGTTCGGATCGCGGAAGCGCCAGAAGACCCACCCGTTGGTCCGGGGGTAAGGTCGACCTTCGGGCGCACCGATGACGCTCTTCCTGGCCATGCCGCCGGCGGTTGAAGGGGAATCGTAAGCTTCGCCGTCGTAGAGAACGGTTCCGTCCTGCTGAACCACGGCCTCCAAGTCAACGCCCTTGTAGTCCTTCTCCAGCACGAGCGGTGGGTCGATGATGCCTGCCTCGATCAGATCACGCAGTTCCACGCGAGAGGCGGCCCGTTTGCCCTTGCTGCGCAGTGCCCCTTGCCCTGCACCGGGCTGCTCAAGAGGCATGGTCAACACGGGGAAATCGATCCGGACGTCGGCGCGCTTGAGCGAGTCGCGAATCTCCGCTGGCTTGAGTTCCTGCGTTCGCTTCCGGATGAGCCGGACGAGGCTGCCTTCCTGCTCCTCGAAAATGTCATGGAGTGCAGTCTTGACCTGGCGGTCCACGAAATGGGCGCGCCAGAGTACATCCAGCTCCTTCTCCTGCATCTTCTCCTTACTGAGCAGGAGAAGCGTATCGACCAGCTCGCGCTCCTCCTCAGCCTCGGAAATACTGACAGACCGGAACAGCTTCTTCTCCACGTCGACCGGGGCGTGGGCATTGTAGAGCCGGTACTCGTCGCCATTCGTCAGCACGCACCACTTGATGCCGACGACGGTGGCGTAACTGAGCGTCTGCGACAGCCACCTCCGGTCGCTCAGGTCCTTGCCGAGCGCCTTGGCCTCCACGAAAAGGCACGGGGACCGGACAATGAACAGGGCGTAGTCAACGGGGTTGTCCTGCGAATCCTTGCGGTACTCGCGCGTTACCTCATCCAGGTCCTGAAGATCCCAGCCCAGTGCCGTCAACAGCGGCTCGATCAGAGCCGCTTTGGTGTCCTGCTCCCCGATCCGCTCTCCCCGCTCGCGGACTGTCTTGATCCGCTGCCGGATGTTCCGGACGGCGCCCCTGATCTGTCGCCGGGTGTCCTCTGCCATGCCAGCGGCTCCCGTTCCCTGTTCGTGTCTGATGGACCTGCCTCGTGTATCGGCCGATACAGCGCAAACTTGCAGCATGGAAGATAGCGGCTGGCTGGCGGCTTGTCAAAGCAGTTCGGTCGGCCCTGCGGCGTTGTAACGTGGACATGCCCGACGAGGAGGCGAAGTTACCCGGAGAGGGCCTGAGCGCCCCTTAGACGATGGCTCGCAGCGTTCAGACGGCTGGCTGAAGATCTGGTGGCAACGGGCGCGGGCGAAGTCGTAAGCCTTTGCATGATAAACGCTTAGAACTCCAGGATTCCAGCTTCCCAAGCTGGACGTCGTGGGTTCGAATCCCATCGCCCGCTCCACCGTCATGTACGGACAGGAGCGGACAGGAGTGCCCTATAGCGGCCAACCCCCAAGGTTTACGACTCCTCCCGCTGGCCCGGTTTTGGCCTCTATTTGGCCACGAGATGACAGCAGTGGACACGGGCGGACAGGAGTTGGGGAAGATCTGGGTGAAACAGCGGATGAAGTAGTGGATGAAGTGGACCTGGGCCCCGGGCCGGAGGCTTGCAGCAGCGGGAGTCGCTGAGTATGCTGTGGGGCGTGAGGGAACTGCCTCGTTTCGCTGCTTGGCGCAGGCAAGCTTCCCGAACTCTCCAGAGAGTGCGTATGCAGGAGGACTGAACTTGCCCTCAATTCCGGATGTGGAATGGCATGCGCTGGAAACCGAGGGCGTGCTCTCGGAGGTTGAGTCGTGCCCCGAAGGCTTGGGCCAGGAAGAGGTCGACCGGCGTCTGGAGGAGTACGGCGAGAATGAACTGACCGGGGAAGAGGGCATTGGTCCAGTTCAGTTGTTGCTCCGGCAGGTTCATAACCCCCTTATCTACCTGCTGTGTGGCGCCGCGGTCGTCTCGCTGGTGGCCGGGCATATGGTGGATCCCGGCGTGATCCTGGGAGTAGTCGTGCTTAACACGCTCCTGGGCTTCGTGCAGGAGTGGCGGGCCGAGGGTGCGCTGGCCGCTCTGCGGGAGATGTCCGCGCCCCGCGCGCGAGTGTTGCGAGAGGGGGAGACTGAGACGGTGGAGGCGCGCGCCATCGTGCCGGGAGACGTGCTGGCGCTGGAAAGCGGCGACCGGGTGGCGGCCGACGCGCGGGTGCTGCGGGCCGATGAATTGCACGTTGATGAGTCGGCACTGACCGGGGAATCCCAACCGGTGGCGAAAGGGTCGAGTCCCGTGGATACGGGCACACCGGTGGCCGACCGGTGCAACATGGTCTGGATGTCCACGAATGTCATAGGTGGCCGGGGCCGCGCCGTGGTAGTGAGCACCGGCATGGGCACGGAGGTGGGCCAGATCGCGGGGGACGTGCAGGCCATTCGGCGCGAGAAGACCCCCCTGCAGAAGCGCATGCACAAACTGGGCGTCTACATGGGCATACTGGGCGTCGCCCTGGCCGCACTGGTGTTTGCGACCGGAGTCATTGCCGGCAACGAGGTGGTCGAGATGCTCCTGTTCTCGGTGGCGGCGGCCGTCTCGGCTATTCCGGAGGGACTGCCCGCTGTGATAAGCGTTAGCCTGGCGCTGGGAGTGCGTCGCATGGCCGACCGCCACGCCATCGTACGTCGCCTGCCCGCCGTCGAGACGCTCGGTTCCGTGACTGCCATATGTTCGGACAAGACCGGCACAATTACCCGCAACCAGATGACCGTGCAGCGGTTATGGGCCGGGGGCCACTCCTACGAGGCCACCGGCGAGGGGTACGATCCGGAAGGGAGTATCCGCACCGAGGAGGGCCAACCGCTGACGGAGCTGCCCGACGACCTCGGCGCGCTGCTGCGCATCGGCGCGCTGGCCAACAACGCCGCGCTCAAGGAGCAGGACGGCACCTGGAGCGTGCAGGGCAGCCCGAGCGAAGGCGCCCTGCTGGCGGCGGCGCGGAAGGGTGGGCTGGAACCCCGGCAACTGCGCGAGGAGAGGGAGCGAATCCACGAGATCCCCTTCTCCAGCGGCCGCCAGTACATGGCCACGCTCCACCTGCAGGAGGACCGCGACGGCCGCCTCCTGCTGGTCAAGGGCGCTCCGGACCGCCTGCTCGACTACTGCTCCCGTATCCAAGTGGACGGCGACCAGGTGGAGATGAGTGAGAAACGGCGGGAGCAAGTCCGCCACGTGGCAGACCGGTTCGCCGAGCAGGGCATGCGGGTGATGGCAGGCACATGGCGCGAGGTGGAGCAGGGCAAAGACCGCGTGGAAGCGGAGGACGCCGAATACGGGCTGACCCTGGTCGGCCTATGGGCGATGCACGACCCGCCCAGGGAGGAGAGCGTGCAGGCGGTGGCCGAGGCAGAAAGGGCCGGCATACGGCCCATCATGATAACGGGCGATCATGCCGCCACGGCCCTGGCCATCGCCCGGCAGGTAGGCATTGCGAGAGACGGGGAAGTCCTGTCCTCCGCCGATGTCGAGGCGCTGGAGCCCCGCGATCTGGCCGAAGCGGCAATGCGCGACGGCGTCTTCGCACGCGTGGCACCGGACCACAAGCTCAAGATCATGAAATCCCTGAAGGAACACGGCCAGGTGGTGGCCATGACGGGAGACGGCGTCAACGATGCGCCGGCCCTGAAAGAGGCCGACATCGGCGTGGCCATGGGGCAGACCGGCACCGAGGTGGCCAGGGAAGCCGCCGATATGGTTCTGACCGATGACAACTTCGCCACCATCGTTCACGCCGTCGAAGAGGGCCGCGTCATCTTCAGCAACCTGCAGCGGGTGGTGTTCTTCCTGCTTTCGACGAATATGGGCGAGATCGTGACCCTCCTCGGCGCCCTGGCCCTCGGGTTCGAGTTGCCGCTGACGGCCGTCATGATACTTTGGGTCAACCTGGTGACGGACGGGGCCTGCACCGTTCCGCTCGGGGTGGAGCCGCCGCACGGCGACGTGCTGGACCGCCCGCCACGCGACCCGGGCGCGCCGATTCTGGACTGGGGCCTTCTCCGCCGGATAGGTATCCTTGCGCTGGTGATGGCCGTTGGGAGCCTTGGGCTGTTCTGGTATCGGTCGGCTAACGGTCCCCTGGACCACGCCCGCACGGTCGCTTTCGCCACAATGGCCGCCTTCCAGTGGTTCCAGGCCTTCAACGCACGCTCCCGCTATCAGTCAGTGTTCAAGATAGGGTTCTGGCGGAACCCGTGGGTGCTGACGGGATTGGGCGCGGCCGTCATTTTGCAGGTGCTTGTCGTCCACACCGGCCCCGGCCAGTTGCTGTTCGGCACAACGCACCTCACAGTCATTGACTGGCTGCTCGTGCTGCTCGTGTCGAGTTCGATCTGGATCGCCGACGAGATGTTGAAGCTCCTGAACGTGCACGGGTACCCGGATAGGCACCTGAGTGCAGCCCTCAGCTGATTACCCGCTGAACGGCCACCTCCATAGCTTCGAGGCGAAGTGCCCGAAAGCAGCGTGCCCCCAGCAGTGTCCGCCCAGTCATGGGTGCGTTGTGTCCCGTGGGGAGGTGCTCCAGAAGCACCTACCCGCATCTGGAGCGGTCACGATCCCTGACGAAGAGAGGCTTCTTCGCCTCAAACTGGCTTCCTGGTGCAGCCGTGTTCGGCCTTCCGATCCGCTGGCGGGCAGGGGTACCACTTCATGGCGCCGCTGTGTGCTCCGCGGCATTCATCGTTCCCAGGGCGGGCAAGCATGGTGAGGTCGAGGGAGGAGTGACGCAGGGCGGCCCGGGCCGTGCGGGGCCTTGCCGTTGATAGGGCCGTAACGGCACGGCCCTGAAGGACTTCACCTTCAGCCGGCCTCACCCCCCCGGGGGGTGGCCCGGCTGTTCTTGCTGAGGTGGGTGCCGAAGGTGGGGCGGACGGGGGCCTTACTGGCCTACGGGCCGGGCTGGACATCGTCCTGCTCCTGCGGGATCGCCCGCCCCACCGTCATTCACGCTCAGGACCCGACAGCAGCGCACTGCAGTGGCCACCCCGCGCGACTTACGCCTCTCACGCTCCGCCGCCTTGGGCGAAGGAGGGCCGCCCATCTGGCCGCGCGATGCCACGAGGGGATAGCAGAGTTGTCCTCCGTAGCCTCGCGCGCGGGGGGACGGACAGCAGTTGGGGAAGATCGGGGCGAAACAGGGGATGAGGGTCTGGATGAAGTGGCCGGGCGAGTCACCCCGGGGCTCCCCCGGGAGGACCCGCTCGACCGCATCGTTTGCAGGGCACGATTCTCCTCGGACCCCCGGCGCCACACGTAGACACCGGTACAGCTGCGGGAATGTCTTCCGGTTCGGGGCGGCGGCGTCCATCAAAAGGATGTTGCACAGGGTACCTGCGCAGCAGCGAGTATAGTGCGCTTGAAACGTGCCCGGGGAGGGGCTATACTTTGCCTCAAGTACTCTGAAACTCCTTCCGCCAGGCGAAACATGATACAGGTTCTTCGGCGCGCCGCCCAGGTTCTTCAATCCGTCGGCGAGATGCATGCCCCTTCTTTCACGGATATACGTCAGGCCACCGACCTGAATAAGGCCACCCTCTCGCGCATACTGGCCAGCCTCACGAAACTGGGCTTTCTGGAGCGGGCCAGCGACCGGAGTTACAGCGTCGGACCGCTCTTACTCGGGCTCGCCCGCCCTGCCCTGAAACGTGAATCGCTCTCGGCGGTGGCGGAGAGGCACGCGCGGGCCCTGGCCGAGAAGCTCGGGGAGCTCGTGACGGTGGGTACCGTTCGTCATGGCCATCGCTATAACCTGGCCAAAGCGACGGTCAATCGGAGCATCACGGTGGATGCTGAACTCCACATGCGGCCATCCCCCTATGACACCGCCACGGGCCGGATGATGCTGGCCCACCTGAGCGACCCCGAGCTGGCTGAGGTCATCGAGGCGAACGGTCTGCCCGCAGAGGGATGGCCCGAAGTGTCCAACCGGGAGGAGTTGACAGCGGAGCTGCAGCGCATCCGCGCGCAGGGGCACGCCGCCCGCGCCAGCCCCGACGGCGAGGCCGAGGCGCTTGCGGTTCCGGTGTTCGGGCCCGAAGGAACAGTTTGCGCGGCCGTAGGGACGGGCATCCCCCGCTATCGGCTGGATGATGAACGCCGTGCCCATGTTCTGGCCGTGTTAGGAAGGGCTGCTGGTGCCATGGCGGAGGAACTCAGCCTGGAAATGGGCCGTCGGGCGGAGGAGATGGCGTGAGATACGAGGTTGCCGGCGGCTGCACCTTCTGCATGACCTGCGTGAACGAGTGTCCCGTGGAGGCGATCCGGATGACTCCGGACGGGGCGGTCATCGATCAGGCCGCTTGCGTGGGGTGCGGCGTCTGCCAGGAGAACTGTCCCTCTGAAGCTATCGAGGTGATCGACGAAAAGGAGGAGCACGATGGTTGATCTACATCTGTCCGACGGAAAGCTGGTGGAGCCGGAGCGACGGCTGAATGTAGCCGCTGAATACGACGTGATCGTGGTCGGCGGCGGCATCGCCGGCTTCGGCGCCGGCGTGGCGAGCGCCCGCAAAGGATGCCGTACGCTCATCGTGGAATCGCTGACCGCCCTCGGCGGGCTGACGACGCTCGGCCTGGTAAACATCCCCCTCGATTACGTCTCCGGGATCGGCGAGGAGATGTTCGACCGGCTGAAGGCCGTTGACGGACTCCGGCACCGCAACAGCGATCCCGAGAAGCACAAGCTTGTCCTCGATCACATGGTAGACGAAGCCGGCTGCGACCTCCTGCTGGCGACCACCGTGGTGGACACCATCGTGCAGGACGGTGCCGTCCGCGGCGTAGTGGTCCAGAGCAAATCGGGCCGCCAGGCCATCCTCGCCGACCGCGTCATCGACTGCAGCGGCGACGCCGACGCGGCCGCATTCGCCGGATGCCGCTTCAGCGTAGGGCGTCCCGAGGACGGCATCACCCAGGGCTGCTCCCTGGAGTTTCGCCTCGGCGGCGTGGAGTGGGACGCCTACCAGGAATCCGACCTGAAGGCCGAGGACCCCAAGTGGATTGACCTGATCCGGGATGCTCTGGCGTCCGGCGACCTGCCCGAGGAGGTGGACAACCATCTGAACTGGATGACACACGTTCCGGGTCGGCCAGAGCACTGCGGGATGGACGAGGTGAGCATCTGCTTCAGCCACTCGCGGAACTGTCACCCGCTCGACAACCGCGACCTGACCCGGATGTATCGGGAAGGGCGCGAGCAGGCCGACATGCTGTGGAAGTTCATCCGCAGGTGCGTGCCCGGGTTCCAGAACTCCTGGCTCATCGACACCGGAACGCTTCTCGGCGTGCGGGACAGCCGGCGGGTGCTCGGCGAATACGTGATCGACGGCTGGGACCTGGCCCGCCACGCCACCTTCGACGACGTGATCACCATAAGCTCCCACGGATACGATGTCCACGGCCCGGACCACGTCGGCAACGTGAAGTGGATCGCACACGAAATCGACGGGGAGACACGCTACGTCATCTTCAACCGTGGTGGCTACGGCTCCAGCTATCTTCCGCCCGGTAGCAAGGAGGCGCTCTGCGACTGGAAGGGACGCACGGGAGACGATATGGAGTTCCCGGAGCACCCGTGTTACGACATTCCGTACCGGAGCCTCGTCCCGGTGGACGTGGACGACCTGCTGGTAGCCGGTCGATGCCTCTCGGCGGATTTCATGGCCCAGAGCGGCTGCCGGCTCATCATGGCCTGCCTGACCATGGGCCAGGCGGCCGGCACGGCGGCCGCGCTGTCGCTGGAGCGCGACATTCCGCCCCGGGAGGTCGAACGCGTCGAGCTGCAGAAGACGCTCATAGACGACGGGGTGAATATTGGCCAGAAAAACCGCGCTATCCCCGGAGTGACGGACGAACCGGAGAACGATTGAAGACCTCACCTCAAACCACCAGGGTGCCATCGCGCCCGAGGAGGTTCTACAGATGATGGAAGGCGGCAAGCACACGCATGAACCGGGGAAAACCCGGATGACACGATCCCCAATGAGTGACCCGCTGAGCCGGCGGGAAGCGCTGAAGTGCATGCTGGCCGGCACCGCGGGCATGGCGCTGCCTCTCGGGGCCACCACGCATGGAGCCCCTGCGCCGCAGCCGGTCGGGAACGAGCGGCCGAACATCCTTATGGTCATCACTGATGACCAGAGCTGGCTGCACGCCGGGTCCTACGGTGACCCCAACATCCAGACCCCCGCCTTTGACCGGGTCGCCCACGAGGGCGTGCTCTTTCAGCACGCGTTCTGCGCTTCGCCTTCCTGTGGGCCCTCCCGCCGGGCCCTGATGACGGGCCAGTCCGGCTGGCGGCTAGGTTCGAGTCTCACGCACACGCCCAACCGCGGCCATGATCCCGGGTTCTGTGGCGAGAGGTACCCGGAGCTACTGGCAGAGGCCAGCTACTTCATCGGCGGCGTCGGCGGCAAGGCCTGGCGCTACTCCAAGGACCGGTGGGAGGTCCCCGCGAGCTATCCCGACCTGCAGGTGGAGAACAGGGACTACGCGGCCAGCTTCGAGAAGTTCCTGGCCGACCGGCCGAAGGGGACGCCGTTCTACTTCTACTTCTCCCCCATTGAGCCCCACCGGGGCTACTCGAAAGGCTCGGGCGTGCGGGCCGGGCGAAAGCTCAGCGAGGCCCTCGTGCCGGGCTGGCTGCCGGACAGGCCCGAGATCCGCTCGGACATCCTTGACTACTACCTGGAGATCGAACACGTCGACCGCCATGTGGGCCGCATGCTGAAGACGCTCGAGGAGACGGGTGAACTCGAGAACACGATCGTCGTCTACACCTCCGACAACGGCATGCCGTTCCCGCGGGGCAAGGCGACGCTCTACGACTCCGGCGTGCGCATGCCCCTGGCGATCATGTGGCCCCGGGAGGTGCCCGGTGGCCGCACGGTGAGCGACTTCATGGGGCTCTGGGACCTGGCGCCGACCTTCCTGGAAGCAGCTGGCGCGCCGGTGCCGGAGGCGATGTACGGCCGAAGCCTGCTGCCGGTGCTCCGCTCGGAGAAGAGCGGGCAGGTTGCTCCCTCACGCGACTTCGCCGTCACCGCCAAGGAGGCCCACGTCTATGCCCGGCCGGCGGGGCTATACCCGATCCGGTCGATCCGCACGGCGAAGTGGGCGTACATCCGCAACTACGAGCCCGACCGCTGGCCCTCGGGGCCGGAGAACTGGCCCTACGGCGACGGCCGGTCCTTTCGCTTCCGCAGCGAAGGGTTCAATGACGTCGGCAACAGCCCGTCCAAGACCTACATCATGGAGCATCGCAACGACCCGGGCGTCACGCCCTACTTCCAATCGGCCTTCGGCATGCGGCCCGAGCACGAGCTCTACGACATGGAGGCCGACCCGGGCCAGATGAACAACCTTGCCGGCGACCCGGCCTACGCGGACGTGGTCGGAAAACTGCGCGAGCGAATGGAGGATCACCTCCGGGAGACGGGCGACCCGCGCCTGCTGCCCGGCGAGATGCCGTGGGCCGACGTCTATCTCTGGGACCGTGGGCCGGACTTCTGGGTGGCGTTCTACGCCGACCACATGAAGGACAACACTTACGAGGAGAACGCGGCGCTCCTCAAGGCCAGGTTCCAGAAGAAGGAGTAGGCGGCCGCCGGGGCCGGGCCACGATGGGGAGTAAGTGATGAACCTGCTTGGAGTACACCGGTCGCCGCTCTTTGAAAGGGGCGGCGGCCTTTTCCTGCGCAAAACCATTGGATAGGGAGATTATCCGTGAAGCCGGAACTGTTCGTTGTGTTGACGGCGCTTGTGCTCTTCCTGAACCCGACGCTGGCCCGTGCCGTGGTTGGACAAACTCCGTACGTGCGTGGCACCGCCTGCTCAGGCGACTTCCCGCTGGTCGAAGGAAGGCGAGAGGCGACGATCTGGGTCGATCCCGCGGACCAGGCCGGGGTCGCCAGGGCCGCAGAAGACCTCGCCGGGGATATCGGGAAGGTGACCGGCCAGCAGGCACAGGTTGTCCGAGACCAGAGCCAGCTCTGCGGGCCGGCGGTTCTGGTGGGAACGCTGGGTCATAGCGCCGTCATCGATGGACTGGTGCGCCAGGGCAAACTCGACGTCCGCGGCGTGGCCGGCGAATGGGAGGCGTTCGTGAGCGGCGTCGTCGAGCAACCCTTGCCCGGCGTCGAGCGGGCCCTGGTCATCGCCGGCAGCAACCGGCGGGGAACGATCTTCGGCATCTACGACCTGTGCGAGCAGATCGGCGTCTCGCCGTGGCACTTCTGGGCGGACGTGCCGCCACGGCAGCGCGATGCGCTGTTCGTCGCCCCGGGGCTTCGCAAGCAGGGGCCGCCCTCGGTGCGCTTCCGCGGGATCTGGGTCAACGACAACCACCTCATTGCGGGCTGGTCCCGGCGCCACATGGACGAGGGCGTCGCGTTCGGCCCCAACTGGTGCCGGCACGTCGCGGAGCTGCTGCTCCGGCTGAAGGCGAACTTCATGTGGGTCCCCGCCCCGCCGCGCGACTTTTACGACCACCTCGAGGAGAACTTCGCTGTGCTGCACGAGTACGGCATCTGGGTCGGGTCGGCCCACAACAAGCAGTTGCAAC
Organism: uncultured candidatus Brocadiaceae bacterium; assembly: GCA_964572825.1. Taxonomy (GTDB): domain Bacteria; phylum Planctomycetota; class Brocadiia; order SM23-32; family SM23-32; genus CAYVBE01. The sequence goes on from CAZNGS010000006.1 coordinate 98,662, forward strand.
GCGACAACGTGTGGGACTGGCATGAATGGGTCCCCGCCAACATCCCCGGCGCCAAGCCGGGGCAGGAAAAGCGGGCCTACTGGCCCTACTGGGACTACGAGAAGTACGGCCAGTACATTCGCCAGTACTGGGAAGAGCGCGTGCGCAAGATCGCCGCCTACGACGTCGTCTGGTCCGTGGGCATCCGCGGCGTCGGCGATCGGCCGATGATCGGCGGCGACAGCCGCCAAGAGAAGGCACGGCGGGTGGAGAGGGTGATCGCCGACCAGCGCGAGATCCTCGCCCGGCTGGTCGATCCGGAGGTGGAGACGATCCCCCAGCAGATCGTCTTCTACAACGAGGTTCTGGGGCTCTACCACGCCGGAATGCGGATACCGGAGGACATCACGCTCGTCTGGCCCGACGACAACCAGGGCTGGATCCGCGACCTGCCCTCCGAGGCGGAGCGCGACCGCAGCGGCGGGCACGGCGTCTACTACCACGTCTCCTACACCGGCAGCTCGGGGAAATACCTCTGGCTGAACTCCACCCCGATCCCGATGATCTGGGAGGAGATGGACAAAGCCTACCGGGCCGAGGCGAAGGACCTCTGGATACTCAACGCCGGGGATATCAAACCCGCCGAGATCGCCGTGGATTTCTTCCTGACCATGGCCTGGGACGCCGGGCGCTGGAACGCCTCGAACCTGCGCGAATACCACGTGCTCTGGGCGCGGCGCGAGTTCGGGCCGGAGCACGCCGACCGGATCGCCGACCTGGTGATCCGGCACTTCCAGCGCGCTATCGCCCACCGGCCGGAGTTCATCGAGCCCGAGTGCTTCCTTGAAGGCGAGTTCAGCCTCACCGCCTACGGCGACGAGGCGCAGCGGCGCACCGACGAGTACCTCGCCCTGGCCGCCGAAGCCCGACGGATCCAGGAGGCCCTGCCCGGGGCACGGCGGGATGCCTTCTACCAGCTCGTCACCTTCCCCATTGAGCAGACGGCACGGACGTGGCAGCAGCACGTTGCCAACGCCCGCGCCATCCGCTATGCCGAGCAGGGCCGGGCAAGCGCTGGCAAGTACATGCAGATCGCCGAGGCGACCCATGAAGCGATCCGCGAGGCCGGGCAGTACTACAACCGGAGCATCAGCGGCGGCAAGTGGGAGGGTATTATGAGCATATTCCGCCCTAGCCCGCGCTGGGGAGCCCGGCTCGTGGACGGCGAGTACAAGTTGGTGAGTAACTTCAATCCCGAGACCGAACCGCACCCGGTGGAAGACTTCGCCCCGCCCCAGGCCCCCGGCCTGGGCATTGCGGTCGAGGGGCAGCCGGAGCCCGGCGAGGCGCCGCTGCACTTCTCCGTCCTCACCGGCGGCAACCGCTTCGTTGACGTATTCAACCGCGGCACGACTCCGTTCGCCTGGACGGCGGCGGCCGATGCCAGCTGGGTCCACCTCAGCGAGCGCCGCGGCATGCTCGAGGGCGAACACCGCCTCCAGGTGAGCATCGACTGGGACAGCGCGCCCCGGGGCACGGCCCGGACCACGCTGACGGTCCGTGGCGCCGACGCCGAGAGAAGGATACCGGTCCATATCGACAACAGGCGCCCTGCGCTCCCCGCGGGCTTCCAAGGTTACATCGAGGCGGGAGGATATGTCTCGATGGAAACCGAGAAGTTCAACGACCAGACCGACCGCGGCGAACAGCGCTGGCGCGTGGTGAAACACCTCGGCCACAGCGGCGACGCGGTGAAGGGCTATCCCGACGTCGGCGAAGCGCAGACCGACCCGCAGCACGCCGCGGAGAACGCGGCCGAGCTGACCTATGACGTCTACTTCGCCAGTAGCGGCACCTTCCCCGTCACGCTCTACATGCTGCCGCAGGCCCCGCACTGGGGCACGCGGGCGAACGACTGCGCCGTGGCCCTCGACGATCAGCCGCCCGTGGACACCCAGGAGCTGAGCGACTACGGCGAGCGCAACCACCTCCAGCGCAGCCGGGCGCAGGCGACGATCACCGTGGAGAAGCCGGGCGTGCATCGTCTGCGGATCTTTGCCCTCCAACCGGGCGTTATCCTCGACCGCATCGTCATCGACACCGGGGGCGTGCTACCGTCGCACTCCGGCCCACCGGAGAGCTACCGGGCGGCGGGGTAGCGGGCGGAAAGGTAAAACCCCATTCGCGCGGACCGGTCTCCTCTTACCTACCGGGGCCGGATTTGAGCGGGGTGCCGCGGAAGCAGCGCACTGCAGCGGCTACCCCGCGCGACTTACGCCTCTCACGCTCCGAAGCCTTGGGCGAAGGAGGGCCGCCCATCTGCCCGCGCGCTACCCCGAGTGCACAGCGACGGACAGCAGTTGGGGAAGATCGGGGCGAAACAGGGGATGAGGTTCTGGATGAAGTGGGCTTCGCTTCCGGCGCGATCGGCAGATGCAAGAGCATTGATGGACTGGTAGCAAAGTGGCTACAATGCGGCACACGGCGGAGGGCTCCGGGTTATCGGCCAGCGGGGCCGACATTGATCCGGCCATCGCCTCTACGGCACTGACTCACAGGCTTGAGTCATGACGGTAGCAGGTCCGTCACGGCAAACGGAGCATCGCTGCCTGGATTGGCGGACAATCAGATTCCTGGTATGCTCTGAGTGGTGAGTCTTCGGGAGGTACCCGATGATTCCTCCGGCTCGGCGGAATAGTGGAGGCGTGGAGCTTCTTGCGGCGGCACCCTCTTTGCTGACTGACGGACCGGCGCGGAGTCTCTATTTCATTTCGCGCAGTATGTCCCAGTAGGCCCCGCGGGCGCCGTCCCGGATGGCTTCCTGCAGAGGCCGGTTCTGGTTGTAGTTGTAGTTTTCCGCGCTCTGTTGGGTGATCGGGCCTTAATGTGCGTGACCGGATGGTTCTTAAGTGGATTCTCCTGCCAACCGCTCGGGTCATACACATTGCCGCCGGATCCTGAGAAGTCAGTGTTGTAGTCCGTCAGAACATCGTGGTCGCTGGTGAAAACCACCGATAGGGCTATGCACTTCGCTCTCGTGGGTGCCATATGTTGTAGGGCACTGATCCGGCTGGCCGCCCTCGATTTGCTGGTCTATCAGGTGATGTTTGGAAGCTCCCATGACACATCACCAAGGCTCCTGAGGACCTGAGAAGACCTTCTGAGGCCGACCTCAGGATCAGTTGCAGTACCTGAGTGCGATGGCTGTTCCCCATTGCCGGCCTCAGGGCATGCCCTGCAGCGCCACTTTTCCACATACTATATGTTGTATGCACGAGAGCGATGTGCATAGCCCTAACCACCGATTTCAGATCCATCCGCAACGCAGTCATCCGGACAACATCTTCGGCGACGAAGCCCACCGGTCCGTCTCCGTCGGGCTCCAACTCCAAGCT
>CAZNGS010000007.1:0-95998 GCA_964572825.1 uncultured candidatus Brocadiaceae bacterium
TCACAATGACACAGCCTGGCGCCAGGAGCCCAGCAGCGTAATGTCGAAAGTCGAGTTCACATGCCGGGCATCTACCCGCGCCCGGAGTATCTCACCTGGTGCAGCGGGTGGCTGGCGGTCCTCAATTCGGGTTCTTCTCCCGAAAAGCGAGTAGCTTTATCCGAAATGCCGCAACGCCAGGCAGCCTGATAATTGTGCACTACAGCTTAGCCCCCGTACCGCCTGCTTTACCCTCCTTGCCCTCGGCGCCCTCGCGCGGCCCCGGGCCCACGGCGCGGGTTATGCAACAGCGCCTGACCGTCTGAGGGAGAGTGAACAGGTCCGCCGGGACTGCGCACCAGCAGGCGGCCGAGGAGCCCTGCCGCAACTGCAACCTGCACATTCCCGTTGCATGTCGACGCCAGAACCTTATCATCCACGTCGCCGTTGAACGATGGCTGTGAACAAGTTTGAACGGCTGACGCAACATCTGGGGAGGGACAGCAGGTGAGTTACGCCAGAAACACAAGCGGGGCGGCAGTCGTTTTGATCGCGGGCCTGCTGGCAGCGGCGGCAGCCGCCGGGGCGGCCGAGACGGGTTTCGAGCAGGATTTCACCCGAAAGGCCCCCGGCTGGGCGAAACAGGACGCCTACCGGCGGACCGTGCAGGACGGCGTGCTGAAACTGGCCGTGGACAAGCAGACCAAGTGGGCCGGCCAGTACCTGGACCTGGGGCGCCGGCACGATCTGTCCGAGAGTCCCTACGTCAACCTCCGCGCGCGGACCGACACGCCCTGCATCCTGCACGTTTACCTGCGGGACGGGGAGAACAACGTCCTGGCCGAGCGCAAGCTGCGCGTCACGGAGGGGTTCGTGGAGTACTGCTACGATTTCAGCGATTCCGGCAAGGTGGACCTGACAAAAGTGGATGCGATGATCTTCACCGTCAACGGCGCCGCCAATTCCTGGTCCGGCAACCTGGAGTTCGACCGGCTGCGGGTCGGCACTGAGGCAGAGAAGCTGGCCGGCATCGAGGGGGTGGGGCCGCAGATACGCTACCGCGACACCGGGCCGCACACCGTCCTGCTGACGGGTCTGGGGGGCGCCGCGCGTGTGGAGGTCTCCGGCGCGGACAATCTGATGCGCTACACCCGGGTCGGCCCCATCCGGGGCGGACGGGCGGAGCTTACCTACGAGTGCGCCCCCGGCGCCAGGGGCCGGGCACGCGTGACGCTGACGGCCGTGGGCACCGGCGGCTACGAGGACAACTCCATCTGGTTCCCGCTCACGGTCGAGGACGACCTGCCCCCCACGGTGGACCCCGTGCATGACCAGACGGTGCAGGTGGGAGTAAAGCGGCGCATTCGCCTGACGGGCATAAGCGATGGCAACGTGGCGGCGGAGCAGCCAATCGAGTTCTCGGTGCACAGTTCCGACCCGGAGGTGCTCCCCGACGAGGCAGTGACCGTCGAGCATACTCCGGGTAGCCTTTACGCCGCGCTTGTCATCACTCCAAAGGTGGCCGGGGCTACCGAGTTGACCGTGACCCTCGATGACAAGGGAGTGGACCCAGAGTGTACGGAGGCAATTCTCCGCGTGCGCGCCGTGCGCGACTGGAACAACCCGCCGACGGTCGACCCCGTCGACCCGCTGACGGTCTACAACGACGCCGGGCAACAGCAGGTGTTCCTGACCGGCATTGACGACGGCGATCCGGAAGACCAGGGGCTGGTGGTAAGCGCCAGAAGCTCGGACGACACGGTGATCCCCAACCCGGTGCGCGTGGACTACAGCGGCGGCGAGAGCGCGATGCTCCTCCTCACCCCTGTGGAAGACCGGATGGGCACCGCGACCATTACGGTGGCGGTGAGGGACGAGGGCGGTTCGACCCGCAACAACGGAGATCAACAGACCGAGATGTCCTTCGACGTGACCACGCGGGTGCGACCGCTGGTGGCCTACCGGGACGCGTTCGGGGACTGGGACGAAAGCTCGGCCCGGTGGCGTCCGGAGGGCGGCATATCGGTGTCCCACCAGACGATGGGCGGGCAGGACGTGACGCGGGTGGAGATGAACAACAAGATCACCTTCGGCGGGCTCTGGTACGACCTGCCGGACCTGGGCCTGTCGGAATATCCCTGCCTGACCGTCGACGTGCGGCCGGAGGACGAGCTGCAATTCAACGTCTTCCTCTACGACGGCAACGAGGCGCGCAACAGCGGCGCGAACCAGACCAGGACCATCCCCGCCGACCGCTGGACGGCCGTCACGTTCGACTTCAGCGGCGAGGGCCAGATGGAGACGAACAAGGGCGAGGCGATTCGCGCCGACTGGATCACGCAGGCGCTGTTCAATTTCCACCCCGAGCTCGACTGGCCCTTCTCCCGCTACAGCGCCACCCTCTACCTGCGGGACCTGCGCTTGGGGAAGGCCGACGACGTCCCTGAGCGGAAGCCCGTTTGCACCATCGAGCCCGTTGCTGACCGGGTGCACCTCCGGGGGGCCGGCGCGCAGCGGATAGCTCTCAAGGGCCTCGGGGACGGCACAGGGGATACGCCGCGGGTGACCGCCGAAATCTCGAACGGGTCGGTGATTTCGCAGGTGCGAACGGAGCGGGTGGACGAGGAAGGGACGGCGGCGCTTTCCTACCGGGTGGGCAGCCATACCGGGGCGGCCACCGTCCGCGTCCGCGTCACCGCCCCCGGCTCCGAACCGGCCGTGGTGTCCTTCGACGTGGAGGTGCTCGACGACGATCCGGCTACCGCCTGCGCCGTCACCGTGGACTGTTCGGAGAAGCACCAGCTCATCCACGGCTTCGGCACGTTCAGCAACGACGTAGCGCCGGAGATCTATGCGGGCGAACTGGGCGCCTCGGCCATGCGGATCGGGCTGATCGGCAACCAGATCGAGCCTTGCAATGACAACAGCGACACCGAGGTGCTCTACCGCAATGCGCTCAACTACGAGGCGTTCGACTTCGAGCACTACCGCGAGCTGCACGAGGCCGGCGTGGAGACCTTCATCCTGACCTCCTGGTCGCCGCCCGCCTGGATGAAGGCCAACCTGAGCCTCAACTACCAGCAGGCCGGCTTCCAGGGCGACTGCGACCAGACGCTGAACCGGCTCGACTATCACCGGTACGAAGAATTCGCCGAGAGCATGGTGGCGGCCGTGCACATGTTCCGGGAGGAAGCCGGGATCGAGCTGGCGGGCATCGGCCTGCAGAACGAACCGGCCTTCCATGAACCTTACCCCTCAGCGATCCTGGATACGGAACATTTCGTGGAGCTGATCAAGGCGACCGGTCGGCGGTTCGAGCGTGAGGGCATCCGCGTGCCGCTGTTCATGCCCGAGCAGGTCTTTTCACAGACCCGCTCGATGGACCAGTACATCGACGCGCTGAACGCCGACCCGGCAGCGGAGCGCCACTGCGATATCGTCGCCACGCACGGCTATGATGCCCGCGGCGTGGGCGAGGCGCGGCCGGACTTCAGCGCCTGGACGGCCATGTGGAACCGCGCCCAGCGGGGCAGCGTGCCGAAGGAGATGTGGATGACCGAGACCTACCCGGGCTTCCGCGGGTGGGGGTCGGCGTTCAACTACGCCCTCTACCTCTACGGGTCGCTGGAGTACGGCAACATCGGCCTGTGGACTTCGTGGGGCATCGAAGGACAGCTTTTGAGCCGCGGCAAACCGAACGCGTCCCTCTACACCTGCAGCCAGTATTACCGCTACATCCGGCCCGGCGCGCGACGGGTCACCAGCCAGAGCTCTGACGGGCAGGTGCTGGTCACCAGCTACGTCAACGACGCCCGGCACGGCGGCGGGCTGGTCTGTGTGCTGATCAACAACGGCGACTCGGCAACGGCCGTGCGCCTCTCCGTGCGGGGTGGCCCGGACCACGGGCGGCTGGCCGTGTCCACCACGGACCGCGTGCGGCGCCATCAGCAGCGCGACACGGTGGCCAGGGACGAGGCCATCCTGCTGCCGCCGAAAAGCGTCACCAGCGTGGTGAGCAGGTAATCAGGCGTCAGTCGGCGGATTGTGCTTCCCCTTCCACGCCGACCTGTTTGGCGGCTTTCCGGTAGGCTTCTTTCAGGTTCTCGACCGCTTCCTGGAGTTCGGAGCTGGCCGCCTCCCAGGCGTCGCCGGATGCCCTGCGTGCTTCGTCCAGCTTTTGCTTTGCGGTTTCCAATCTGGCCTGGAGGTTCGCCTTGAGCCCGTCGAACGCCGCCTTCGCTTCATCGCCCTTCGCGGCGGCCTGCTCCCGGAGCCGATCGATGTCGGATTCCAGGTTCGTGACGCGGTCCTGAAGAGCGACTATGACCTCGTCCTTCCTTTCACCCAGGTAATCCTTCGTGGCCTCCAGGGCCTCCCCGGCCTCCTGCTTGACCCTTTCGGCAGACTCGGATTCCTCTTTCCCGCAACCGGCCAGCACAAGCGCGAGCATCAGCACAACGAGAATCTTCGCGGTTCTCATGACCGCCCCCCTTCCAATAGAAACCAATTCGGACGCTTCAGGGACGCCGGCCGGCGCCGGCATGCCCGGCCACGTCGATTCACACCATAGATACAACAGCGCCCCCGGTTTGTCAAGGATTCGATCGTGATCGGCGTCGGTCTCCCGGACAGAGTGACCGACCGGGGCTTGACGCGCCAGGGTAAACCCCTTATACGTTGTCGTGGACGGTTCGATTGCCGTGCTGACAGGGATCAAAACTCTGGGTGAAGGGGACCACAGATGCCGTGCTCCGTTCCCTCGCGCATTTCGCTGATTCTGCTGGCCATGTCGCTCTTCGCTGCGGCCGCGTCCCACGGTTCCGTGGCGGCCGAAGACGACTTTGTGTGGGTGGAGGCCGAGGAATTCGCCTCCACGAATCTGACGGAAGACGATCGCTGGACCAGCGCCGACCGGGCGCACCTGTTGTCGGAGGATAAGTGGCTGGCGGCGAGGCTCACGGGGAGGGCCCTCCAGAACGTGCCGCCGGGCGGCTACACGTTGACCTACGATCTGAACATCCCCCAAACCGGAACTTACGATGCGTGGTTCCGGGTGGGCATGGAGTGGATTCGGGCCCCGTTTGAGTGGCGCATTGATGACGGGCCCTGGCGCCCGGGCCCGGCCGACAAGCCCACCACGAACGTGATGGAGTTGGCCCGGTGGAATGAAATCGCCTGGCTGGAGCAGGGGCAGTTGCAGCTGCGGCGGGGCCACGCCACCCTTACCGTGCGCTACACCAGGAGCCAGCCGGACCGGAGCGACATCTTCATCGCCCTGGATTGCTTCGCTTTCGTTCCTTCCGAGCGGGAGTGGCTGCCCGAGGGCGACCTGAAACCGGGCGAAAGCTACGACGCCGAGATCGACCGTCAGGCGGCTCAGCAGGTCTTTTCCCTGGCCCGGTCCCGGGCGGGTGGCCAGCGCACGGAGGTGGAACTGACCGGCCCCTGGCAGGTGGCCCGGTGGGACGACACGAACATGGACGAGCACCCGTGGGAGCCCGAGACCCGCCTGCCCGACATGGGCCGCCTCCACTGGCGGGGCATCGAGGTGCCCAAGAGCCAGTGGCAGGTGGACGGGCTGAACCTGGCCCATCGCACCGTGTATCGCACGCGCGTCAGGGTACCCGAGGGCTACCAGGCCCGGGGATTCAAGCTGCACTTCAGCGGCACCAACTGGCTGGTGAGCGTCTTCGTGAACGGCGAACTGGCCGGCACCCACAAGGGCGTCTGGATCCCCTGGGACATGGACATCAGCAGCTACCTGCGCCCCGGGCAGATCAACGAACTGGCCCTCGCCATCAAGGGGCCCTGGTACGCCATCGACTACAAGAATTACAAAGGAGGCGACCTGACCCGTCGGCGCAATATTCCCTTCGACAGCACCCGGGGCGTCCGGTGGGTCGCTCCCATCTACCCCAGCACCAAGGGGGACGGCGACGGCCGCCACTACGGTATCGTCAACCCCGTCACGCTGGTGGCCGTGGGCAAGGCTTACACCGAGGACGTGTTCGTGCAGCCCCGCGGAGTGCGCGGACGGTCGGAGTCGCTGACCGTCGATGTGACGCTCCGCAACACGGCCGACACAGAAGGCACGTTCAAAATCCAGTGCGATGCGGTGTACGACGGGACGGGGGAGGTGGAAGAGGAACTGGACCCGGTTGAGGTCACCGTTCCGGCCGGCAGCAGCGTGACCCGCAGGATAGAGCTCCGCCGATGGCGCGATGCGAAGCTGTGGTGGCCCGAACCCGACCCGGACCTCTACCGGCTGCGCACGACCATCAGCCAGGGCGGTCAGACCCTGGACGTGCACGAACAGCTCTTCGGCTACCGCTGGATCACCATCAAGGACCGGGGGATGCACCTCAACGGCGAGCGGTTCAACACCTGGAACTGGGTGGGCGTCAAGGGCCGCCCCGAGACCCCCGAGCAGTGGCTGAAGGCATTCCGCGAGGAAAAGAACCGTTTTACCCGCTTCAGCGCCAACCGCAAGACCAGCACCTTCCTGCCCACACGCGAGGAGCGGCTGGAGTTCTACGACCGCAACGGCATCCCGGGCCGCCTCTGCTCGATGATCGACGGCATGTTCATTTCCTACTACCTCGGCGCCAAAAGAACCAACGAGACCACGGGGGAGCGCTTCATCGAGCCCAACAGACCCCTGTGGGAGAGCTGGAAGCGCCACATGCGACAGTTGACCAGAGCCTACCGCAACCATCCCTCCGTGCTGGTCTACCAGGTGGAGAACGAGCTGATCTACATTAACGGGATGAACCAGGCCTACCCGCTGGACTCCATGGAAAAACTCATGGGCGAGGTGATCCAGGCCGCGCGCGTCAACGATCCGACCCGACCTTATACCGTGGGCGGCGCCGGGGACCTGGACTGCTACTGCGAGATCAACGCCCCCCATTACCCGCTGGGCGACCTCGACTGGTACCCGGAGAACGCCTACACGCTGGAGAAGATCAAAGATAAGCTCAGGATGTATCCGCCCTTCTACCACAACAAGCCCTGGACGGTGGGCGAGAGCCTGCACGCCAACCATCTGCGCCTGGGCAGCTTGGCGCTGGGGGACGGGGCCTTCAGGAGTGCGCACGACGCTGCCCGGGGCAAGGCCAGGTTTCTGCGCGATGTGTACGAGGGATACCGGTATGGAGGTGCCGCCGGCTTCTATCCCTGGGACAACCTCTCGCAGTTCGACGACTCGCTGAAGATGTTCAGCGCCCTGGCCGTCATCCCGCGCAAACGCACCCACCGTCTCTACGGCGGCAAGGAGAATGAGCTGCTCTTCAAGGTGATGAATGACACCTGGAAGGACGAACCGATCGTGTTCGAATGGACCTACGAGGCCGGCGGCGAGACCATCGCCAGCGGGCGGGACAGCACTCGCATCGACTGTGGCCACGGCAGGGAATACAGGCTGAAGATCGACGCTCCGGCGACTGAGGAGCGCCTGGAAGGCGTGCTGACTCTGAAGGTCAGCCAGCCGGACGTGGAGAGCACCGAGGACTACGTGGACCGCCGCTCCATCCCCGTGCTGCCGACCGTGGATGCGCTGGACGTCGAGGGGCCGGTTTTCCTGATGGACCCCTCGGGTAAGGTGGCCGAGCTGCTGAGGGATGCGGGACAGGATTACCAGAAGATCAACGACCTGGTGGAGACCGAGGGCAGGACGGGTCTTTTGATTGTGGGGCCCAACGCCCTCTCCGCCCGAGATGCCTTCGGGCGGGACATCCTGAAGTTCGCTGCCCAGGGCGGCCGGGTCGTGGTGCTGGAGCAGCAAAATCCGGTGGCCGGGTCCAACCTGCCCGCGCCGCTCAAGACCACCACCCACTACGGCGGTTACGCCCATCCGCAGGCGCTGGGAACGCCCGTTTTCAGAGACCTGGGACCAAACGACTTGATCGATTGGTCGGGCGATCATCCCACTTACGTCAATGCCTACGAGAAACCCACGCAGGGCGGCCGGAGCCTGGCCGAGTGCGGGGCCTGGCTGGAGCGCTGTCCGCTGGTGGAGATGCCCACCGGAAAGGGCGTGATCGTGCTGTGCCAGATGCGGGTGGGCGCCAAGCTGGGCGTCGATCCGGCGGCCGACGTGCTGCTGCGCAACATGGCAGAGCACTGCGCCGCCTATCGGCCCGCCACCGGCATGGCCGCGCTCTACGCGCCGGAGGCCCCCCTGCTGAGTGCCAGTGTGGAGCAAACCGGCGTGCGGACGGAGAGCGTACGTTCCGTGGCCGCGGCGCTCGACCCGACGCGGTTCAAAGCGGCCGTCATCCACGCCAACGAGCAAAACCTGAAGGCCCTCAACCGGCTGTCCGATCGGGTGGAGGCCTTCCAGCAAGCCGGCGGCTGGGTCATGCTCTGCGGCCTGGGGCGCCGCGGCATCGAGGAATACAACGCCCTGGTGGGGGCGGAGCACATGATCCGCCCGTTCCGGATGGAGCGTATCACGCTGGAGGCACCCAACTACCGGCTGGCCGCAACGCTGGGCAACCGGGACGTGGTGATGTACAGCCCCAAACACCTGCAGCACAGCCTCGACTGGATTAGCTGGAACGTCTATTCGGCCGTGGTGGATGCGCACAAGGACGTGGCGCCCTTCACCATCCCGCCCGGAGCGTCCGAGGAGAAGCTCTGGCAGTACGAGCAGACGTGGAACGATAGAGACCCCTTCAACTACGTCAACGGCCTCAACGACCACTGGCGCTACATCCGCCAGATATGGCTCGACGAGGGTCAGGAATCGTGGCCGCTGAAGTTCGAGTTCCGCCGCCCCGAGACCATCCGATCGGTGCGTATCTGGAACAACGACAACTACGGCACGATCAAGGACCTGGCGATCCTGTTCGACGGTGAGGAGGCGAGCGCCGTCCGGGTCGTGCTGCCGGCCAGCAAGGAGATGACGGAGGTGAACCTCGACACCCCGCGCCGGGTCGAAAAGAGCATTACCCTCCGCATCGAGTCCTACCGCCCCACCACCCGGCGCTCTTTCGAGGGCGGCCACCTGGTGGGCATAGACAACGTGCAATTCATCCGCGCGCAGGACAGCATTCCCGACCGGCCCGTCTGCCTGGACAGCATCGGTGGACTGGTGGCCTACCCGCGCGGGCGGGGCGGCTTCTTCCTGAACCAGGTCAGGTTCATGGAGGAGGAGCCCCGTCCGGTGAACGCCGACAAGAAGCTTAACATCATGGGCACGCTGCTGCGCAACATGGGCGTCGGCTCCGGCGCCAGCGTGGTCCCGATGCCCGGTGTCAATGTGCGCTACGAACCGGTCAGCTTGCTGGACCACTGCAACCAGCACCTGGCGAGCACGGCCCAGCGCCGGGGATGGTTCGGTCGGGGCGAGCTGGACATGCGCCGGCTGCTCGTCGGCGAACGGCGGCTGGGGGACGACGTGCTCTACCACGTCGTGGACTACGACACGGCGCCGGTGCCGGACTGCATCGTGCTGGGCGTCCGCGAGGCGCCCGACGGGCTCTCCCGGGAGGTGAAAGGCGTCGACGTCGGCAAGAAGGCCGACCTGCTGTTCTTCCTGCACACCGCCCACGTCCACCGTCCGGTCACGCCGGAGCAGCGGGAGCGCATCGGCGCCTCAAGAGACCCTTTCCAACTGCCGGAGGTCATGCGCTACGTCGTGCACTACGCCGACGGCAAGAAGGTGGAGACCCCCGTCATCCTGGAGAAACACATCGACCACTGGCTCAAGGCCGATCCCAAACCGTTGCCGCAGGCTCAGGTGGCCGCCACGGTGCAGGTACCGGGGTTGGCAGAGCTCGAGGAGCATCCGCTGCGGCGACTGCTGTGGGACCATCACCCGGACTGGCTCACGCGGCCGCTGCCGGAGCCCGATCAAATCCGCGGCGTCCTCTACGGCATGCAGGTCAAGAACCCGCGTCCTGACGTGGAGATCGATAGCATCGACGTGGTGCCCGGCGAGGACGACCGGTGGGCCGTACCCGCCGTGCTGGGCATCACCCTCGGCCACGTGGCTGACTGAGCCTCACGCGCCTATCAGGGAAGGGCGACACGCCGCACCTGGCGGTAGGCCATCCTGACCCTGGCGATGCGGCGGAGGTCGCGGTCCCCCACATAGACGTACTCGCCGGCAGCGTCCACGCAGTAGATGTTTCGGAAGCCCAGCTCGGAGGCGTCGCCATCGGGACCGGGCACAGTCTCGGCGTTGCCGTAGCGGCCGAATCGGGTGATGACGTTGCCGGCGGTGTCAACGACCTTGACGCGGCTGTGGTCGACGTTTCCATGGATGATCCGGTCTGCGCCGTCGCAGCCCAGCAGGTCCTTGGGGCCGTCGCAGGCTCCGCAGGTCTGGCCGAAGTACGCGCCACGCAGGGCCCACTGCTCGGCTTCCGTACCACGATTCCCGCCGTCCGGGCCGAACTTTACCACGTAGCCGACCTCGCTCTGATGGAGTACGGTGTGCGGCCCCTGTTCGGTAACCTTCTTGCGAGTCGTGCGTCCGGGCACGTTCTCGCGGGTGATGATGGTCTCGCCACGGGAATAGGCCTCGTCGCCGACGCGTGATCCGGCGGACCAGAAGTTCATGCCGACGGAGGGGAAGGAGTAGCCGAAACGGAAGCCCCAGCCGTCTCGGGTCTCGGGCCAGCTCGGGCCATCGATGGTGTAATAGTTACCGTGCGAGTCGCGAGCCATGCTGACCGCACCGGCGGAGTACAGCTCGCAGACTGAGCCGGCGGCCAGCTTGTCGGCGTCGACCAGGTACGTAGAGATAGAACCCGCATAGGTTCCTTTGCCAGGCCGCCGTGCCATATCAAGGCCCAGCCGACAGAGCAGATTGCCGGCGGAGTCGATGCCGCCTATGTTGCCCGGCCGGCCCGTCATGTGTTGCTGCAGCGGGCTCACGCTCATCTCGGTCTCCAACGGATCGCAGAGCCGCTGCAGTTCCTTTTGCAGGGTCTCGACGTCATACGCAGCCGCCATAGGGAAAGGTTTGACAATCTGCTCGTCGCTGGCAAAAGCGCTCTCATCCCAGGCCAGATGGACGGAGCCCTTGTTGTAGGCAGCCCAAAGCAGACCGCGCTTCGCGTCATGGACCATGCTCGTCACGAGCTGGTAGAATTTCCTCGTGCCGTCGCCATACGCGCTCAACTTGTGGTGATCGTGGAAGGGGAAGCGGCGATAGCGCCGGTAATACTCCGCCATTTGGTTCTTGTTCAACTCCCGGCGCGCCACGATGCGGTCGTCGGGGGCCACCTTCAGGATTGCCTCCCGCGCCTTATCGTACACGAAAAGGGTATGCTGGGGATCCACGGTGAATGCCGCCGGATCGACCAGGACCTGGCCGATGCCGCCGAAGTGCTTCACCTCGCCGGGCGCATCGCCTTGATCGATGATGCTGCTGAAGGTGGCCTCGCCGCCGCCGTTACCAACCCAGACCAACCGGGGACTGGCGTTGGTGTCCACGCCGATGAAGCGCGCCCGCGGGTCGAGCGGCACCGACCAGATCACCTCCAGGCTGGGGGCCGTACCGGCACACTTCATCAGGTATGCCGGCCCATCCTGGTTGTCACGGAGGGTAGAGAGCACGTAGAGATATTCGCCGGATGCCTGAAGTTCGATGAGATCGAGGAACTGCCTTTCCTCACCGCCGATAGTCAGGCCGTCGACTTCGCCCAGCCATCGCCCGTCCTCGCTGTAGCACTTGATGCGCCGGGGATAGCCGTCCGCCACCAGGATGTTGCCGTGCTGGTCGACGGCGATCGACTCGATGTCGCAGAAACGGTCAGGCGAGTCGAACTCGGGATCCGGGATGACCTCCTCACCGTCGCGGATGCTGCGCTTCTGCATGCCGTCGATGTAGGTCTGGTTCCCAGGCAGAGTACCTTTAACGTTCAGTGTCCAGGGCGGCCGAAGGAAGCAGCCGGGCTCCTCTTCGGAATTGCCGGGAGCATGGCGGAACGCGGCGACTGCCTTGCCGGTGGCGATGTCGATCTTGCGGATGGTGCCGCCGAGTCCCCCCTTTGGATTCGGGCCGTGGGTATTGCCGCACGCTTTGGTTCCGGCGATGATGTGGCCCTTGCCGTCGAAGGCGAATCCGGCGTCGTGCCGATTCAGGTATTGGGCGGCATAAGGGCACGGATGGCTGCTGCCCGCCCAGAGCCAGAAGTTGTCCAAATCCTCGAAGACGTCCAAGCGCTCGATGTCCTCATAGTCATCCTGGGAGATGGGCGTGCCCGCCGCGTTGGGCATGTGGATGAAAAAATACCCCTTGCCGTCCGGGCCGATCTTGAACGGAAAACTGTAGTAATCGTCCCAGAATTTGAACCATGTGCGCCAGTGCGACGGTTTGATCGGAGTCGGGTAGCCGTCGATGTACTCGACCAGGTCGTAGACGTCCTCCCATGTCTTACCCTGGGCGGCGAGGTGGTCCGGGTTAGGGGGATAGAGCATCTCCAGGTACTCGCCCTTTCGATTGAAGCGCAGCATGGACGGATCGTAGCGGTGGGCGGTGTGCAGGGTCACATAGACACGTCCCTTCCGGTCGACCGTCAGGCCGCTGAGATAAGGGGAGAGCTGCGCCGGGTCGTAAGCGACGAATTTCTCCAGCCTCGGCGCCAGCCCGACTGCAACTTCAATGCTATACTCCCCGGCCAACGGCCGTCCGGCGGCATCCGTGCCGTCCCAAGCGATCTCCTGTGTCAGGCTGCCCTTCTCGAACGGCTCGGGGGCGTTGGGGCCGAGCACGCCACAGGCGATGTTATGGAGAATCTTCCCCTCGGGGCCTTTGGCGCGGACCGCGACATCGTCGAAACGGTCCAGCTCGAACCGGATGCGCCATTCACCACCCTGCTTGTCGACCGTCGGCGGGCCGACCAGTTCTGCGGGATATCGGGGATAAGAGTCGCAGTCGAGCAGCAGGTTCCTTCCCTCCCGCAGGATACTCAGATCGCCGACCGTTTTCTTCTTCCCGCGGTCAATCGTCGTGATGCGGTTGGCGATCAAGGGATCCCGCGATGTCGCCGCCGGACACGTGGTCAGCGGCAGGCCGTCCTCATCCAGGCGCGGGGACTGGCCGTGCACGAACGCCGAGGCAAAGATCAAAAGCACAACGGCAATCGCGAGGTGCATGTGTTTCCGAACGGGACGGCTCATCGTGTATCTCCCGGGATTTGAGTTGCGACGGTCTGACGGTACGCCATCTGGACTTTGGCAATGCGCCGCAGGTCGCGGTCTCCCACATAGACGTGCTCGCCGGCGGCGTCCACGCAGTAGATGTTTCGGAAGCCCATCTCGGAGGCGTCGCCATCGGGACCGGGCACAGTCTCGGCGTTGCCGTAGCGGCCGATCCGGGTGATCACGTTACCGGCCGCGTCCACCACGCGACCCGAGTAATGGTCCACATCGGCCGCCATGATTCGGTCCGCGCCGTCACAGGCCAGCAGGTTGTCTGGGTGGTCACAGCCCCGGCACATCTGGCCGACGAAGCCGCCCCGCAGGGCCCATTGCTCGTCCGGTCCGTTGCGCTCGCCGCCGTCAGGGCCGAACTTGACCAGATAGGAGACCTCCGACTTGTCCAGCACGAGGCGCCCACCCCGGCGGAACGCCTCGACGCCAAGCCTGGATCGCGGGCCCCAGAATTTCATACTTTTGGCCGGGAAGCAGTACCCCAGGGCCATCCCCCGGAAGGGCATCTCCGGTCCGTCATAGGCGTAGAAGTTGCCCTTCGAGTCGCGGGCGATGCTGCCGCCCCCGAAGTTCAGGCGACATAGCTTCTCTTCGGCAACCGTCCCGTCGGGATGCAGGACCCCGACGGACCCGCTCCCACACCTGACCGGCCGGATGGTGTTGTGATCGACGAAAAAGACGTTTCCGTTCTCGTCGACGTCGCCAAAGGCGCAGACTTGATGGAGCTGGCTCACCAGGCCGTCTCCAACGCCGAACTTCCCGTCCTGCGTGCTGTAGAAGGAATCGCCGTATCCGGCCTGTTTCTCCAGGTCCAGGTTGTATCGGACCACTTTCTTGTAGATCGGTTTCAGCGGGCCGGGTTTGCCGAAGTCACCCCGCACGTTGCCGTAGTGCTCCCGCCGGAAATTGACCCAGAGCCGATCGTGCCGTTCGTCCACGATAATAGACAGGGGGCTGTGCCAGAGGTAGCGCGTGCCGTCGGCGTAGGCAGTGCTGCCACCGCCCTGGACGGGGAACCAGCGACGCCGGGCATACCACGCGGCCATTTGGTTTTTTATCAGGTCGGCGCGGCCCGTGATTCTGCCCGTCGGGTCGACGCGCACGATGGCCTCGCGCGCTTTATCGTGGACATAGAGGTTTCCCGACGGATCGACCGCAAACGCGGCCGGGTCCACCAACGCGTCCGGATGAATGCCGCCGAAATGCTTCACCTCGTCGGCCTTCGTGCCCTGGTCGCTCACCCGTGTCAGCGTGGCCCGACCATTGCCATTGCCCACCCAGACAAGCGGAGTCTCCGCCGCCGTGTCCACCGCGATGAAGCGGGACAGGGGATGCAGCGGCACCGACCATACCACTTCCAGGTCCGTTGGGTCACCGGTGCACTTCAGCAGGTGAACGGGGCCGTCCCGGTCGTCCCTGAACGAGGTCAGTATGTAGTAGGCGTCATTGGCGTGTTCGATCTCGACCAGGTCGTGGAACGGGCGGTTCCGGCCAGCATGGCGCAGTCCCGAGACCCGGCCCAGCCACCGGCCGTCCCCGGCGTAACACTTGAGCCGTCGCGGGTAACCGTCGATGACCAAGACGTTGCCCTGCCCGTCCATCGCCAGGTCCTCGATGTCGCAGAACCGGTCGGGCGAATCGTACCGGGGGTCCGGGGTCACGTCCTCCCCGTCCCGGAACAGCCGTTTCTGCATGCGGTCGAAGTAGGTCTGCTTGCCTTTCTCCACTCTGTATACCCATGGTTCCCGGAGAAATGGGCCGGGCTCCTCATGCTGGTCGCCGTCCACATAGTGGAAAGCCGGGACAATCCTGCGGGTATCGAGGTCGATCTTGCGGATAGTGCCGCCCCAGGGCGAATACCAGATGCGTTGGGAGTGATACGTTGTGCTGTAGGACTTGGAAGCCACCAGCACGTTTCCTGCCCCGTCGAAGTCAAAGCCGGCGTCGAACCGGCTGATGTTCCAGATGCAGTACGGGCATTCGTGCGTCCTGCTGGGCCAGTACCAGAATCGGTCCAGGTTCTCCACGACATCCAGCCTGCGCAGGTCCTGGCCCGGATCGATTCCGTCGCCTGCCAGGGCCCCCTGTTGTTTGTTGTACATGCCGACGCAGAAGTAACCTTTGCCGTCGGGGCCGATCCTAAAGGGCATCTTGTAGTAGTCGTCCCAGAAGCGGATCCACATGCGCCAGGAGCTGGGCTTCAGCGGCATGCCGTGACCGTCCATGTACTCAACGTGTTCGTAGACATCTTCCCAGCGTTTGCCCTGGGCGTAGAGGTTCTTCGGATTGGACGGATAGACCATATCCAGGTAATTGCCATCCCGGTCGAAACGCAGAATGCAGGGGTCGTAGCGGTGCGTCGTGTGCAGCGTCACGTACACGCGGCCCCGCCGGTCCACGGTCACGCCGCTCAGGTAGGGCGAGAACTGGGCCGGATCGTAACCGACGAAATCTTCGAGCGCGGGCGCCAGCCCGACGCCTACCTCCACCCGCCCCCCCTCGGGTATCTCGCCGCAGGCGACCTCCTGCTGCAAGCTGCTTTTTTGGAACGGCTCGGGGGTGTTGGGACCGAGCACCCCGCAGGCCACGTTGCGGACTACCTGGCCATCACCGGTCGCGATGCGCACGATCACGTCGTCGTAACGGTCCAGGGCGAACCGGACGGCGTAGCCGCCGTCTTTCGGCACCAGTGTCGGGCCCTTTACCAGCTCACCCGGAGGCCGGGGGTAGGAATCCGCTTCCAGCAGCAGGTGCCGGCCTTCGATGCACTCGGTGTCTTCCCCGTCGTTTGCGATCAGCTTGTCGCGCGAACTGGCCGCCGGGCAGGTCGTCAGGTGCGGAACGGTCGTGCCCGGGCGGCCGTCCACGCCGGTTCCCGCCCGCTGGCCCCAGACGGGGCTCGCGCCAGATGCAAGCACAAAAAGGACCATCACCACGGCCACCAGTGTCTGCATGGAACGGTTCACCACATGTCTCCCGGAATGTGACTTGAGCTGGTTTGGCGGTACTCCATCCTCACTTTCGCGATGCGTCGCAGGTCCTTGTCGCAGACGTAGACCGCGTCGCCCGCGGCTGATATGCAGTAGATGTTGCGGAAACCCAGTTCGTCGGCATCGCCTTCGGGACCGGGCACCGTTTCGGCATTGCCATACGTGCCGAAGCGGCCGATCAGGTTGCCGGCCGTCTCCAGCACGTTGACGCAGTAGTGGGCAACGTCGGCCGCCAGGATGCGATCGGCCCCGTCGCAGTCGAGCAGGTTTGCAGGGAAGTCGCACCCGCCGCAGGCCACGTGGACCGACCCGCCTCGATGCGCCCAGAGCTCGTCCTCGGTGAACCGCTCGCCGCCCTCGGGGCCGAACTTGACCACGTGGCAGATCTCGCTGATGTGGGTCACCGGCTCTCCCCCGCGCTGCATCAGGTAGGGGCCTTTACGAAGCGGCTTGGGCTTTCGCCAGTAGCCCCAGGTCATGTCGGGGAAATCATACTGCGCCTTGGCGGGCGGCACGCGACCCACATCGTAAACGTAAACGCTGCCGCGCGAGTCCACCGCCATGTTGCCCGCGCTCAGGTAGTAGCGGCAGTGCCCGGGGTCCATTAGCGCGCCGTCGGGACTGTACTTCCAGACGACCGCGGGCAGCTTTTCGGGGATATTGTCGGTGCGCATCCAGTTCAGCGGCGTCACGTAGAGGTTGCCTTTGCCGTCGAACCCGCCCAGGACGGGGCCCCAGAGCGTCTTCGTGTCCCAGGGCCACCGCAGGGCCCGTCGGGTCCGTTCGATCTTCTCGCCCGCCGACTCTTCGGGTGATTCCAGCGTAAAATCCACCGGCCGCAGGTCGAAATCGTAGCACCGGAATCCGGGGGAGGCCTGCCCCGAGTCCACACCAGCCCGGAAGCTCACCAGCAGCCTCCTGCTTCGCTTGTCCACAAGCATCGAGCGCGGTGCCATCTCCCGGTCGCGGTGATGGTGGTCGGCATAGGTGGTGCGACGATGCACGGCGGCGTCCCAGTGGTACGTGTTCCGGGGCACCTCCACCGTCTCCCACTTGGCGCCAGCATCGTCGGTGTGCACGATCTGGGAGCGGGCGTAGTCGTGCACGAACAGGTGCTCATCCTCCCCCGCGGCGAACGTCCAGGGGTAAACCAATCTGCGCTCGCCGATGCCACCGAAGTGCCGGGGCGCGCCGGCCCGGTGGCCCAGGTCTTCTATGCGGGTAATCGTGGCGCGACCCCCGCCGTTCCCCACCCAGACCAGGGGCGTCTTGGCCCATACGTCCACCGCGATGAAACGGGCCAGGGGATCCAGAGGTACGGACCAGGTCACTTCGAACTCCGGCGGGGCGCCGGTGCATTTCAGCAGGTGCATGCGACCGTCGTGCTCACGGAACTTGGTCAGCACGTAGAGCGCGCCGTTCGCCCAGAAGACGTTAGCCAGGTCGAGGAACTGCCGGCGCTCCCCGTAAATCTCCAGGTCCGTGACTCCACCCAGCCAGCGGCCGTCGGGGTCGTAGCACTTAATCCGCCGGGGGTGGCCGTCGGCGACCAGGATGTTGTCGTCGTCATCGACCGCCAGATCTTCAATGTCGAGAAAGGAATGTTCGGAGTCTCGCGGGTCGCGCTCGGGCACGGGCGCCCCTGGCCGGACGTGCGCGGCCAGCGCCTCCAGCTCCTCATTGCTCAGGACCGTCCCCGGCGTGCCAAGATAGGCGCTTTTTGCCGGTAGCTCAACGGTACCGTTATGACTGAACGCCGGGATGTTCCGGCCGGTCTTCGGGTCCACCTTGCGCACGGTTCCCAGGGCCTTGCAGTCGCCGATCGCGTAGTCGCCGTGGCCTCCGTCGAAGCACTTGGTGGCCACGTACAGATAGCCCTCGCGGTCGAAGGCGAATGCGCCATCCCAGCGCCAGAGGAAGACCGGCCCGTAGTGCCACGGTCCGTCCCAGGGCTGCCACCAGAAACGGTCCAGGTCCTCGATGGTGAAGATACGGGCATCGGCGTCGTCGACGGTGTACATACGCTCGATCCGGGTGGGAGTGCCGATCACCAGATACCCCGTTTCGCCATCCGGAGCGATCTGGAACGGGAACTCCATGTAATCTTCCCAGCGCTGAATCCAGTAGCGCCAGACGCTCTCTTTGATGGGGATGTCGTGCCCGTTGAAATGCTCTACCGGCTCATAGACATCTCTCAAGCTCTTTCCGGCGGCCCGAAGCTGCGCCGGATCGGAGGGATAGACCATGTCCAGGTAGCTCCCATCGTGGTCGAAGCGCAGCATGACGGGGTCGAAGCGGAGGCCGGTGTGGAGGGCGACGTAGAGCCTGCCCTTCCGGTCCACGCTCAGCCCGCTGACGAAGTTGGTAAGCTGGTTCCTGTCGTAGCCGACGAATTGTTGGAACCGCGGTTCGAGCCCCACCGAAACCTGAACGCGTGAGCCGCTGGGTGCCGGATTGCCGTCAGCGTGGAGGCCATCCCAGGTGAGTTTCTGCTCCAGGCTGTTCTTCTGGAACGGTTCAGGCGCGTTCGGCCCCAGCACGCCGCAGCCAAGGGTACGCACCACTTCCCCCTCGCAGTCCACCACCCGCACCAGCACGTCGTCCGGGCGGTCGAGCGCGAACCGTATCCGCCACTTGTCGCCATCGCGCACGAGTTCAGGTCCGGAGACAAGCCGCGCCGGCTCGCGGGGATAGGAGTCGGCGTCCAGCAGGATGCGTGGGCCCTCTTCGATCTCACGCGATTCCTTGCCCGAACGGCCCACCCACATCAGCTTTCCCCGCACCGTCGCGCCCCGGCAGTCGGTCCACCTGGATTCGCTGCGTCGATCGTCCGCCCGCGCATGAAAGCACACCGCGGCAGCCACAAGCAGAATGAACATCGTGAGTGTTGCTTCGGAGAACACGTTTGTATCCTTTGTCGATCCTTCGTGAACTCACCGCCCGGTCCAGTGCATCTGGGTAACCCCACCCAATGCACTGAAAACGACTCGTATCCGGCGATACAGGATAGAACACAAAATTCGTGTTTTCACTTGTCATAGGATTATAGGGGTCTACAATGGGCTCGTCAATAGATAAATCGCGACCTTTGGTAGGCTAAAAACGATATGATTTCCGAATGGCTCCACAGGATAGCACCCGTGCCCAACATCGTCGGGTACGACCGCGTGCCGCCGGGCTGGGTCAGCTCCACGCGGGTCATCTACGATCACGCCCTGATGTGCGCCGGGCCGGAAGCGACCTTCGCAATCGAAGTCGAGGGCACCATGTTCGAGCTCCCGCCGGAGAGCTACATCATCATTCCACCGGGGCGGTGGCATGAGCGCCGGTCGTCCACCGAGGGACCGGCACTGCGCACCTGGCTGCACTTCGACTGGGCCTACCGGGGGGAACCGCTGGGCAGCCCCGTTCTGACCTACGCGCCGGCCGAAGCCCAGTGGGACCGCGTGGTGCCACCGCCGGACTTCGTGCCTGTCGGGATACTGCGCGGGCGGGTCCCCAACTTCCCCGGGTATATGGAGGCGCACGAGCGGCTGAACGAGCGCTTCAACCACGGCACGCGCCGGGACCGCCTCGTGTGCCGGGGGCTGACACTGGAAATCCTGCTCGACCTGCTGGCGCCGAACGACGACGCAACGGGTGGCGGCGAGGACAGACGCGCCGCCCAGATTCGCGGGGCCCTCGACGAACTGGCCCGGGAGCCGTTCGGGGACGCGCCATCGATCCGAGAATACCTGGCATCGCAAGGACAGAGCTACGACCACCAGGCGCGGGTCTTCAAGAAAGAATACGGCGTTACGCCGCTTCAGTACGTAAACTCCCTGCGTATCCTCCGGGCCAGAGAATTACTTCGGGACACGCCATACGAGGTGCAGGAAGTGGCGGGCCGGCTGGGTTTCCCGAGCGTGCGTTACTTCAACCGTCTGTTCAAGCAGCACACCGGTCTGACACCCACCGGCTTTCGCCGGGAAAGCTCCGCGGGCAACGCTTGAGGGAAGGGGGCAGTGCAGCTCTACCCGCCCAGGGGACGAATCCAGATGCGCCGGAAGGTAACCGCGCCGGTGTCGTCCTGGAGGATCACTGGCCATTCCGCCGGTTCTTCCAGGGGCCCATCACCGTAACGCCCGCCGCTGACGGACGCTTCCCGGGCGAACCTGCCGTCGCAGAAGACGGTCAGGCGTTTTTGCCGGGCCGGCTCGCCCTGTTGCTCCCAGCGCTGCAGGCTGAACAGAACGTCCGCACAGTGCCAGTCCCCCGAAGTCTCCGGTGGCTCTCCTGCACCCAGAATCACTCTCATGCCCCCCACTTCCACGCATGGCGGCCGGTCCGGCGCGGCACTCCCGTCCGCGCGCCACTCCAGGTGCACCTGACAATCCCCGAAGGCACGTTCGGAGGCCGCTCGTCCGGCGATCTTCCACCCGTGCGGCCCATCGACCCATTCTGCGCCGTTCTGCTCCGCCCACTCCTGCGCGAGGGTGGGGTTGATCAGCACCAGGGCATCCGTTGGCGGGCTGCCCCGCCGGCCGGGTCGCACGACCGGCGGCGCGGGGCGACCGCGGTCCTTGATCTTCGGCCCCGCCTGTGAGGCCGCGTGCCGCATCCGCGCCAGCGCGACTGCGGCCTCATCCAGATCGCCGGAGGGGGGAAGCTCCTGAATCCAGATATTCCGGTACCACACCCCCCGGCCGTGATTCTGCAGGGCCACGGGTCCGCGCGGCGGGTGGGGTGCGTACTTGCGAACCGTTACCTCCCGGTCTCCCCGCTCCACCTTGGTCAACGCGCCCAGCAGAACGCGGTCGTGGTGAACGGCGATGCCGTTATGGAGCACAGTGACGCGGGCAGGCCGCAGCAGTTCGCCGCCCGCCGCGAAGCAGGGAGCCCGGAACAGGATGTCGAAGGACTGCCACTGTCCCGGCGGGCGGCAGGCGTTGACCAGGGGCGGATAATGCCCGTAGAGGGCGCCGGCCTGGCCGTCGGGATAGGTTTCGTTCTCGAATGAGTCCAGCACCTGGACCTCGTAGCGGCCCATCATCTTCACGCCGCTGTTGCCGCGCGCCTGTCCGCGCAGGTCTTTGTCGGTGCGGAAGGCGCCCCAGGGGTTCCATTCCACGTGCAGGTGGCAATCTCCATAGTTCTCCCTGGTGACCAGGTACTTCACGCCCCCGACGTCCATTCGGCCCAGGACCACGTCCCAGTTGGCCTCCTGATCGTCCCGTTCGCGCGTGGCGGACCAATTGCCGATCCACCGGGAGAGGTCCGCGCCGTCGAACAGCACCTCGCGGGGAGCCGTTTGTCGCCCGGGGATCCGCACTTGTGCTGTTTTTTCGGCTACAGCCGCGGGGGTGAGCACGCACAGGAGGCCCAGCGCAGCATTCACGATCAGTCTCATGGCATCTCCGTGTCCGGCGGCGGCTCGCACTCAACCGATCTCCCATCCCGTGCGCGGTTCCGGTCCGTGAATCAACGCGTTCGCCTCTTCGTCGTTGGTCACCCGCAGGGTCTCCGCGTCCCATTCGATGGGGCGTCCGCGCCGCAGGGCCACCTCGCCCAGCAGAACCATCTCCGTCAGCGGCCCGGCGTACGCGAAATTGGATAGGGGCATTCCTTCATCTTTGCAGGCCTCGAGCCAGCTTCCCATGTGGCCCCGCACGCGGGGTGCCTTCTGCGGCGGCCGGCCGATCTGGCGCATCTTCTGCTCCGGCACGATACGGCTGGCCCCGCCGTAGGCGTCGTATCTGATGGAGGCCTCCTCGCCGATGATGAGTCCGCCGCCGTAGCCGGACGGGCCCCACTGACCCCGCAGGTGATCGGGCAGTTCCAGGTCCACCCCGGAACGTCCCTCGCCCAACAGGTACTCCAGCCGCACCGGAGGCTTCTGGCCACGAGCCGGAAAGTGATAGGCGATGCGTTCTCCCTGCGGGTAAGATTCCTTCACCGACCAGTCGCCGACCGGCTCCGCTTCGACCCTCTCGGGTGCCCCGAGGTCCAGCGCGTACCAGGCGGCGTCCAGCGTGTGGCAGCCCCAATCGCCGATCTTCCCCTCGCCGAAGTAGCGCCAGCAGCGCCACGTCTTGGGCACGTAGGCCGGGGAGTAGGGTCGCCGGTGGGCGCGGTTCAGCCACAGGTCCCAGGCCAGCCCGTCGGGCACCTCCTTCTTCTGGGGAGGTCCCTCAGCCGCGCGGGCGCCCGCCGTGTGGCAGATCACCCGCCGCACCTCTCCGATGGAACCCGCCAGGATCCAGTCCCGGGTCACGGCCGTGCTGTGGTTGGAGTGGCCGGTGTTACCCATCTGCGTGGCGACGTCGTGCCTCCGGGCGGCTTCGGCCAGCTTCCTCGCCTCCCACACCGTGTGGGTGAGCGGCTTCTCCAGGTAAACGTGCTTGCCCCGGATGATGGCCGACATGGCGGCGTGGTAGTGGGAGTGGTCCGGCGTGGCGATAATGACCGCATCGATGTCGTCCTGCATCCGGTCGAACATGCGCCGGTAGTCCTTG
The DNA here is from genome assembly GCA_964572825.1 of uncultured candidatus Brocadiaceae bacterium. Lineage (GTDB taxonomy): Bacteria > Planctomycetota > Brocadiia > SM23-32 > SM23-32 > CAYVBE01. The sequence goes on from CAZNGS010000007.1 coordinate 22,631, forward strand.
AAGTGCGGCACGTCGGGGTATTTGGCGTAGGCCTTGTCGCGCCGTTCGTCCGGCCGATCGTCCACGTCGCAGAAGGCGACGAACGTGCATCCACCACCGGCCATCTGGATGCACGGCCAGCCGCGCCCGCCGCAGCCGATGACCGCCACCTGCAACCTCTCGTTGGGGCTCTGGGCGTGGCCGTCCCGAATGGAAAACGGGCCGAACAGGGCGGCGGCCCCCGCCGCCACTCCCGTTTGGACGAACCTTCTGCGCGTCAGATTACCGTCAGCTTTCATGGCATGACTTTCCTCTGGAAGACCGCGCCGGAATCGTCTGCTGAGATCACAATGGCATTACTTTCCCAAGGTCCGTGGGAACGCTGCTGTACAGCGATAATAGGCCGATCGGACAGTTTGTCGTAAGTGTTTACCGTCTTTATCCTGTACTACCATCATAGTGTACCCCCCGAGGCTTTCAACGAGAATCCTGCCGTCTTTTCGCTCCCCAGATTTCCCGATGCATCCCCCGTGCGGGGTTCACTGGCCGCCTGCACCGGGCCGGGACCCTCAATGGGCCCCGGCCCTTTGAAACCGACACCGGCCCTTCCGTATGCTGAGCGGTGATGAGCGAAACCGAACAGGGCTGTCCCGGATGCCGAAGGCTCCCGCGCGAGCTGCGGGCCTTGAAGGCCGAAAACCGCTCCCGCAAAGACAAACCCTACAAACCGAAGGGAAGCCCGGGGCGCAAGAAGGGCAAGGGGACCTTCAGAAGACGAAAGCCGCCGCCGGAGAGTGAACTGAAATCCGTGCAGGTTCCGCTCGCGCAGTGCCCCAACTGCGGAGGAGCACTGCACCGCAGAAAGCGCCACGAGCATATCCAGAGCGATATCCCCCCGGTCGAGCCGGTCCACATCCGCTTTATCACCCAAAGCGGCTATTGCCCGCATTGCAAGAAGCGGTTCCGCTCCCGGCACCCCGAGCAGTCCTCCAGCGCCACAGGAGCCGCCGGGGTCAGCATCGGGCCGAACGCCAGGGCGATCGCTGCCGAGATGAAGCATCGGCTGGGGGTGAGCTACGAGAAGATCGCCGATATGTTCGAGGCCATCTTCAACTTCACAGTCAGCCGCAGCGGTCTGTGCCGCTCCGGGCGGCGGCTGGCGCTGCCGGAGCCGGTGAAACGCTGGTCACTGACGACGCTACGGGAGAAGCTGGTCAAGATCGGGGCGAAGGTTGTGCGCCACGCGCGCTACGTCGTCTTCCAGATGGTCGAGGTGGCGGTTCGACGGGGGCTTTTCGGAGCGATACTGGAGCGGATCGGGCGGCTCTCCCCCGCGCCGACCTGACGTGGTATCGCGGATCACGCAGAGAAAAAAGGTATCCCGCGTTCGCTGACAGCCGAGGTATCTCGGAAGGAGCGAAAAGGGGCGATCAAAAGCGGTTTGATGCCCTCAGAAACGGTGCGCGGAGGGCGTTGTTGCAGCGCCCGTTCGGAGAAGTGGCTTGATAGACGCTGCCTGGAAGCGTATAAGCACTGGAGGGAGGCGAAGTCGGAACTTCGCCACGACAAATGGGAGATTCCCGATAAGGAAGGAAAACGGCGATGGAACGGGGAAAACGGTCGGTTGGCGCGCTGAAGGTCGGGGCGATGGCGGCGCTCGCGATTCTGCTGGTTCGATGCGGGCAGGCCGGCGCGGCCCAAGGCCGCATCCCCCAGGGCGGCGGGGTGACCTACCCGGCGTGGAGCGGCGAATACTTCGCCAACGCGAACCTCGAAGGCGCACCGGCCTACATGAAGAGCGAGAACCGCGTCCGCTCCGACTGGGAGGACTGGCGCCCCGTGCTGGGGGTGCGCGCCGAGAGCGTGCGCGACTTCCCTACCGACAACTTCTCGGCCCGCTGGAGCGCGAAGCTGATCGCCCGCTTCGACGAAGAGTATACCTTCAAGCTCATCTCCGACGAGGGGGCCCGGCTGAAGATCAGGCCCACGGGCACGCGTCGGTGGCGGAAGTTGATCGACGCGTGGCAGCCGCACCGGCGCCGCGCCGACACCGCGAAGATGCGCCTCGATCCGGCCACCGAATACGACGTGCAGATCGAGTACTACGACCTGACGGGCGACGCCGTCTGCGAACTCTACTGGTCGAGCCCGAGTACGCCCGAGGAGGTCGTCGACTACGCCTCGGGCAACACGGTGCGGGAGTACTGGCCGCAGTCGGCGGCCAACATGATGGACTTCACCCGCATCAAGATGCCCGATGCGCAACTCGATGAGGACGGCTGGCCGAAGGCGGACTTCAAGACGTACATGAGCGGCGGCTGGCCCATCCATCACGGTCGGATGCTGTTCTGTTTCAAGGGCCTGGCCGAGGTTCACGTCAACGGCACGTTCCTGGTGGGGGAAGAGACCTACGAGAACGTTCTGCCGAAGGGCGCCGGCTACGAGCCCTCCACTAACGAGACGCGCGCCCTGATCGAGACAAAGGACAGGGGCGACGGCAACTACAAGTCGCCGCTGGAGATGCGCCAGACCCAGCGCTCGCCCGACGCGCCCGTGGGCAGCGGCGTGCGCGACATCTACTGGATGGCGCCGAAGAGGATTGGTGGGAAGGAGCCGCACGAGCCCGGCGAGATCATCAACGGCGAGGCCCGGGACGCGTTTCTGCCCGCTTACGCCTTCCGCGTGCAGAAGACCGGCCTGAACAACGTCGCCCGCTGGGAGGATCGCACCTTCCCCACTTACTGCAACATCCACGACCAGACGGTCCACAACGACATGGCCTACGAGAAGCTGGTGCTGGCGGCCAACGAGATGGGGCGCGACCTCTACATGTGCTACTCGGACAGCATCGACCGGGATTACATGGTGAAGATGGCCAAAGTGACGCGCTTCGGCAGCGATGGCAAGGAGCCCTACAACGACCCGACCGAGGACCCCGTCTGGCCGCCGCTGAACCCGAATCTGCGCCTCTACCTCGAACACGGCAACGAGATGGGCTGGTCGGCCATCCAGCCCCGCCAGTGGGCGCGGCGCTACGACCGGGAGATTTTCCGTAATGAGGACAACCCGATTTGGCGCGTGCTTAATTTCGACGGCCGGGCGGAGGATAACCATCACGGCGGCCTGATGCGCTACCACGCCTACCGCACCGTCATGATGAGCGACGCGATGCGCGAGGTCTGGGGCGACGCGGCCATCAACGACAAGGTGCGCGTGATGATCTTCGGCCAGTATCAGCGCCACTTCCAGAACACGCTCTGCCAGTTCATCGACGACTATTACAACAACGGCGCCGGGCAATTCGTGGCCAACCCGCGGCCGGTCAACGAGATACTCTTCGGCGCCGGTCCCGCGCTCTATTACGGCACCGGGAACATGTGGGCGGTGGGCGACGACCCGGTGCTGAAGGACGCCAGCTTCGAAGGCTACCCCCTGAGGCCCGGGGCGGCCGCCGGCGCTCCCGCGCGCGGCCCCTGGCGCTTCGAGAGCACCGCCGGGGTGGTGGACGACCGCCTCCCCCGCCACCAGGCCTTCCAGCCCGTGCCGGCCGAGGAGAAGCCCTACAAGCTGAACTCAGCCGCTTCGGTCGGCATCGGCTTCACCGTCGGCCCCACCGACCTGTACGCCTACGAGACCGGACGCATCGTGCAGGGCGGGGAGAAAGGCGCGCACCCCGTCTCCATCTTCACTGCGGAGGCCAAGAAACTCCACGGCATGCGGGCCAGCCGGGAGAAGCTGGACAAGATGCAGCGGGGCCAGATCGCCTGGTGGCCGCTGCAGTACGACGCCTGGATCACGCCCGGCTCCTCGCGGGTCGGCGTGTGGAAGCTGGAGGCCGGCAAGTCCTACATCTGCGTCTCGCGCGAGCCGGCCAATGCCGAGCTGCCCTCCCCCAACACCCCGCTGAGGGCCGGCCCGGGGCTGCTCATCCAGGGCGGCGTGGTCCTGGCCGACGGCGAGGTGAAGAGGGTGAGCCGGCCGGGAACGGGCTTCCCGCTGGCCACCTTCCGCTACACCGGCCGACCGGCGACGCCGGGCAGGGGCATCGCCCTGGTGCCCTCGGATCCCAAGGTGGATCCGACCTGGATGGAGGGGGGACGAGGCAGGTCGAATGTGCCCGAATGGCACCGCGCCGGAACCCGGGCCGCCTTCATCGCGGGCAGGGGGAGAATCAGCCAGAGGTTCACCGTGGACCGGCCGGGCGATTACATGTTCGTCTTCACCGCCAACAACAGCATCGAGAAGGCCCAACCCATCACCATCACCTTCGACGGCAAGACGGCCTGGGAGAAGTCCCCGGTCGGTGGCAGCCGCAAGCACAGGGAAGCTGTCTTCCAATGGGGCACGCGGTACATGCCGCTGGAGGCCGGCGAGCACGAGCTGGTGATCGAGGGCACGGCCGACGATCCGGCGGCGGTGCTCTACATCTACGCCTCGCACATCGGCTCCGTCCGCGACTACGCCGGGGGGGAGGACGCTGGCAACTTCCTGGATGCCGGCGGGGCGACCGGGCAGACTGACGCCCGCTTTGCCCGCAACGTGCGCGTGTGCACGCTGATGGCCCAGAACTGGGGACTGGTACCGATGTCCTACGAGGGCGGCACGAACGCAGGGGGCGACTGGAACGGCGGCGGCGTCCTCTATACCCAGCAGTTCAAGTGGAACCACCCCATAAGCAAGGTTGCCGACAACAACTGGGCGCATTTCTGGCATAGCTACGGCGGCCGCAACGCCATGTACTACTACCCGGGCTTCCCCGGCCTCTTTCTCTACAAGGCCGAGACCTACATGCCCTGGGCGGCCGCCATCGAGCGGGCCGGAGGCTGGGTGCTCGAACCTTCAAAGGGCATTCCCCTCCCCGCCACGCTGACCGTCCAGATTGACCACAGCCAGGGCAGCATCGCCTCGGGCTGGAAGGGGTGGACGCACCCGCTCAACATGCAGGAGCAGACCTCCCGGCTCGAACAGGGCCAGTGGAAGTCGTGGATCGTCCGGGCGCCGGAGGCGCGCAGATACCGCTTCACGCTCTCGGCCTCCGCGGGCGGCGCGGCCCGGCTGAGCGTCGACGACTCCCAGGGCATCGTGAAGGGCCCCAGCGACCGGCGGCTGACCACAGAACTCTTCCTCACCAAAGGCATGCACGCCGTCAAGGTCCGCTGCGACGAGGGAGCCTTTGACTTGAGCGGGATCGCCGTGCAATAGCCGTGAGGACCAGACCCCCAGCGGCGGCCCCCGGGCCGCCCGTGGGCATCTGACCTCCCATCTTCCGGAAGGAGCGGAGAGAACGTGGATTTCATCATCCGGGAGGCCACGCCCGATGACGCCGCGCAGCTCATCGGGCGCCTTCACCGGCTGGCTGAAGAGCCCGGCATCAACATCACCCTTGGCCCGGGCGAGTTCGATATGACGGTGGAGCAAGAACGCGAATGGCTCAAAGAGAACTAAGCGGCCTGAAGTAAGTTCTTTCCGCGCTCGAAAGTCACCTGCAGCACCTTATCCGATGGCGAGGCCAGTCGCCGGCAGGCTTCCTCGGTTGCTTCAAGCAGGCTGGAGAGATCCCCGAAGGAGTAGTTGTTCGTAACGTTCTCCTTCAGGTACTTCCACACCCGCTCGATCAGGTTCAGTTCCGGGCTGTAGGGCGGAAGCCAGAAGGGCTGCATTCTGTCGCTGTTGTCGCTCAAGAACCGCTTCACCCGGTTTGCTCGATGATAGCCGGCATTGTCCATGACCAATATCAGCTCCCTGCCCCCGCCCTGCCAGGCCAGCAGGTGCCTCAGGAAATGGACAAACTCCCGGCTGTTTTTGTCCTCCGAGATGCGCCAGATCAGCCTGTCGGACCGGAAATCCCACGCTCCCCAGACCACCGCCTTCTTATCATCCCCCGCCGAGGGCACCCTGGCCGGCTCGCCCCGGCGCCACCATATCTTGGTCAGTGGAGGGTTCAGATGCACTTCGCACTCGTCGATAAACAGCAGCTTGTATCGGGGCTCCCGGTTCAGAGCCCTTTTTTTAGCCCTGCCAGCTCGCTCTTTTTGGCTTCATACAGTTGCTCGTCGCGCCTGTGACCCGGATCATGTCGCGGGCGTTTATAGGAGAATCCCATCTGGTCCAGAACCTCGCTGAGCCATCTCTGGCTGATCGAGACCCCGGTCTTTTTCTCCATGTATGCGACCGGCAATGCCCTGCTACAGCCGTCACTTTGCCCGTGCAAAAACGGGTTGTCCAGCAAATGGAAAAGTGCTATTGGAGACGCCTGTGACTGCGGCCGCACGTCATTAAACAAGCCGTGCAGACCCGAGGCATTCCGGGATGGTGCGGCTTGACTCTGTCGTTTCTGGATGCGCGGTCCCCATCGAGGCAGCGCCGGCTCCTCTCCGAGCCGATGCAGCGAACGCCTCCCCGGCTACACCGTCTGCGGGTGATCGGCGGTCACCATGTCCAGGTCGGCCGCGGCGGCGTTCGCTTCGACCTGTGCCACGTTCTTGCAGCCCGGAATGACGGCTGTGACGGCCTCATTCCGCAGGCACCAGGCCAGCGCCCAGCGGGCCATCTCCATACCATCCGGCACCTCCTCCTGCTCGATGCGTTCCACCTCTTCGAGTTGACTGCGGATGTTACCGGCGCCGAAGATGGCGCGTATGTCGCCCTCCTCGAACCGGTCTTCATCGCCGGGGCGGTACTTGCCCGTCAGGAAGCCGCTGGCCAGGGGCACGCGGTCCAGAACGCCCAGGCCGTGCTCCCGGCAGAGGGGGAGCACCCGCTTCTCGGGCCTCCGGTCGAGCCGATTGTAGAGAACCTGCACGACCTCGATGGCGTATTCGGGAGCCGTTTTGATCTGGCGCAGCCCCCTGTCCCCGCTCCCCACCGAGAGCCCCAGGTGCCGGATGCTGCCCTTCTGTTTCTGGTGGCGCAGCGCGTTCCACAGCGCGTCGTTAAAGAACGCCTCATCCGGTCCCGAGTGGAACTGGTAGATATCCACGTAGTCGGTGCGGAGGGCCTTCAGCGAGTGCTCAAGCTGTCGCACCACCTCGCCGGGGGACCAGTGCGGTTCGCGGTCCAGGTGTGCGCGCCACCTGTGGCCGAACTTCGTGGCGATGATCCAGTCCTCACGGTGCCCATCGATAGCCGCACCGACCAGCGATTCCGAGAGATGATCGCCGTAGCACCCGGCGGTGTCGATGAGATTCACGCCCAGCTCGCGTGCCCGGCCCAGCATGGCGTCCACCTCGTTCTGCTCGAACGCCTTTCCCCATTCGCCGCCGAACTGCGCCGTACCGATTCCCACGACTGACACCGTCAGGTCCGTTTTCCCCAATCGGCGATACCGCATGGCGGAGTCCTTCCCCCCTGGATAGATTCCATCCGGCCCGCCGACCGATAGGCAAGACCGGATGCAGTCACGCTGACGTGCGATTATACTGCATGCCGCTTTGCTTTCACCCGTGCGCTTCCCCGACCCGTCGAGACGGTTATTCTCGGCAGCACAGGGGCCGCAGGCGATGATTCTCGCCGGTCGGTTGTGAGAGCCGTGCGTTTTCAGGTATTAAGATTGGTACTCTTGCGGAGCAGCTCTGGTCCGTTAGAATTGAGATGAATGCCGGGAAGCGGGACCATTCACGTCCCGCGCCCTCGAGTTTTTGAGAGGTGCAGAAGATGCACGTGAAAGGCTTTGCCGCTCTTTGTCTGTGGATGGCCCTGGGAGCATGGCTGCCGTGTGCCGAAGGGGCCGCTGCTGCGGCGCGGGAGTACGTCTGGATCGAGGGGGAGAAGCCGGCCTCCGCGAACTTCGAGTACGAGGTGTGGGGTGGCGAGTACGCGCAGATTCTGTCGGGTGAGCAATGGCTGAACAAGGTCGTCGGCAAGAAGCAGGTTGCGGATGAGTTGAAGGGCGAAGGGCTGCGGCTCGACTATGAATTCCAGGTCCGCGAGCCCGGCGATTACCAGATATGGCTGCGGATCGGGTACGAATGGTCCCGGGCCCCGGTGGAGTGGCGCATCGACGAAACGGGCTGGGCTACGCTGCCCCCTGATCAATTCACCACCAACCTGGTGCGCCTCTCGGGGAACTGGTGCAAGATCGGCTGGGCGCGGGTGGGCAAGAGGCACCTGGAGGCGGGCGCCCACACGATCCAGCTCCGCGTACGGGAGCCCGGCAAGGACGGCCGTGTCATGCTGGGGCTGGACTGCATCGGGCTGGTGCGCGGCGAGTGGGTCCCGGAGATGGGCCTGCGCCCCGCAGAGACCTACGATGGTCCTTCGGATCGCCGGGCCCGGGAGCACGTGTTCCGCTTTCCGGATTTCCTGCCGGCGGAGGCGACGGCCCGCGTCGAACTGCCCCTGGACGGCTTGTGGCAGGCCGCGCGCTACGACGACACGGATATGGACACGGACACGTACCGACCCCTTACCCTCGTCCCGGAACCGGAAGACTATCCCCTCCGGTGGATGGGCATCGCGGTGCCCGGCGCCGCCAGGGCCAGGCGACCCGAATTGGCCTACGGGCACCGGTTTTTCTACCGGACCCGCATCGAGGTGCCGCGTGAACTGGCCGGGCGCGGGTTCCGCCTGCACTTCAGCGGCACCTGCTGGATCGTCAGCGTGCTGGTCAACGGCCGGTTTGTGGGCTCCCACCAGGGGGTGCTGGTCCCCTGGGAGATGGACATCACCGACGCGCTCAAACCCGGCCGTGTCAACACCCTGACCATCGGCGTAAAGGGGCCCTACTACTCACTGGACGTGAAGAGCGGGATGGGGGGGAAAGGCCGCGCGCCCTCGATCGACCATAAGCGCCACGGGCCGTGCGGCGGCGATTTCCCCCGGCACCTCTCTTTCGTCGCCCCGGTATATCCCAGCACCAAGGGAGAGGGGGACGGGCTGCAGCAGGGCCTGGTCAATCCCGTAAAGCTCGTAGTGGCCGGCCCATGCTACACCGAGGACGTGTTCGTTAAACCCGGCGTCTCAAAGCGTCGGCTGGACGCGGATATCACGGTACGGAACACCACCGAAACGCGCAAGGACCTGGGCGTGAAATGCCAGGCGGTCAACAAGCGCACCGGGGAGGTCGAGAAGACTTTCGAGGCGCAGGAGGTCAGTGTCTGGCCGCGCAGGACCGAGCAGGTGTCCGTCGGGGGCGTATGGGAAGACCCGGAACTGTGGTGGCCGGCCGAAGACGTCGACGACAAGCCCACCCTCTACCGACTCCGCACCATCATCAGCCTGGACGGTGAACCGATCGACGTGCACGAGCAGCCGTTCGGGTTCCGCGTGATCACTTACGACGGCCGGCAGTTCAAGCTGAACGGTGTCCCCTGGCATTTCTGGAACTGGGTGGGCATCGGCGGCGCGCAGAACGAAGACGAATGGCTGGAGGCCTATTTTGCCCAGAACGACCGGTTCCACCGCATCTCCTACGACAGCGACAGGATGTGGGGCTACCGTGAGCGGGCGCTGGAGTTTTTCGACCGCAACGGCGTGCCGGGCCGCCTCTCCATGTGCATCGATGGTATGTTCATCACGCTTGCGCCGCGCAATCCCCTGGTCTGGGAGAACTTCCGCCGGCACGTGCGGCAAACCGTGCGGGCCTACCGCAACCACCCGTCGGTGATGATGTGGAGTATCGGCAACGAGTACATGCTGGTGACGTGTCGGCTGGTATACGGCGGCCGATACCGCGAGTCCGAGGAGGAAGCCGCCGAACTGAGCCGCATCGCCGAGACGCTGGACCCCACCCGGCGCAGTTTCCAGGACGGCGGCGGGGACCTGGGCGGCCTGATAGGGATGAACTGCCAGCACTATTCCTGGCGCTACTCCCGGGGCTGGCCGGACTGGGCCTACAACTACCCCATCCGAGAAGGTGAGGCACCGGTGCCCCGACCGGTCGGCAACCGCCCTGAGCTCTACGCGTGGGACGGGCAGATGCCCCTCATCTTCGGGGAAGTCTTCTACTACGCGGGCAATATCGACCGCGTCACATGGGTCGGCGGGCCGGAGGTCTATCGCGGCCGCGAGAAGGCCGAGCGCGCCGCCGCCCATTACATGCGCATCTGCGCGGAAGGCGCCCGCTGGCAGGGCGTCACGGCCATCTGTCCCTGGGTGGGCCACCTGCCCGGGGCGGAGAAGTCCTTCGCCGCCCGGGCCGTGTTCGTGCGCGAACACAACCGCTGCTTCTATCCGAAGAGCACGTTCCGGCGCACTATCAAGGTCTTCAACGACACGCGCCACGACGATCCCATCACCCTCCGCTGGCGGCTGGTGTTGGGCGAGCGGACGGTCGCCGACGGAGAGCGGCTCTATCGCCTGCCGCCCGGCCAGAACCGGCAGGATCATATCGAAGCGGCCCTGCCGGACGCCGACCGGCGGCAGAACGGTCGCCTGGAACTGGAGCTTCTCGTGAACGGGGAGTCCGTCTTCGAGGACAGCAGGCCGGTCAGCCTGCTGCCCCGCCCCACCGGGGCCACGGGGCTCTCGGGCGAGGCCCTGTGCGTTTACGATCCCGAGGGGGGCATCCGCGAGTGGCTGCGCCAGGTGGGGCAGTCTTTCACCGCCCTGGAGGCCCTTCAGGAGCTGCCCGACGCGGCGCGGGTGCTTCTGGTGGGGCCCCACGCCCTGGACGAGGGCGACCGGGCGCAGAGCGTCGAGGTCCTCCGGGAGTTCATCACCGCGGGCAATGTCGCCATCGTGCTGGAGCAGGCGGACCCGCTCCAGGGCGACGAATTGCCCGGAGCGGACCTCAAGGTGGACCCCCAGGCGCCGAAGCGCAATCGGTCAGCCGATTTCCCGGGTCCGGAGCCCGAGGCCGGGCGCATCGCTTTCCCCACCGCACGCGCGCACCGTGTGGTTCGCGGGCTGGAGAGCTCCGACATGTTCACGTGGGCCGGAGACGGGACCAATTACCGGAAGGCGTATTCCTCCGTCGGCGCCACCGCTCTGAGCATTGTGCAGGCGGGGCATCGGCTGAATCTCTCGCCGGTAGTTCAGCTCGGCACCGGCGATGGGGCCTGCCTGCTCTCCCAGATGCTGATCGGCCGAAAGCTGGGGACCGAACCCGTGGCCGATCAGCTCCTCTACAACGCTCTGCTATGGGCCGAGGAGCGGGTGCATGCAGTCAGTCACCGGGCGGCCGTCTATGCGGCGGGGGACACCGCCCTGCTCGATCTGCTCGGCGCGGTCCGGCTCCAGTTCACCAAGGTGCACGAACCGGCCGCGGCCCTGAGTGAGCCGGTGGCCGTGGTGCGGGCCACACCGTCGGCGCTTCAGTGGCTGCAGGGCCACCGGGAACGGGTCCGACAGTTCTGTTCCGAGGGCGGCCGGCTCATGCTGCTGGGCCTCACGCCGGACGGAATCCAGTCGTTCAACGATCTGGTCGGGTTCCGGCACCGCATCCGTCCCACCTGGCGGGAGCTGGTCACGCTGAACGAACGCACCGATCCCGTGCTTTTGGGCATCACGGACCGCGACGTCAACATGGACGGCCCCGACCAGGTCGCCCCGTGGTCCGGCAAGCACTGGAAGTCGGACCGCGTGTTCAGCTACGTGGTGGACGGACGCGAGATCGCCTCCTTCGGCGGGGCCGGCGACGGCGAAGCCGAGGGCGTCATGCGCGCAGAAAACAGCATCCAGATGATGACCAACGGCCTGACCAATGAGGACGACTGGCATTACATCCAGTACTTCGATTCCGAAGGCGCGTCGGTGACCTTCGATTTCGGCAGCCCCGAGACCATCACCCGCATCCGCATTAAGCCCAATCCGGGGTCCTATTACTTCCTGAAGGACGTGGCGTTTGTCTTCGGCGGGGATGAGGAGAACCCGGTGGAGTTCACGTGTCGACAGGTCGGGGGATTGCAGGAGGTCCCCATGCGGCCCCGGCGGGCGCGGCGGGTAACCCTCCGAATGATAAACCACTGGCCCGGTGACTCCGGCAAGAACCTGATGGGCGTGGACCTGGTCGAGATGTACCGGGAACTGCCGGAGGAGCCGCGCATGGTGTTCCTGACCGATCCGTGCGGCCTGGTGAACTACCCCATCGGAGAGGGCGGCATCCTGCTGAACCAACTGGACTATACCTCCGAAGACACGGAAGAGAACATGGCCAGGAAGCGAAGTACCTACGCCAGCCTGCTCCGCAACATGGGCGCCGCCCTGGGGAGCGAGTGACACCGGGACGGCGGGGATCGCGCCTCGGGCGAATCTGCACAGGAAGGGAGCGGCAAAGATGGTGCGCCAGGTGACGCTTGCGCTTGCGATGGCGGCCGTTCTGTTCCTGAATGAAAGCCGCGCCCGGAGGACCTCTGCCCCACCTGAAGGCGTAGAGAACACGGAGGCGCTGGAGAAGGCCCTCTTCCGCATCGACATGGAGCTCTACGAACGCTCCCTGCGGGATATCCGCGACTGGCTCGACGCCCGGATCGCCGAATACGGCGAACTGGGGCTATATGCCTTCGGGCAGGGACTGAGCTTCAAAGAGGGCGAGGTCCACGTCTGCATGAACAGGGGGGGATTCGCGGACAGCGCGGCCCAGTTCTTCCGTGCCTACGAAATGCTGGGTGAGCCCCGCTATCTCGAAGCGGGCCTCAAAACGTGTGACTTCTTCCTTCGCATCCAGCAGCCCCAGGGCCACATCCCCTACAGGGCCGTCATCCACCAGCCGGACGGGAGAATCACGGTTGGCTACCGGAACCGTGGATCAAAGCAAGTTCGCCTGCAGGACGGCGTCCAGTACCGCCCTTTCGCCCTGCTGCTCTATGCACATCGCCTGACCGGCGAGCGCAGATATATGCTCGCCGCACAACGCATCGCCGACCGGGTGCTGGCCATCCAGGACCCGCAGTTCGGTTACTGCCCCGATCAATACGATCCCGAGCACACCGACCGCACGCAGGTCCTCAAGGCCGGCAGCCCGGGCGGGATCGCGGTGGGCGGCTCCTACAACGACTATGCCACGACCGACGCCATGCGCATGGCCGTCATGATGTATCACGCCACCGGCGACAGGAAGTATCTCGAACGCAGCGCGCGAATTGGCCGGTGGATTCTCGCCACCCAGATAGGTGAAGACCCGGTGCACGGCTGGTGCCAGCAATACGGCCCGAACAACGAGCCGACCAGGGCCCGCCACCACGAACTCGAAGTCATTCAGCCCTACGTGTTCAACCGGTTTGTCGGCCCCATGCTCGCCTGGTTCTACGGCATGACCGGCAGGCAGGCCTACCGCGCCATGTTCAAGGAAACCTACCAGTGGATGCGGTCGGTGGAGAAGGACGGGGGTTGGGCGTCCCACTACCTTCCCGATGGAACGCCGGTTTTCTGCCGCGATTGGGAGATCCACCGCTACGATGAACCGGAGAAGTGGAAGGAGAAATACCCCTGGGGCGGCTCCTACAGCCGGAGATTTGTGCAGCTCCGCGATGCCAGCAGACTGCTTGAGCAGATGCATTCTGGCGGCCAGGAGGGTGTCAGGAAATGGTTCCACGGGCCGACGGAGTTTTCACCGGGCCAGTATCTGGAGCGGCAAATCGCCGCCGCCCGGCGCTGCGCGGACGAGGACCTCCTCGTGCCCCTTGCGGACTGCGGTGAAGGGCTCCAGCGGGTGGACGGCTGGCTGCCGGTGGGTAACGACCTGGAGCGGGTGAGGCAGCGGTGGGCCGGTGTGGAAGCCCCCGGCCTGGCGCAGAGAATCCACGGGCGGTCCGGCATCGACCGCCAGACGTGGGAGCCCCCTCACATGATGCCCCATTTCCGGCCACCGGTCGGATGGGCTCAGTGGCAATACGTGTGGGACGTCAGGCTCGCGCTGGGCGATATCGATGCCGAGACGGCAGCGAGCGGAGGTCGGGGTCTGGAGGTCCACCACGTGTGGGAGCCCTGGGACGTGATGGGCGACTGGACCACCCGCGCCCTGAAGGTCGAGAGATGGCTGGATGTGGCGCTGACTGAGTCCGCCACACGAAGCCGGGACAAGTTTCGATGAGCGTCGGAACAAAGCCCACGGCGTCCTATCCGAGTCGGCACGGGAGACGGCGCAGCTGCCGAGACAGGCGACCTGCAACGCGCGGATTCTATTACGCCGAGGCCCGCAGTGGTGGAGATAGAGGTGCTGGGCCCAGCAGGACTCGAACGCGTGCCGGAGGCCCGTAGCATTAAAGGCGTGTCCGGTGATCTATCGGTAGCTGCTGTGCAACCGGGCGATTCCCATGACGCGTCGGTGCAGTCGGCGGTTTCCGCCGCCGGCTGCGCCAACCTGCACGGTGGATGGGCGTGGGCGGGCCCTGTAGTGACATTCAGAAAATGGTGGGCCCAGCAGGGCTCGAACCTGCAACAAGCGGATTATGAGTCCGCTGCTCTGCCATTGAGCTATGGGCCCGGACGGCGGATGTATGTCAGGGAAAGACCACCCCCGCATCACCTTGACTATAGGCCCGGGGGAGCCGAAAGTCAAGCGGCAGGCGCCCCGCTCGCCGGGGCCGGAAGCCTTCTGAGACGTACCAGCAGGCCCAGGATCAGCAGCGCAGCACCCGCCAGCACGAACGCTCCCGACACACCGAGGTAAGGCTGATCGGCCACCCATCCCAGCAGCGGGGCTACCACGGCCGCGAAGATCGCCCGAAGCTGCGATTGCACCGAGAGCACCGTCGCCCGCTGTTGACCCGGTATGAGGTCGGACATGTAGCCGATCGCCATCGGCTTGCGCAGGTTGTAAAGGGTGTAGAAAAAGAAGAACACCACGATGGCCGGCACCGCCAGGTCATGCTCGTAGAGCACGCCTACCAGACAGAACCCCAGCGCGAAGGCCCAGAACAGCCCGTTCAGCGCCCGCGCCAGGTCCGATGCCCGGTCCGCCGCGTGGCCGCTCAGGCGCGAAGAGACGAAACTGTTCATGTAAACAAGGAAGTACACCACGCCCACCAGCAGAAACGTGCGCTCGCGATCCGCCGCGGCCAACAGCACGGGCAGCCCCAGCGCGGCCGTTTTGACGATAATCTGCAGATAGTCCTTGGCGGCCTTGAAGAACGCGTCGAACACAGACTCGTTGACCACCACCCGGGTGAGATCGCGCGTCTTCCAGAGGGACCTGAAGCTATCCGCCGTGTGACGCCACATGGCACGCAGTATCTTCTTTCGCTCGGTTTTGCCGTCCAGTTCGGCGGGGTAGGTCAACATGAGCAAAAGTCCCAGGGCATAGGGGACCATGGTGGCGGGGAAGATGATGTCGTATCCGCCCCCCAGGAAGGCGAAAGCTCCCACGCCGATCGCCGCCAGGGCCGACCCGAGCCGCGACATCGAGCGGGTGTAGCCGTAGTAGTGCACCCGCTGGCCGCTCAGCCCCTCCAGGTCCAGGTGGTGCATGATCATGGATTTATGCGTGCCGGACCGGAACGCCTCGCCGGCAGCGAACAGGATCATGGCGGGCACGAAGGCCCAGAAGGAACGCGCGAAGGTGAATATGGCGAACGAGACCAGGTAGGAGCCGAAGGCCATCACCATGGCACGCCGTCGGCCGGTGACGTCGGCCACGATGCCGGTGGGGATCTCAAGCAGGTAGATAAAGACTTCCCGCATGCCGATCAGGAGCCCGAACTGGGTGTAGGAGAGGCCCCGGTGCTCGGTCAGGAAGAGCAGCAGGAGCAGCTCGAAGAAGCGCAGGTTCTTCAGGAATCCGTAGGCGGAGAACTTGAACAGCATGGTCTTCTGCGATCTGTCCAGCTCCATCTGCTGCCTCCCCGGGGATAGATTGGGAGAACCACGCGCTCCGGCGGGGACGCCGGAGCCACCCCAGAACGCGAGCTACCCCAGAACGGGCGGGGCTGACGGATCGTGTCAGGACATCGGATGTGCGGCAGCGGTGTCGAACATGGCCACGATGTTCTCCGGCGGCGTGCCGGCCTGGATGGCGTGTGAAGGCCCCAGGATGTAGCCGCCGGCCCTGCCCAGCACGTCGATCCGTTCCCGCACCTCCTGCCGCACCTCTTCGGGCATGCCGAACGGCAGGGTCTGCTGCACGCTGATACCGCCCTCGAAGCACAGCTCCTCCCCGTGCCGCTCTTTCAGGGCGACCGGGTCCATGCCCTTCGCGTCGAACTGCAGCGGCTGCAGCACGTCCACGCCCATGTCGGTCAGTCCCGGCACGGCCTCCATCACCGACCCGTCGCTGTGGTAGATGACCTTCGCACCGAACTCGTGGATGACCTCGTTCATTCGCGCGTGATAGGGCTTGATGTTCTCCTCCCACATCTTCAGCGACATCAGCAGGCCCTCCTGTCCGCCGATGTCGTCTGCCGTGAAGACCAGCTCGATCTCCCCGCCGCCGGCCTCCAGGATACGGCGGAAGTACTCGGTGTAGAAGTCGCAGACCCGCTCGAAGATGGCGTGGGCCACTTCGGGATTCAGGGCCAGGTCCAGGAATATCTGCTCGAAGCCTCGCATGTACCAGGAGGACTCGAAGATGTTGCCGTTGCTGGTCATCAGGTAGTGCTGGTCCTCCCGCCGCATCCGGGCGATTATTTCCGGCAGGGCGGAGTAATCGTACCAGTCCGGGGACGGCCAGTCGTGCTCGTCCAGGTCGGAGGGATCTTCCGCATCGGCCAGCGGGTAGTAGTCGATCTCGTCATAGCTGCCCGAGCCGTAGCTGACCGGCTTGCGCCGCACCCCCCACACGTCGGTCCGGGGCGGCAGTTCAGGCCCGACGTAGGGCGCATTGACATACTGAATGTCAATCAGCGGCCGCAGGTATTCGTCCACGCTCGTGGCGCGCTCCCGCTGCAGGAAGTCCTCCAGTTCCGCGCGCGCCGGGGCGTTGATGCCCGAGCAGACCATGCAGATGGGCACCCGGTCCGTCGTCTGGTGGTCCAGCGCCAGGCGCACCCGGTCCCGGTGCGTCAATTCATCGTTCATCGATGGCTCCTTCCCTGCTGAGGGCACGCCAGCGACAACGCGTGCAGGCAAGTATAGCAGGAAGGGCAACCCGCGCCAACCCACTTCCTTTGACAGGCGCCGCTCGTTCGCGAAAAATGTCCCCGAACACATCCATCAACCCGGAGAGCGAGCTTATGCGCTACGGCCATTTCGACGACCAGCGCCGGGAGTACGTCATCACCACTCCCCGCACGCCGTATCCGTGGATCAACTACCTGGGCTGTGAAAGGCTCTTCGGCGTCATCTCGCAGACCGGCGGAGGCTACTGTTTCTATCGCGACGCCCACCTGCGCCGTCTTACCCGCTACCGCTACAACAACGTTCCCCTGGACGCGGGCGGCCGGTATTTCTACATCCGCGACGGCGGGGACGTCTGGACCCCCGGCTGGCTGCCCGTCAAGGCGGAGCTGGACTTCTACGAGTGCCGTCACGGCCTGGGCTATACTGCCATCGCCGGGCGGCGCGGCGGCGCGGGGGCCGAGTTGCTCGCTTTCGTGCCGCCGGGGCTGGACTGCGAGGTCCATCGCCTCCGCCTTGACAACCGTACCGACCAGCCCAAAGAGCTGGACGTCTTCTCCTGCGTCGAGTTCTGCTTCTGGAACGCCCTGGACGACATGACCAACTTCCAGCGCAACTTCAGCATCGGGGAGGTGGAGGTGGACGGCTCCGCGATCTACCACAGGAGCGAATATCGCGAGCGCCGCGACCACTATGCCTTCTACTCCGTGAACAGGCCCATCGAAGGGTTCGATACGGACAGGGAGTCGTTTCTGGGGATCTATAACGGTTACGCCGACCCCGATGTGCCCCGCAACGGGGAGTCGCGCGATTCCATCGCCAGCGGCTGGTCGCCCATCGCCTCCCACCACGTGCGCGTGTCCCTGGAGCCCGGCGAGGAGCGTTCGCTCATCTTCATGCTTGGCTACGTCGAGGATCCCGAAGGAGGCAAGTGGGAGTCGCCGGGCATCATCAACAAGGCGCCCGCGCGGGAGATGATCGAGCAGGTGCGGAGCGACGCCGACGTCCAGGCGGCGATGGAGGAGCTTCGCGCTTACTGGGACGGGCTGCTGGACGCGTGCCGCCTGGAGACCGGCGGGGAGAAGCTCCGCCGCATGGTCAACGTCTGGAACCCCCGGCAGGTGATGGTCACCTTCCACCTCGCGCGCAGCGCCTCCTACTTCGAGTCCGGCATCGGTCGGGGCATCGGCTTCCGCGATTCCAACCAGGACATCCTGGGGTTCGTCCACATGGTCCCGCAACATGCCCGACGCCGCATCCTCAAGCTTGGCGCCACCCAGTTCGAGGACGGCTCCTCCTACCACCAGTTCCAGCCCCTGACCGGGGAGGGCAACGAGGAGATCGGCGGCGGGTTCAACGACGACCCGCTCTGGCTCATCCTCTCCACCGCCGCCTACATCAAGGAGACCGGGGACGAGTCCATCCTGGACGAGCAGGTCCCCTTCGACAACGATCCGTCCCGCTCGGCCACACTTTTGGAGCACCTCCGCTGCAGCTTCTACCACGTGGTGGAAAACCGGGGTCCGCACGACCTGCCCCTGATCGGCCGCGCGGACTGGAACGACTGCCTGAACCTCAACTGCTTCTCCGCCAACCCGGACGAGTCGTTCCAGACCTGCGAGAACCGCGACGGGCGCACGGCGGAATCGGTGCTCATCGCCGGCATGTTCTGCTTCATCGGCCCGGAGTTCGCGGAGCTGTGCCGGCGGCGTGGTCTTGCCGAGGAGGCTGCCGCGGCGGAGGAGCACATTTCGGCAATGCGACGAAGCGTCCTGGAGCACGGCTGGGACGGCGACTGGTTCATCCGGGCCTACGACGACGCCGGCCGGCCCGTCGGCAGCCGGCTGTGCGACGAGGGGCAGATATACATCGAGCCCCAGGGCTTCTGCGTCATGGCCGGGATCGGAGTGGAGGACGGCCGCGCCCGCCGAGCGCTGGACTCTGTCGGGGAGCACCTGGAGACTCCCTACGGCATCGAGCTGCACACCCCTCCTTACAGCGAGTACCACCTCGAACTTGGCGAGATCACCAGCTATCCCCCCGGCTACAAGGAGAATGGCGCCGTCTTCTGCCACAACAACCCGTGGGTCATCATCGCCGAGACGGTGCTGGGACGAGGCGACAGGGCCTTCGACCTCTGCAGGCGCTTCGCGCCCGCGTGGGTGGAGGAGCGCAGCGACGTGCACCGGCTGGAACCCTACGTCTATGCCCAGATGATCGCCGGCCGCGCGGCGCCGCGCTACGGGGAGGCGAAGAACTCCTGGCTGACCGGCACCGCCGCGTGGGCCTACGTGGCGCTGACGCAGTACATCCTGGGCATCCGTCCGGACTACGACGGTCTGCGGGTGGACCCCTGCATCCCGTCGGAGTGGGAAAGGTTCACCGTGCGCCGACGGTTCCGGGGAGCCGTATATCGAATTGAAGTCCGCAACCCGGACGGCGTCTGCAAAGGCGTAAAGCACATGGAAATGGACGGCAGACCGGTCCAGGGCGACCTCATTCCACCCCTGCCCCACGGCGAGCACGTAGTGATCGTCACGATGGGGTAGCGGAAGGCCGATCCGGTCACGTGTCGGATTGACGCGGGCCGCTCCAGCGGCTATTCTGTCCGTGGCCTTCTGAGTCGACGGACACATATCGGTTGCGGGAACAATGCCAGAGAATTATAGATCATTGCTTCGAGGCACAACCTCAGCGGAAGAGGCGTTACTGATCCAAGGCGACTCATTGGAAGCTCTCAGGCATCTTGAGGCGGATTCCGTCCAGTGCGTTGTCACCAGTCCGCCCTACTGGGGATTGCGGGATTACGGGATTGAGGCGCAGATCGGCCTTGAGGACACTCTGAGAGAATACCTGGCCCGCCTCAGGTCCGTATTTGCCGAGGTGCGGCGTGTGATAAAGCCGGATGGCGTCATGTGGCTGAACATCGGCGACGGCTACACAAGCGGGAACCGGGCACGGCGGGCGCCCGACAAGAAAAACCCGGCGCGCGAAATGGATGTACGGCCGCAGAATCCGGAAGGCCTGAAGGACAAGGACCTGTTGGGCATCCCATGGCGCCTCGCGTTTGCACTTCAGGACGACGGGTGGTATCTGCGGTCGGACGTGATCTGGCATAAGCCCAACGCAATGCCTGAGAGCGTGAAAGACAGGCCCACGAGATGCCACGAGTACCTGTTCCTTTTCTCCGTATCAGAACGCTACTTCTACGACTACGAGGCCGCGAGGGTTTATGTGAACGGAAGCTGGCGGAAGCGCCGGACCGTGTGGTCGATATGTACTCAACCTTTCCCCGACGCACACTTTGCGACTTTCCCGCCTGAATTGGTGGAGCCCTGTATCACCGCCGGCTCCCGCGAGACGGACATTGTCCTTGACCCCTTCATGGGCTCTGGCACAACCGGCGTGGTTGCCCTGCGTCTCGGGCGCCGTTTTGTGGGAATGGAACTTCATCCCGATTACGTAGCGATGGCGGCCGAGCGACTTGAGGTGGACAGCGAAGCCATTACCAGGCTTGAGGACACCAATGGCCCATTCCATCTGCGTTCCGGAGCCTGACCTGCAGGCGGATTTCGCGGAGTCGCTTTGGGAGATCCGTCAGCTCTATCTCCAGGATGCGTTGCTCGAGACAGTCGCCGTGCTTCCTTTAGGGCAGATAGACGAGCAACTCAATCAACTTGTGCCGGAGAAGGCCCTGGCCACCCTTGCTTCCCAGGGTATGCGTGGCGAGCTTCTCTTTCCCGTCCCCATCATTTTGCGCAAGAACCTCTTCCTCCTCGGCTACTACCGGCTTCTGCTCGGTTTCAGCCGCAAAGCGTTCTATAGGGCAGAGTTTGACCTCAGTCGTTTCATCAAGATGGAGGACGAGGAGCGCATTACCACCGGCAACGTTGACGGCATTGAACCGCTCTGCGAAGAGTTGATTCGGGCGGCCAACCAACTGCTCTGTGGCCTCCGCGAGGGGCAGATTAGCAGTTCACTGCTCGATGACCTGACGCTTCTGACCCTCGGGGCGCAGTTGAGGGTAGGCGCTAACGTTCAGAAAGGCGCCGTCGTCATCAAGCAGGTGTTTCAGGTGGTGGAGGACAGGGCCCGCAGGAGTGCGACCCGGGCGACCGGAGCTCAGACCTGCGGCACAGGGCTCAGCCTTCCGCTCGGCTGAGCCTTTCCTGTTGCCGTCGGGTGCCGGAGTCTGCCCGCCCTGACCAGCTCGACCTCAAGCTCCTCCAGAGCCCGTCCGAACTGCGTCGGCAGCGGCTGAGGGGCGTCCGGGTGCCTGTCTGCGTGCGACGCACAGGCAGGCCAATCTTCGGACCGGAGAATACTGTCTCCGTCAGTATACAGCGCCACCGGCCGGCCGTGCTTGCGCACGTAGCGCCCCAAAAGGTCCATGTACGCCTCGGTCGTCTCGCCCGGATAGAACCTCGCCACCACCTCGCTGGTCGCATCGTCAATCATCACCAGCAGCAC
Source organism: uncultured candidatus Brocadiaceae bacterium (assembly GCA_964572825.1). Classification (GTDB taxonomy): domain Bacteria; phylum Planctomycetota; class Brocadiia; order SM23-32; family SM23-32; genus CAYVBE01. Next base: position 44,009 of record CAZNGS010000007.1, read on the forward strand.
CAAGCCGGGTCCCCGGCCTTCCAGCCAGTCATGATGGCTTCCGTCGGTCTGGCCCAGCTCTCCCCGGCACGGGCGGCGCGGACGCCTGCGGCGATGCACCTCGCTTCTGCGGCGGCGTTTCCACAGCCCTTCCTCCACCAGCCACTCCCGGAGCGTGCGCTTGCCATCCAGCACCGGCGCCATGACCCTGAGCCGATCCCGCTCCCGGTGACTCATCGCTATCCGTTCTCCTTCCATCCGCTCTCCTCACCATAAGGGCAGCGGACATTGTTACCTGCCGAAGACCGGACATTACTACTTGCCGATGACACCCACGTCCCAAACGGTTGCGGGCGCGTGACCTGGTCGTTACACTGTGTTCTCTTACTCGGTCGCATCCCCGGAGTGTGGTATGCCCTTCGACAGGACCGTCATCTCCCCCGACTGCGCCACGGAGTTGGTGCGGGAGTTCCTGGACGACCATCTCACCGTGACCGACGTCCGTCGCATGCACGGCGGCATGGTGAACAGCGTCCTGGAGCTGACCACCGACGGAGAGCCGGCCAGGATCGTCGCCAAGCTGTCCGGCGAACCGGGCAACGGCGGTTTCGAGCACGAATACAGGATGCTCGGCTGGTACCGTGCCAACACCGAATTCCCGGTGCCGCAGCCCTACGGTGTGGACACCTCGGGCGAAATCTTCTCCGGGAGCTGCCTGATGATGAAGCGGCTGCCGGGCCTCAACCTGGGCGAGGCCCGCCTGGGCAGGTCGGGGCAGGAAGCCATCGAACGGCAGATGGCGCGCATCCTCGCCCGGCTGCACGAACACAAGCGCTCGACCTACGGCACGGCCCTGAAGCCGGAGGAAGAGGGGGACGACCGGTGGCTGGACCGCTTCGGCCCCCGCATCCGGCGCGAGTTCGAGTCCGTATCGGACCGGCTCAGCAGCGGCGCCCGCCGGACCATACAGGGGGTGCTGGACAACCTGGAGCAGTGGCTGCCGGAGTTCGGCGATCCCACTCTCGTCCACGGTGACCTCTGGGCCACCAACATCATCGTGGACCCGTCCGCCCCCCGGATAAGCGGCTTCGTGGACGGCGGGTGCAATTACACCGACGTGGAATACGAGCTGGCCTACCTGCTGGTGTTCCACACTGTGGGGGCCACCTTCTTCCAGGAATACTCCCAATACCATCCGCTGCGGCCGGGCTTCGACACCCGCTGCCGCGTTTACTGGCTCAACACCATGCTGCTGCACGTGCGCTATTTCGGCGACGCCCATTACGTGCACGCCTCCGAGCGGCTGGCCCGCGAGCTGGCCCATCTCAGTCCTTGAGAGCCCCGTCTGCATGGGTTGGAGTTGCCGCCCGGACCCCGACCGGCTACATTCGGCACTGTCATTCTTGCGGGAGGCCGTCATGAGCGTCAGCCTCGGACTGGTGGGGTTGGGATCTTTCGGCTCGCAGTTCGCGCCCCTCTTCAAGGCGCATCCCCTGGTGGACCGGATCGCCCTTTGCGATCGGGAGGCGGACCGCATACGGAAGTTCGCCGAGCGGGAGTCCTTCCAACAGAAACTCCATCCATCAGACGCCTACGATTCCCTGGACGAAATCTGCGAAGCGGACCTCGACGCGCTGGTCATTATCACCCAGCCCTGGCTGCACGCACCGCAGGCCGTGCAGGCAATGGCGGCCGGCAAACACGTCTACAGCGCCGTGCCCGTCGTCAGGCTGCCCGACGGCGATGAGGTCCTGGAATGGTGCAACCGCCTGGTGCGCACCTGCCAGCGCACCGGCATGCACTACATGCTGGGGGAGACCTCCTTCTACCGCCCCGAGACCATGTACTGCCGCCGCCGCGCGGCGGAGGGCGCCTTCGGCCGCTTCGTGCACGCAGAGGGACATTACTTCCACGATGTGGACAACCCGTCCTGCAGCCTGCGTGAGGTGCGCCAGCACCGCACCACGGGCCAGGCCGGCCGCGAATGGCTGGACACTTCCAGTCGCTACGAGGGCGTCACCGACGGACCCATGCACTATCCCACCCATTCGGTCAGCGGCCCGATAAGCGTCATGGGCGCGCACGCCGTCCGGGTCTGCGCCTGGGGGCAGCGTGACGAGACCGGCGACGAATACTTTGAACGCAGCCTGATGAACGAGACCGCCCTCTTCAGTATGAGCAACGGCGCGACCATGCGCATCGCCGAGTGGCGCAGGATCGGCCACACCGGCGAGGAGACCTTCCGGCTCTTCGGCACCGAGGGCTCGTTCCGGGAGAGCAACTGGGTCACGAAGGATAGCTGGACGTCCCTCGAGGTGGACCGGATGCGCGATCCTCTTCCGGACGCCGTCGTCGAAGCCTTTCGAGGAGAAGTCGGCGACGATTACCTGGGCGGCCACGGCGGGTCGCACGCCTACCTGGTGCACGAGTTCGTGGACGCCCTGGCCCACGACCGTCCCCCCGCGATCAACGTCTGGGAGGCGGTCCGCTACATGGCGCCGGGCGTCATGGCCCACAAATCCGCCCTGGCGGGCGGCGCAGTCCTCGACGTGCCCGACTGGGGCGACGCCCCCTGACGCGCCGGACCTCTGGCGCGGCATCCGGGGATCTGCCGCAGTTCGTCGTCAAACGAACCTGATGGTCACGGGATAGCGGAACGGCTACCCCTGCCCCACCCGCGCGGCGGCAACCAGGGAAACCAGGCATGCCACCGTTATCAGGCCTTAGGGCTATGCACATGGGTCTCGTGCATACAACATATAGTATGTCGAAAAGTGGCGCTGCAGACCATGCCCTCAGGCCGGCAATGGGGAACAGCCGCCGCACTCAGCCACTCCAACTGACCCTGAAGTCGGCCTCAGAAGGTCCTCGCAGGTCCTCAGGAGCCTTGGTAATGTGTCGTGGGCGCTTCCAAACATCACCTGATAGACCAGCAAACAGAGGGCGCCCGGCCGGATCAGTGGGCTACAACATATGGCACCTACGCGAGCGAAGTGCATAGCCTTATCAGGCCTTTAGGCACGTACTGGCCCAAGTTCCGCAGTTTAGCAGAAAATCCGGTTTTTTTCGGCTTTTTTCGGGTGCGCAATGAGCCTGTTTGCTGCCGAGGGGGCTTCTGGCAGAATTTGCCCGCTCGGGGACCACGAAAAGGCCATGCAGTGAAAACTTAACCCCTTGAATGCCAACAGCTTAGGCCATATAATTGGGCCATGTTCATTCGCCCCATTAACGTGAAGAAGGCCGGCAAAAACCACAAGTACTGGGCGCTGGTCGAGTCTTGCCGCACAGAGCGCGGACCACGCCAGAGAATGGTGGCTTACCCGGGCAAACTGCCCCAGAAAGTGTGCCACGGGGTGAAACGGGCCGCGGAGGGGCGTGCGCCCTCCGGGCAGAGCCGGCTTTTCGACCGACCGGAGCCGCAGTGGGTGGAGGTGGACACCTCCCGCGTTCGCGTGGAGCGCTGCCGGGACTACGGCGGCCCGTGGCTGGGGCTGAAGCTGGCCCGGAAGCTCGGACTGCCGGCATTCCTGCGCCGGGTTCTTCCCCACGGGCGCGAGGATGTGTCCAAGCTGGTCAGGTCCATCGAAAACGCCAACGGTTCTTCCCCAGACGGGCGATGCGGGCCTGGAGCTTCACAACCAGCGCTTCCAGCTCGGCCACGCGTGCCTTGAGCCGCTTGCAGTTGGGGCATTCGGATGTCTGCGCGTCTCGCATGCGCAGAAAAACACACCAACGCCCAGGGCAAAAGCACCATCCTTTCAACTCGACTTTCGACAATTGAAGAGGAAAGCCCTCCTGATATGTAGCGTTGCCGCCGGGCGCCGGGTGGTGGCCGCGTTGCTGCCGTGGGGGAACAAGAAGGCACTGGAGCGGCTCGTGGAGAGTGCGGCGCAATTGCCCGCAGATGCGCGGCGGGCACTTGCCAGCGAGTTGCACTGGCTCAGGGAACGGCGCCAGCGACGGCTGGGCGAGGAGATTGTGGAGCGCTGCCGGCGGGCCTTTGCGCAGGAATGAGGCGATGCCGAGGGGACGAGTTTCAGCGCGGTTTCGGCGGGGTGAATTTGACTTCCGGAAAAGCTTCGGCCTATAATGGCTCAGCGTGGTGCAGTGTTCTTTGATTCCTTCTGGACGCCAGCGAAGGGCAGGATAGGCCCACAATGAGAGCCAGCAGCGAAGACTCGTCCAGGAGACAGGCGCACGGCGGGGCGAAAGGCGACTCCGAGAGTCCAGAAGTCGGCTGGGGCGTGAACGCCGAGGATGGCGGAGACGAGATAATCCTGCGCAAGATAATCTATGGCATCCTCGTGACCGTCGTGGCCATTTTGGGCGTGTGGATACTCGCGACAAGGGACTCCGGAGGTTCCCAAACGCCCGTGCTCAGCGCCAGGTCCGGCACTGGTGCGGACATGACTTATACGGTCGTGCTGCTGCCCAGCGTCGAACCTGCCCAACGCGAAATCGTCGACAGAATGGTTGCCACTCCGAAGATGCAGGAGTTGTCGGGGCCGAATGAGTTCCGGTTTGTGGAGCTTGTCGATGGCCAGCTTGCCCTCTGCGTGGGGCGTGCGGGGCGTGAGGACGCTCCCGAACTTCGGCAGCTCCTGCGGAGGTTCCGGGACTTCGAGGCCCCACCCGGCGAAAAGCCCTTCGCGGGCGCGTCCATCCAGGGCTGCCCCGAGTGATCCCCGCTGGCATTCCGCGCACAGCAACCGGAGGATATTATGTCGCTTGACAAGAGCCTGAAACCCAAAAACCGGCTCACCAGACGCCGCAATGTTCTGACCCGTACCGAGCGCATCGAGAAACTGGAAGAAGAGGAAGCTTGGGACGAGCAGGAAGACTCCGTCTTCGGTCTGCCCAAGGTTAAGGTGGAACGCAGGGAAGCTCCCCGCGGCCCCATCAAGGAAGAAGAGCCTGAGGAAGCTGAAGAAGCCCTCGAGGGCGAGCAACCAGTGAGGGTGACAGAGCAAGAGGCTCCCGACGCCCAGTAGCGCTATCTCTGTTCAGGCCCGGGGAACGTCATGGACATCCGGCGCGCCATTGCCCGCAGAATGGGCCAGATCGACTCATCCGGTATCCGAAAAGTCTTCGACCTTGCCGAATCTCTCCGCGACCCCGTCAATCTGAGCATCGGACAGCCCGACTTCGACGTGCCAGAGCCCATCAAGGCCAAGGCCATGCACGCCATCGAGACGGGCCATAACAAATACACTGTAACCCAGGGCATAGAGGAACTGCGGCAGAAGGTCGTCCGCTACGAGAAGCGGCAGACCGGCATCCGGCACGACAGGGTGCTGATCACCAGCGGCGTCTCCGGCGGCATTCTGCTCGCCTTCCTGGCGCTGATCGACCCCGGCGACAAGGTGGCAATCCCCGACCCCTACTTCGTGATGTACAAGCACCTGTGCCGTCTGCTGGGGGGCGAGCCCCTCTATGTGGACACCTACCCCGACTTTCGGCTGACGCGGCAGAAACTGGAGAAAGCGGGCGCGGCCAACGCCAAGCTCTTGATGCTCAACAGCCCCTGCAACCCCACCGGCATCGTCATCCCGCAGAAGGACCTGCGCGCCATCGCGCGGTGGGCGAAAGAGAACGACGTTTTCATCATCAGCGACGAGATCTACCGCACCTTCTGCTACGAGGGCTCCGCCCCGAGCCCCGCTTCCTTCACGAAGAACGTCCTGCTGCTCAACGGCTTCAGCAAGTCCTCCGCAATGACCGGCTGGCGGCTGGGATATGCCATCGGACCGCGCCCGCTGATCGACCAGATGACCAAGCTGCAGCAATTCAGCTTCGTCTGCGCCCCATCGGTGTCCCAGCAGGCCGGCATCGCGGCCCTGGACCTCTCCGCCGAACTTCACGTGCGCGCCTACGCGTCCAAGCGCGATATCATCTACAAGGGACTTAGCCGCAAGTTCGAGCTGCAACAGCCGCAGGGCGCCTTCTACGCCTTCCCACGGGCACCGGGCGACGACGGCGATGCCTTCTGCAAGCTGGCCATCGAGCACGGCGTGCTCATCATCCCCGGCAGTGTTTTCAGCGAGAAGAATAGCCACTTCCGGGTCTCCTTCGCCGCCGAGGACAGCACGCTGGAGGAAGGCGTCGACGTCCTTTGCTCGCTCGTCTGATCGGCCGGCCGGGGGCCTACTTGATGCTTTCGAATATCGCCCCGACCACGGCATCGTAATCCGCCGGCAGCTCCATGGGGGGATTAGCGTGCCGGCTTTCGATGTCCTCCAGCCGCTCCCAGTGGTAGTCGATCTTGAACTGGTGAAACTTCAGGCCGTGAGCGGTGGAGATGACGACCACCCGGTCGTCCGCCCGGACCTCTCCTCGCTGCGCCAGCTTCATCAGCGCCGCCAGGGCCACGCCCGTGTGGGGGTCGGTGAACAGCCCGCTGCGGTCTGCCCGCGCGCAGGCATGCGCCAGCTCCGCCTCGGTGGCCTGCTCGACGACCCCGCCGAAATTCTTCAGGGTTCTGATGGCCTTGTATATGCTCACCGGATTGCCGATGCGGATGGCCGTCGCCAGGGTCTCGCGCGCCTCCTGGGGCTCGAAAGACTCGAAATCCTCCAGGAAGCTTCTGTAGAGCGGGTTGGCCCGCGCGCTCTGGGCACAGCAGATGCGCGGGACACGGTCGATGAGCCCCAGTGTGCGCATCATCTCGAAGCCCAGCCCCAGCGCGCTCACGTTCCCCAGATTCCCGCCCGGAATGACCACCCAGTCCGGCACGTCCCAGTCGAGCTGCTGGCATATCTCCACCGACACCGTCTTCTGCCCCTCGATGCGCAGGCTGTTCATGGAGTTGGCCAGGTAGATGTTGTTCCGGTTGCAGACCTCCTGCACCAGCGCCATGCAGCCGTCGAAGTCGGTGTCCAGCGCCAGGGTCAGGGCGCCGTTGGCCACCGGCTGGACGAGCTGGGCGGGGCTGATCTTCTCGTGGGGCAGGAAGACGATGGACTGGATGCCCGCGCGCGCGCAGTAGGCCGCCAGCGCCGCCGAGGTGTCACCGGTTGAGGCGCAGGCCACCGCGGGGACGTCCTTGCCCTCCGCGCGCATCTGCTTCACCATGCTCACCAGCACGGTGAGGCCCAGGTCCTTGAACGATCCGGTGTGGGAGTTGCCGCACAGCTTCACGTGCAGGTCCGGCACGCCGATCTCCTCCCCGAACTGGCCCGCGTGCAGCAGCGGCGTTCGGCCCTCGAAAATGCTGACGATGTTCTCCTCGTCCACCCGCGGACAGACCCACTCCTTCTTGCCCCAGACGCCGCTGCTCAGCGGACCGGACGCCAGGCCCCAGCGCTGCCCGAACAACGCCTTCCACTCATCGGCGGTCCTTTGGCCCAGGGTCTCCACGTCGTGGCGCACTTCGAGCAGGCTGCCGCACTGGCGGCAGCGGTAGATGATCTCGTCCAGCGGATAACGTTCGTCGCAGCCGGCGAAACACTGGAACCATGCGCGGTATTGCGGGCTCATCGCAACCTTCAGGTATCGGTAAAAGGGAACATGGCGTCGCGACCTCGACCGACGCTCCATTCTCAGGGCCGGGGCGCGGATTTGTCAAGCAAACGATGTGCCGTCAGCCCCGCAATGCGCCCACCAGGGCCTGCGCCTTCCGGCGATCGGCCGGCATGAAGGGCACAAAGAACGCTTCCGCCGGGAATCTGGCGAAGAACTCCTTGAGCTGCTCCGGGTCCGCCGGCACGCCGGTCAGGCAGACCTTCTTGCCGGCTTCCAGGATGCAACGGTAGAGGCCGTGCCACCGCTCGTGCAGCCCTCCGGGGTTGCCCGCCCCAGGCACCCACTGAATGGCGCGCAGATCGGGCAGGGAGAGCAATTTCTCTACGTGCGGCAGCTCGCCGGGGCCGTCCAGGTGGTAGTAGAGCCGACCGTCGCCGTCCTCCATCTGCCAGCGCAGCACCGGCATGACCCACCGCTCGAACGCGTCCGGCGATATCATGGCGGAAAAATCGCAGGTGCCCAGGTGGCTGTTGCGCCCCGCGAGCACCCGCATGGCCTGCGCCCAGCAGCGGTGGTTGTGCGGCGCGATGATATCCCGGAGCCGCCCCCGATAGTGCCGCCACAGGCCGAAGACATGCTCGAAGCAGGCGTCCAGCTTCTCCGGCTGGTCCATGGTGTCCATCAGCAGGTTGGTCGTCGTGCGCAGGGCCGCCAGTATGTCGAGTATCCCGCCCAGCTCGGGCGGCGCGAAGACGAAGCGGCCCTCCAGCCGCTCCACCAGCCGCCGGATGGCCTCGAAGGCCACCTCCGTGTAGCGCGGCTCGTCGGAGGTGCCCAGCTCCAGTATCTCGTCCAGCGTCAGCGGCTCGGGCACCTCCAGCCAGATCGTGTCGCCGCGGAAATCCGTCACCCCGGTCAGGAAGGCGGACATCATCGAGGCGCCCAGGTTGATGAACAGGAAGTGGTAACCCTCCGCCAGGTGGTCGGTCGCATCGGCATAGCGGGCGAACAGGTCTATCGCCTCGTCCACGTAGGTCAGGTCGCCGGTCTCCGCGGCCAGTTGCACGGCCTGTCCGAACACGAACTCGTGCCGCCACCCCGTCCATCGCTCGACGTTTCGGGGCTCCATCCAGTCCGCGACGCCGGCCGGAAACCCGGCGTCCTCCCGGGGGCAGATGACATACAGCAGGGCGTGATCGCCGGTGCCCTCCCACCACTCCTCGTATTGCTGCCTGACCTCTTCAATGTAGTCCGTCAGCATGCACGGCACTCCCTGGAGATTCCGAAACGTGCGGCAGCCTATCGCAAGGGAAGCCCGAGAGCAAGCGACCGGAGGGTGGACCTTGTGGACTGCGTGGACTGGGTGGAGGCTGTGGACGGCAAGGGCCGCCGTTGCGGCGTCCCCGGTGTGGCGCAGGCGCCCCCGCCTGCGGCCGTCTTGCCCTGCCGGACAGCGCAGTCGTTAGCATTGGAGCCTTCACGCACATGTCTCCGGCTGCAAAAGTCCGTGGCATCTCAATTGCTCAGTCGGGGCAGATCAGCTCCAGGCTCGGAAAGTAGGTCCGGTAGCGACCCATATCTCGGGTCAGCAACGTCATTCTCTCCACCGCGGCGTGGGCGCCGATGAAGAAATCGGGCAACGGTACCGAACGATTCCCCCCGCGCCGGCGGTAGTCCAGAAAGCACTTTCCCGCCAGGAACGCCGCCTCGTAGGGGATGGGCACCCGCTCCACCAGGTCCGCCGGCAAAGCCGATTCCATCTCCTCGATCCGCTCGAAGCGAACCGAGACCTCCGCGTAGATCACCGGGTTGATGCAGATGATGTTCTCCTCGCCGCAGCGCTCGAGGGCGTCACGCGACCAGTCGAACCAGTTCTCATCCTCGGTGATCACGTCGAGCAATACATTAGAGTCCACCAGAACGCGGCTCATCCTTCACCCCGGGTCAGGGCCATGATCTCGTCGGTGCTCATGCGCACCCTTCCCCTGCCTTTCATGGTCTCCACGAGCCTGCGCCCGCGCCGCCGGGAACCGGCGACCTTCTTGATGACCGCCCTGCCGTCCTCCACCTCGAACTCGACTTCGGTGCCGGGCAACAGTCCGGTATCCCGGCGTATCTCGGCGGGAATGGTTACCTGTCCCTTGCTGGTGATCTTCATGGCTACGCTCCAGGACGTGTAATCTTACTAGTCTTACTCTTACCATCTCACAGGTCGGTTGTCAACCTCCGAAGGTTCTCTTGAGAGCCGAGATCCGTCCCTCCTGGGGGTAATCCGCCGCGCCCCGTCGTCATCCATCTTGCGCGGGTTCAATACGACCGTTACGATAGCTTCCAGTCCGGTGAGGGCATGCATGTTGAGGTGTAGACGCAACGTTACTCAGAGCTACGATATTCCGTCTGCGAACGCCGGTGAGGCCTGACCCGACTGCCGCCGCGCGATCAAGATGTCCCTGTGGGCGAGGGGGAGGTAGGTGAGATTCAAACAGGTCCTCTCACGTTACTTCGGGAGCTGGTGGCTGCCGGGCGCCGTTTACCTGGCCGCGTTGATGCTCCTGACCGGCCCCGCGCTGCTTTCGAGCGGATGGTTTGTTGTTCGCATGGACGTGCTGCTACTTTGTCTGGTCCTTCCGCTCGGGGGCATCGTCGCGGCGGTTGTATGGAACTTGATCGGGAAACGCTGGGGCAGGGCAGTGGTCAACTTCGCCATGCTCTCAGTGTGCGGTGGAGTAACCTTTTTCCTGTTCGGGTTTTTGATGTGGGCCACACCGAGCCAGGACCACTTCGCGGACGATCTGACCATCCCGCCGGGCCTGGCGGTCGATGAACCCGGGGAGGAGTTGGACGGGAAACCGGGCGGGCCGGAAGACACCTTCCAGGCCGATCTGCTGGCCGCCCTCCGCTCCGACGGCGGCGAGGACCCTTCGGTGACCGCGGACGTCTCCAATCTCATCCGGCTCCAACAGCGGAATCCAGAGGTCTTGAGGCGGTACCTTGCGACCAGTCCGTGCTGGCGGCTCTTCCGGGACCGTCGGGGGGTCTTTGCCACGAGAAGATGGATGGTAGGTTCCGAGTGGCAGTACAGTCTTCATGGCTATTACACGAATCATGACATTGACGAGTGGCGGCACGAGGGTATTCCCGGGTTCTCATTCCGCCTGACCCTTGGGCTTGCCGGGCGTCCGTGGGCCGGTGCGTCCTCTGACTCGACGCGCATCCGACAGGGGCGGACGGCTCGGTTAGAGCTGTCGACTGGCCGTGGGATGAACGCAAGCCACTGCGTGATCGACGCAGGCGACCTCGTCGTCGAAGTCTTGGAGCGGTCCACGGGCCGGGAGCGTCGCCTGACCGGGGCCGCGCTGGCCCATATGAACCAAGAACTGGAGCCGCTGGTCGGGGCGCCGGAATGGCGCACCATCCAACGTATCGTGCCCGAGGGCGCCATCCGTCTCGGCGCGCCGTCTCTCGCGTTGCGCAGATCGTCTCAGCCTGGAACCTATAACTCCCAGATATGGGTGAATCCCGGCGAACCTGGGATGGTGTTTCTGAAGGCCTACGAGGTGACCCGGGGGACACGCCTGTCTGCACGCAGTCTCAGGGGGCGCTCCAACGAGTGGGTTGGCTGGTCGGACGATCCCCGGCAGTTGTTTCTCTCCAACACCCATTTCTGGATCTACGAAGGGGATTGGGGGAAGCCGTACGCGGCGCGGTTCGAAGTCTGGTTCGCGCCGGATTCGGGGGCAGGGAAGCGGAAGCTGACGGAGAATATCTTCAAGATAGAAGGATGGCAACGGTAGCGATCGCCGCGCGACTATATGTCAAGCGAAGATTCTTGGCGATCGACGACGGTTAGAAATGTCATCTGGCACAGGTTGATTGCCGCGTCCCCCCCCGCCTGAGCGAGCCCTGGTTGCGGGGATGCCCGGTGCCCACGGCATCGCGTGCGAGGCCTCTTCGTCGTCAGGCCCGGCAGGGCCCTCTCAGTGTTAGCCCCGGGTGATCCCGCGAAGCGGGCGAACCCGGGGGGACAAAGGCGCCAGAAACACGAAGGAGCCCACGAGAGCGGGCGATTCAGGCGAGAGCGTAGACGCTATGCAGCCTGGAAACTTCCTGACTCGCCCGCCTCCGCGGGCTCTGGGGTTTGGGGTGGGTTCTCGCAGGGCTCAGCCGCTCTGCGGGGTCGTTCTGGATTAATACTGGGATGCCCGCAATGCGGGCTGAGGGCACGAACCATTTGCTTTGACACCAGGAGGCCACCGTGCCGGGCATAGCCTACCGGACAGTGTGCCGCCACCATGCGAGGCATCGGCGTCATGGGTTAAAGCAATCTGCCCCCACGACGGAGGTGGTGTCCAGGCGGGTTCTTCTGAGACCCTCGCCCCATAAGGGCATCGCCGTGCAACGCGGCTGTGACCGCGCTTGCGTTTCGGGCGTACTCTGGGTAGAAGGCTATCTTGTGATCTCCTTCGAAACTCTTGTCGCTGGATGGCTTTCATGACCGCTGAACATCGCGTACCTCTCCTGCTGGACACCGATATCGGGTCGGACATTGATGACGCCGTGTGCCTGACTTACCTGCTGGCAGAGCCGCGGTGTGAGCTGTTGGGCGTCACTACCGTCACCGGCCAGCCGCGGCGACGGGCCATGCTGGCGGATGCCGTCTGCCGGGCGGCGGGCCGGGAACAGGTGCCCATCCGCAGCGGGTGCGACCGCCCTATTCTCTTCCCCCAGAAACAGCCCCACGCGCCGCAGGCCGAGGTGCTCCCCCGGTGGGACCATCGGGAGGATTTCGCACCTTACGAGGCCGTCGAGTTCCTGCGGCGCACCATTCGCCAGCGCGCCGGGGAGATCACGCTCCTCACCGTGGGGCCGTTGACGAATGCCGGGGTGCTGTTCGCCGTCGACCCGGAGACCGCCGGCATGCTCCGCCGGCTGGTGATGATGGGCGGGCGGTACTTCGGGGAGGGCACCGAGTGGAACACCTCCGGCGATCCCGTGGCGAGCGCCCTGGTCTTCGAGGCGGACGTTCCGGAGCTGGTCGCCTACGGGCTCGACGTCACGCTTCAGTGCAGGATGCCGGCGGATGAATGCCGGCGCCGGTTCCGCGGCGGTCCCTTCGAGGTGGTCCGCGACATGGCGGAGGTCTGGTTCCGGAAGCAGGACAGCATCACCTTCCACGACCCCCTGGCGGCGGCCGGCATCTTCGAACCGGACCTCTGCACCTACCGGCGGGGGCGCGTGACGGCCGTCACGGAGAGGGGGGAGCAATTCGGCGAGACGCATTTCGATCCAGACGAGGCCGGCCCGCACCGCGTGGCGGCGATGGTGGACGCGGAGCGGTTTTTCCAGCACTATTTCGAGATCACCGCCGCATTCGCCACCGGGTAAAAAAGCCCTGGCGATAAAAGCGGGATTGTTTCGCCCGCCGCCCCAACGGCAAAGCCTTTCGACAGGCTCAAGGGCCTGAGCAAAGTCGAAGGGCGGTGGCAAGCCACCGCAGTCCAGGAAAAACCGGGGCTGTGGTCCCCCCCTCCGCAAGACCGCCATGATGTTGCATCTCTGTGAACTCCTGCTTGACTCCACTGTCCACAAATGGAAGGGAAAAGCCGCCTGATATGCAGCGTACCCGCCGGAGGGTCAGCGCCCTTTCAGGGCATCATCCCCCACGTGTAGCCGCGCCCCTTCGGGGTTCCGAGGGCCATTGAAAAGTGCAATGCGCCGTATGGCGGGCAGCGTGTTGTGCTTCTCTGGGACCGTGCAGGTGAGTTTCCACAGGCGAGGGCCTGTCTGCGTGCCGGCCTGTGGGGCAGACGGACGACCACGCACAGGCAGGCGCCTGCGCTACACGTTGAACGGTGATTCGTCAGCATTCCGGTCATCCGGGGACGAAGACGGACACCGGCACGCGCACTACACAAGCCACAGCGACAATCCGATGATTGAATGGCCCAGGCGGACCGAATCCTTGCGGAGGAGCGCCCGGGGCGGTATCTTTGGAGGCGACTCCTCGGAGACCTCATTGCTCAAACATTTCGAAGGTGCATCCACATGCCCCCCGATAAAAAGGTGTCCAGTGACGTGCCACTGATTCCGCGCAGGCTCCTTTTCGGCAATCCGGACCGGACGCAGCCGAAGTTGAGCCACGACGGGAAATACCTGGCCTTCCTGGCGCCCGTGGACGGGGTGCTCAACGTGTGGGTGGGGCCGCCGGAGGCCCCCGACGAGGCGCGGCCGGTCACCCGGGACACCGGGCGCGGCATCCGCGTCTTCGTCTGGCCCTACACCAGCGATATCGTGCTCTACCTCCAGGACAAGGACGGCGATGAGAACTGGCGCCTCTACGCCACGGCCCTGGAGACCGAGCGGACCCGCGACCTCACCCCGTTCGAGAGCGTGCAGGCCCGCACGCAGCAGATCAGTCCCGACAGGGCCGACGAGATCCTGGTCGCCCTGAACAATCGGGGCGGCCGGTATCAAGACATCCACCGCGTGAACATCCGCACGGGCGAGATGGAGCTCGTACAGGAGAACGAGGGCTTCCTCGGGTTCATCACCGACGACGACTACGCCGTCCGTTTCGCCAACCGCTTCACCGAAGAGGGCGACATGGAGACGCTGCGCCGGACCGCCGAGGGCGAGTGGGAGCCCTTCATCGAGGTCTCGATGGAGGATTCGCTCCGCACGGGTCACGTCGGCTTCGACGAGTCGGGCGAGGTGGCCTACTGGAGCGACAGACGGGGCCGCGACACGGCCGCGCTGGTGGCGATCGACCTGGAAACCCGCCAGACGGAGACGCTGGCGCACGACCCGTGCGTGGACGTCGGAGGCGTGATGCGCCATCCCACCCGCAAGCACCCCCAGGCCGTGGCCTTCACCTACACGCGCCGCCGCTGGGAGATGCTCGATCCGGCCATCGAGGACGACTTCGCGCGGCTCTCGGAACTGGCGGAGGGCGATTTCTCCGTCCGCAGCCGCACGCTCGATGACCGGCACTGGATCGTCGGCTATACCGTGGACGACGGGCCGCAGCGCTTCTACCGCTACGACCGCGAGACCGCGCAGACACAATTCCTGTTCGCCGACCGGGACGAACTCGCCGATCAGCCGCTCGTTCCCCTGCGACCGCAGGTGGTGGAGTCCCGGGACGGGCTGGACCTGGTCTGCTACCTCTCCCTGCCGAAGGGCACCGACCCCGATGGCGATGACCGCCCCGAGACCCACCTGCCGACCGTTCTGGTAGTCCACGGCGGCCCCTGGGGGCGCGACACCTGGGGCTTCAACCCCTGGCACCAGTGGCTGGCCAACCGCGGCTACGCCGTGCTCAGCGTCAACTTCCGCGGCTTTACCGGGTTCGGCAAGGAGTTTCTGAACGCGGGCAACATGGAGTGGGCCGGCAGGATGCACGACGACCTGATAGACGCCGTCGAGTGGGCGCAGGCCGAGGGCATCACGGACGCCGATCGCACCGCCATTATGGGCGGCAGCTACGGCGGTTACGCCACGCTGGTGGGCCTGACCTTCACGCCGGAGGTCTTCGCCTGCGGGGTGGACATCGTGGGACCGTCGAACCTGGTCACGCTCCTGGAGAGCATCCCGCCCTACTGGGTGCCGATGCTGAAGCTCTTGACCGCCCGCGTCGGCGACCCCGGCACCGAGGAGGGCCGCGCGCTGCTGGAGGAACGCTCTCCCCTCAACCGCGCCGACCGCATACGCCGCCCCCTCCTGATCGGCCAGGGCGCCCACGACCCGCGCGTGAAGCAGGCCGAGTCCGACCAGATCGTCAGCGCCATGCAGGAAAAGGACATCGCCGTCACCTACGTCGTCTATCCCGACGAGGGCCACGGCTTCGCCCGGCCGGAGAACCGCATCTCCTTCTTCGCCGTAGCGGAGGCATTCCTGTCCGAACACCTCGGCGGCCGCCGCGAGCCGGTGGGGGATGACGTCGAAGGATCCTCAATCACCGTTCCCGTCAGCGCGGGCTGTTTTCGGGCTGAATGGGGATGAGGCGCCGCTCGGCGATGAGGATGGGGGAGTCGTAGAGTGGCACGTCACGGAAGTGGCATAGCCCTTCCTCCGCGCTCCAGCGCTCGTCGGCTATATCGTACACCTCGCCGCTCAGCAGGTCCACCAGGACGGGATCGGTCAACCGGCAGGCAGGCAGGAAGAGGTCCAGCTCCCTCACGACCCGGTTGGCGCCGGGCGGGTCGGTGTTGCGCCAGATGGCCACCATCTGCCGCCCCTCGGCCCCGCGGTAGCCGAAGGCCGAGTGGTTCCTCTCGTTGTTCTGCCACGGCGTCAGGTAATAGGGATAGCCGGGGATGCGCTCCAGCGTGTCGTCGAAGACGGCGGTCAGGTTCTGGACCGCAAAGTAGGCCTTCTTGCAGTGGTGGACGGTTTTGTCCGGGTTGGTGGCCAGCAAGCCCTTGTAGTTGATTTTGCTCCCGTAGTGCATGTCGCAGATGCCAAAGTAACTGGAGGGCCGGATGCCGTGGCCCAGGTCGCCCAGGAGGCGGCGCAGGGCCCATTTGGCCTGCTTACGCTCGGTCCAGTCGTAGCGGCGGCCGAGCGCACCGAAGGAGCCCTTCTGCGAGGGGGCGCCGTTCTCTCCCTGGCGGATCGTGATGCGCTCGCTGTAGTGGTCGATGACCTCGCGGAGCTGCTCGATCTTGGGGTAGCTGTCGTCGGGGTTCTCGTTGTAGGGGTGGACGATGACCTGGTCGGTCAGGTCCAGCGCGCCCTCTTTCTGCAGGTATCGCAGGACGTTGTCCACCTGCTGGATGTTGATCCGGACGGTGGACGGCCCGATGACCGTGGCGTTGGGCTGCAGCCGGCGGATGATGCGGGCGGTCCGGATGAGGAAGCGGGCGTACTGCTCGTCGGTGACGTCTCCGCGCGGCTCGTTCCAGACCTCCCACTCGTCCACGTATTCGCGGTAGCGCCCGATGAAGGCGGCCACGTAGCGGTCCCACGCGGCCAGGGCTTCCTCCGAGGAGGGCAGGCTGCCGCCCAGCCCGGTGCCTCCGCCGCCCTTGTAGCGGGGATTGCCGTAGCAGAGACAGACCCATGGCTCGACGCCCTGCTCGACCATGTCCGGGATGATCTCGTCCAGCCACTCCCAATCGTATTGGCCCTTCTTTTTCTCCGTCTTGGCCCAGCCGGACTGGATGCGCGCCCGCTTGACGCCCAGCGGACCGAGGTACTGCCGCCAATAGGCGTAGATGGTGAAGTCCCGGTCCATTGTTTCCGCGCCGACGGACCAGGGGGAGGACTCTATCTCGCGGGCGTGCCGCGGCCGCACCGTGCCGATCAGCTCATACCCCTCGCCGGGCTCCAGGGCAAGCACCATTCCGGCGTGCCACAATACCAGTAAGGCCATCCATAACGCTGGCCGGCGCAATTCGCTTCGTGCGCTCAGCATTCGAGTTCTCCTCCGGAGAGAGATTCTCGGCAGTCATGATGGGAGAGTAGCGTCTGCCGACGATGTGCGCAAACGCGGCGTGCCGCTGATTCGTTTTTTCGTTTTGCCGTCCTGCCGCATCTATTAGAGTGAGAGCCCTGTCCGGAACCTGAATTCAGCAGCCCGCACACGTTGCCATGAGTCCCTGCGGCGAGGTAACCGTGAGGATGAAGAAAGAGCTCTTCGGCAGGCTGGGCGTCGTGGTCGAAAGCATATGCGGCGAGGTTGACTTCGAAGACCTCGGGGACCTCGACCAGGCATATTCGGCCAACGATCGGCAAGTCATGACGGTCTCAACGATCCCCAATTGGCACCTCCGGGAAGCACGTGAAGCGGGTGAGATGCCCGCGGACCTTTACATCAGGACTCACAACGGGAAGGTTGCCGTGCACAAGGAGGACTGAAGAGCGGCTTGCTCTCATGCGCCCTTGGGGAGCTTGAACGGGCGCTCCTTTGCTGGTAATCTGCCGTAAACGTTCACTCGATTCGGGCGGTAAAGCCCGTCGAAGGACGATAAGCAGCGGGCAAGGAGGGCGGCGGTGAGGTACGACATTCGGGGCAACGTGCTGCAGACGGTAGACGTGTGGCTGGAGGAGGGAGAGCAGGTTTTTTGCGAGAGCGGCGGTATGTGCTGGATGTCGCCCAACATCGAGATGTCCACGGGCGCGGAGGGCGGCGTTCTGAAGAGCCTGGGCAGGATGTTCTCGGGCGAATCCTTCTTCCTGAACACCTACACCTGCACCGAGGGCGAGGGCCTGATCGCCTTCTCCAATGAATTCCCCGGCAAGATCATCCCCTTCGAGCTGGGAGAAGGCCAGAGCATCATCTGCCAGAAAGACGCCTTCATGGCCGCCGAGAAGGGCGTGGGGACATGTCGGTGCACTTCCAGAAGAAGCTGGGGGCCGGGTTCTTCGGCGGCGAGGGGTTCATCCTGCAGAAGCTGACGGGGCCCGGAACGGTCTGGCTGGAGCTTGCGGGCGAGATCACCGAATATGAGCTCAAAGAGCGACAGACGCTCAAGCTCGACCAGGGACATCTGGGGGCGATGGAGCCGACGGTTGATTTTGACCTGACCAGGGTCAAGGGCGTGAAGAACGTGCTGTTCGGCGGGGAAGGCCTTTTCCTGGCCAGCGTGATGGGGCCGGGGAAGGTGTGGCTGCAGAGCATGCCGCTGGCGAACCTGGCGGCTAAGTTGCACTCTCGCATGCCGAGCAAGTGAAAGGCGAGCAATGGTCGCGTGGAGTCTCGTCGGGCTGGTGATGCTGGCGGTGGCGGCGGCCGTGGCCGCGCTGGTGTTGTGGGGTCTGCTCTACCTGCTGGTCGGCCTTTTCCACGCTCTCAAGGCGGAACGACTACCCGGCGAGAACGACGCCCGCTGGGAGCGCGACCAGGGCCGCGAGGCCGGCCGGAGCGAAGGAGAGCGGCATTCTCCCGACCGGTGATCTGTTTCTCCCACATTCACGTCCACGCCCGGGAGGTGGGCACGGAGAGGGACGCCGGCCCTGCCGGTTGGGAGCCGGGTGAGAAGGCCGGCTGACTATTCGCCTGAGCTCGCAAGGCGGAAGATACGCGTCTCCCCGCGCCTGGTCTCGTAGCTGAAGGACTCCTTCCCGCAGGCCACCTGCCGGCCCGTCAGGGCATCCTCCACGTCGGAGGCGCGCGGCAGCGCGACGACCTCCGTCCCCTCTTCCAACGCGGTGACGCTCAGGTAGGCCCCGCCGGCATAGACCAGGCTACCGCGCGGGCTGTAGACATGCCCGCCGCCGGAGACGACGGCGTTCCGCAGCATCCACGGCGGCGGCAGGGGAGCGCCGATGTAAAGGGATGTGCTTCCGCCGACCTCCTTGACGGCCAGGCCGACCCGCTCCGTACCGCGGTACATGCCCAGGGGCGTCGCGTCCCCGTCGGAGACGTGGAACCGCGGCGTGAACCGGTACTGCTCCCGGTCCGGCGACGGCCACTCCAGGGGATCGTTATGAAAAGCGGGCCACTCGACGTAACGGAAGCCGGCGGCCAGAGTTTCGGGATCGACCGCCGACCCGAAGGAGTTTTCCATCGAATCCCAGGGCTCCCGGACGGGCCCGCGCGGAGGCGCCGTGAGCGGGTGGTAGGTGTCGGCGATCGTCACTTGCAGGAAGGCCTCGACATCCTCCCTTTCCAGCCGGATACCGGTCAGGTCTTCGCAGTTGGCCGGATCGCAGCCCCTCTCGTCCACGAATCCGGGCGCGTAGAACCACACGGCCGTGGCGCCCGCGGATTCCATCCTGCGGCGGATGACCCGCCGCAGCCTGGAGGGCACATACGTGGCGTCGGGGAAGATGTAACCCGGGTAGTCGCGCTCCACGTTCTCAAAATCCTCCAGCAGGTAGTCGTCGAACGGCGTGCCCAGGCCGGGCAGCGACCACTGGCGGAGGCAATCCACGAACAGATTCTGGAACGTCGTCTCACGGCTGCGGAGGAGCGGGCTCTCGGCCGATGTGAACACCGCCACCGGGCTGACGCTCCGCCACGGCTCCCGGCGGGCGGCGTTCAACAGTTCGTGCAGCCGCCCGATCAGCGCGAGCAGGTCCGGGTCGTCGAAGTCCAGCGGCTCCCACTCGCGGGGATGGCCCTGACGGGTGAAGGTGAACGAACCGTTATCGGTCCAGCAGCAGTGGCAGCCTTTGGTGAGGGCGTAGGCCGCGTCCCGCTTAAGAATCTGCTCCGACTCCCAGGGGGTGCGGGCATCCCGTTTCTGCGGCACCCGAAGGTGGGTGCGGGTGTCCACGCGGTCGAAGAACGCCTTGCCGTGCAACCGCACAGAGTCCACCGCGTGCATGGAGTAATGAGCCCCCTCGAGCCCGCGGTTGTGGTAGTGGTAGGGCGAGTGGAGAAAATCCACCCATTCGGACCCCAGCAGGCGCATGACGCCGGCGTGACCACTGCCCTGAGGGCAGGGCGAGAGCACCGGCCAGCAGTAGGAGAAGCCGTGCATGAGGCCGACCAGCCGGGGTTCCTCCAGCGTTTCCTTGATGGCGCGGCAGCAGGCGAGGGCCAGGCGGGCATTCAACTCGTTGTAGAACTGGTAGTAATCGGCCACCTTCGAGCCGCGGGATTCGCGGAATTCGAACACGCCGCCGCCCTCGGCCGCGCGGCGTTCTTGTGGCGTGGGCACGTCCGCCGCCTGGAAGCTGATGTCCGGATCAAGCCAGTTGCGGCGCAGCTCCTCGACCGCGTCCCCGTAGCGTTCCCGCAGCCACGCGCGGAACGCGCTCCTCATGGGCTCAGAATAGTCCCCCAGTACCCGGGCGCCGCGGGCGTGGGGGCGGGCCTCGCCAAACCCGATCCAATGGGCGTCGCCCAGGATGGGGTTGTAGCCCGCGACGTGGTCGGCGTAGGGCCCGGACTCGAAATGCCGGACGAACCGCCGCAGGGCGTCGGTGCAGTCCTGAAGCCATCGTTCAGAGGCCAGAGACGCCGCCGTCAGCCGCTTGCCGGAATGCAGCATGACGCACTCCTCCGGGTGGCGGCAGAACCAGTGATATGGAGCGCCCGTGCGCGAGCCCACGAAGACGATGAACTTCGCGTCCGGATTCTTGCGCAGCATCCGGTCGAACTGGGCCTCGTGCTCGCTGTAATCGTAGCCGTCGGCGCCGTCCCAGCCGAACATGTAGGGCTGGGCCAGGGCCGCGAAGTAGAGGTCGATGCCCTGAGGGGAGTACATCTCGACCTTCCGGGGCGCGAGATAGGCCGGCGTGTCCGCGCCGCACAGCATGCGCCCGGCGGGCTCTCCGTCGATCACCAGTTCGGCCATGCCGTTGAGAACTCTGACCCGGGCAATCATCGCTGCCCTCCCCCTGATGGCCGCTCCAACTTGAACATCCGGACCTCGCCGTGCTGGGCCGGGAAGCTCACCTGCCGGACGCCCTCGCCCAGGCAATCGCCCTCCAGCGCATCGTACACGTCGCATTCTTCGGACAAATGCAGGGCCTTGGGGCCCTCACCATTGGCACAGAGCGTAACGTAGCGGCGGTTCGCGTAGACCAGGTCGCCCTGGGCACTGTAGAGGTGGACCCCCGCGTCCCGCAGGATGTTGCGCAGGATAGCCGTCGGGGGCATGGGAGCGCCTATGAAGACAGACCTGCCCTTGCCCACGCGCTTGACGACGAACCCGGGCCTGCCGATGCCGCGCATCACCCCCAGCACCTCGGCGTCGGCATCGTTGGCGCAAAAGACCGGGCAGAACCGATGCTCGGCCCTCTCCTTCACGGGCCAGGGGATGAATCGGTCCACGGTGGAACGGAAGTAGAGCGGGTCCAGGTCCGAACCGAACTGAGCAACCCCGCCCAACTGCTGGGTAAAGGGATGGTTCAGCTCGGTAAGTTGCACCTGCAGGTAATCCTTGACCAGCTCCCGGTCCAGTCGGATGCCGGTAAGCTCCTCCATGTTGTCCAGGGAGCAGCCCTCCTCGTCCACGTAACCGGGCGCGTAGAACCACACGTAGGTGCCGCCCTCCTCTTCCATCCGGCGACGGATGTGCCGGCGCATCTGCGCCCGCACGTAGAAGGCATTGGGGAACAGGTGCACCCGGTGATGAGGCGGGACTTCGGGCAGGTCCTCGAAGATGTAATCGTCGAACGGCGTCCCTGTCCACGGCAGGACCCACGAGCGGAGCCCCTCCACCAGCAGCAGGCCCAGGGCCTTCTCCATGGAACGGTACCAGTCGCCCCGCCTGGAGGTGAACAGGGCCACCTGATGGACCCGCTCGGGGCGGGCGAGCTGATTCTCGTCGGAGATTTCCCGCAACCGGGCGATAAGCCGGCCGAGCTCTGGGTCGTCGAACCACAGCTGCTGCTGCTGGTTGGCGGTGGTCTGGCCGCCGTAAACGTGCAGGCCGATGTCGTACCAGTAATGGTGCGCGTTCTTGGACAGCGTGTAGGCGACGGAGCGCTTCAGCACCTGCTTGGACTGCCAGGGGGTCACCGCGTTGGTGTAGTAGAGCTCCCCGCTGGCATGCAGGTGTGTCTTGATGTCCAGTTGGTCGAGAAAGACCTTCCCCCTCAGCAGCACCGAATCGATGGCGTGCTCGGAGAGATGGACGCCGCCGAAGCAGCGGTTGAAATAGTGAAAAGGTGAGCCAAAAAAGTCGATGTAGGGCGACCGGAACAGGCGCCGCGCGGCCCCATGACCCTTGCCGTTGGGGTGGCCCAGGAACTGCGAGCAGTAGCTGTATCCGTGGCACATCCCCACCAGCTTCCGCCCCTGGCAGCCTTCCTTGGCCGCCCGTGCGTAGGCGATGGCCAGGTCGGCGTTCAGGTCGTTGAAGCAGCTAAAGTAGTCGGCCACCTTCAGGCCGCAGTGCTGGCGGTAGTGGAACAGGGCTTCCTCTCCCAGGCCAGTCCGCTCCCCCGGGGTGAGCAGTTCCGCCGTCTCGAAGGTCACCTCCGGATCGCCCCAGCGGCGACGCAGTTCCGCCACGTCGCCCTCGTAATGGTCCCGCAGCCACTCGCGGAACGCCCGGCTCATGGGCTCGGAGAAGTCGTCCGCGTCCTTGTGCCATTCCGTGCACCCGGTGCTGGGCCAGTAGCCGATGATGTTGTCGGCGAATTCGCTGGCCTCGAAATGCTCGACGAACCGGCGCACGGCCTCGCTGCTCTCCCTCAGCCACAGTCGGGAGCCGAGGGAAGGCCCGATGGTGCGGACGGGCTCATCGTACCGCCTCGCCTCCCCCGCCCCGGTGTCGAAGGAGGCCCTGGTGTGCCGGTAGGGCAACTGCAATTGCTCCGAGTGGAGCATGCACCACATGTAGGGCGCGCCCGGCCGGGCGCCCACGTAGAGGAGGACGCGCACGTCGGCCCGCCTGCGGACCAGCTTTGCCAGGTGCACCTCGCAGGCGGAGTAGTCGTAGGTGTCGGCCCCGTCCCAGCCGAACTGGAACGGCTGGAACATCGAGGTCATGAAAATGTTGATGTCGGCCTCGCGGAATTCGTCGACCTTCTCCGCCGCCCAGAATCCGGGCATGTCCGCAGATGCGTAGGTGCGGGTCGCACGCCGGCCGTCGATCACGATCTCCGCGATTCCGCCGCTTACCTCGCGCCTTGCTTCCATGCTGTCTTCACCCTCCGAAACATGGGGCAGACCGATGGTCACCCTCGGCTCGAAAGCCGGAAGATGCGCATCTCGCCGTACGTGGTCGGGTAGCTGAAAGAATCCGCGCACTCCACCATCTCCTCCCCCGTCAGGGCGTCCTCCACCCGGCAGAGACCGGGCAGCACGACCGTCTCGGTGCCATCGGCCGCCGCCTGGACGCATACGTAGCCGCTGCTGGCGTAGACCAGGCTGCCGCAGGGGCTGTAGATGTGCCCGCCGGCGGCGGCGATGATGTTGCGCAGCACGGGGGCCGGCAGCAGCGGCGCCGCCGAATACACGACCGTGCCCTGGCCGACCTGCTTGACTGCGAGACCCGGCCCGTCGGCCCGCCGGAGCGTCCCCAGGACTTCAGCCTCCGGGTCCGCGGCGTAGAAAAGCGGGTGGAACCGGTACTGCATCCGGTCGTCGGGGAACTGCAGCCATTCCTGGCCGGCGTTGAAGACCTCCGGATCCATGTCGGTGCCGTAGCTGGTTTCGGAGACGCCTTCCAGCAGGGGATGACCCCCCTGCTCGAGATCGACCTGCAGGAAGTCCAGCGCCCGCTTTTGCGCCAGCCGCAGGCCGGTGAACGCCTCGACCCGGTCCAAGCCGGTGCCCTCGTCGTCGGCGTAGCCGGGGGCATGGAAGAAGACGGCGGTCGCGCCGTCCTCGACCTTCCGGCGGACCGCATCGCGCAGGTTTTCGGGCACGTAAACGGCGTTGGGGAAGACATACACCGCGTAATCGCGCTCAACGTTGTGGAAATCCTCCAGCACGTAGTCGTCGAAGGGCGTGCCGATCCAGGGCAGGATCCACTGCCGCAGCGCGTCCACGAAGAACTGCTGGAACATCCGCTCGGACTTCAGGTAGTAGGTGCCCTGTTTGGAGGTGAAGAAGCCGACCTCGGTCACGTTCTCCGTGCCCCGCTCCTGGTTCTCGTCGCTCAGGCGGCGTAGTCGGCCGATCAGCGCGCGGATGTCGGGCGAGTCGTAATGCAGCGGCTCCAATTCCGAGGGCGCGCCGAAGCCGCCGAAAACGCCGCGATGTATCTCCATCCAGTAGCAGTGGCAGTTCTTGGTCAGCGAGTAGGCGAAGTCTCGCTTCAGCACCTGCTCCGTCTCGAACGGCGTGGTGGCGTTGGTGTTCGGCCCGTGCTTCAGGTGGGTCTTGGTGTCGATCTGGTCCAGCATCAGTTTCCCGTGCAGCAGCACCGAATCCGGCGCATGCTCGCTGTAGTGCGTGCCGCCGAAGCAGCGGTTGTAATAGTGATAGGGCGACTGGAAGAAGTCCACGTGGGGCGACTCCAGCAGCTTCATCAGCGCGCCGTGGCCGTGCACCTGGGGATAGCCCGCCACGTGCGGGCCGCAGTAGGCGTAGGCGTTCATCAAGCCGCACAGCAGGGGTTTCGTGGCCGCCTCCTTGGCCGCCCGGCACCACGTCTCGGCCATGTTGCACCACGCCTCGTTCCAGCAGCGGTAGAAATCCACCAGCCGGTTTCCGAAGGTCTCGTAGCTGTAGAACATGCCGTGGTGGCCGTGGTTGAGGCGTTCCTCGGGGCTGGGCACGCTGACCTGCTCGAAGGTGATCTGGGGGTCGCGCCAGCTTTCCCGCAACGCCTCCACGTCGCCGTCGTAGCGGTCGCGAACCCATTGCCGGTAATGCCGCTGGAAGGGCTCGGAGTAGTCGGCGAAGCCGTCCTCGACCGGGTCGGTGTGGTAGGCGCCATAGGCAAACCACTCGTTGGCGCCCATCACGAAGTTGTAGCCGATCACGTGGTCGGCCACATCACACTGCTCGAAATGACGCACGATGCGCCGGATGGCCTCGCAGGAGTCTTTCCGCCAGACCTTGGAGGCGACGGACGGGCCATCCATGCGCACGCCATTGCTCAGCAGCGTGCACTCCTCCGGGTGATTCATGTACCACTTGTAGGGCGCGCTGGTGCGAATGCCCAGGTAGAGGATCAGCCGGGCGTCCGGCTCGTACCGGACGATGCGCCTTACGTAGGACTCGTACTCGATGCAGTCGTAGCGGACGCCGCCGTCCCAGCACATCAGCATCGGTCGGTGCAGGCTGACCAGGTGCACCCGGATGTCGGCCTCGCTGTACTGATCCATTTTCTCCAGCACAAGGTAGGCCGGCAGGTCCGGCCTGGAGCACATGCGCGCCTGCAGCTCGCCGTCCAGAAACAGCTCCGGCACTCCGTCCACGATCTCTCGCTCTGCATCCATCGCGCGATCCCCTTCATTGCAGCGGTGAAGTCGCCGTCCCGACGACCATGATATCGCCGTCGGTCGCCGATGCAAGCCGGCTGCCGGGCGGGCCAGACGGGCCGGTTGGTCACCCGCCCCCGGCCTTCTTGAGGGAAAGGGCTTCCTCGTTCACGAACACCAGTCCGAAGAAGCCCAGGGTCGCCCGCTGTTCGTTGACGGGATGCCGGGTCTCGGAGAAGACGAGATGGTTCTTGTAGGTGAGTAGCTCCGCCCCGGCAGCGCCCAGCACGGCGCCGAGGGTGCCGTGCTCCTCGGCCGCCGCCTCCCGCACGGCCCGCCGGTGCTGGCCCGCGTCGGGATTGGTGAAGAAGGCAGCCGTGACCCCGGCGGCCAGCGCCACCACTACCACCAGGCCGCATCCTTTGATGCATCCTCGCATAGGAATTCTCTTCCCGCTCACCGCCTTCAGGAGACTGTCGCTCAACCGGCCCTGGCGGAGCGACGCCACGGGCGAAGGCGCCCGTGCTCCACAAAAACCACTGCGACTACCGCGGGGTGTCCTCGGCCACGCGACCGGAAGCGGCCCGGAGATCGAAGCAACCGATGCTCTTGTCGAGCCGCAGGTAGGCGAGCCCATCGACAATAGCGGGCGAGGTGCACTGGGTGATCCCCAGCCGGGCCTCGCCGAGCAGCCTGCACTCCGCCGGATCGGCCTCGAAAAGCAGCAGGGCATCGTCCGCGATGGCGATCAGTTTGCCGTCCGCGACGATGGGGGACGAGAAATGCGCCTTTCTCACTCGCTTCTGCCAGTTCACGCGACCGGTCTCCAGGTCCAGGCAGGCCACTGTGGGCTTCGGTTTGGCCGCGACCACGTAGGCGGCGTCGCCATGAATCACGGGGCTCGAACCCCGGTCGGTGAAGGGCGCACTCCAGAGTTCCTCCGCACCCTGGCGGGATATGCGGAAGCCCTTGACGCCGAACTCTTCGTCCTTGCCCATGACCACCATGAGGTTGCCCTGCACGGCCGCCGTCGCGTGGCTGCTGGCCGCGGGGATTTGCCACAACAGGGAGCCATCGGTGGGGTCCACGCACCCGGTCTTCTTGGGTGTCTGGCAGATCAGCAGCGTCTCCCCCCCGGTCTGCCATGTGGTCGGGGAGTTGTGATGGCAGAAGAGCTCCTCCTGCTGCCAGAGCAGCTCCCCGGTGGCCGCATCGTAACCGCTCAGCGGTCCGGCGGAGAGCACGGCCACTCCGTCCACGACGGCGAAGGACGCGGAAGGCTGCCAGGAGTCCGGAGCATCGGTCTTCGTCTCCCAGACGGTCTCCCCGGTGGCGGCGTCCAGGCAGTAGGCCATCGTGTCCGAGCCGAGCACGTAACATCGGCCGTCCACAACACAGGGTGTGCAGGAGCAGGCCCAGTCGTAAGCCGTGCCGGGCATCTCGGTTTTCCAGACGGTCTCGCCGGTGACAGCATCGAAGCAGAGCACCACGTCCTTCGCCCTCACCTCGTAGTCGGGAATCACCTTCATGATCTTCTCGCGCACGCCGCCCTCGATGCCGTGCTCGGCGAACCACTCGTCCAGCGCCTTCTGTGTGGGGAACTGTCGGTCCGCGATCTCCTTGAGCTGCTTCAGCGCGTGGAGCGGCACGGCCTTCTCTCCGAGCATCAAACGCCTCTGGCAGGGGCCGCGCCACTTGCTCTGCTCTTCGGGTATGTTCTCCTGAACCCACCGGGCGGCCCAGCCGCGCACTTCGTTCTTTTCCAGCGCGGCCCGTTCGTCGCTGAGGCGCGCCTCTTCGGTGGCCTCCCGGATGTCCTGGGGCATCTGCTCTTCCCAGCCCAGTCGCCTCAGCGCGTCTTTGGTCAGTATGCGGGTGGGCGTGGGCACGCGATACTTCCAGTTGGAGTAGACGTAAGCCTTCCCGTCCACCACCGAGACGCTTCCGAATCCGCCCTCCCTTTCGGCCGGGACCTCGGCGGTGGTCCAGACCTCGGGCGGACCCCGCCGTCCCCATTCCCCGGTCAGAGCGGGACTTCCCGGGGCCACCCCGTTCCGGTTCGGCCCGCGCCACTGATTCCAGTCAGCCCCGCTGACGAACGACATGCCCACGAGTATCAGATAAACAGTCAGAATCTTGCCGGCTCTGCTCAAAGACACGATGCTCCCCTTCTCACGGGTAGAAACGATGGGATACCCCCGAACATCGACTTTAGATATGATAGGATACGGGCCTTTTGTCGGCAACTGCCTGCGCATCTACTCCGGGCATTCGGGAGGCGAAAAGCATGAAAGAGGTGATCGACCTGAACGGGCAATGGCAAGTCGGGCAGCTCTCCACGAACGGGAAACTGACCCCTGAGCAGACGGACGTTCTCACCCGGGGAGAACTCGGCGGGGAAGCCGGGTGGCTCCGCACGGACATGCCCGCCCAGGTGCAGGACGCCCTGCTATCCAACGGCCTGCTGGAGAACCCCGCCCTGCCGGGCAGGATGGAGGACTGGCTGTGGGTGGCGCAGAGGGACTGGGTCTATCGCAAGACCTTCACGGCCCCCGGCGCCGACCGGCCGGTTTACCTCCACTTCAAGGGCCTGGATACGGTAGCGGACATCTACCTGAACGGGCGCCAGGTGGCCTTCCACAACGATCTCTATCTTCCCGGCCGGGTCGAGATCACGGATGCCCTCGAAGGGCAGAACGTGCTGCTCGTGCACTTCTACTCGCCCTGGAAGTACGTGGAAACGCTGCCGTTCCCC
Source organism: uncultured candidatus Brocadiaceae bacterium (assembly GCA_964572825.1). Taxonomy (GTDB): domain Bacteria; phylum Planctomycetota; class Brocadiia; order SM23-32; family SM23-32; genus CAYVBE01. The sequence goes on from CAZNGS010000007.1 coordinate 71,979, forward strand.
GACGAATGGGAGGGCAAGTTCCCCCGGCACCGCCTGGTGCGCAAGACGCAGGAGGATTTCGGCGGCTTCCTGGGCGCCGATCCCCGCTACACGCCCATCGGAATCTATGACGAGGTGGTGCTCGAGCTGCCCGACCGGATGGAGGTGGAGCACCTGGACCTGCGGACCGGGCTGTCCGATGACTGCGGGACGGGCACGCTGGCGGTGGCGGCCGAGGGCACAGGACGGGCCGAGGGGGCACGCCTGGAGGTGACCCTGGAAGACCCCGACGGGGAAGGCGTCGCGTCCGCCGAAGTAGATCTGGAACTGCTGGAGGATGATCGGTGGAAGGCCCGCCTCGACCTGCCCGTGGAGCAGCCGCGCCTGTGGTGGCCGCGTGGCTACGGGGAGCAGCCCCTCTACCGCGTGACGGCGGAACTCGTCGCGGCGGACGGTGCCCTGGACCGGGTGGTCCGGAGCGTCGGCTTCCGGGAACTCCGAATGGAGGGGGAGTTCGACTGGCGCGTCAACGGCAGGCAGGTCAAGGTCTGGGGAGCGAACCTGACGCCCCTCAAGGGCCGCACCCACGTATGGGACAGCAAGCGCTGCCGGCGGGTGCTGGACATGGTGGAGAACGCCAACATGAACGCACTGCGAGCCTGGGGCCCCGGCGCGCCCTACCACGAGGAGTTCTTCGAGGAAGCCGACCGCCGCGGCATCCTGGTCTGGCACGATTTCTTCCACACCTGGGGGATGTATCCGGACGACGAAGAATACCGCGCCCTGTGCCGCCGGGAGGCCGAGCACTACGTGCGCAGGCTCAGGCACCACCCCTGCATCCTGCTGTGGTGCGGCGCCAACGAGACGCACATGGGCGCCGAAATGGCCGGGTGCACCGGGGACGACTACGTGGGGCGGGTCATCTTCGAGGAGGACTACCGACAGGTGTGCCGCCGGCTCGACCCCGAGCGCCATTACCATCCCAGCTCTCCGTCTGGCGGGGCCTTCGCCAACGATCCCCTGGAGGGCGATTCGCATTCCTACACCCATCTGCACTTCGTGCCGGGAGAACTCCACCCCGTCCTGTTCACGGAAAACACCCGCACGGCGGCGCCGATGCTTAAGACGCTCCGCCGCTACCTGCCGGAAGACGAGCTGTGGCCGGAGGATTTTACGGGCGTGATGCGCAGCCGCGATGACATGCCCATGCCGGAATCCTGGATGCACATGACGCTGGGCAACGATTTCACCTTCGGGCGCGTCGGGCCGCTGGGCAAATTCTATAACACCGGTGACACCCCGGAGGGGCTGATCTACTGCCTGGGGGCCGCCCAGGGGCACTACATCCGCCAGTACGTAGAACGGTACCGCCGCGGCCGACCCGTCACCGATCCGGACGGGCCACGGCGCACGATGGGCCATTTCTGGTGGAAGCTCAACGCCTCCTGGCCGCAGATCTACAGCGAACTGATCGACTACTACCTCGAGCCGAACATGGGTTACTACTCCATGAGGCGCGCCTACCGGCCGGTGCTGGTGTCCATCGAGATCGGGGACCACATCCACGTCTGGGTGGTCAATGACAGCGCGGAACCCGTCCGGGGCACTCTGGTAGTGCAGCTCTACGATATCTTCGAGAACCGGGCCACCGAGGAGTTGCGCAGGGATGTGCGCGCACCGGCGGGAGAGTCACGGGTGATCACCGACCTGGATGATTTCGGCATGTTCCCGCGCCAGCTCGCCATCTACGCCCGCCTGCTGGACGAGGAGGGCGCCCTTCTGGCCCGAAGCAGCGACTTCGCCGAGATCGAAGGGCGCCTCCGCTTCCCCGAGGCAAGGCTGGAACTTGGCGAGCAGGACGGCATTTTGACCGTGACAACAGACGCCTACGCCCGCTGCATCGAGCTGCGGGGCGATCAAGAGGGGGACGCGTTCGGATGGCTGTTTGAGGACAACTTCTTCGATCTGTTCCCGGACGAGACGAAGGAGGTCCGCATCCTGGAGCGGCACCGGCGCGGGGCCGTCACGGCCCGCTCGCAGTTCTCGCCGCACGCGGCGCAGGTCGCCGTCGAGGGGTAGCGCTGAGCCGCGGAATGAGCGCTGCTACTCCCGGTCTGGCTCTTCGCGCTCTGCCTGGGTCTGCCGTCGGGCCTCCGGGCTCAGCCCGGCCAGGTGGTGCGTCTTGACGGCAATGGCGATGCACGCGGCCAGCCCGCCGAACAACAGCGCCGCCGCCACCGCGGCCACGGCCGCCGGCGCCACCAGCTCGCCCACCTTCTGCCCCGCCTCGACTCCGCCGGAGGCATAATACAGGTAGGCAAGGATCCCGGCGAACAGCACCCCCGTCGCGCCGATGCCCGCCGTGGCCCAGTAGTGGCGCGAAAGCAGCAGCGCCCCGACGAGTATGAACACGAACCAGCCCCATCCGGCCAGGGTCACCGCGTGTGCCAGGATGCCGTCGTAATTCCCGTACACCTCAGCGATGTCCGTAAGGAACTGGTTCCCCAGCAGGTAGACGAGAACGGCCGGCGTGACGACTTTGACGAAGGCGTCGAACCAGTTGTGGACCTTTATCTCGCTGTGTTCGTTGATGTAGTCCTTCAGCTCGTGCAGGTGGAAGAAGTAGCCCACGGCGATGCACTCCATAAGACCCACCAGGGGAAGCCCGTAGTTGTTCATCCAGTTGTCCACGATGTCCAGCCACATCTTGCCGCTGCGGGTGCAGAAAACAAGGCTTCCGGCGAAGCCCGCGGCGCAGAAGATGGCCGTCATCGCCGGACGCGAGAGCCCCGGGAAGCGGTCCCGGAACCCGGTCACCACCCCTTCCACGATGCTGAACGCACTGTCGATGCCCAGCGTGATGAGGCAGGCAAAAAACAGGAACGAGACCAGGCCGATCGCCCAGCCCGCCATGGGCATTTTCGCCAGGGCGATGGGATAGGTGACGAACACCAGCCCGGGGCCGCCGGCCACCACCTCGCCCACCGGCTGGGCCTCCAGGTAGGCCAGGTAGCCCAGCACGCTGAACACCGCCAGCCCGGCGATGAAACTCGTCGCGCAGTTGCCCAGGCTGGTGATGAAGGCGCTGTTGGTGACGTCGCTCTCGGGCGGCATGTAGCTGGCGTAGGCGATCAAAATGCCGAACCCCAGGCTCAGGCTGAAGAATATCTGTCCATAGGCGGCGATCCAGACGTCCGGGTCCTTCAGCAAGGCCCAGTTCGGCCTCAGGTAGTAGATGAGCCCCTCGACGGCGCCGGGCAGGGTCAGCCCGCGCACCAGAACGATCAACAGAAGGACGACCGGCAGCGGCACTGTGATCATCACCACGCGGCCGACGTTCCGCACTCCCTTGAAGATGATCAGGAAGATGAGCAGCCAGGTCAGCGCGGCGCCCGCCACCAGCGCGGGAGTGAACCGGAACATGTTCCCCGTGTAGGCCACCTCTCCGCCCGGAGGAGCGCGCTCCTCCTGTGTGGTCGCGCTGTTGTAGGCGTGCGCCGCCCGCCAGAAATCGGGCTGATATCCGCCGAGGCAGACCTCGTTGAAGTAATTGTCAACGTTCTCGCCCAGAGGCACGTAGCGCAGCCCCTGTCGGGGGGACCCGTGCTCCTGCTCCTTGCGGAGCCGTTCCACCTCCTCGGGCAGCAGGATGGGGAGTTGCTCCTCCTCGGGCCGTTCCCGCTGGAGCTCCTGCAGCCTGGCCTTCCTCTCCCTGTCCGGTGCGGGCAGGTAGAGACGCACGCGCTCCGGGGGGGTTTCCAGCGTCTGCGGGCGGCCGTTTTTCTCGATCACCTCGGCAACAGGGGCGGGCTTGCTCCACGCGACGGTCCACGACGCCACGGCGAAGCGCCACGCATAGGCCATGATCACCACGTAGTAGGTGGTGATGGTGGCGCCGACCAGCAGGGCGAACCAGCCCACCCACCGGAATTTGCTCGTCACGGCGGCCAGGGCCTGGGGGGCGCCGCCCTGGTATTTCTGCCCCAGGGCGTACTCGATGATCATCAGGGGAATGCCCGCGCTGACCAGGGCGATCAGGTAGGGTATGAAAAAGGCCCCGCCGCCGCTCTTGAAGGCCACGTAGGGGAAGCGCCACAGGTTGCCCAACCCCACCGCGCTGCCCACGGCCGCCATGATGAACGCCGCCCGGTTCGTCCACCTGTCCCTTCCCTGCTGGGCCATAATCGCCTCGTTCCGATGAAGTCGCAACGGGGAGAACGCACGGCCGGTCCGGCCGATTTGCGCGGTATTCTAACCAACGCATCGCGAGAATATCAACCGGAGAGGCGGGCTGAGGGAGGGGCCGTCTGCCATTTCGACAGGCAGGCGGCGCGCCATGTCAGATTGACAGTGCGGGAGCCCCCGGCGTCAGAATACACGGCCGGGTCATAAGTCATAAGTGCTTGCCAGGGCGATCCTTGCAGATGAACCACTCCATTGGCATGCTCGTTGCTTGTTACATGAGTGGATTGAGCGAGTCAGTTCACTCCATCAACAATCGAAACTCTAAGTTAAGGAGGTGCGAACGATGGCTGACATCGTCAGACGAAAGCCGAGTTCGCCGGGTTCGTACTTTTCGTTGCCGTTCCGGCGGCTGTTCGAGGATTTCTTCGAAGACCTCGAAGGCGAGACCGGACTGACCCGCTGGCCGGAACGCCGTTTCGTCCCAGCCGTGGACGTGGTCGAGGAGCAGGATTCCGTTAAGCTCACCGCCGAGGTCCCCGGCATGACGAAGGAGGACCTGGACGTGAGCATCGATAACGGCGTGCTCACCCTGCGCGGCGAGAAGAAGGAGGAACAGACCGCCGAGGAAGCCGGCTATCACCGGGTTGAGCGGCGCTACGGCTCCTTCGAGCGGCGCATCCGTCTGCCGGATTACGTGGACGCCGACCAGATCGAAGCCACGTACGAAAACGGCGTGCTGAAGCTGACCATGCCGAAGACGGAGAGCGCCCGGGCCAGGTCCATCCAGATCAAGTGACCGGCCAGCCGTCGACAGGGACGGCATAACCGGCGTAACACAAGCCGGCGGCGGATATATTCGCCGCCGGCTCTCTTGCTGTCAGGCGCTCAGCGCGTCCCATTGAGTGGCCGCGGCGACCAGCACCCCGTAGGAGACGCACCAGGCGGCCAGCACCGCCCAGAAATCCGGCCGCGCCAGAACCATCGGCCTGGTCTGATCGCCTATCAGGGCAGCGGCGATGGGTATGGTGGCTGCAACGCAGACCACGCCCAGCCAGACCACCGCCTCCCGGCGCCCGTTCAGAAGCCCCGTCCCTATCAGAAGGAACACGAACCACGTCAGGAGGCTCATGGCCGTCACCGTGAGCATCGCCATCAAATAGGCCGAATCGAAAGGCCCCGCCAACGCCTGGATGCCCCCGTATACCGCCACCGCCAGTATGCCAGCGGTTGCGGTGATCAGAAGCAGTCCCCCGGCGCCCCGGACCCTTGCCGGCACCGCCCGGCTGCTTTTGCCCATGTGTGTGTTCAACCTCCTTATTAATGGATCTGCGGCATTTCGGACAGCTCGACTCCCTGCGGGGCCCGGGCCCGGGTCAGGAGCGCCTCCAGCAGGCCCCGGTTCTTGTCCGGCTTCGTGGTGCAGGCGATGACCTTCTCGTGGTCCATCCGGTTCACCCGCTCGTTCATGGCCTTAATGGCGTCCATGCAGTTGATGAGGGCGCGGTCCACGGGCATGCGTTCCGGGTTGATGTCGATGCCGAAGTAGCCCTGGTAACCGTGCATCTTCAGCACGTAGAGGGCAGCCTCGGCCTGCTCCGGGCTGATGACCCCCACGTTCTGGTCCTGGTCGTAGTTGCCCAGCGGCTGGGAGTTCCAGTGCGTGTGGAACAGCCGCCCGTACTCCATCACCAGGCTGAAGGCGTAGGCCAGGTCCTCGTAACCCATCAGCACGTGACCCACCTCGGGGTTCATGCCCACCAGGGCCTCGCCCCGGTCCAGTGTTTCCCGGTTCTCCGGAGCCTCCAGCATGGACTCCACCTTCTGGCCCATCAGCAGGCCCTCCGGGGTGGTGCCGTAGATGATCTTCGCCCGCGGCTCGTAGGGCTTCGGCTCCTCCGCCACCCGCACCCCGGGTACGGCGTCCATGGCCTCGGCCAGACCCTCGCAGAAGCGGTCGCGCGCCGCGGCGAAGTCGATGCCGAAGGCATTCTCGTAACCGTCAATGCCCGGCCAGACGATCGAGAAATCGCTGTCGATCCGCTTGTTCAGCTTCAGGGCGGTCTTGGCGCGCTCGATGGCGTTGCGGCGAACCTCCGGAATGGGGCTGCTGAGCGCGCCGAACTCGAACTGGCGGTCGAAGAAAAGGTTCGGCACGATGGTGATCAGCCGGATGCCCGTCTCCTCACCGAACTGGACATAGCGGTCGATGTTGCCCTCGTTCACCTCGTTCGGGTAGTGCGCCTCCAGGCCGCAGAGGCCGTGCTCCTTCAGAGGCGCGGCGAACTCGAACACCCGCTCCAGCCACTCGTCCGGGTCCTCGGGCCTGTCCACGTAGGCATCGTGGAACCGGCCCCCGCCGGGGAAGAAAAACCACACGCCCGCGGAGAACTTCAGGTCCAGCTCGAAATCGTTCAGGTGCTCGATCATCTCCTCCGGCGAGCGCCGCACCGTCTGCGGTCTTGTATCAACCCAGCCCATCTGGTCCACCTCCCAGGCGTAGAAGTCATGGTCCCCCATGTTATCGCACATCGGGTCCGTTTCAAGTCAACCGGACCGCCGCAGTGCTCCGCCCCCGCGCGTGGACCCTGCGCGAGGCCGCGAGGATGCGCTGGAATGTTCTTGACGGGCTGTTCTATGTTGATAAGATGCTATGGACTTCGAACGCAATGTAGAGGAACCGCCGAGGTTCCTCATCCGGAACTCCAGCAGGCAGAAGCTCGCATGGGCGCCGCTACCCGCATCGTGCTGCCGGAGGACCAGATCCCCAGGCAGTGGTACAACATCCAGGCCGATCTGCCCAGTCCTCTCAGCCCGCCCCTTAACCCGGCCACGGGCAAGCCCATAGACCCGGAGGATCCGGCACCGGTTTTCCCCATGAACCTGATCGAACAGGAAGTGAGCCAGGAACGCTGGATCGACATCCCGGAGCCTGTCCTGGCGAAACTGGCGCTGTGGCGGCCCAGCCCTTTGCATCGGGCCCTGGCGCTGGAGGAAGCGCTCGACACTCCCGCCAGAATCTACTACAAGAACGAGGGCGTCTCGCCCCCCGGCAGCCATAAGCCCAATACCGCCGTGGCCCAGGCGTACTACAATAAGGCGTTCGGCGTCAAGCGATTGACAACCGAGACGGGGGCCGGCCAGTGGGGCAGCGCCCTGGCCATGGCCTGCTGCCTGTTCGACCTGGAATGCAGGGTCTACATGGTGCGCGTGAGCTTCGACCAGAAGCCCTTCCGCAAGCTGATGATGCAGGCGTGGAACGCCGAGTGCATCGCCAGCCCCAGCGAACGCACTCAGTTCGGGCAGAAGGTGCTGAAGGAGAAACCCGACACGCCGGGAAGCCTGGGCATTGCCATCAGCGAGGCCATCGAAGACGCCGTGCAGAGCGAAGATGCCCGCTACAGCCTGGGAAGCGTCCTGAATCACGTTCTGCTGCATCAGACCATCATTGGCCAGGAGGCCAGGAAGCAGATGGAGATGGCCGGGGATTATCCCGACGTGGTGATCGGGTGCGCGGGGGGCGGCTCGAACTTCGCCGGGCTGGCCTTCCCCTTCGCGCACGACAAGATCAACGGCCAACAGGTGCGCATCATGGCAACCGAGCCCACCGCCTGCCCGACGATGACCCGGGCCCCGTTCGCATACGACTTCGGCGACACGGCCATGCAGACGCCCCTGCTGCCCATGCATACGCTGGGTCACAATTTCGTGCCGCCGCCGATCCACGCCGGAGGACTGCGCTACCACGGCCTGGCCCCCCTGGTCAGCAAGCTGATTCAGAAGGAACTCGTGGAGGCCCGGGCGCTGCACCAGGTAGAGTGCTACGAGGCCGCGGTCACCTTTGCCCGCACGGAAGGCTTCATCCCCGCACCGGAGACCTCCCACGCCATCGCCGCAGCCATCCAGGAGGCCGAACAGGCCAAAGAGGAGGGGAAGGAGAAGGTCATCCTCATGAACTGGTCCGGCCACGGGCTGATGGACCTTTCCGGCTACGACGCCTTCTTCCGGGGCGAACTGGTGGACTATCCCTTGCCCGAGGACGAGCTCCAGGAATCCCTGACTTCCATCGAGGGACTCCCCAAACCCGAGTGATGAGCGAGCTGGAGGAACACGACGAGCGACGGCGCCGCTGCCCGCGGCTGGGCCACGCGGTGACTTTTCGCTACTGCCGAACCCAGGAAGGGGGCCGGCTCTGCGCCCGCATCCTCGACTGCTGGTGGGAGGTTTTCGACGTCCGGGGTTTCCTGCAGGAGCACTATCCCGAGGAGCGGGTCGAGGAGCTGCGGCGGCGAGAGCGGCCGGACAAACTGGCGTCCATCCTGGAGATAGTGCACCGCGTTCAGCGGACGCAGAGCGATGATACGTCCGGGGAAACCGATTGAAACTGCGCGGTCAGGGGTTAGGGGTTTCTTGCGGGAAGGGGGTGATGCACGCGTCGCGAGGTTTCGTCGGAAAGCCCGTGCGTCAGTACGATAACCCAGATTTCGGAGGGTAAGCATGAAGAAGATCGCTTTGCTCACAGTTGTAGGTCTGATGCTGGTTTTCACCGTCGGCTGCGCCGGCGGCGTGTACGTGACGCCCGTTCAGCCGCCGCCCGGTCTGATGTTCGCCCGGCTCAACGGCCCCATCAGCAACAACTTTGACGCCGGCGCAGTGGTCACGATGAAAAAAGGAACGGCCACGTCGGAGAACGTGTTGGGGCTGGTGTCTGTCGGTGACTGCAGCCTGTCGGCGGCAGCCCAGGACGGCAACATCCGCAAGATCCATTACGCGGACTACCAGTTCGAGAACATCCTGGGCGTCTACTCCAAGTTCACCACCGTGGTGTACGGCGAGTAGCGCCGGGCCGGACTCGAAAAGGGCCGCCTCCCTGGCGGCCCTTTTTATTCTATGCTGCCGTCCGCGCACCGTTTGACGGCCGACAGGCACGGGACCGCACAGTGAGAACTGCCGAGCAAATTCTCTCCGACGGAGGTCAACAGGCAGTCAACTTGAGAACGGCCAATCGCACAGAGCACGGCGGCCCGGTACCCGTGCGGACGTGGTTCCACCTGTTTCATTCCAACTGCCGGGTTCTGACGGCCGCTTCCTCGGCGGATGCGGCCTACTGCCGAAGTGTTCGGAATGTTCTGTAGCTTGCGAAAGGAGAAAGGAGCATGAGCGCACTTCTGTGCTGTAAGTCCGGTGGATGGCTGCGCAGTTCGATGCGACGTGCGGCAGCCAGGATGCCCTGCTGCGTTGCGGTTCTTGTTCTGGTTGCGAGCGCTTGTGGCTGTTCGGTGACCCACTTCCGGGCGCCGGTATCATCAAATCCCCTGCCCGATGTAGCCACGAAAGCCGAAGGTGAATACGCCGTCGAATGGGAAGGAGAAGACACACTTAAGCTGCGTGACACCTGGCCTGTTCATTCCATTTTCGTGCTCGGCTGGACCGCCTTCCATGCCGACCTCCATTATGACACCGGAGAACTCAGCGGCAGCTTCTACCTTCGCAGCCTCCAGTTTCCTATCTATTTCCTTCCATTCTACATTGACACGCAAACGGGCTTATTTGGGGCGGCGCTCAAGCCTTATATGCGCAAGCAACGAGACCAGATTCTCCGCTGGGCCAACATGGACCCGGACGAGGTGCACTTCCGGCGCAGGTCCAGATAGTGAACGATCCGCCGGGGCGGTCGGTGCACCGTTTGACGGCCCACGGACGCGGGGCTATACTGTGACGGCTGCCGAACGAGTTTTGCGCTGCGGGCAACGTACGGGAGGTCGGCATGAAGGTGCTGGTTGTAGGTGGCGGAGGAAGGGAACATGCGCTGGTCTGGAAGATCGTCCAGTCTCCCCTGGTGGACCGGGTGTTCTGCGCACCGGGCAACGCCGGCATCGCCCGCATGGCCGAATGCGTGGACATCGAGGATACCGACATACTGCACCTGCGCCGGTTCGCCCGGCAGAACTCGATCGACCTGACCGTCGCCGGCCCGGAAGCGCCTCTGGTGGAGGGCATCGTGGACTCGTTCGCCGGGGAGGGACTCAAGGTCTTCGGACCCAACCGGCTGGCGGCGCGCATCGAGGGCAGCAAAGTCTTCGCCAAGCAGTTGATGCGCCGCCACAATATACCCACGGCGTACTTCCGCACCTTCACCGCGCCCGACCGCGCCAAGGCCTACCTGGACATGGTGGGCGCGCCCATCGTGGTGAAGGCCGACGGCCTGGCCGGAGGCAAGGCCGCCATCGTCTGCCAGACCACCGAGGAAGCCTACGAGGCGGTTAACCGAATCATGGCCCGCAGGGAATTCGGCGACGCCGGCGACCAGGTGGTCGTGGAAAACTGCCTGGTGGGCGAGGAGGTCAGTATGATCGCCTTCACCGACGGACAGACGATCGCCGTCGTCCCCTCCTCCCAGGATCACAAGCCGGCCTACGACGGCGACGAGGGCCCCAACACCGGCGGCATGGGAGCCTACAGCCCCGCCCCCGTCATGACCGACGAACTGGCCGCAGAAGTGGAGCGCGAGATACTGGTCCAGGGAGTCCACGCCATGAACCGGGAGGGCAAGCCCTACCGCGGGGCCCTCTACGCCGGCATCATGGTCACCAATGAGGGCCCCCAGGTGCTGGAATACAACTGCCGGCTGGGCGACCCCGAGACCCAGCCCCTGCTGATGCGGCTGGAGAGCGACCTGGTGCCCATTCTGCTGGGGACCATCGACGGCACGCTGGAGGAAGTGGACATCCACTGGGCCCATCGCCCGACGCTCTGTGTGGTGATGGCCTCCGGCGACTACCCCGTCGAGTACCAAAAGGGCTTCCCCATCGAGGGGATCGAGGACGCGGAGGCGATGGAGGACGTGATGGTCTTCCACGCCGGCACCGCCATCGACCCCGATACGGGCAAACTGGTCACCGCCGGCGGGCGGGTCCTGGGGGTCACTGCGAGGGGCGATACCATCCGGGAGGCCAAAAGGCGCGCCTACGAAGCCGTGTCGAAGATACACTTCCGGGACGCCCACTACAGGACCGACATCGGGCAGAAGGCCATCGACCGCCTGGCCGGCGAGCCCGCCTGAATCCGTTCCGGCTCCGGGGCAAGGGGCGCCCGCCCGCTGGACGTGCCCGTCGGCGGAGGCCCCGGCGGCCTTCGAATGCTCCCGGCCCGTGCTCCACGTGCCGGGAGACCCCGAGCGGATCGTCTACTGCGGACCCACGTAGCGGGCTTGCACCCGGCGGAAATCAACCGCCAGCTCCCGCCGCAGCCCCTCGGCATCGTCCGGATCCAGCCCGAAATGCTCCTTCAACCGCCGGTCTATGCCCGGGTTGGCGCTGTAGTCGATGGGCACCCGGTCCGGCTCCCGCAGCGCCAGCGCCGTCAGCACGCGTTCTCCGGGGATCATCTTCGGATCGCTTCGCTCACCAGGGATTCTCGACGCCATCGAAAGAACCCGGATCGAATTCCGCCAGCGCCTCGTGCATGCGGCGGCAGACGTCCGGACGCTCGCCGGCCGTGTTGCGCGCCTGCGCGGGATCGCCCTTCAGGTCGATCAGGTGCGGTTGCTGGTCGTTGTCCGGCCAGCAGGTGTAGATCCAGTCCCGGCTCATGGCCTGTTTGGTCCCGGCGCCGGAGTGCAGGCAGCAGTTGAAGGCGTACTCGCGCTCGGGCAGCGGGCCGCCCTGCACGGCCGGCATCAGCGACTCGCCCTGCAGGTCCTCCGGCGACTCCAGGCCGAACAGCTCCAAAACGGTCGGGTGCAGATCCCAGGGCTGCACGATGCCCTCATGGCGCACCTGATCGGTCTGGCCGGGCAGCCTCACGAAAAGCGGTATGCGCATGGTGCCGGTGCGCAGGGGCAGAAAGGTGGGATTGTGCAGACCGAAGTCGCCGGAGACCAGCCACGCCTTCTCGTCGCAGACCAGCCAGGGCTTGCCCACGCAGCCCGCGTCGCCCTCGTGGCCCGCGTAAATGCCGTGATCGGAGGTAAAGACGATGGCCGTCTCCTCCAGGAGGCCCAGCCGGTCCAGCGCCGCCAGCAGCCTGCCCACGGCGTGGTCCACCATGCTGACCTCGCCGGCGTAGCGGGCCTGCGTGTGCCGTATCTCGCGGTCGGTGATGCCCATCTTGCGGTAGTAGCCGTAGGGGGGAAACTCGAAGACGCGCCCCTCGTAGCCGGGGTCGTAGCGGTCGATATACCACGGCGGCGTGTCCCAGGGCTCGTGCGGGTCGAAGACCTCCAGCCAGAGCAGGAAATCCTCCCGTCGCCAGTTCCGCTCCAGCCATTCGCAGGCCATCTTGAAGGTGCGCGGCGCGAAGTAGTCCTCCTCGAACCACCTCCGGGCGCGGTTCATCAGCACGCGGCGAAGGCCGGCCTCGTTGTACCGGATCAGCTCAGGCGGCAGGGGGTATTCGAACGATGCGCTGTCGTCGGAGAAATACGGGTCGCCCTCCTGGCCGCGGTTGACCACCCAGGCGTCGAACCCCTTGTGCATGTTGCGTCCGCCGGTCGTGCAATTAGCGACGTCGGTGATCATCTGGGTGTGGACGCCGCCCTCCCCCAGCCGCTGGGCGAGGGTCACCTCCTCCGGCTCGATGTTCTTCCAGGAGTTGAACGGGGTGCCGGGGGCCTGGCCCATCCCCACGTGGATATCGCGACGGTTCGGACCCGTGGGGAAGGAGCCGGCATACATGCGGTCGAACACGTGCGACATGCCGGCGAGCCGGTCCAGGTTGGGGGTGTGGATCCACGCATTGCCGTAAGCGCCGATGTGGTCGCGCCGGAACGAGTCGGACAGGATGAAGATGGCCTTCATACGGGCAAGCTCCTCGATTGCCGGGAAACTCAGCCGGGGGCGGCCGAGCTACACTGCCAACAGACGGTTTGCCCCGTCTCACTGGCGCCAATCGTAATGCCCCCCGTCCGGCGGCGCAAGTATCGCCGCGATTGGCGCTTTGACCACGCGGCGCGGCTCCACTATGGTGGAGTCCCGGTCCCGGTGAAATCATTGCGAAAGGGGACGTGCGATGGACGACGTGTTCGTGGGCGTGACGATGGGTCCGACCTCGTTCTACGACGAGGGCATTGACTTCGTGCTCGACCTGCTGCAGGAGAAGGCGGCCGTCAACGCCGTCGCCTGCTACACCTACCAGCGGATGACGCCCGGCTGCCGCCCACCCGGGGCCATCGCGGACCACGGCCGGCCGATCGACCGCGCCCGGGACGACGACAAGTTGACCTGGGTCGAGGTCAACGAAGAGTACTACGGCGGCACCTTCCTGCGCCACCAGACCAACCTGCCGGAGGAGAAATACTACGAGAAGGACATCCTGGCCGACCTGGAGGGGCCGGCGACGAGCCGCGGCGTCCGCGTCTATGCCCGCATCCTGGAGGGCTGGCGTTATCCCCGGCGGCCGAACTTCTTGAAGGTGCACGAAACCGACGCCCTGGGGCGCGTCACCGGCCGCCCCTGCTACAACCATCCGGACTATGTCAACTTCTGGCTGGGCAGCACCGAGGACCTCTTCCGGACATACCCCTACCTGGCCGGCATCTACTGGGGCTCGGAGAACAACGGTCCGCTGGGCGTTACGCTCTACGGCGGCATGCCGAGCTGCTTCTGCGAGCACTGCCGTCGGAAGACCCGGGATCGCGGCGTGGACCCGGAGAGGGCACGCGAGGGCTACCTGGGGCTGCGGGAGCTGGTGCAGACACTGCGGGCCGGAGAGCGGCCCCCGGACGGCGCCCTGGTCTCCATACTGCGCCTGCTGCTGGATTACCCCGAAATCCTGGCCTGGGAGCGGCAGTGGGTGGATTCCTACAACGGTCTCGCCCGGCGGCTGGCCGGCGCGCTGAAGGCGATGGACCCCCGGTACGAGCTCGGCTACCACGCCGACCACGGCATCACGGGGCTGAACCTGTTCAAGCGCGTGGGCTTCGACCACGCCGAGCTGGCCCAGTTTTACGACTGGATCAAGCCCTGCGTCTATCACACCTGCATAGGGCCGCGGCTCAGCGGCAACCTCGAGAGCCTGCACCGGGCGCTGCTGGCCGACCTGAGCAAATCCCAGGCACTGGACCTCGTCTACGCCGTTAACGGCTACGATCCCGCCGACGAGCCGAACGTCCAGCAACTGGCCTCGAAGGACCTGGAAACCGCCCGGATGTCCGAGGACTATACATACCGCGAGGTCGACCGGGCCGTGCGGCGGGTGGACGGCGCGTGCCGCATCTACGCGGGTGTCTCCAGCGGCATCCCCGTCTGGGGCAAGCCGGCCCCGGAGGACCCGGAAATCACCTACACCAACTGCATGCAGGCCCTGGAAGCCGGTGCCGACGGGATTCTGCTCAGCCGGGAATACGACGAGGTCGAGAACCAAAACCTGGAGGCGGTCGGCCGCGCCGTGCGGGAGTGGCAGGAGTAACGGTTGGTCAGTCCCCTGCCGTCCCGTTCAAGGCTTCACGGCAGGGCTCCTCGGCCTGCTTCCGGGACGCAGCGAGAAAGGCGGCGTCCGGCACCGTCAGCGCGGAGCCGCCGGCGCTCAGCGCACCGCGGACTATGGGCCCGGCCGGTCACATCCGGCATCCATTGCGCGGCCACGCCAGGCCTCCGGACCGCCGTGAAGCTGTCGTCCTTCAGCAGCCTGACCGCCTCTCCCATCGTGCCGTTGCTCGTGGGGCTCATCGTGCGGGCCGCTTCCCCGTGAGGGACGAGCGCAGCAGGCGGAACTTCTGCCCCCGAGGCGGACTGATGTCCGGCACGATTCCCATGCGGAACTGCACCTCCGGTCCCAGCTTCGCGGCCAGCCTGCCCTCCATGGCGCGCACCGCACCCGGCGGCGGTTCGCGCAGCAGGGAGACCTGCAGTGTCACGCGGTCCTCGCTCTCCTGCGTGAACCGGTAGCGCTTGATCCAGTTCGCCCCGTACACCACCTCCCCTACCAGGCGGTAGGGGTGCAGCAACCGGCCGCCCGGCAGGCGCAGGTAATCCAGCGTTCTGCCCTGGATGGTGCGTAAGGTTCCGAACGGGGCGCCGCACGCACAGCGCGGGGATCCCTGGACCACGACGTCCGCCAGCCGGTAGCGGATGAACGGCATCGCGTAGCAGAACAGGTTTGTCCCGACCAGTTCCCCTTCCTCTCCGGGGTCGGCCGGTTGGCCGTCACGGAGCACCTCCACGGTCACGGCGTCGTCACAGGTATGCAGCTCGCCGGTCTCCGGGCACTCCCAGGCTATCAGGTTCAGCTCGTGGCTGCCATAGGTCATGTACAGCGGCGCGCCGAAGGCGGCCTGGATACATCGCTTCATCCCCTCCGTCACGGTCTCGCTGCCCGTGCCCACCAGGCGCGGCCGGATGAGCCTCCGATCCTGCTCGGTCACCCGTTCCGCCACGCGCAACAGCACGCTGGGTATGCCGTCCAGCGTGTCCGGGCGGAAGGCCCGCAGGTCCCGCAGTATGTCATCCAGCTCTGCGTCGGCGTCGATCACGAACCGCCGGTTCATCCCCAGGAAGCGCAGCACCGGGGTGTAGAAAGTTGCGCGTCTATGCTCACGGTGGCCCGCGTAGCGTATCGAGGCGTGGCGGTCCCCCGAACGCCCACCCCAGTCGCGGTAGGCCCGCAGCCAGTAACCGAAGGACAGGAACCGCTCCCACCAGGTTTGCCAGATCGTGAACGGTTCGGCGGTGGCCCCCCCGGTCCTGACACGGTGGAGGCGATCGGGATCCAGCCCTCGTGCCACTGTCGCGCGCGGGCCGGCCTCCCGCAGGTCCTCTTTGGTCGTAATGGGCACCGCGCGCAGGTCCGCGGCCCGGCGGATCGAGTCGGGGTCAATGCCCCTCTGCTCGAAAAGGCGACGGTAGTACGGGACGCGGTCCCAGGCGTGGCGGATCAGCCTCCGCAGGGCACGGTCTCGCGCGGCGATCAGCCTCTCCCGGCTGCCCGGGGCGTGTCCCCGCAGTGCCCGAATCGCCGGGACCAAAGTCGGCCACATACGTGCCCCCTTCGTTCAAACGGATGCGCGAGAACCCACAAATCCCCCTGCCGACGCCAGGTCAGATTTTAGAAAGTCCGCCCTGTTTGGTCAAACGCGCAGGTCGCGGCGTGTAGGCGGGCGGCCCTCGGCACTGTCCGGCCGCGCGCCTGTGCATTGCTGCGCAAAGAATTTTTGACATTACACGTGCCAGCGCGTATGCTTACGGCCAGTGCCTGCGCGCAGCTATCTGTCAGAAGGCAAGTCCGGAGGGGATGCCAGATAAGCGGATCCGCGGCGAAACGTAGCTGGCTGCGGGAGTGGTGGTTCGTCTGGCTGCCGCTGGGCTTCCTGGCGCTGGTGGCGGTGGGGTATGGGACTTACCGGGCTATCCTGCGGCGTCGGGTGAAGGCCTCCCTGCAGGCCATCCGCGACGCCGGCTATCCCGCCACGCCCGAAGAGCTGGATGCCTGGTACGAAGAACCGCCGCCCGGCCAGAATGCCGCGGCCGTCTACATGCAGGCCTTCGGAGCCCTGGTCGAGCCGAGCGCGGATCAGGAGCAAATCCTCCCCCTGGTCGGTGAGGCGGAGCTCCCGCCCGTGGGCGAGCCGATGCCCGACGACATGAAGGCAGCGGTGCGCCAGCATCTCGACGCCAACGCGGAAACCCTCCGACTTCTGCACGAAGCAGCCTCGTTCGAGCAATGCCGCTACCCGGTGGATCTGGGACAGGGCCTTGCAGCCGGGATGCGCTATCTCTCACAAATTCGTCACTGCACCGAATTGCTATCTCTGACGGCCGAGTCCCGAGCCCGCCGAGGAGATAAAGCCGGTGCGGCCGCGGCCCTGATGGACGCCCTTGCTCTGGGGGAATCACTGCGCAAAGAACCCATGCTGCTGTCCCAGCTTGTACGCGTGGCCTGTCACGCAATCTCCGCGGACGGCCTCGAAGGGGTGCTGTCGACCGGCGGAGTTCCCGACGGCTCACTGAAGGAACTGAGGGAACGCGTCCGTGAAAGTATACCCCTGGGAGGAATGGAGACCGCACTGATCGGGGAAAGGGCCATAGTCTTCTGGGCAAGCGAACGGTTACCGCACGAGGCGGGACCGTCACACCTGAAATTGGTGGTGCTGGACGTTACTGGTCTCCTGGAATTGGATTTGGTTTATTACCTGGACGCGATGGGAAGGGTGATCGAGGTTGCCGGGAAGCCCTTTCCCCGCCGCCTCGAAGAGGCCCGGAAGACTGCGTCGCAGATCGAAGAGGAGATCGACAGCGCCCTTGAATTGCACTACCTCTCCGCCATGCTTTTCCCGGGCGTAGGTCGGGCGTTTGCAGAAGAGGCGAGCGCGGTCGCCCTGCTGCGCGCGGCGCAGGCCAGCCTTGCGGTGGAGCGTTACCGGCTGGACAACCGGCAATTACCACGCAACCTCTCCCAACTCGCACCCGAGTATATAGACGAGGTCCCCCGGGACCCCTTCGACGGAAAGCCCTTGCGGTACAAGAGACTCGAGGCGGGTTACGTGGTTTACAGCGTGGGAGCAAACACCACGGACAACGGTGGGGCAGAGACCGAGGACGAGAGGACCGGCGACATCGTCTTCCGCGTGACGCGGTAGATGCAACGGACCCCGGGCGATAGCGCTGTGGTGGGTGACCGTAAACCTGGCGGACCAGCACAATGAAGAAAGCGCCAAAGCAACGGTAGCTGGCTGGGGAACCCTTGCCTCGTCAGGCCCGACAGGGCCGTCTCAAGATTACCCCGGGGTCAGGGGGAAGCCGCGCCGTGCGAACCCGTCTCGGCGGGCAAGCGGCTGGGGATAGAAGTCCGAAAGGCCAGAAGAGTTCCCGGAAGGGCCGCTCCCGACAACGGAGAACGTCCGAAAGCCAGGGGGGCCGACTTTCTTCATGCCGACTCAAAATGGTGGATGAACTACTTCCCGGGTTATAGGGGTAGGGACGGTGCCTTGGTGCGCCGCCCCTCCCTCCGAACCGTGCGTGCGGTTCTCCCGGCACACGGCTCTCCAGTCGGTGGTTATCCGCGTCCGGGCTGGCAGGCAGCAGCATGGGCGTGCTCAAGGGTGAATAACCCATGTGCCCGAAAGAAGTCGTTCGGCCAGCGTTGATGGTCCCGGCCCCGGCTGATACCCCGAAGACCCATTCTGGCCCGCAGGATGCTGCGAAGCCGCCTCCGCACCCAGCCGTCCACGCTTCGTAACCGGGACCCGCGACTGTGCTTGAAGTACTCAAACCAGCCCCGGAGCGTCCGGTTGACGTCGGCTATGATGCACGGCAGACTATCGCCCCGCGTCCGTTTGGTCTTCGGCCGCAGACTGGCCCGAAGCCGCTTAATGCTGCGCGGCCGGGGCCACCGGCGGCCTGCCTGGAAGCGGTAGCCGAGGAAGTCGAATGAGTCGTCCGGGTCGCCTGTGTCCACCAGCCGGGTCTTCTCCGGGTGCAGGGTCAGGCCCCGCTCCCCGCAGAGACTCTCGACCAGATCCAGCGCCTCCCGGGCCTGCCGCTCCGTGCGGCAGAGGATGACGAAGTCGTCCGCGTAGCGGACCATCTCGTATCCCGCCTCGGCCATGGCCCGGTCTATCGGGTGCAGGTAGATATTCGCCAGAAGCGGGCTCAGTACCGCCCCTTGGGGCGTGCCCCGCTCCGGCGTCCACCGCTCCAGACCGTCCATGACCGGCTGCCGCAGGAAGGCCCGAACGAGGGCCAGCAGGCGCCCGTCGGCAATCCGCCTCTCCACCTCGGCCATCAGACGGTCCTGGGGGATGCTGTCGAAGTAACTCTTCAGGTCAGCATCCACCACCCACCGGTGGCCGCACTTCAGCAGCCGGTCCACCTCGCGGAGCGCATCCTTGCAGCCCAGACCGGGCCGGAAGCCGTAACTGCCCTGCACAAACTCCCGCTCGAAGATCGGCTCTATCACCAGCCGCACCGCCGCCTGCACGACACGGTCGCGCACGGCGGGTATCCCCAGCGGGCGTTTCTCCTTCTTGCCGGGCTTCTCGATCCAGACCCGCTTTACGGGCCGGGGCCGATATGTGCCGCTCCGCAGCTCGGCCTGGAGCCTGCTAAGGTTGCGTTCCAGCTCGGCTTCGAACCCTCCGATGCCCTGGTGGTCAACTCCCGCGCTTCCCCGGTTCGCCTTCACCTGCTCGAAGGCAATCCGCAGGGTATCGAGTCGCCAGACCTTGTCAATCAGGCTGAACCATACGCCTCCTTTCACTCCTTTTTCCAGAGCTGCCAGCATGCGGTCCGTCCACACGGAGCGTTCAACCCGATCCCGATCGACGGGACGGGTCTCTCCCGCTTGTTTAGGCCGCCCGTGGGCGTC
Organism: uncultured candidatus Brocadiaceae bacterium; assembly: GCA_964572825.1. Taxonomy (GTDB): domain Bacteria; phylum Planctomycetota; class Brocadiia; order SM23-32; family SM23-32; genus CAYVBE01. The sequence goes on from CAZNGS010000007.1 coordinate 91,440, forward strand.
CACTTCCGCGGGTCTGTCTTCGCCCGGCGTGGTCATCACGCATCCACCTTCCTGCGTCCCTTCGCTCTGCGGGAGTTAGCCCGCTTCGTCGCTACTATGGACGCTCTGACTTCTGCCCGGCCCGTCCCCGGCCAATCCGCAGACGTCCTTGAAGCCGAACAGTTCTCCCTGTTTCACGCGCATGGCCTTTGCGACCGTTCCGTCTCCAAACACCTGACGCCACCCCGCCATCCCTTTAACACGCTACCCCTCAGGGTGTCGGGCACTCCGCCCTGGGCGGATTTGGGCTTCGCCACTGACTCGCAGGCTCGCCGCTTGCGCCCGGCCGAATCGAGTTCGTTATCCTACGGACCGGTCACTCACCTCCTGTTGCTTCCCACCCCGCCTCACGGCGACGCAGTTACAGTTAGTTACGGGCCGGAGAGCGTCTACCCGGAGAGGACTTGACCCTCCGTCGCACCTCTCTGGCCACACACGCTCACAGGCGCACGAGTCGCCCCTTTCGGGGCTCCGGAATCCTTTTTGCCCGTTTTCCCAGGGCTCTCCCGCCCGGCGGGTTCGCCCTGGGAGGGGAAACCCCAAAAACCGAAAGAGCCCCCGGAGGAGGCGAGTCAATGACAGCCCGGGGATTGTCCGGCCGGGCTGCCGGGACGAACGGTCGACTTGCCACCGGCCTGACCGGCCATTACAATCTACGCGGGAAGAACTTATGAAAAACGGAATCGGTAGACACGAAGACCTATCCCGGCTCGAACGCCAGAGCAGCCGGTACCGGTTCGTGCAGTCGGCGGCGCGCTTCTTCAGCCGGCTTGTGCGGCTGGCGGCGCCCGGCATTGTGGCCATCCTGACCGCCATCTTCCTGGCACGCATCTTCTGGTCCCCCCTGCGGTACGCCATCTACGCGTTGCCCGCATGGTTGATCGCGGTCGGAGCCTACCTGGCCCACAGGTCGGAACTCTGGGCTGTGCCGCCGAGCCGGGCGGATGCCCTGGCGGACCTGGCCAGCGGAAACCGCGGGCTCTACATGTCGCTCCGCGAGGCGGGAGGCGAGGACTGGAACCCGCGGGTGACCGGCGGCGACGTGCGGCTGAAAGGCCGTTTCCCGGCCGGCGCGATGGCCGGGGCCGTCCTGCTGACCGGTCTGCTGGTGGCCGTGTTGCTTATGCCCGACCTGCGGGCCGAGACGGAAGACGGGCCAAAGGCGCGGACGCCCGTCGAGGAGCTGGCGGCCGTGGTGGAAGAACTGGAGCAGAACGATCTGGCGGAGGAGGAATACCTGGAGGACGCCCGCGAGCTGATCCGCCGGCTGGAACAGGAAGAGACTCGGGCGCTGGCGTCGGAGGACTGGCAGGCCCTGGACCGCGCCCGCGATGAGCTCAAACGCCATGCCGCCGACTCCTACCGCCGGGTGGAGGAGCAGGTCGGCCGGATCGAGTCCCTGCAACGCCAACTGGAGGCGAACCGCACGCTGTCGCCCGATCAGGCACGGGAGGCCAGCAGGCTGCTGGAGGGGTTCAGTGCCGGGGACCTGGAGAAACTCAACGCGCGCCTCAACAGCGGCAAGCCCATCTCGCCGGACATGCTGAAGAAGCTGCGGACGGCGTGCCGGAGCGGACAGTGCCGCTTCGGCGAGGAGGAGATGGAGGCCCTCAAGTGCCTTCTGAAAGAGGCGAAGAAGAAAAAAGGGCAGTGCGCGGGCGCCTGCCAGGGGTGCCTGGCGGCACTGGGGTTCAGCACGGAAGAACTGGCCGCCTTCAAGAAAGGCCTCCCCGGCCGCGGCGGCATAACCCGCGGCCCCGGCCCGGCGCCCATCCTGCACGCGGGCGACACGGATCCCGAGCTGGGCAAGTTCAAAGCGAAGACCTTCCGCGCCGACGGAGGGGAGCCCGCGGTGCCGATGGGCTACACCGTGGCCCCGCCGGACGGCGACGTGGAAGAACCCGCCTCCGGCGCTCCGGGCGCGGCCCGGCAGTTCGGCCCCGGCAACGAACGGATCACGTGGCATTCTCGCCTGCTGCCGCGGCACAACGAGGTGCTGCGCAACTACTTTGCTGCCGAGGAACCCGAAAGCGGAGAGTGAGCGGATGGAACAGAAGGCCGACCTGCTGCCGAGGGAACGGGTGGAGGAGGCCGCCGCGCGGTGCTCCCGGGTGCTGGACGCCATGAACGGCGTGATCCTGGGCAAGCCCGCGCTCATTCGTCTGACCTTCGCCACCATCCTGGCGGGCGGCCACGCCCTGCTGGAGGGGCTGCCCGGGCTGGGCAAGACGGTGCTGGCCAAGTCCTTCGCCGTCGCCCTGGGCGTGCGGTTTCGCCGCGTCCAGTTCACCCCGGACCTTTTGCCCTCCGACATCACCGGCTCCTACATGCTGGAGGAGGGCGAGGGGGGACGGCGGATGGAGTTCTACCGCGGGCCGGTCTTCACCAATCTGCTGCTGGCAGACGAGGTGAACCGCGCCAGCCCCAAGACCCAGTCCGCCCTGCTGGAGGCAATGTCCGAGTACCAGGTGACCCAGATGGGCAACCGCATGCCGCTGGAGGAGCCCTTCTGCGTGCTGGCCACCCAGAACCCCATCGAGATGGAGGGCACCTATCCGCTGCCGGAGGCGCAGATCGACCGGTTCGCCGTCAAACTGGAGGTCTCGGGCACGGACCGCGACGTGCTCAAGACCATCATCACCACGCGCCGGGGCGGCCGGCCCGATCCGCCCCCGCAGATCACCGACCGGGAGGGCCTGCTGAAGCTGCAGGACCTGGTCAACCAGGTCTTCCTGCCCGAGGCCGTGAGCGAACACATCTCCAGCCTGGTGGCCATGACCAACCCGGGCTGCCCCGATGCCCCGGCGGAGGTCGACGAGTGCGTGCGGTACGGCAGTTCGCCGCGGGGCGCCATCTGGCTGGCGCAGATATCGAAGGCCCTGGCGCTGATGGACGGCCGGCCCGGAGTGGGGTTCGAGGACGTGCGCGAGGCCGCCCCCGCCGTGCTGGGCCACCGGCTGATCCTGCACCACGCCGCCCGCCTGGACGGCCGCACCGGTCGGGGGCTGGCCGAGGAGCTGGCGGCCATGAACGAGGAGAGGATCTTGTCCGAATGAAGGGTTGCCCGGTGACCATTGCGCTGCTTGTGGGCCTGCTGGCGGCGGCCCCCCTGGCGGCGCAGACGCCCTACGCCTACGACCGTATCGACGAGACGCTCACCTGCCGGGCCCGTTTCGGCCTGTGCGGCACCATCCGGCAGGGCGGCACGCTGCCCATCGTGCTGGAATTCCAGAACGAAGGAGAGGCCCGGTCCATCCGTGTCCGCACCGGGGGTGCCATGCAGGTTACGGGGGTGTTCAACCTGCCGGCCGGCCGCCGGGTGCGCCGATTCCTGTACGTGCCGGTGCCCGCAGACATACGGAGCTCTGTCCGGCAACTGGAATTCGTCGACGCCGAGAACGGCTCCCTGCTCAAAAAGCTGTCGGTGAGTGATCTGAGCAGGCTCAGCTACACCGACCTGGGCAGCCGGTCCGATCTGCTGGGGATCACCGTGAGCAAGCGCAGCGCGATGACCGTGAGCCAGAAGCCGGCTCCCGGCTATAACCTCACAACGAATGCCGTCTCCCCCGAGCACGTGCCGCCGAACTGGGTTGGACTGGCCGGGCTGGACGTCGTGGTGGTGCACCACAGCGCATGGTCGGACCCCGAGTTTCCCCGCCGGGCGGTGATGGACTGGATGGCGATGGGAGGGGTGTGCCTGCTGGCCGAAGTGCCCGACGGGGAGCGAGCCCCCGTACGCCGGGAGCTGGCGGAGAAGGCGGCCTTCTTTGCGGACGTGGCCGATGGGCGGCAGTCTTTCCACGTGGGGATGGGCGGGGGCGCCTTCGTGGGCCGGGAGACGCTGGCGGGTTCACAGCGGGGTTTTTTCGCCAGCCTGGGGCACGCGCCCGGCTCGAACAGGCCCTCGGGGGACTACCAGAAGGTGGACGAGCCGCAGATCGGAGGCGTCGGCGAGCTGCCGTTCGTCCCCGTGCTGCTGGCGCTGCTGGTGTTCTCGCTCCTGGTCGGCCCGGTGGGGTGGTGGTACCTGGTGAGCAGAAAGCGGATGGGGCTGCTCTACTACGCGGCCGCGCCGGCGGCCAGCGCGCTGGCCATCGCGCTGGTGGTGGCCCTGGACGTCTCCTACGAGGGCTTTCGGCCGCGGGTCAGTTGTGCGGCGGTTCGGTTGCTGGACCAGCACACCAAAAGGGCGATTGACCTGGCGCAGTTCGGCGTCTATGCGCCCTTCGCCGTGGGGACAGAACTGAAGGGGTCTGCCGCGGAGCTGCCCCACTTCTTCGGCGCGGCCCCCGGACACTTCGGACAGATGGTGCCCATCACCCTCGCCCCCGGCGCCGAGGGACCGGTTTACCGGGGCGTGCTGCCGCCGCGGGAGAAGGTCTGGTTCGGCCGGCAGGAGGTCCAGGTGGAAAGGAGTCGCCTGGTGGTGCGCCGACAGGACGGGCAGATAGCCGTCGAAAACCACCTAGAAATCCGGCCGAAAAGTCCGGGAATTCCTTGTTGACTATGCTATAATGTGG
>CAZNGS010000008.1:0-86063 GCA_964572825.1 uncultured candidatus Brocadiaceae bacterium
ATGGGACCGTAAATTCGCTTGACCGCTGACAGCCTTTCAGAGATAGCTCAGGCGCACCCGCCTGAGGCCGTTCTGAGCTGGGACGGCAATGGCCTACGGAATTGTAGGGCTGCACCCTTCTTCCTACCTTTTGGTAGGAGCCTCAGGCCTTATTCCCGTGGCTTTCCTCCCAACGCTATTCTCGTAAGATGCTCCTTGGCCGAGACGTACGCCATTTCCTGCCACCGCCGGTGTGCCTCCTGGCACGCGTTTTGCTCCTGCTCTGGCATCCGGCGGTGGTTGGGGACCACCGGTCCCGGCCGCCGGGCATCGCACATTTTGGTGGAGGGGAAGGCCGATGCGCCCCGTTGCTCGAATGCTGTGCGTCGTGATGGTTAGTTTGTCGGGGATGCTGCCCTGCGCGCTGGGCGATGAGGATTTCTCCCTGGGTCTGGACCTTACCTACAGCGGCAAATACGTCTGGAGGGGGGTAAACGTGGTCGATGACCACGTGCTGCAGCCCTCGCTGACCGCCGGCTGGCGGGGGTTCTCGGTCAACGTGTGGGGCAATCGCGACCTGACCAGCGAGAACGGGTCGGCGAACGACTTCACGGAGATCGACTTCACCGCCGACTACTCCTGGACACACGGACCCGCCGCTCTGAGCGTCGGCGCCATCCGCTACATCTTCCCCCACAGCGGCGGGCATTCGACGACGGAGTTCTATGGCTCCGTGGCCCTGGACATGGTCCTGAGCCCCAGCCTGACCGTTTACCAGGACGTCGAGGAGGCGGACGGCACCTACGTCAGCATGGCGGTGGGACACTCCATCGACGAGATATGGAGACCCTCTGAGGGCGTGACCGCCGGCCTGGAGCTGGGGCTGTCCGTGGGGATGGGCTCCTCCGAGCACAACCGTTTCTATTACGGCGCCGGCGGCGGGGCGCTGAGCGACCTGCTGCTGACCGTCGGGCTGCCCGTCCAGATGGGGGAGCACTCCACGCTGACGCCGTTCCTGAACTACTCGTCCCTGCTGGACGGGCAGATTCGGGACGCCATGAGCGACGACTCCAACCTCTGGGGCGGGCTCTCACTGGCCGTCTCTTTCTGAGTTGACTTCTTTTTGCAGGAGGACACAGCGATGCGACGCGCGTTGAGCAGGGGGCTTTTGACCGTAATCCTGCTGTGTGGTCTGGGCGGCGTTGCCCTGGCGGGAGGGGGCGGCGCCGGGCCGCCGACGGCCCCCCAGGTTGCCGCCCTGGTGGAAGCGGCTCAGGCGGACCTGCAGGTCAACCTGAACGTCGTCTGGACGGTGATCGCCGCGTTCCTGGTGTTCTTCATGCAGGCCGGTTTCGCCATGGTGGAAACCGGGTTCACCCGGGCCAAAAACGCCGGCAACATCATCATGAAGAACCTCATGGACTTTTCCATCGGTTCTCTGATGTGGTATGTGCTCGGATTCGGGCTGATGTTCGGCGCGGGGGGGAACCTGCTGTTCGGGGGGAGCCATTTCGCGGCGAGTGACTTCAGCGCCAGCGACCTGAACTGGGCCTTCTGGCTGTTCCAGTGCGTGTTCGCGGGCACCGCGGCCACCATCGTCTCCGGTGCCATGGCCGGGCGCACCCGCTTCCGCGGCTACCTGGCCTACAGCGCCGTCGTCTGCGCACTGATCTACCCCATCAGCGGGCACTGGGCGTGGGGCAGCCTGTTCGGCATCGGTGAAGGATGGCTTGAACGGCTGAGTTTCATCGACTTCGCCGGCTCCACCGTGGTGCACAGCGTGGGCGGGTGGCTGGCCCTGGCGGGCGCCATCGTTCTGGGTCCTCGCACGGGCAAATACGACCGGGAAGGGCATTCGCGGGCCATCCCGGGACACAACATCCCCCTGGCGGCCCTGGGCGTGTTCATCCTGTGGTTCGGCTGGTTCGGGTTCAACCCCGGCAGCACCACCACCGGCGACGTGAGCATCGGCTACATCGCCATGACGACCAACCTGGCGGCTGCGGCCGGTGCTATCGGTGCCATGATCACCGCCTGGATACGGTTCAGCAAGCCGGATGTCTCCATGGCCCTCAACGGCGTTCTGGCCGGCCTGGTGGCCATAACGGCGGGCTGCGCCAACGTGCCCGTGCCGGGCGCCGTGCTGATCGGGCTGGCGGCCGGCGTGCTTGTTGTGCTGGCGGTGGAGTTCATCGATAAAGTCCTGAGAGTGGACGACCCGGTGGGCGCGGTCAGCGTCCACGGCGTCTGCGGTGCCTTCGGCACGATCATGGCCGGGCTGCTCAACACACCCGGAACCCCCGGGTACGTGGAGGGCGGCGGCGTTCTTGTGCAGCTCGTCGGCGTGCTGGCCGTCTTTGCATGGGCGTTCGGAACGGGCATGGTCCTGTTCACGCTTATCAAGCGCACCATCGGGCTGCGCGCCAGCGCCGAGGAGGAACTCCGCGGGCTCGACATCGGCGAGCACGGTATGGAGGCCTACGCCGGGTTCCAGATCTTCATCACCCAGTAAAGGAAAGGTCAAACCGATGAAACTGGTGATCGCTTACATACAGCCGGAGAAGCTCAACGACGTAAAGCAGGCTCTTTTCGAGGCGGAGGTCTTCAAAATGTCCGTTACCAACGCCCTGGGCTGCGGCCAGCAGAAGGGCTTCACCGAAGCCTACCGGGGCGTGGTCACGGAGGTAAACCTGCTGAAGAAGGTACGCCTGGAGATCGCCGTGAACGAGGATTTCGTCGAGCCCACCGTGAACGCCATCATCAAGGGGGCACGGACGGGGGAGATCGGCGACGGGAAGATGTTCATCGTGGAGCTGGCCGAGTGCGTGCGCATCCGCACGGGCGAGACCGGAAGCGTGGCCATAGGTTGAGCGGGTGCCCGGAAAGTGACCATTCTGTGCGAAAGGATGGCGGCAATCATACCGGAATGTAGGAAGCCGGAGAAGGGCCGAGCCAGATCAAACATTGTAAACACTTGCTTAAGCGACACTTAGATGCATGAGACAGGGTTTGGCATCACGGTTGCAGTTGGGATGGTAGACTCTGATCTACGTCAGGGAGGAGGTCAGATGGCCAGGTGGGACAAGGAGTCGGTGCTGCAGGCCGTGGAGGACAAACGGGTGAAGTTCATCCGCCTCTGGTTCACGGACGTTCTGGGCTACCTGAAAAGCTTCGCCATCACGGCGGAGGAGCTGGAAGGCGGCCTGGACGAGGGGATGGGCTTCGACGGCTCCTCGATCGAGGGCTACGCCCGCATCGAAGAGAGCGACATGATCGCAAAGCCGGACCCCTCGACGTTCCAGATACTGCCGTGGCGCCCCACCGAAGAGGCGGCCGTGGCCCGGATGTTCTGCGACGTGCTGGAGCCGGAGGGCAGCCCCTACGAGGGTGACCCCCGCTACGCACTGAAGCGGAACCTCCAGCGGGCCGAGAAGATGGGCTACCGGTTCTTCGTCGGCCCCGAGCTGGAGTTCTTCTACTTCCAGAGCAGCGAAGGCACCGAGATGCTGGACGCGGGTGGGTACTTCGACCTGACCCCGCTGGACATCGCCAGCGATCTGCGGCGGGACACCATCCTGGCACTCAACAAGATGGGCATCCCGGTCGAGTACAGCCACCACGAGGTCGCCCCCAGCCAGCACGAGATTGACCTGCGCTACATGGACGGGCTGTCCATGGCCGACGCGGCCATGACCTACCGGCTCACGGTCAAGGAGATCGCCCTGCAGCACGGTGTGTATGCCACCTTTATGCCCAAGCCCCTGTTCGGCGAGAACGGCAGCGGGATGCACACGCACCAGTCGCTGTTCAAGGGCGAGAAGAACGCCTTTTTCGACGGGGACGCGGAGTACGGCCTCTCCGCCGAGGGCAAATCCTACATCGCGGGCCTCCTGAAGCACGCCCGCGAGATATGCAGCGTGGTCGCGCAGTGGGTCAACTCCTACAAGCGGCTCGTGCCCGGCTACGAGGCGCCTGTCTACGTCTCCTGGGCGCGCCGAAACCGCTCCGCGCTCGTGCGCGTGCCCATGTATAAGCCCGGGCAGGAGAAGGCCACCCGGGCGGAGTTCCGCTGCCCCGATCCCGCCTGCAACCCCTACCTGGCCTTCGCCGTGATGCTGGCGGCGGGCCTGAAGGGCATCCGGGAGGGCTACGAACTGCCCGATCCGGTCGAAGAGGATATCTTCGAGATGAACGGGGCCGAAAGGCGGCGGAGGGGGATTCTGTCGCTGCCCGGCAACCTGGCCGAAGCCATCCGCGAGACCGAACAGAGCGAACTGGTTCGCGGGGCCCTTGGGGACCACATCTTCGAGAAGTTCATCGCCAACAAGAAGATCGAATGGGATGCATACCGCACCCACGTGAGCGCGTACGAACTGGAAAAGTACCTGCCCGTCCTGTAGGCGCCATTGGCACAAGGCGCCCCCGGTGAGGCGGGGACCCCTCACCTGCGCCGGATACTCCATGAAGGGGCGCGGACGGTCAGCGCATGGAGGGAGAGACAGATGAAGATCCTCGATCAGAAGGATATCAGCGGCTGCGCCATCTCCGGCGTCATGTCGGAGAGCGGGCGGTTGTTCGACGGCGAGATGATCATCCGTTCGATCGCCAACATGCACGAACGCTCCAACGGCCTGGGCGGAGGATTTGCGGCCTACGGTGTCTATCCGGACCACGCGGACGACTACGCCATCCACCTGATGTGTGATCACGAGGCCGGCAGAAGGGCGGCGCAGGAGCGGCTGGCCCGCACGTGTGTGATTCACCACGAGGAGCCCATACCCACGCGGCCCCTGCGGGCCATTCGCCATCGGCCCATCCTGCACCGCTACTTCGTGCGCGTGCGGGAAGATGCGCTTGGGGTCAACTACGACCTGACCGAGGACGACCTCGTGGTGGGCCTGGTCATGGAGATAAACTCACAGGTGGAGGACGCCTTCGTGTTCTCCAGCGGCAGGAACATGGGTGTGTTCAAGGGCGTGGGCTATCCCGAGGACATCGGCCGGTTCTACCGGCTGGAGGAGTACCGCGCCTGCATCTGGACCGCGCACGGGCGTTTCCCCACCAACACCACCGGCTGGTGGGGCGGGGCGCACCCCTTCGGACTGCTGGACTGGGCCGTGGTCCACAACGGAGAGATATCCTCCTACGGGATCAACCGCCGCTGCCTGGCCAACTTCGGATACCACTGCACCCTGCGGACCGACACGGAGGTGATCGCCTACATGTTCGACCTGCTGGTGCGGCAGCACGGCCTGCCGATGGAGCTGGCCTGCATGGCCCTCGCCCCCCCGTTCTGGAGCCAGATAGACCGTATGTCCGACCAGCAGCGGCGGATCGCGCGGACCCTGCGCGTCGTCTACGGCGGCGCTCTGCTGAACGGGCCGTTCTCCGTGCTGGTGGGTCACCATGGCGGCATGGTGGCGCTGAATGACCGCATAAAACTCCGGCCCATGGTGGCCGCCCGAAAGGACGACATGCTGTATGTCGCCAGCGAAGAGGCGGCCGTCCGCGAGGTCTGTTCCGATCCTCAAATACTGTGGCATGCCGAGGGCGGCGAACCGATCATCGGTCGGCTGAACACAGGCGATAAGCGCGGGCGCACGCGCCCCCTGATGGGCGCGCACGCCGCGGGATAGGGCAGGTGATATCATGTCTCCCACAGCCGAAAAAGAGCAAGAAAACTTCCAGCCGCGCAAGTGGCTGATTGAGCCCGACTTCATCGTCGAGCGCGACCCGGAGCGCTGCATCCAGTGCCAGGTCTGCGTGCGACAGTGTGCCAACGACGTGCACGAATACGACGAGGAAGAGGGCACCGTCAGCAGCGACAGCAGCCGGTGCGTGGGGTGCCACCGCTGCGCCACGCTCTGCCCCACGGGCGCCATCTCCATCCGGCGGTCGGAGCTGGAGTTCCGCCCGCACGGCAACTGGACGGCCTCCGCCCTGCGCAACATCTACAAGCAGGCCGAGACCGGCGGCGTGCTCCTGTCCGGGATGGGTAATGACCAGACCCAGCCCGTGTACTGGGACCGCCTGCTGCTGAACGCCAGCCAGGTTACCAACCCCTCCATCGACCCGCTGCGCGAGCCGATGGAGCTGCTGACGCACCTGGGACGCAAGCCCAACAGCGTGCGCATCGTCGAGCGGGAGGGGGGTTCGGTGGCCCTGGAGACCGAAGTCGCCCCCCAGCTCGAACTCGAAGTGCCCGTCATGTTCTCCGCCATGTCCTACGGCTCCATCAGCTACAACGCTTCCCTGGCCCTGGCCCGGGCCGCACGGGAGGCGGGCACCTGCGCCAACAGCGGGGAGGGGGGCCTCCACCAGGATATCCGACCCTATGGGGACAACATGATCGTGCAGGTGGCCTCCGGCCGGTTCGGGGTGGACGCGGAATACCTGAACTGCGCGGCTGCGGTGGAGATCAAGATCGGGCAGGGTGCCAAGCCCGGCATCGGCGGCCACCTGCCGGGGGAGAAGGTGGACGCCGCCGTCTCCGCCACCCGCATGATACCGGAGGGGACCGACGCACTGTCGCCGGCCCCGCACCACGACATCTACTCCATCGAGGACCTCCGGCAGCTCATCTTTTCCATAAAAGAGGCTACCCGCTACAGCAAGCCGGTAGCCGTCAAGATCGCGGCGGTGCATAACGTGGCGGCCATCGCCAGCGGCTGCGTGCGCGCCGGGGCGGACATCGTCGTCCTGGACGGCTACCGGGGCGGCACCGGCGCCGCGCCCACCATGATCCGCAACAACGTGGGCATCCCCATCGAGTTCGCCCTCGCCGCGGTGGACTCCCGCCTGCGCGAGGAGGGCATCCGCAATCAGGCCTCTCTGGTGGCTGCCGGGGGGTTTCGTTGCAGCGCGGACGTGGTGAAGGCCGTGGCGCTCGGCGCGGACGCCGTCTACATCGCGACCGCCGCGCTGGTGGCCATGGGCTGCCACCTGTGCCAGAAGTGCTACACCGGCAAGTGCAACTGGGGCATCGCCACGCAGGACCCCTACCTCACGCGGCGGCTCAACCCCGACGTTGCCGAACGCCGGCTGGTGAACCTGCTGCGCGGCTGGGCCCTGGAGATCAAGGAGATGATGGGCGGGATGGGCGTGAACGCCATCGAGAGCCTGCGCGGCAACCGGGAGCACCTGCGGGGGATCGGTCTGACGGACCGCGAACTGAAGATACTGGACGTCAAGCCGGCGGGAGAGTGACCCATGAAACGCATCGTAGCGCACGAGGAGTACTGCATCGGCTGTCGCCTGTGTGAGATACACTGCCTGGTGCAGCACTCCCGGTCCAAAAAGATCATCAAGGCGTTCCGCGAGGAGCGCGACACCATCGTGCCGGGGGTCCGCGTGGAGCAGTCGGGATACGTCTTTTTCGCCCTGCAGTGCCGGCACTGCGAGGACGCCCCCTGCCTGGAGGCATGCATGACGGGCGCCATGCACCGCGACCCGGACACGGGGGCCGTCCTGTGCGATCAGGATCGGTGCGTGGGCTGCTGGATGTGCATTATGGTCTGCCCGGTGGGGGCGGTGCGGCGCGGCCGGCAGAGCCACGTCGCATCCAAGTGCGACCTGTGCATCGACGAGGACTATCCCGCCTGCGTAGCCAACTGTCCGAACGAAGCCATTGTCCTGGAAGTGTGCGATGAATAGGGTACCTTACATCATCATCGGCAACTCGGTGGCCGGCGTCGCGGGCGTTTCCGGCATCCGCAACACCGACGCGAACCGCCCCATCACGCTGATCAGCGACGAACCGCACCACACCTATTCGCGGCCCCTGATCTCCTACCTGCTGGCCGGGAAGGTGGATGAGGACGCGATGCACTACCGCGCGCCGGACTTCTATGAACGCAGCAACGTGCGCCCGCTTTTGGGAACGCGGGTCCGGCGGGTCAACACGCGCCAACGCACGGTGACCCTCGGCGAGGGCGACGAACTGGGCTTCGAGAAGCTGCTCATCGCCACGGGGGGCGCGCCCATCGTGCCGCGCGACGTGGAGGGGGTCGATGCCGACGGAGTGTTCACGTTCACCACGTGGGACCACGCCCGGAAGGTAGGCGACTACATTGAGGCCCGGGGGATCACCGACGCGGTCGTGGTGGGCGGGGGCCTGATCGGCCTCAAGTCCATGGAGGCGCTCGTGGAAAGGAGTATCCGTACCACCGTGGTGGAGCTGGCCGACCAGGTGCTCGGTGCCACGTTCGACCGCACGGCCTCGCGGCTCGCCCGGGGCCTGCTGGAGGAGGCCGGCGTTTCCGTCCGGTGCGGCACCACCGTCGCCCGCATAATCACGGCGGACGACCGGACGGTGGGCGTAGAGTTGCGGGACGGCACGGAGGTTTCCTGCGGTCTGGTCATGTTCGCCATCGGCGTCTCCCCCAATACCGGCATCGTCGCGGACACCGCCGTGCGCACCGACCGGGGCATCCTGGTGGGCGACACCATGATGACGTCGGTGGAGGGCATCTACGCCGCCGGGGACGTGGCCCAGGCCAGGGAGCTGCTCAGCGGGGAGAGCCGCTGCATTCCCATCTTGCCCGATGCCTACCGGCAGGGCTTCATCGCGGGATGCAACATGGCCGGCGGGCGGCATGTCTACTCCGGCGGTCTGGCCATGAATGCCGTGGAGGTGCTCGGCGTGCCCACCGTATCCGTGGGGCAGACTGCTCCCGATGGAGACGGTTACGAGGTGCTGAGCCAACTCGACGAGGAGCAGCCGCTTTACCGCAAGATCGTCCTGCGCGACAACCGGGTGGTGGGAGCGGTGTTCTTCGGAGACATCGACCGGGCCGGCATCATCACCGGACTGATCCGGGAGGGGCTGGACGTCTCCCAATTCAAAGACCTGCTTCTGACGGACGAGTTCGGACTCATCTCGCTCCCCCGCCAGTACAGGAAACACGTTGTCTCGGGGCAGGGCATCCTGGTATGAGGATCGACGCCGACAACCTGCCCTACCGGGAGCTGAATGAGCGCATTCACGCCGCGCTGGCGGACGGGTCTGCCGAGATCATCCTCGACAACGTCCGGGGGCAGCGCTACATCGGGGTCGCGCTCCAGGCCGGCGCCCACATCACCATCAACGGCGTGCCCGGCAACGACCTGGCCGCCTTCATGAACGGGGCCCAGATCGTCGTCAACGGCAACGTGCAGGACGGCGTGGGCAACACCATGAACGCCGGCAAGGTCGTGGTCCATGGCGACGCCGGCGACATCCTGGGATACTCCATGCGGGGAGGCACCATATTCGTGCGCGGTTCGGTCGGCTACCGGGCCGGCATCCACATGAAGGCATACGAGGGGCGCCAGCCCACCGTGGTCGTGGGCGGACGCGCCGGCGACTACCTGGGGGAGTACATGGCGGGGGGCACGCTGGTGGTGCTCGGGCTGCACTCTTCCGACCGGCCCACCGTGGGGGAGTGGATCGGCACGGGCATGCACGGGGGCGTCATGTACCTGCGGTGCGAGCTGGAACCCTACCAGGTGGGCGCCGAGGTGGGCCTGGACGAGCTGGACGGGGACGACTGGCGCCGGCTGGAGGGGATACTGAACCAGTACTGCCGCGAGCTGGACCTCACCGGCGTGCGCTTCTGCCCCGAGGACTTCGTGAAGCTCTACCCCAGGACCGCCCGGCCCTACGGCACCCTCTACGCCTACTGAGAGGACACCCTCTGGCATTGGGCTGACAACGGCCGCAATCAAGGCGGCTGCGCCACACGGCACCTGTCGCGGTTGGGAAGACCATACAGAACGCGCCGTATTCGTCCAGGGCCCCGAGGCTGCGAAGTTGAAAACTCCGCCCGTGATGACCAGAATGGATGGGGGATCGAATATCCGGAGGACGCATGGGCGAAACGCGATCGTACAAGGTGACGGAGCTGGATTGCGCGGAGGAGGTCAATACGCTGCGGCAGGTCCTGGGGAAGCGCAGCGGGGTCGAGAAACTCGATTTCGACATCCTGAGTTCGCGCATGACGGTCACTTTCGACCCGGAGGCGCTGCACTCCGATCGCATCACCGAACTGGTGGCTGAGGCGGGCATGACGGCCGTGCCCTGGGAGGAGCGCGCCGCCGCTCGCGCCGGCGGCTGGTGGGAGCGGCACGGGCGCCTGGTCATGACGTTGGCCAGCGGCGTCCTGCTGCTCACCGGATTCGTCATCCACTGGGTCGTCCACGGGAGTATCCTGCATGCTCTGACCGGCGCGGGCCAACACGGGGTTCTCCCGCTGAGTGCGCGGCTGTTCTATGGCGCGGCCGTCGTGAGCGGAGCGTGGTACGTTCTCCCCCGCGCCCTGAGGGCCGTTCGGCGGCTGCGCCCCGACATGAATCTCCTGATGACGGTCGCCGTGCTGGGGGCGATTGGTATCGACGAGTGGTTGGAGGCGTCCATGGTTGTATTCCTCTTCTCCGTCGCGCTTCTGCTGGAGCACTGGAGCGTCGAGCGCGCCAGGCGGGCCATATCGGCGCTTCTGGAGCTCTCGCCGCCCACGGCGCTGGTCGTGCCCGGAGAGGGCGGCCCGCCGGAGCAGATGCCCGTGGAGGCCGTCGTGATGGGCCGGCAGGTGATTGTGCGTCCCGGAGACCGCATCCCGCTGGACGGGCAGGTGTTGACCGGCAAGTCCACGGTCAACCAGGCGCCCATAACCGGCGAGTCCATGCCCGTGCCCAGGGGGCCGGGGGACGAAGTCTATGCGGGCACGATCAACCTGGACGGCACGCTGGAGTTCGAGGTCACGCATCCGGCCGGCGAGACGACGCTGGCGCGCATCATCCACATGGTGCAGGAGTCGCAGTCCCGTCGTGCCCGCAGCGAGCAGTGGATCGAGGGTTTCGCCCGCTACTACACTCCCGCCATGATGGCGCTGGCGGCCGCCGTCGCGGTGGTTCCCCCGCTGGCGACCGGCGCGGCGTGGACATCGTGGTTCTATCGGGCTCTGGTGCTGCTGGTCATCGGCTGCCCCTGCGCCCTGGTCATCTCCACCCCGGTCACCATCGTCAGCGCCCTCACCAGCGCCGCGCGCAACGGCGTGTTGATCAAGGGCGGCGTGTATCTGGAGGCCGCCGGGCGGCTGAAGGCCCTTGCCGTGGATAAGACCGGCACCATCACCTACGGCCGCCCCCGCGTGCAGCGGGTAATACCGCTGGACCGGCATACTCCGGAGCAACTGCTCCGCACGGCCGCGGCGGTGGAGGCCGACAGTACCCATCCGCTGGCGGAGGCGATCATCCGCGGGGCAGCGGAGCGGGATATCGTCCCCGGCCGTGCCGAGCGCTTCCGCAACGTCTCCGGCATGGGTGTGGAAGCCGAGGTGGAGGGAGAGCTCTTCTGGGTGGGCAGCCACCATATGATGCACGAGAAAGGGCTGGAAACCGAAAGGGCCCACCAGACGGCCCTGGCCATCGAAGATGCCGGTCACACGGTGGTGGCCGTTGGCACGGGGGATCACGTGTGCGGGCTGATGAGCGTGGCCGACGGCGTCCGGGAGAATGCCGCTGCAGTCGTCAGCGCCCTCAGGCAGCAGGGAGTCGGCACCATCGTCATGCTGACCGGCGATAACGAGGCCACCGCCCGCAGCATCGCCGAACAGACGGGCATTGACGAATGGCACGCCAACCTGATGCCCGAGGACAAGGTGGCGGCCGTCAAGGAACTGACCCGCCGGACCGATGGCGTGGCGATGGCCGGCGACGGCGTCAACGACGCCCCGGCGATGGCCGCCGCCGACTTCGGCATTGCCATGGGGGCCATCGGCTCCGACGTGGCCATCGAGACGGCGGACATCACCCTGATGTCCGACGAGATAGCGAAGATTCCCTGGCTGGTCGGGCACTCACGCCGCGCGCTGGGCATCATCAAGCAGAACGTCGCGCTGGCGCTCGGCATCAAGGTCGTGTTCATCGCGCTGGCGGTATTCGGCGCGGCGACCCTGTGGATGGCCATCGCGGCCGACATGGGCGCCTCGCTGCTGGTGATTTTCAATGGCCTGCGCCTGCTGAACCGCCGGGAGATGGAACTGGCCCCCGGCGGAACCATTCGGTCAGCTATCGAACGGTCGCGTACCTGACGGGAGGGTGGTTCGCCCCGTCAGAAGGCCTTGCTCGCGCTGCGGTCACGTCTCCCGGTCGATGCTCCCCTGCAGCGAAGCTCCGGCGCCGAGGGTGGCCCGCACGGCTTCGTACTGGCCGATTCCCTCCAGAACCAGCCGCCCCAGTTTCAGCTCCCCGTGCAGGACCCTCAGCTCGAACGACGTGCCGTCCTGCGTCGGCTCCTGGCGGAACGTGCCCCACGCGTAGCCGTTGGACCAGAACCACCGGGCCGGCTCGCGCGCGGCCGCGAACCGCATGGTTTTCGTGACGGCCGAGTATCGGAACCCGGTCAGGGCCGGCACCGCCGCCCAGCTCGCCATCGCCCGCGCGTAGTGATGTCCGCACTCCGCCTCATCGAACGGGTTGCGTCGCCGCCCGTCGTATCGGTCCCGGACCGCGAGGATGCACCGCAGGCCGGCGTCCACCTGCCCCTCGTAGAGCATATGAACGGCGGCCGTGTATTCGAAACCGGTCATCACCTCCTTGAAGTACGGGAATGGCCGCTTCGGGCGGTCGCCGCGGGGGTAGGTTGCCATCAGCAGGGCGGACTCGTCGTTCAGCGCAAAGGTCCGGTTGTGGTTGAAATGCCCGTAGAGGTTTTCCTGGAAGTTGTAGCTCATCACGCTGCGCAGGGCTCCCCGCACGTTCGCCGGATCCAGCAGGTAACCCAGCCCGCAGACGTGGGCCATGTACTGCCCCACGAGCTGGTCCACCAGGCAGCCGCGGCCGAGCTGCAGGACCGGTTCGGCGGGATTTGAGGCCCCCATCCCCTGCCTCAGCCCGTCCGCAACCGCGTCGGGATCCTCCGGCGGGCGGATCAGGTGTTCGTAGTATTCCCCGTTGAACAGGTTTTCGTCGAGCCAGCGGCTGCCGCGCTCGAACAGGTCCCGGCAGGTGTCCGCGAACTGTTCCTCGCCCAGGTGGCGGGCCATCTGCTCGCCGGCCCGGAGCGCGCCCAGGTACCAGCCGCCCATCTGGGGGTTCGGGCCGTAGTACTCCACGTCCATGGTATTGTGCTGGCAGCCTTCCATGACCCCGTCTCGGTCGGCGTCCCAGCCGCCCGGCATCCAGCAGAACTCCAGCGCCTTCCTGGCCTTGGGCCACAGCCGGCGGAGCATCTCGTCGTCGCCCGAGAGCTGCCAGTCGCGGTAGAGCTTCATCAGGCATCCCATCTGGCCGTCGGCGGCGGCGCGGCGCCATTCCTGCGCGTGGTCGAGAGGCAGATTGACGCGGAAGCACATCAGGCCGTTCTCGTCCGTGGCATGGGCGAATTCCACGTCCCGCATGGTGCAGGCCAGATCGCCGAACAGGAACGCGGTGGCCTGCTCGTAGTTCCACACGTGGGTGCAGGAGCCCGGGCAGCATCCGCCCTCGTTGCGGCATCCCTCCCACCCGTAGAACCGGCCGTCGGCGGTGCGGAAGCACGTCGGGGAACGCAGCGTGCTCAGATTGAAGAGCGCGGCCTCCTTCACCGCCCGGGGCAGGTCGCTCCCGCAGAAAGCCCGCACGAAGGCCAGCGATTTCTCCTCCAGCTCCGGCAGGCGCGGCGCCGCGTTCCGCAGCACTTCCCATGCGCCTTCCCACCGCGTTGCGTAGTAATTGGTCAGTATCTCTTCCTCGGGCGGCGCCTCTCCCTCGACTTCGGTGGAAGGCTGCCAGGTGTAGCGGTTCGGAAAATGCCACCCCAGCAGGAAAGTCAACACGCGTTGTTCCCCGGCGGGCACCTCGGCCCGCGCGGCCAGGGATACCCGGGGCTGTGATACCGAGCCGGCTTCGCGCGGTTCGAGCCGGCCGTCCGCGCTGAAGTCGTCCCAGAAGTCCAGCAGTGAATCGCCCCAGCTCAGGTCCGCCCACGCGGTCCGGTGGGTCACCTCGGCCCCGGCGGTGGTGGCCAGGGCCAGCGTGCCGGCCCCACGGGAGCGTGGCGCCGGGCCGTCGGACTCCAGGAGCATTCCCTTCAATTCTTCGTCGCTCAGGAAGCGGTTGGTGTTTCCCCTTGCGCCCAGGAAGTTCGACA
Organism: uncultured candidatus Brocadiaceae bacterium; assembly: GCA_964572825.1. Classification (GTDB taxonomy): domain Bacteria; phylum Planctomycetota; class Brocadiia; order SM23-32; family SM23-32; genus CAYVBE01. Next base: position 14,087 of record CAZNGS010000008.1, read on the forward strand.
GGCTGCCGCAGACGGCGGCTTCAACGTGCTCGTCGGTCTCATTGATGAGCACGAACCGCAGCACCGCCACCGGCAGGCCGCTCGCATCCGCATCCGCAGGGACCAGCGGGTTGAACGCCTCCAGGCGGACCGCCAGGGGGACGTCCGGGTCCCGCAGGAGGACCTGGGCGAAGGGGTATGCCGCGTGGAAGGAGCATCTCCGAAAGCGTGGCAGGCCGTGGTTCGTCTGGGACGCCCCGAAGGGGCCCTCGTACGGCGGCTGCAGCGCGCCCTCCAGGCAGCGCGTCACCGGTCGGGCGTGCGCCGCCCTGGCCCAAAGTGCGAAAAACGCATCGCGAGGAATGAAACCTTTGGCGGGATGGTTCCGGATCTCCCAGTCCCGCAGGTCGCCCCGGCCTCCCAGGGATATCGTGCCCGTGCCGATGCCGCCCAGCGGCATGGCAACGCGGGTCAGGTATTCGCCCTCATACGTCGTCAGGACCGGCCACCGGTCGCTCAGGATAGGTTCTGGCATGGCGACCTCCTTTCCCCGTTCATGTCGGCCGGGAATGCTTGAGGACCATACACTATGCTCCTCGCCCCGGGGGAGCAACAAGAAAAGGGGCCCGATGGGGGAAATGGGACTTCGGCGTTTGAAACTCCGCGGCCGGTATGCTAATCGAAACGGTGAGACTGAACTGGGCAGACCGGGGGGCGATCATGATCCGGGTCGGATGCTGCGGATTCCAGATGGCGCAGGACGAGTATTTCTCCACCTTCAACTCCATCGAAATCCACAAGACCTTCTACCAGCCGCCCCGGCCGAACACGGCCGAGAGGTGGCGCGACAGGGCGCCGGACGATTTCGTCTTCACCCTCAAGGCCTGGCAGGTCATCACGCACTATCCTTCCAGTCCCACCTACCGGCGCACGAAACTCGATGAGCAGGACAAACAGCGGTGCGGGGGCTTCCAGGTCAACGATGTGGTGCTTGGCGGGTGGGAGCGGACGCGCCGGATCGCCGACATCCTGGGGGCGCCGGTGGTGGTCTTCCAGTGCCCGGCCAGCCTCGACCCGTCCCAGCAGCACCGGCAGAACATGCGCGAATTCTTCGGCGAAATCGAGCGGGGAGGTCTCATCCTCGGCTGGGAGCCACGGGGGGAGTGGGAGCCGCAGCTCATCATCGAACTGTGCGAGGAGCTGGACCTGCTCCACGTGGTGGACCCCTTCAAGGACGAGCAGGTGGCCGGTTCGATCAACTACTTTCGCCTCCACGGCCGGGATGGCTATTACTATGAGTACACCGACGAAGACCTGAGGGAGCTGTGCGACTTCCTCACGCGCGAGGAAGCATTCTGCATGTTCAACAATGTCTCCATGGCCGACGACGCCCGGCGCTTCGCCCGGCTTCTGTCGGCTTAGTACCCCGGTTCTGGACCGGGGTTACGTATTGGGCGGTTCGTGCAGCCCGTGTGGGCACAGCTCCGGCTGAGGCGGGGACGCCTCAGCTACCCGGAATAGGTCCGGCGCCTGCCCGCCGAAGGAGGGTCCTCGCCGGACCGTTAGCCCAACTTCCGCAGTTTGGAGGAAATCCGGGGAATTTTCAAGGTTTTTTGGCGGGCGGGCGCACGGATTTGCGCCCGAGAGCGGCTCTTGGCCCAGACGCCCGAAACAGACGCCAGAATGGCCATGTAGTGAAGACCTAACCCCCTGTTTCGGGCCCCATAATGGGGCCATGTTTATACGGCCCTGCTATCGCCAAAAAGACGGCAAGCGCCACGCCTGTTGGACGTTGGTGGACAGTTACCGCACGGAGTGCGGACCACGCCAGCGGGTGGTGGCCTACCCGGGCAAACTCCAAGAAGAATTGCGCCAGGGCGTCAGGCGTGCCGCTGAGGGAAACCCCGCCGCCCGGCAGACCGATCTGTTTGAGAAAGCCCGGCTCAGATGGGCCCCGGGTGGACGCCTCCCGGGTGCGCGTGGAAAGGTGCCGCGATTGCGGTGGGCCTGTTCGAGGTGGACGTGGCAGAAGGCCCCGACGGGCGGGCACGGATCCGGTGGGACAAAGTGGAGGCGTGGCGGCGATGGGCGCAGCTCAGCGAGGGCTGCTACCTGCTGCGCAGCAACATCGGGGACTGGACGCCCCGGCGGCTATGGGAGGCCTACATCCAGTTGACCCGGGCGGAGGCGGCGTTTCGCATCCAGAAAAGCGACCTGAAGATACGGCCGATCTGGCACCAGTGTGAGGACAGGGTGCGGGCGCACGTGCTGGTGTGTTTTCTTGCCTACGTGCTCTGGAAGACACTGGCCCAGATGTGCGCGCAGTCCGGTCTGGGAGGGGAGCCGCGCAGGGTCTTCGAGGCGCTCGCCAAGCTCAGGGTGGTGGACGTCATCCTGCCCACGCGCCGGGGCGTGGAGATACGGAAGCGTTGCGTGACGGAGCCGACGGACCGCCAGGCAATACTGCTGCAGAAACTGGGTCTCGACCTGCCGCGCTCAATAAAGCGGACGAAAATGTAGCGAAGACTTTTTTGCTGAATCGGCCCGAGAGGCCGTCTCGCTGCAATTCAGCCCTCAAACTGCGGAAGTTGGGTTAATCTCCTGCAGGGCTCCTGTCATCCCGGTAGAAGGCTGGGGATGGGCCACCGGCGGTGAACAGGACCGCGAAACGCGTGAGCAGCATGCCCAGAAGCACGTAGCCGAGTACCACCTGGAAACTGAGGAGAAACTGTCCCAGCACGCTGTTCGGGGCCGCATAGACATCGCCAAAGCCCAGCGTCGTCATGGTGACGATGGAGAAGTAGAGCGCGTAGGTGAAGCTGAAAGTCTGGCCCGGATGGTCTGCCCAAACGGCGACAACCGCGTCGGGACACGCACTGTAGGCGAGGGCAAATGCGACGGCGAGCACGGCAAACGAGATCAGGATGCGCCACGTTGAGCGGCCGTAGTCGCACATCGTCCAGAACACCCATGCCGGCAGTGCCAGCAGGGGGTGGTCGCGGTACCAGTCCTGCCAGCGGGTGCGCCGAACGTTGTATTCGAGTAGCTGCTTCAGGCCGGGCTCGACGCGCATGTCGTCCAGGGGGACGCCGGTGAAATCGGTGTTCCTGTCCACGCGATCGGTCAGGAGCAGCGTCTCCCCGTCTACCTTGCAGTACGCGCATTCTGCGCCCCGCAGGTCGCTGTTTCGCAGGTTGGCGCCGCGCAGGTCGGATTCCGGAAGCTGTGCCCCGCGCAGAGAGGCCTCCACCAGAATGGCCCCCGAGAGCCGGGCGCCCACCAGGACTGCGCCGCTCAGGTCGGCTCCCACCAGTACGGCGCTGCCCAGCCTGGCCCGGGCGAGGTTGGCCTGCCGCAGGTTGACCCGACGCAGTATGAGTCTGTCCTCGGCGGAACTCAGGTCCACACCCTGCAGCCATATCTCGGCGTCGGGATTGGCCCGGCGCCATTCGTTCCAACGCGTGGGGTCCCCCGCCCCCATGCATTCCCTGATAAGGGCCAGTTGCTGTTGGTCCACCCGGTTCTGCCCGAGTCCCCGTGTCCGGTGATCGTGTGCCATTGCCGATGACCCTGCCTCGATGGGTGAGGAGGCTTGACTTTCAGGCGGTTACGGCCGGGTCGTTGCGCACCGGCCGTGCGCCCCCGGTATGTTCTGTTCACGGGGGACAGGATAGCACAGACGCAGACGCACGTGCACCTTAAACGAGCGCGTGGGACGTTCATGCCCGCTGCCCGGCGGCTCAGGGGGCCTGCGGGAGGCGTGCGAGCAGGAAGTAGCGGTCCTCCCGGTCCAGCAGGCGCTGGATGTGGAAGCCGTGCATCCGGAACAGACTCCGCATTTCTTTCGGCCCGGGCAGGCGGTCGGCCCCCACCGCCCCTCCCGCCTGGCGGTGGATTTCATTCACACTGTGCCTGCCGGGGCAATGCGCGACGATCAGCCGGCCGCCGGGGCGAAGAGCAGCACGGAAAAGATCCAGCAGGGCGCCGGGCTGATCGAAGTGGGGGAAGACGTCGAAACACAGCACGATGTCGAGAGAGTCCTCGGGGAGCTCAAGCTCTTCCGCCGATTTGTGGAGGAAGGCGACGTGTGCCTCATCTACGTTACGCCGTGCCGCCTCCAGCATGCGTTCGCTGATGTCGCAGGCGATCACGCGGCCCGAGGGCCCCACGGCCTCCGCGAGCAGGCGGGTCATCCGACCGGCTCCGCAGCCGGGCTCCAGGACGGACATGCCGGGCTCGATGCCGGCCTCACGCACGATCCAGCGGGCCACTTCCAGGGCTTCCCCGTCGAACGTCCCGTGGGCCCAGTCGGGCGCCGATGCATCGAAGAAATCTCTTTTCCCTTTGCTGGGTGCCATAGCGTCAGTGCTCCTTTGGGGTCAGCAGGGCCGAGGCGGCGAATATAGCACTGGACACGATGACGATACTCGCCCCCGTGGGGGTATTGAGCACGTAGGAGATGGCGAGGCCGCCCAGGGCTGCCGCCGCGCCCAGGACCGCGCTCAGCCAGACCGAGGTCCGATACCGGTGGGTCAGACGGCAGGCCGCCGCCGGCGGCGCCACCAGGAGGCTGAACAGCATCAGCCCGCCGACCGCCTCCAGGTTGACCGTGACCACCAGGCCCGAGACGACCAGAAGCATGTAATAGACCAGCCCCTCCCGGATGCCGCTCGAGGCGGCTATGGCGCGGCTGAACAGGATGGCCTTAAGCTCCTTGCCGAAGCAGACCGCGAAGAGGGCGGCCAGCAGGGCGGCGACGCCGACCCACAGCACCTGTGCGGGGGAGACCAGCAGGATGTTGCCCCAGATCAGCCCCAGCACCTCGGTCCGGGCCCCTCGGGTTAGCCCGATCCCGATGAATGCAAGGCCCATGATAAAGGAAAACAGGATGCCCATTGAGACGTTCAGGTCCAGGCGCATGCGTTCGGCCAGGTAGCCCACCAGGAAAGAGACGACGATGGCGGCGCCGAACGCCACGGGCCAGACCGGCAGCTCGAACAGGTGGGCGAACACGGCCCCGGCCATGGCGGCATGGGAGAGGCACACGCCCATGAAGGGCAGGCGCAGGTTCGACAGGTAATAGCCGGACAGCGAGCAGCCCGCCCCGCCCAGCACGGCCGCCGCGATTATGGTGCCGAACAGGGCCAGGGCTTCAGGCGTCATGCAGTGCCTCCCCGGCGAAGACGTGATATCGCCCGTGCCGGCGTTCTACCTGGACCTCCATGCCGTAGAGCGAAAGAAGCACCTCCGGGACCACGACCTCGTCCGGTGGCCCGAGGGCCTGCCGCTCTCCACCTGCCAGAACCAGGATCCGGTCACACGAGGGCGGCAGCAGGGACAGGTCGTGTGTGACCAGCAGGATGGTGAGGCCGGTTTCGGCGGCGACTTCCTCGATAAGCGATATCAGGGTCTCCTGCCAGTAGAGGTCCAGGTTGGCAGTGGGTTCGTCCAGCAGGAGCATCTCGGGCTGTTGGGCCAGGGCGCGGGCGAGCTGGACCTTGCGCTGCTGGCCGCCGGAGAGTTCTGCGTAGGGGCGCTCGGCCAGCTCGCTCAATCCCATCCGTTCTATCCACGCGGAGACGACCCGGTGATCGTCTGCCCCCGGAGAGCGCAACAGGCCCGCCCGCCCGGCGCGGGATATGTCCACCACCTCGCGCACGGTCAGCGGTACCCCGCCCGGACCGAAATGGAGCTGGGGCAGGTAGGCCACGCGGGTGCGGAAGCGCGCCAGCTCTCTGCCTCGCAGGGCGGTGGGGTTCTCGCCGAGTACGGTGAGCCCGCCGGGGCTCACCAGACACATGCCCAGCAGGGCGCGCAGCAGAGTGGTCTTCCCGGCGCCGTTCGGGCCGATGATGCCGACCAGCTCCCCGGTCCGGACGGAGAACGTGACATCCCGCAGGATGGAGTTCCCGCCCAGGTGGACGTTCACGCTTTCCAGCTCAACGGCCTTCGCGGGCATGGCAGGTCTCGAGGAGTTTGCTGACGTTGCCTTCCAGCAGGTGGGGGTACGCATCCGGGCGATGGGGTTCGAGGGGAAAGTTGCTCAGCAGGGCCAGCGGCACGCCGAGTGCGCGGGCCACCGGCTCCCCCTCGCGGGTGCCGCGCTGCAGGTTGCCGACCACGGCCACCGCTCCGGCCTTCCGGCCGCGGGCGATCAGTTCCTGCAGCTCGCGAAGCCCCATCTCCTCCGCCCGGTCGAACCGACCCACCACCCGCATGCCCAGCCAGCGGCAGAACTCCTCCTGGAAGGTGGAGGCTACCACTGGCAGCCCGGCCAGGGGCGCGGCGCGCCGGCGTATTTCGGCGGATGTGCGGGCTATCGAATCCCGCAAGCGGTTCAGCCTCCGGTTCACCCGGGGCCGCAGCTCCGGGAAGAGGGCGCAGAGGCTCTCCGTTGCGTCTTCGCAGAGCGCCAGGTAGTTCTCGGGAATGGTCTGTGGCCCGGCGGTGGTCAGCTCGACGACGGTGCGTGCCTCCCCCGAGGCTTTCAGCTTCTCGTCGAGATGGGCCTGGTAGTCGTGCCGGAAGAGGGTCCGGCTGCGGAGGATGGCCCGGAAGTCGGCCGGCTTCAGGTCGAAGTGGCCGGGGCACTGACCGGGCGGGGCCAGGAGGTGGACCTCCAGGCTTTCTCCCGCCAGCGACTGGAGTGCGCAGGCAATCATCGAGGTCCCGGCGACCACGCCGTGGCGTGCCCGCGCCGATGCGCCGGTTCGGCGGTTCCCCGCGGCATGATGCCACATGGCCAGCCCACTGCCGCAGGCCAGCAGGGCGATCAACACGACCACCGTCCAACTCCTTCGAGAACGCATCTTGACCTCCTCGCTCAAAACCTGAGATCCAACCCGGTCATAACCGTCGCGCCGGGCATGGGATAGCCGTCCCTGTACTCGTAGTCCTGGTCGAAGATGTTTTCGACCGCTGCGAACACCTTTCCCTGGAATTTCCCATCCGCCGGCGACACGTCATAGGACACCTTTCCGTTGAACAGCCAGTAGCCGTCCACTTCCACCGACGGGCCGGGGAAGCGGGGATTGTCGGTGAAAAAGTCGGACACGTACTGGCCGTCCACATCCAGTTGCCAGCGCTCGGCGAACCGGTGGCTCAGCCCGGCGCTGAGGGATCGTTTCGGCGCGTAGGGCATATTGCGCGGTTCGATGTCGGTCAGGAACGTGGCGCCCAGAAAGGCGGTCCAATCATCCGCCGGCGTCAGTTCCATCGAGAGCTCAAAGCCGTGGGTCTTGAAATCGCCGATGTTCTGGAAATGCGGGGGAGGGGGAGGGGGTGGCACGAAGCGTATCCTGTCCTCGCCGTTGTTCCAGAAGGCCACCGCTCGGGCCTTCGCCGCGGGGCAAAGGCGGTGCGAGAGGCCCACCTCGTAGTGGTCCATCAGCTCGGGGTCCAGGTCTTTCCACGCATCCGGAGCGCCCCAGGAGCTTTCGGACATGAACACGGCGTAGACCCCCGGGTAGTTCAGGCCGCGGCTGTAGCCGGCGTGGAGCTCTGTCTCGCCCCGGCCGGCGACCAGGCCGAACTGCGGCGCCCACACCTCCCGGAATTCGTCGTGGGAGTTGTAGCGCACCCCGGCGCTGGGGATGAGGTGCCACCCCTCCCGCTCGCCGAACAGGTGGCTGAGGCCAGTATAGGGGCTGAGGATGTGGAAGAACTCCCTGGAATCCTGGAAACGGTCCCCGGAGGGACGCTTTTCGATGAACCGGCCGCCGATGTTGTCCCAGTCGAAACCCAGCACCACTTCGCCGCCCGGCCACGGCCACAGGACCTGCCTCGCCCTCAGGCCGTAGTTGTCGTGGTCGGTGACGCTGTCGAAGGGCTCGGTGTCGAACTGCTCCCAGTCGGCGTGCAGGTTGTCCCAGTAGAGCTTGATATGGCCGCGCCCTCCGGGGTAATCATTGGAGAGGGTGAAAATGTGCATGTCGTCCCGCGTTTTGTAGAGCCCGCGCACCGGGGGAGGGAAGTCCTCATGGCCGGGATCTTCCGCCCGGTTGTTGCTGTGAAGGAAGGCGTAACTGAGGCTCCAGTGCTCCGAGAGGGCGTAGCCCAGGCGCAGGTAGTAGTTTTCCAGCCGGCCGGCGGAATGCTCCCGGTGGCCGTCGGAGCGCTTAATGGACTGGACGAGGTAGTAGTCCCACGGCCCGACGCGGCCGCCGTGCTCGAACGTTTCGAAAAAGCTCTCGTGCATGCCCGCGGCCCCGAAGATGCGTGTCTCGAAACCCGGCTCGCGGCGCCGTTTCAGCACCAGGTCGAAGGCACCGTAGCCCATGTTCCCGAAAAGGAGCGGGTTGGGCCCCTTGTGGACGTCGATGCGCTCGGCGTTGTCGATGTTCAGCACATCCATCAGCGGATGGCTCCAGACCCCGACGGTTTTGGGAATGCCGTCGATCATGGTGATCACGCCGCCGCCGGGGCGTGCGCCGCCCATGCCGCGCACGAAGACGGCGCCTCCCTCCCGGCCTCCGTAGCTGCCCACCAGGTTATAGCGCGAGATGCTGACGCCGGGCACGCGGCGCACCGCCGAGGGCAGGTCCTGCGCGTTCAGCGCCTCCATCTGCTGTTCGGAGACGGTGGACACCTGCGTGCCGTAGCGCGTGGTGACCGTCGGTTCCACCACGGGCGTCGCCATCACCTCCACCTCGCCCAGCTCCACCTCCTCGGTCGGCGTGTCGGCGGTGGGTTGCTCCTCCGCCACGCATACGGCGCCCACAATCACTGCCAGCAGGGCCAAGAGGCCCGCAATGCGTCCTGCGCGTGCTGATGCCATTGCTGCTCCTTCCGGGTGGTCCGGTTCCACGGATTGACGCTTGGCCACCCGACGCGTACAATGGTAGCTGCCGGGTGGAACTTCACCTGGCCGGGGGGAGCGGTCCAAGGCCAGAGAGTTCGCCGACTGCTCCCCCGCCTTCCTGCCGTCTTGTAATACGAACCATTAATTCGTGCCACGCACCCGTGCCCGGTCGACCGTTCAGGGTAGCACGAATACCAAAAAGGTAACAACACTCCGGGCCCCTGTCAACCGTAGACGGTGGAAAATCCCGGCGCGGGGGAGTTGGGAGCCGGGGTGCGCCGTGTGCTATAATCCCGCGCGAGCCGTGCCAGAGGATAGCAAGGCGTTTGGCAGGGGGTTGCGGGTGAAGAGGGCCGGGCAACTGCTGCGGAAGATCGTCCCGCCGCGGGCCGAGACGTGGGCCGTGGGCACCACCATCGTGCTGGCGGGCCTGGTGGGGGTGGTGGCCGCGCTGCTGGCGCTGCTGCTGGGGGCGATGATCTCGCTGTTGAACCGGTACTGCTTCTTCGGCTTCGGCCGGGGGGAGATCACCGGCGCCGGAGCCTGGCGTTACGGCGTCATCCTCCTGCCGGCGGCCGTCTTCCTGGTGGTGGCCTACTGCCTGCACCGCTGGGCGCCGGAGGTCTCACGCACCGGCATAAGCCAGGTGATGAGCGCCGTGGGGCGGGCGGGCGGCTTCATCCGCAGACGGGTGGTTTTGCTCAAGCCCCTGATGACGGCCCTGTGCATAGGCGTCGGGGCACCGCTGGGGATGGAGGGTCCGGTGGTGCATACGGGCGCGGCGGTGGGCAGTCTGGTGGGGGAGCGGTTCAAGATGGGGGTGGGCAACATCCGCATCCTGGTGGCCGCGGGGGCGGCGGCCGGCCTGGCGGCCAAGTACGGCGCGCCGATCGGGGGCGCGGTGTTCAGCGCCGAGCTCATACTGGGCAGCGCCAGCACGGCGGCGCTACTGCCGCTGATCGTGGCCTCTTTCCTGGCGGTGCTCACCCGCAACGCCGTGCTGGGGGGCGTGCCGGAGTACCGCATTCCCGCGGAGTCGCTGGATTTCTCGGCGCTGGACTACGGCATGTTCGTGCTGCTGGGGCTGGCTTGCGGGCTGGCCGCCGCATATTTCATCAAGGTGTTGTTCGCCACGGAAGACCTCATGGATCGGCTTTTCTCCCACTGGTGGGGGAAGGCGCTGTTCGGCGGTTTGCTGGTGGGGGTGGCGGGATTTCTGCTGCCCGATCTGCTGGGCACCGGCGGGAATGTGATCCAGACGCTGCTGGAGAGGCCGTCCTACTCCCTGCGTATGCTGCTGCTGTTCATCCTGCTGAAGCCGCTGCTTTGCGCCACTGCCCTGGGATCGGGTGCCAGCGGGGGGATATTCGCGCCGTCCCTGTTCACCGGCGCCGCCCTGGGCGCGTTGGTTGCCCGGGTCGGTTCGGGCTGGCTGGGGCTGCCGCTTGGCCCGGAGGGCGCGTACGCCCTGGTGGGCATGGCGGCAGTGATGGGCGCGGTGATGCGGGCGCCGCTGCAGGCCATCCTGGTGGCCTTCGAGCTGACGCACAGCTACGCGGCGGTGCCGGCGTTGATGATCGGGTGTGTGCTGAGCCTGAAGCTCTCGGAGGTGTTCGAGCCGGAGTCGGCCTTCACCCGCTGGCTGGTGAGGCAGGGCGAGCGGATCGGCCGCGGGATGGACTTCGCGTTGCTGGACGGCACGCTGGTGCGGGACATAATGGACCGGGAGTTCGTGGCCCTGCCCGCCGACTCGCCCATCAGTGAGATCGGTCCCCTGGTGCGGGCTTCGGAGAACCGGACTTTCCCGGTCGTGGACGGGGAAGGCGACTACGCGGGGCTGGTGATGCTGGCCAGCTTGATGGCCGGCGGCGCGCGCGCGGCGAGCGGACGGGAATGCCCCGGGGTGGGCGATCTGATGGAACCGGAGAGGGTATGTCTGCAGCCCGACGATTCACTGGCCAGGGCGTGGCGCACCATGGGCAACTACGACTACGACTGCCTGCCCGTGTGCCGGCGCAGGGGGGCGGGGCTGGAGATAGTGGGCATCTGCGAGAAGGAGGCCATCGTGGAGATGCACGACCGGCAGGCCTTCATCCGGCTCAGCCGCGGTCTGCCGCGCTGAATGGGACGGACGGGGGGAGCCGAAAGGTCGGATACGGACCGGGAGGAGGTTGATGGGCCGGGTTGCCACAGTGTTATTCATCGGGGTAGCGCTCGCCGGGGCCGCGCAGTGGACCGCAACAGAAGGGGCGACCGTCCAGTTCCCGCCGTCGTTTCTGGCGCGGGAGGCCGTGGTGTTGTGGCAGCCGGCGGGTGTGACCGGCGCCCCCGCTGCGGTGGCGGGCCGGTTCACGCGGCCCGGGGATTACGAGCTGGACTTTCCGCCTCGCGCTCCGGATGAGACGACGGTGCGGTTCGAGGTCCGGGTGTTGCGGGGCAGATCGGGGCGGCAGTCCATCCAGGGCGATTACCGCGAGTGTTCCAGCGACGAAGTGGCCCGCATCGCGCGGGAGGAGAGCGGCGCCGGGGTCTGCCTCAGGGTTCAGTTCAGGGGAGCAGACTTCGGAGGACCGGAGGGCCGGGAGTTCCCCGTGCCCCGGGGGGCCGTGGCGATCGCCGCGGGGAGCGGCATTGTGTGCGTGGCGCCCCGGGAGGTGGTGGTCCCTGCAGAGGTCCGCGCGGCCCGGCCGGGCGACTGGCTGAAGGTTTGCGGACGGGCCGCGCCCGCGGGGCGGGACGGCACCGTCATCTCGGTCGATCAAATCTGGTTTGAAGAGGTCCGGGCCCGGGGCGAGGAGCCGCCCTGGACGGTGTGCCTGCTGAGGGGAAACGATGCGGTGCTGGCGGTATCCAACCCGGGTCTGACCACGGCGCAGGTCGGCGGGCCGGATTCTCCGAAGGTCCACGGCACCGTGGGCGTGCGGCTGCGCGAGTTTCGGGCCGTCAGCCTGGAGGTTGCGGGAAATCCAGTTACGGCGGAGCTGGCGGCGACCCCCGCCGAGAGGCGCTACGGGCTGCAGGGCCGCACCGGGCTGGCCGAGGATCACGGGATGCTGTTCGTCTTCCGGCGCTCCCTGCGTCCGCGCTTCGTCATGAAGTCGGTGTCCTTCCCCCTCTCGATAGCCTTCATCCGGGCGGACGGGGTGATAACCGATATCCGGCGAATGGAGCCGGGCGACCAGCGGGGTGTAAAGCCTCGTGTGCCGGTGAATTACGTGCTGGAGATGGAGGCGGGCTGGTTCCGCCGCAACGGCGTGGTCGAAGGCGACGCCGTCACCGTCTCGGGCGGCGCCCGTCAGGGCGAGAGGTAATCGCGCACGTCGCGCAGTATCTGCTCCAGGTCGTGAGTGGGCTCGAAGCCGATGGTTTCCCGGAGTTTGGCCAGGTCCGGCACGCGATAGCGGATGTCCTCGAATCCTTCAGTGTAGGCAACCGCATAGGGGATGTGCACGATCTCCGCGTCCGGGTTGACCAGTTCCCGCACCTTTTCGGCCAGTTCGTTTATGGTGACCGGCGCGTCGCTGCCCACGTTGAATATCTGGCCGACGGTCGCCTCCGAGGTGCTCAGCCCGTAGAGTGCTTCCACCGTGTCCAGGACGTGGCAGAAACAGCGCACCTGCTCGCCGTCGCTGTAGACGGTGATCGGTCCGCCGTCCAGCGCCTGCCCCACGAAACGGGGGACCACCATCCCGTAGCGTCCCACCTGCCGGGGGCCGACGATGTTGAAAAACCGGGCGATGACGACGGGCAGCTCCCACGCGCGCCAGTAGGCCAGGGCCAGGAATTCGTCGATGGCCTTCGAGCAGCCGTAGCTCCACCGGGGCCGCGTGGTGGCGCCGAAGACCAGGTCGTCCTCCTCGGTGAACTTCCCGCTGCCGCCCTTGCCGTAGACCTCGCTGCTGGAGGCCAGGATCACCTTCTTGCCCTTTTTCGAGGCGTGCTTCAGCAGAAGTTCGGTGCCGTAGATGTTGGTCTCGATGGTCCGGACCGGGTCTTCGACGATGAGGCGCACGCCCACGGCCGCGGCTAGGTGGAAGATCACGTCCGCCCGGTCCACCAGCTCGATCAGCAGGGATTCGTTGGCCAGATCGTCCAGGTGAACGCTGAGCCGCTCGGATTCCCGGATCGGGTCCAGGTTGGCGATGGCGCCCGTGGAGAGGTTGTCCAGGACGTGGACCCTCATCCCTTCGGCCAGCAGTCTCTCGGCCAGGTGGGAGCCGATGAACCCGGCCCCGCCCGTGATAAGCGCGCAGTTCATGGGAACAACCCTCTCAGGCGGGCTCCCGCAGGATCAGGACGCCGTATCCCTCCAGCTTGACGGTGCCCGAACGGCTTTCGCCCGTTAACAGGTCCACATACCTGCCCTCCGGCAGTTGCACGGCATTCGGCTCGGGGTTGTGATTCAGAACAAACAGGAAACTACCGTCCCTCTGGGAGCGCCGACGCACCTCGACGCTTTCGGGTGATTCCAGAACCGGCCGCACACCGGCGTCGTCGCAGAGCTTGGTGTAGAAACTCCGCAGAAAGTTCATCTCCGGGTCCGTGGCGATGTAATAGGCCGACCCTTCTCCAAGTCGGTTCACGGTGAGGGCCGGACGGCCGGCGTAGAAATCCTCCCCGTAGGTGGCCAGCACCTCGGCCCCCTCGGCGTGCATCAGCTCGCAGAGCCGGTGGCAGGCGTACTCGCCGCGGCACGGACCGAACTCTCGCTCCATCACGATCCGGTTGGCCTGGTCCTCGAACAGGGCGTCGATCTCCTCGATCCACAGGCCCAGCACTTCGCCCAGCGGACCGGGGTAGCCGCCCGGGTGGGCCAGGTCGTACTCGTCCACCCAGCCCGTGGGGCAGGTGGCCACGAAGCATCCGCCGGATTCCACAAAACCCCGCACCTTCTCCGCCCAGTCCCGGCGCACCATGTAGAGCATCGGCGCAATGACGATCTCGTAGTCGTCCAGGTCGGCATCCGTGCCGACGACGTGGACGGGCACGTTCCGCTCCCACAGGGTGCGGTAATGCTTGAAGACGGTCTCGCGGTATTTCTTGTCCCGTATGGGGCCGGAGGTGAAGTCCAGGTCCCAGCGGTTCTCCCAGTCGAAGATGAGGGCCACCTGTGCTTCAACCGCCGCCCCCAGAACTTCGTCGAGACGCCTCAGTTCGGCTCCGAGCTCGGAAACCTCGCGGAAGACGCGCGTGTGCTCATGGCCTGCGTGCTCCACCACGGCGCCGTGCAGCTTTTCCGGGCCGCCCCGGCCGCGCCGCCACTGGAAATACATGACCGAGTCGGCGCCGTGGGCGATCGCCAGGTGGCTCCACAGCCGCATCTGGCCGGGGCGTTTCAGGGCGTTGATCCTCTGCCAGTTCTGGGAGCTTGGGGTCTGCTCCATCAACAGGAAGGGGCGTCGCCCGCCCTTCAGGCCGGCCATCAGGTCGTGGTGGAACGCCGTTTCCGCCACGTCGCCCCGGATGCCGGGATAGCAGTCCCAGGATACCGCGTCCACGTGCGGCGCCCACTCCCGGTAGTTCACGGTGTAATGCGCGCCCATCATGTTGGTGGTGACGGGCACGTCCGGCGTGATCTCCCGCAGGACACTGGCCTCGTTCAGGTGGCATTGCAGCAGCGATTGACTGGCGAAACGGGCGTAATCGAGCCGGAGGGCGGGCATGTGCTCGCCGTCCTCGTAGGGCGGCTCCACCTGGGACCAGTCCGTGTAGGTGTGCCCCCAGAAGGCGGTGTACCACTTATGGTTCAGCTCGTCCAGCGAGCCGTATGTGTCCTGAAGCCACTGGCGGAAGGCCGCCGCGCAGTTCTCGCAGTAGCAGGTGCCGGAGTACTCGTTCGAGACGTGCCACATCAGCAGGGCGGGATGATCGGCGTAGCGCCCGGCCAGCCTGCGGGCCACGGTGGCGCAGGCGCGGCGGTAAACACGCGAGCTGGGGCAGTAGTTGACGCGGTTCCCGTGATGGCGTCGTCTTCCGCGGGCGTCCGAGCGGAGCACCTCCGGGTGCCGCTGTGACAGCCAGGCGGGGTGCGCCGCGCTGGGCGTGGCCAGCGCGGCGTGCAGGTCGTTTTCGGCGAGCTTATCCATGATGGTGTCGAGCCAGCCGAAGGTCCATCGGTCGGGCGCGGGCTGCAGGCTGACCCAACTGAACACGCCGACGGTGGCCACGTTGACGTTGGCCAGTTTCATCAGCCGCATGTCCTCGTCCCAGACTTCCGGCGGCCATTGCTCGGGGTTGTAGTCGCCCCCGTGAAGGAAGTGGGGCAGTCTCCGGCTGACGGGCGGGAACATCCTCTCCATGATCGCGCTCCTGCAGACGGCAAAGGGAGCAGCGAGTATAGCAGAGGGCCAGGGGAGGGACAAGGCATCCTTGCACGGCAGGGGGTGTCTGATATAATGCCGCAAAGCTTCCTCGTTGAGCGGCGGTACTGTCCGATCATGGCGAACGATTCTGAACTTGCCTACGCGCTGGTGACGCCCTACACGCTTCACAAGAGCCGCACCGGCGGCATCCTGGCGAGGCTGCTGTGGGCCAACGTGAAACTGGTGGCGGCTCGAATGTACGCCCCTGCCCCCGAGAGCCGGTTCATCGAGGAATACTGCGACGCGATATATGACCCCGCTGAAAGCGCCGTGCCGCTGCGCTACCAGAAACTGCTGATCGAGTACGTGCTGCAGAACTTCGGCAAGCCGAACGCCCGGGGCATATCCAACCGCCTGGCGGTCCTTATCTTCCGGGGACCGAACGCCGTGGGTGACGTCACCGACGCGGTGGGCCACATCAGCCAGCACGTGCGGGGGGACAACGTGCGGGGCACGTACGGGGACTACCTGCTGGAGAAGCGCGAGGCCCTGGCCGGCGACGAGGAGTTCCAGAAGCGAAGGCGCCTTCTGCAAAAGTACCCCAGGCTCGCCGAGGTGGACGCTGAGCTGCCGCGGAACGAGTTTTTCGAGCCCGCCGTGCTGACCGGGGTCAGCCCCCGCATGACCGGAGCCCACCTGAAGGTTTTCCGCAGATACGCATACACCGACGGCGGGTTCGTGATGGACGCCCTGGACAGGGTCAAACCGGAAGAGGTGGAGAACTCGCTGGTGATCCTGAAGCCCGAGAGCTTCCGGCATCGCAACCCCTTGCCGGGCAACCTGATAGATTTCTTCGCCCGCTCCGGCATGTTCATAACGGCCATGAAAGTGCTGGAGCTCAGCGTGGCGGAGGCCAAGGAGTTCTACAGCCTGAAGCTTGCGCAGTTCAGAGAGCAGCTCAAGGGGATGATCGCCGCGCGGGCCCGGAGGATAGTGGACAGGGCCCGGCTCCTGGCGCGGCAGGCCGTGCAGCAGATGGACTGCGATCCCGAGATCGCTTTCGAGCCGGAAAACGCCCTGAAAGCCACCCGAAGGGCCGAATCCCTGTTCTGCCGCAGGCCAGGGCCCGGAGAAGTGAAACCCCGCGTGGTGGACCGCATCTACCAGGAGCTCCGCCGGACGCTGACCGACCTGGACCCGCCGGGCGAGCTGTACGACCGGTTGGCCGAGGGCCTGAAGGACCTGAACGCAGGGGCGGAGTTCAACGAGCTGATCCGCTACATGACCGGCAAAGACCCTGAGACGGGTCGCCCCATCAACCCGCAGGAGGAGACGCACTGTATGGCTCTGCTCTACTCGGGGCCCGACGCGCTCTCCCTTATCCGCACCCGGCTGAAGGAGCTGCGCCAGGTCTACGGCCAGAATGTGCTGCAGAATCGGGCCCACGCCAGCGATCCCGATGAGGACCCGGAGAAGGAGCTGGAAGTGCTGGGCATGCCGGCGGGGCCGGGCGGGGAGAGCAGGCCCTGTGACGTGGAGAAAGTGGTGTCCGAGTTCTACGGGCCGGAGTAGAGTGGTGCAGATAGTACGCCTGGTGGTTGGGCCGCTGCAGACCAACGCCTACCTGTTGAAGGACGAGGAGAGCGGCGCCGGAGTGATCCTCGATCCCGGAGGCGATGCGCAGCGCATTGTCCAGCGGTGTCGGAGCGCAGAGATGGTCCCCCGATTCGTCGTGAATACCCACGCCCACGTGGACCACATCGGGGGCAACGCCGCCGTGATGGAGGCGTTTCAGGACGCCGAACTGTGCATCGGCCAGGGCGACGCCGAGCGACTGACCCGACCCGCGGACAACCTGGCCCTGGCGTTCGGGTCTTCAATATGCAGCCCCGAGCCGGATCGCCTGCTGCGGCACGGGGAGGAGCTGCTGTTCGGGCGGGAGAGGTTGCGGGTCATTGAGACGCCGGGACACACCCCCGGGGCCATCTCGCTGCTGGCATCCGCAGAGTCGCCTCCCCGCCTGTTCTGCGGGGACCTGATCTTCCGACGCGGAGTGGGCCGGACCGACCTGCCGGGCGGAGACCGGGAAATGTTGATCGAGACCGTAAGGAGCAAGGTCTTCACGCTGCCGGACGAGGCCGTGATCTGTCCCGGGCACGGTGAGGAGACGACGGTCCGCGAGGAACGCGAGTCGAATCCGTTTGTGAATGGTTAGGCAAGTATCGGACCCGAACCCGGGGTGGAAGGATGGCAAAGATCGAAAGGGCGTTGGTCACCGTCGAGGACAAGACCGGGGTCGCCGAGTTTGCCCGCCGGCTGAGAGCTCTCGACATAGAGATTATCGCCACGGGGGGCACCGGGCACCTGCTGCGGGAGAGTGGGGTGGAGGCACTGGACGTCTCGGAATACACCGGGTTCCCCGAGATTCTCGAGGGCTGGCTGCGGACCATGCATCCGAAGCTCTTCGCCGGGCTGCTGGCCCGCAGGGACGAGAAGGAGCATCTGCGGGAACTCCAGCAATACGGCATCCGCACCATCGACATGGTGGTGGTCAATCTGTATCCGTTCCTGGACGTAATCTCCGAGCCCGGGCTGCCCATGATGCGCACGGTGGACAACATCGACATTGCCGGACCCACGCTTGTCCGGTCGGCCGCCAAGAACTACACCCACGTGGCCGTGGTCACCGACCCGGCGGACTATGACCGGGTGGCCCTGGAGTTGGAGCAGAGCGACGGCAGCCTGTCCGAGCAAACCCATTTCCAACTGGCCCTCGAGGCGTTCCGTCATACGGCCCGCTACGACATGATCATCGCCCGCCAGATGGCCGGCATGCATGGGCCGGAAGAGGCCATGCCCGCCAGGCTGCTGCTGGAGTTCGACAAGAAGATGGACCTGCCCCGGGGTGAAAGTCCGCACCAGCAGGCCGCCTTCTATGTCGAGGAGCGCCTGAAGGAGTGCAGCGTCAGCAACTCATGCCGGGTCAGCGGAAGGTCCCTGTCGTTCGTGGACATCCTGAACCTTGACGCGGGCATCGGGCTGGCCAAAGAGTTCGCGCGCCCCGGCGTTGTGCTGGCCGCCCGGGGGGACATCTGCGGCGCCGCCCGCGCCGATTGCCTGCGGGACGCCTTTCAGAAGAGCCGTCCGCCGGCCGAACGCCGGGGGACTGCCTGCGGTCTGGTGCTGAACCGGCCTCTGGAGCCGGGCGTGGCCGAGGCCATCGTCGCCGCGGGCAGGGAGCTGGTGGCGGCGCTCGCCGCGCCGGAGCACAGCGAGGAGGCCCTGGACATGTTCCACCGCGATGCAGCCTGGCGCGACCTTCCCGTGCTGGAGACCCCCCCGCTGGATTGGTGCTCGGTGGACGAGAAGGCGCTCGACATGCGGCGCGTCACCGGCGGCATGCTGGTGCAGAGCCGTGATCTATCCTGTCTGAATGCGGAGGTCCTGGAATCGGCGGGGCAGCCGGTGCCCGACAGCGAACGCATGGCCGACGTGCGGCTCGCCTGGGCATGTGCCAGGCACGCCCGGCCCGCAGCCGCCGCGGGGGTGGCCGACGAGACGCTGGTGGGTCTGGGCCGCGCGTGCCCCTCGGCCTGGCGTGCCATTGGGGCCTGCCTGCAGGATGCACCGGGTGACCTGCGCGGAGGGGTTGTGGCCCTCGATTCTCCCCTCACGGGCGCAGCGGAAGTGGAGCGCCTGGCGCAGGCGGGGGTGGAGATCGTGGTGCAGCCCGGAGGGTCCGAAGCAGACCAGGAGGTGGGGCAGGCCGCCGAACGCCTGGGGGTGATGATGATACTGACCGCCGGTCCGCAGTCCCGCCATTGAAGGGTGACCGGCCATGGCGAGAGTGAGCGAGCGGCCCCGCGTGCTTCACGTGGACGAACAGGGCGGCTGGCGCGGCGGGGAGCAGCAGGCCCTCTACCTGGCGCAGGGACTCCAGCGCCGGAATCACCGCACGGCGGCCGTGCTGCAGCCGCACTCCCCGGCCGCCGAGCGATTCAAGCGCGCGGAGATTCCGGTTTTCGAGATACCGATGCACGGCGAGCTCGACCTGCCCGCAGCCGAGCGCATCGCCCGCGTGGCCCGCACGGGCCGCTTCAACATCCTGCACACCCATACCGCGCACGCCCACATGGTGGCACTGCTGGCCACTTACCTGTGGCCCGGGGGCTGCCGGATCGTGGCGCATCGCCGCATCGAGTTCCCCGTAGGACGGGGCTTGTGCGGCCTGGGAGCGCTGAAATACCGCCTGGGCGTGCACGCCTATATCGCCATCAGCAATCGAGTCAAAGAAACCCTGGTGGAGGCCGGCGTTCCGGAGTGGAGGGTCTTCGTGGCGCGCAGCGTCACGGATCCGGACCGCTTCATGGGCGCCGGTGGGGAATCGGGGCTGCGGAGCCGCCTGGGGATTCCCGAAGACGCCTTCGTGATCGGCAACATCGCGGCGCTGGTGGGGCACAAAGATCACAGGACGCTCCTGGAGGCCTGTCGCATCGTGCGCGACGCGATTCCGGAGACCTGGCTGGTAATCGTGGGCAAAGGGCCACTGCGCGACCGCATCGCGTCGAAGGCGCGGAGGATGAAGATGGCGGATCGGCTGGTGATGACCGGCTTCCGGCGGGACATCCCCAGGCTCATCCGGATGTTCAACGTGTTCGCTCTCAGCAGCTCGCAAGAGGGCCTGTGCAGCACACTGCTGGAGGTGGCCGCCGGGGGCTGCCCCATCGTGGCCACGGACGCGGGAGGAGTGCGCGAGGCCGTCCTGCCCGACCGAACGGGGCTGATTGTTCCGACCCGGTGCCCGCGTGCCCTGGCGCGCGGCATCCTCGAGCTCAGGGAGAATCCCGAAAGGGCCCGTCGCTTCGCCGGGCGAGGCCGGCGGCGCGTGTGCAGGCATTTCAACCCGGACGTGCTGACCCGGAAGACGCTGGCGGTCTATCGGCGGGTGCTGGGCGGCAAGATAGATCCGCGGCATCCGGCGGGCTACTGCCGCGAGTGAAGTCACAGCCGTGTAGCTGAGGCGCCCCGCCAGATGGCCGGTGGGCGAGCCCCGCCTGAGAATAACGACCGCAGCCGAGGGCGGCTGCGCCACACGCCAACCTGCTGTCGCTGAGGCGCTGCGCCAGACGAGCGGTGGGCAAGCGCCGCCTGAGCGCTCAGAGCCTGGCCAGGTTTTTGCCCGATTTGTGCGCCAGGTACACGATGCATCGTTCGCAGCCTCGTTCCGTGCGGCAGCAGTCCCGGTATATCTGGTGGAGGCCCTGCTGGCGCCGCGTGGAGTCGACCACCTTCCTGGCTTCGTCCCGGCCGCCGAACATGACGCGGCACATACGGCGGGTTATCGAATTGTGCTGCCTTCGGGGCAGGCCGTCCCACAGGGAATGCAATCGGCTCGTCAGGGCGCCGTCTTTCTCGGCGCGGGCGTGGGCCAGCAGCATGGGCAGCAGCACGTCCACCAGGATGCTGGTGGCCCTCTGGCGTCCCACGAGGGCCAGGGGCTTGTTCAGCTTCTTGCCGCCGAAGGTGCACCGGTGCGACCAGTAAGGATGGTCGAGCTGCTGGAAGGTGTCCAGAAAGGCGTTCCTGAGCGCCACGTCGGGGCGCTGTCGTCCTTCCGGACGGGTCTGGGTGAGGAGCCGGAGGAAATGCGAGAACAGGCCGTCGTGGAGCCTCTGGGCGCAGAAACGGGCCAGGGCGGCCATGCGCCGGGTGGGATAGTTGACCGGGCGGGTCCCCCCGAAGTGCCAGTGGTCCGGTGAGAGGCGAACCTGTGTCGGCATCTCGCCGATGCGCTCCCGGGCGCGCCGCAGGGAGGCTATGTAGTCCGTCGTCTCTGCGTCGTGTTCCTCCTCCCCACCGTCGAGGAAGCCGCCGACGGTGAAGTAGAGCGCCTCCAGCAGCAGGGACTTCTGCCCGGCGGTATCTTGCTCGGCCACGAGCTGCCGCAGAGTCGCCACGGGCAGCACGCCGGCCAGTTGCATGAAGGGCATCCGGTTGTTCTTGTAGCCCAGCGCCTCCGCCAGCCTCTCGTAGAGCAGTTGCTCCCGCGGGTGATTCTCGAACAGGTCGGCCAGGGCTATCGCTCGCATGAGTATCCGGTGGTCGCCCGCGGCATCCAGCAGATGGCCCAGCCATTCGGCATCGATCGAACCATCCTGGTAGGCGCGCCCGCAGTAGCGCCCCTCCACCGCCCGCCATTGTTCTGGGGGCGGTTCCTCCTCGGGGCCCATGGCCTCGACCAGCTCTTCCAGGTCTTCTTCGATGACCTGGCTGAACGTGAGCTGCGGGATGAGCCGGCCGTCCTGGCAGTGCACGCCCGGCTCGTCCCCATCGTTCCATAGCACCACGTGCAGGGCCACGTCGTTGTATTCCGGCTGGCGATCGTGCCCGTGGGCGTACCAGCCGGAGGCGCTGGTGTGGACCTCGACGTCGCCCACGGTCCGTCCCTCTCCTTCCAGGAGGAGTTCTGCGCGCACGAAATCGGGACCACCCTCCACGTTCCACCAGCCGGGGGAGATCACTTCCAGCCGCCTGCCGTCGTCCGTGCTCAGCCCGGAGGAAGGGAAGTGGCCGCCGAACCAGATGCAGCGCACGATCTCCTCCCGCACGTTCTGGCCGGCGCGGCCGTAGGCTACTTTTTCCTCCCCCAGTTCGGTGGCGAACTCCTCCTGCAGCCGCGCGTAAGCGTCCGAGAAGTTATTCTGCTCTGTGCCCATGTCCAGGCTCGGAGAGGGTTCGATTCGGATACGATACGTGATTATAGCACAAAAGCCGGGGCCGTGCACCCGGATTTCAGGTCGGTCATGCCCGCCCGAGGAACTCGCCCGTTCGGGTGTCCACCTGAATCTCCTCGCCGGTCTTGATGTGGCCCGGCACTTTCACCACCAGGCCCGTCTCCAGCTCGGCTGGTTTGGTCACGGAGGTGGCGGTGTCGCCGCGCACGGCGGGCTCCGTTCTGGTCACCTCCAGGACGACGCTGGGCGGCATTTCGATCCCGATGGGGCGATTCTCATGGAACTGGACCTCGATCTGCGTATTGTAGGTCAGGTAGGGCAGCGCATCGGCCAGCAGTTCCCGGTCGATGTGCATCTGTTCGCCCGTCTCCGGGTCCATAAAGACGTAGCCCACGCCGTCCTCGTAGAGGTACTCCATGCGGCGCGTCTGGACGTAGGCCTTGCTGACCTCATCGCCGGAGGCGAAGCGGTTCGTCTCGATGTGGCCGTCGTCCAGGTTGCGCAGCTTCATCTGCATGTAGGCGCCTTTCTTGCCGATGAAGGTCTGCTGGGTGTCGACGACCTGCCAGAGCTCGCCCCGCCATTGGATGACGTTTCCCTTCTTGACCTGCGTGGCTCGAACCATCCGGATAATTCCTTTCTGTCGGATGCGCCGGAAATGTCGGCCGGCGGGGGCCGCCCGCCAACCGTTGAGCAGACATGATAGTCCGACACGACACCGGATACAACGGGCTGTCACATCCAGACCAGCCACAGGAACAGCGCCCCCGCCCCCACGGCCGCCACCGTGAAGGGCAGGCCGATCCTGGCGAACCCCAGGAAGCTGAGTTGCTCCTCCTCGCTGCTGTTGATCAGCCCCCAGGCCACCACGTTGGCCGATGCACCGATGGGGCTTATGTTGCCGCCCAGGCACGCACCGATCAGCAGACCGAAGGGCAGTATCATGTTGCCGGCCTCCACCATGTCGGCTCCCAGGCGCTCCACGATGGGCAGCATGGCGGCCAGGTAGGGCACATTGTCCACGAAACCGCTTATCAGGACGCTGAAGACCACCACAGTCGCGAAGGTGCCCAGCATGCTATCCCCGGTCAGCGAGCGGGCCAGGCTGGCGGCGGACTCGATGGCGCCGCTCTCGCTGAGCGCGTAGACCATCATGAACACGCCGCCCAGGAAGAAGGTAGTGCTCCAGTCGTAGGACCGCACGATCTTCAGGGCGGTCTGGCGGTCCTTGAAATAGAGCCACCCGCAGGCAATCGCTCCCATGGCGACGCAGAGCGCCCCGCCGAACCAGATGAAGTCCGGGTCCACAAGGGAAGCAACCGTCAGCCCGGCGATCATCAACACCAGAAGCGCAGTGGGAAACCAGCTTCTCGGCTTCTCGACTTCCATTTGAACGATTGGCTGCCGGTAGCCGCGGAACATCAGCCAGAGCACCGCGAAGCCCGCCAGGGCACCGACCTGGACCGCGAAGAAGATGCCCGGCCTGCCGTGCAGCCAGAAGAAGTCGTTGAAGTTGAGCTGGAACCGCGCCGCCAGGATCATACTGGGCGGGTCGCCGATCAGCGTGGCAGTGCCCTGCAGATTCGACGATATGGCGATGCCCACGATGAACGGTACGCTGGAGACGTCCAGCTTGCGGGCCAGGGCCATGGCGATGGGCGCCACGATGAGCACCGTGGCCACGTTCTCCGCCACCGCGCTGATGACGCTGGCGAAGACGCAGACCCCCAGGATCGCCCAGCACACGTTGGGGCTGCGGTCGATCAGCAGGTCGGCGAAATAGGCCGGCACACCGCTGTAGATGAACGCCTCCGCCACCAGCAGCGTGCCGCAGAATATGCCCATCACGTTCCAGTTGATCGCATCCCAGGTGCCCGCCTCCGTCCGGGCGAAAAGGTCCCCCAGGCCGAACAGCGCATCCAGACCCAGGACAGGTGGCAGCACATACAGCACCCCCAGGCCGATCCAGATGGCCTTCGCCCGGTGCGCCCGGCTGACGATCAGCCAGCCGTAGACCAGGGCGAAGACCGTCACTGTGAGCGTCATCTGCTGCATGGGACCAGCAAGTCTAATGGCACGATGCCGCGTCGGTCAACTTGATGCCTCCCGGCCTGCCGGCCGCTCACCCCGATTCTCGGCCGCGCCCGCCAGCTTTCGGCAGAGCCCGGAAGCGCTGCTCGGCGGATGGTGCTCAGTCCCGCGCCGATATCGTCCGACCGAACCGCAAGCAGCGGGCGCCCGGACCCCCCGACAGTTTACCGGGCAACACCTCGCGGCGCACTTCGGCTTCACCGGGAATTCGACGCGATGGCTTTGGAAGGAGCACTTCGTGCGAGTAGAATGGCATGAGCGAGGCTAAGGTCGGACCTGACCACCGCGGCTGGAACATCCCGGCAGGAGTGCTTACGATGCGAGTAAAACCGTCGCCGCCTTGTTTTGTCGCCATCTGGGTTGTTGTGCTGGCCCTGGGCCCGGCCGTTCTGACCTCTGCGGTTCTGGGGCAGGAGGAGCCTGCCGTGCCACCGGGCGCGGAGCTGGATTTCGCGCGCGCCACACTGGGCCTATGGGGCACTGAGGAGAGCGCAGGGCGGATTGAAGCCCTCTGCGAGTCCGTCGCGCATGATCCCAGGGCTGCCCGCCGCGTGCTGGCCGGGCTGCGGGCGGAAGGCACCGCCCGGGCCGACACGCTGCGGGCGGAGCTGCTGTGGCATTGCGCCCAGGGCTTCCGTCCCCGGCGCAACGCGCCGGACGATTGGGCCGTCATGCCGACCGAGGAGGTGGGCCGGCGGGCAGCCGCGCTGCTGGACCATGAGGACCCCGCCGTGCGCGCCATTGCCGAGTGGGCCATCGACGCGCGGCTCAGCGCCGAGTGCGAGGGTAACTTCCCCCGGCCCTGGCCCAACCCGGCCCGGTGCGACTGGTACGCCCGCTGGCTGGCTGTGCCGGAGGAGGAACTGCTGGAGCTGGAGTACATGCGCAGGGCCTTTATCTTCGGCCGACATCGCACCGGGAAAGACCTGGCGGATGCCGCCCGCCGAGACATGGAGCGTGCCCTGCGCGTGGCAGAACGTGCCCGCGCCGCCGGCGTTCCCGGGGGCGAAGGCCGCGTCCGGACCATGCGGCGAGCCCTCCATGAACTGGAGGAAACGGCCGGGAGGGCACCGAAGGATCTGACCGCGATACGGCGGCAGTACCTGGCCTTCTGCCGGGCGCGCCGCCGCGTGGTTATGGCCAACCCGGACCTGGATGTTGATCGATTGCTCTTTGCGGTGCGCAACAACAACGATGCCTTCAACATCACCCAGGGCGACCTGCTGGACATCTTCGGCGCGGAGGGGGAAATCTACGTCAAAGACGGTTTGAACCCGGAGGACCCCGTCCGGCCGCTGCTGAAAGGCCGGCTGGGCCAGGGGCATCTGCGGGGCGTGGACCTGTGGTGGGACGCCGAGCGCATCCTGTTTTCGTTCGTCGGCCAGCCCCGCTGGCAAGAAATCCTGCAGGAAGGGGCCCAGCGCGCCCGAAGCATGGTGAAAGACGGCGTTCAGCGGCGCATCTTCAACGGCATCCGCGGGCTCAACGACGCCAAGGGCACCCGCGCCGACCGAGCCCACCTGTATGAACTGAACCTCTCAACTGGCGAGCTTCGCCGGTTGACCGACGCGCCCCACAACGACGACTACGAGCCCGCCTACCTGCCCAACGGCGACATCGTCTTCTGCAGCGACCGCTCCAACTACGGCAGCCAGTGCGCCGGCGGACCGGGTCAGGATAAGATGATCATCAACCTCTACCGGGCTTCGGCGGACGGCACCGGGGTCCACCCGCTGAGCAACAACAAGGACTTCGACCGCTATCCGCGCATCATGGACGACGGGCGCGTCATGTTCCTGCACTGGGAATACCAGGAGCGCCACCTCTACCTGCCCCACACGCTGTGGTCGAGCCGGCCCGACGGTATGGGCACCGACGCGCTCTACAAGCAGCACATCCCTCACACGCCCATGTCGCTGCGCGAGGCGCGCCAGGTCCCCGGCACCAGCAAGATCGCGGCCATCGCCTGCGGCCACCACTGCGGCGCCATCGGGAGCCTGTTCCTGGTCGACTACTCCCGGGGGATCAACGAGGGCGATGGAATGCGTGTGGTGACCCCCGATGTCTCGCCGACCGAGTGGAACTACGGCTCCTGGCCCACGGTCCGCCAGGGGGGCGTCGAAGACCGGGGAGGCTACTACCACAGCCCGTATCCGCTCTCGGACAAGAGCTTCCTGGTCGCTTACTCTTACAACCACTCCTGCCACGTATGGGCTCGCAGCTACGGGCTGTACTACGTGGACGTGTGGGGCAACAAGGAATTGGTCCACCGCGACCGCAAGATGTCGATCACCAGCCCCATGCCGCTTCGGCCCCGCGCCCGGCCGCGGGTCATTCCAGACGCCGTTGTCGAAGGCAGCAAGGAGGCCTATGTTTGCGTCAACGACGTCCACGAGGGGCTCGAGGGCGTGGAGCACGGCACGGTGAAGTACATCCGCGTCGCGCAGCACATGCCGTGGCCCTGCGTGCGCGACACAACTCAAGATAACGGCATCGCCTTCGACGACATACATTACGCGCCCTCCGGGCCCTGGGGTCGGGTGCTGGGCTTCAACGGCTGGTCGCCGGCCCGCTCCATCGGTGTGGTGCCGGTGGAGGAGGATGGATCGGCCTACTTCAGGGTGCCGGTAAGGCAGCCGGTCTATTTCCAGGCCCTCGATGAGAACTTCATGGAAGTGCGCCGGATGCGCAGCTTTGTCACGTTCCAGCCCGGCGAGAGACGCGGATGCATCGGCTGCCACGAGACCCGCCCGGTCGCCTCCCGGGAACTGGAGAACCCGATGCCCCTGGCCATCCATCGGGAGGCATCAGGGCCCGACCCGCCGCCCTGGGGCGCCGCCGTGGTGCCGGACTTCGAACGGCACATGCAGCCCATCCTGGATGCCAACTGCGTGAAGTGCCACGGCCGACAGGAGCCGGCCGGCGGCATCGAGCTGACCGGCCGCAAGATCGGCGGCTACAATCAATCCTATCGCAGCATGTTCGGGCTCAAGCCCGACCAGCCCACGCCGGCGCAGAGCTTCTACATCAGGATGTGGGCCCGCGACGATCCCGAATGGTCCAGCGAAGGCGAGCGCGATTGGTTCAGCAAATACTTCAACAACGACCTGCCGGGACAGCTTGTGGCCATCTCCAACTACAAGAGCGGGCCCGAGGTCACCGAGCCCTACCAGTTCGGGTCCCACCGGAGCAGGCTCATCACGGCGCTGCTGGAAAAACCGGTCCACCGCGAGAAGGTCAGACTGAGCGAAGACGATTGGCGGGCGCTGGTGACGTGGGTGGACCTGAACGCGTTCTACCACGCCACCTATACCTGCTTCACCACCAGCGAGCGCGTGCCGGTCCGTTTCCCGGACCCCTGGGAGCGCGCTCCGGCCGGCCTTTGGCTGTTGCAGATGATCGGTGGGCAGAGGACCGTGGTGTTGAAGCCGTGAGGCCCCTGCACATTGGTCTCGCGCCTGCCGTGCCATTCCCACCCGCCGGGGGCCGCACGATGTGCCGCCGGACACCCCTGGCGGACGACTTGCTTGCACGTCAGACTCGCTCCGGCTAAAATCTCCTTTCGCCCCGCGCTCCGCCTTTGAGTTGCATCCCCCACTGCCGGAGATGAGAATGCCCCCGAAACCACTGATTGATCTCGACTCATTGGACCTGGATAAGGTGGTTGTGGGTCCCGAGGAGATACGGGCGTACAACCCCCAGCGCTACGAGATGGAGCACCTGGACGGCGTCCTGCACCTCGACCTCGACGAAGGGGTCGTGGTGGGCTTCAAGGACGTCAGCGACGACGAGTTCTGGGTGCGCGGTCACATCCCCGGGCGGCCCCTGCTGCCCGGGGTCATCATGTGCGAGGCCGCCGCGCAACTCTCCAGCTACATCTACCAGGAGCAGATCAGCATGGACAGGTTCCTGGGTTTCGGCGGCATGCAGGACGTCAAGTTCCGCCGTCCCGTGACGCCCGGGCAGCGCCTCATCCTGGTGGCGAAAGCGAAAGACGTACGTTCCCGGCGGGCGGTCTATGAGACGCAGGGGTTCGTGGACGGCAAGATGGTGTTCGAGGCCGTCATCGTCGGGATGCCCATGTAGCGGGCGGGAATTCATACCTCTGACACTGCGGCCCCATGGCAGACTTACTGTTCGAGATCGGCACCGAGGAGATGCCGGCCGGGTACCTGGAGCCCGGCCTGGAGCAGCTGGCCGACCAGATATCGGGAAGTCTCCGGGAGCTGCGCCTGGAGCCGGCCCGGGTCCTGACAGCGGGCACGCCCCGGCGCATGGTCATCGCCGTGCAGGGTATCCCGGAGAGCCAGCCCGCCATCAGCGAGCGGATCGTGGGGCCGCCGGCGAAGGTGGCTTTCGACGAGGACGGCAACCCCACGAAAGCGGCCGATGGTTTCGCCCGGTCCCGGGGCGTGGCGGTGGAAGACCTGAAGATCGAGGAGACGGATCGGGGGCCGTACGCGGTTGTCGAGCTGGAGAAGCCGGGGCAGGCCGCGGCCGCCCTGCTGCCCGGCGTGCTGCGCGAGGCCACCGGCGCGGTGTCGTTTCCCAAGTCCATGCGGTGGGAGGAGAGCGGTTTCTCCTTTGCCCGGCCGATCCGGTCCTTGCTGGCCCTGCTCGACGATCGGGTTCTGGCGCTCCAGATCGCGGGGGTAAAGGCGGGGCGGACGACGTGGGGCCATCCCTTCCTGGCACCACGCCCGGTCGAGCTGCCGGATGCTTCCTACGAGGCCTACCGGGACGCGCTGCGCGAGTATTTCGTGGTGGTGGACGTGGCGGAGCGGCGGGAAGCCATCCGCGCGCAGATCGCAGGGATCATGGAGCAGCACGGCTCCGAACTGAGAGACCGGGAGCTGCTGGAAGAGGTCACGAACCTGGTCGAGCATCCGCGCGCGGTGGAAGGGGCTTTCGACAAGGAATTCCTGAAGATGCCCCCGCCCGTGGTGATCGCGGCCATGGAGGAGCACCAGCGCTACTTCCCCGTGTGGGACGGGCGCGGTGAGCTGGCAGCACGCTTCGTCACCGTGTCCAACCGCACCGAGAAACAGGATGAACTGGTGCGGCAGGGCAACGAGCGGGTACTGCGGGCGCGGCTGGAGGACGCCCGGTTCTACTGGGAGCGGGACAGCCGCCGGAAGCTGGACGAGCTGGTGCCGGCGCTGAAGGAGGTGGTGTTCCTGGCCGGGCTGGGGGACAATCTGCAGCGGACCGAGCGCCTGCAGGAGCTGGGCGGCCGCATCGCAGCGGATGTCCCGGGGTGCTCGCCCGAACACGTGCGTCGCGCCGCACGCCTGTGCAAGGCAGACCTGCTGACCGGGTTGGTGGGGGAGTTCCCCAGCCTGCAGGGGGTGGTCGGCCGAGAGCTGGCCCTGCGGCAGGGGGAGCCGCAGCACACGGCGGCCGCCATTGCCGAGCACTATCTGCCGACCGGAGCGGATTCGGACCTGCCTCAGACGGCCGAGGGCATTGCCCTGGCGCTGGCGGACAAGCTGGACGTCATCGTGGGGTGCTTCTCGCTGGGCCTGCTGCCAAAAGGTTCTCAAGACCCCTACGCGCTGCGGCGCAACGCCCTGGGCATCCTGCTGATCATCGAGGACAAGGGGCTCGAACTGCACCTGGGCGACTTGCTGGAAACCGCCCGGGACGTGGCGGGGGGGCATGGAATCGCTTGCGACGACGAGATGATGGGGCAGATCCGGGAGTTCTTCCGCGACCGACTGTATCATGCTGCGCTCGACCGCGGGTATCGGCACGATTACGTGCGGGCCGTGCTGTCGGCGGGCTTCGACGACGTGCGGGACTTCTGGGCCCGGCTGGCAGCCCTGCAGGACTGCGCCGGACGCGAGTGGTGGCCCGCCCTGGTGGAGCTGGTGGACCGCACTTACCGCATCCAGCGGGACGTGGACGAGCTGCCGCCGGTGAAGGAGGCCCTGTTCACGGAGCCCCTGGAGAAGGAGCTGGCCGCGGCGCTGGCCCGGAATCGCCCGGAGGTCGTGGAGCTTTTCGAGGCCCGAGAATACGTCCGCGCCGCCGAGAAATACTGCTCGGCCCTGGCGCAACTGGTGCACGATTTCTTCGAAGAGGTCTTCGTGAACGTGGAGGACGAGGCGGTCCGCGCCAACCGCAAATCCCTCTGCGGGGATGTCTATCGCCTCTTCGCCGACCGTTTCGCCGACCTCTACCTGATCGAAACCGCCGAATAGCAGCATTGAATCCGCCTCCCCAGGAGGAGAGAACCGTGGAGATTAAGCTGAAGTACGGCCTGAACCCCCACCAGCAGTTCGCGCGGCTGGTGATGGAGCATGAGCAAGCGCCCCTGCGGGTGTTGAACGGGACACCGGGCTACATCAACATTCTGGACGCCATGGGCGCATGGCCGCTGGCCCGGGAACTGCGCGAGGCCACGGGGCGGCCGGGAGCGGCGTCGTTCAAGCACGTCAGCCCGGCGGGCGCGGCCGTGGACAGGCCCATCTCGGGTCCGCTGCGACGTTCCCAGATGCTGGCCGAGGAACATATCTCGTCCGTAGCCAGGGCCTACGTGCGCGCCCGCGCCGCCGACCGGATGTCCTCCTTCGGCGACATGACCGCCGTCAGCGAGACGGTGGACGTCACCCTCGCCCGGGCGCTGGAGCGCGAGGTGTCGGACGGCATCATCGCGCCGGGCTACGAGCCGGAGGCGCTGGAGATTCTCAAAAGCAAGAAGAAGGGCGGTTACCTGGTGCTGCAGATCGATCCCGATTACCGGCCGCCCGAGACGGAATACCGGGACAGTTTCGGCATGCGGTTGGAGGAAGCGCGCAACACCGCCCCGGTAACCCGCGAGCTGCTCAACAACGTGGTGACCCGAGAGAAGCACATCCCCGACGAGATCGCCGAGACCCTGCTGGTGGCCACAGTGGCGCTCAAATACACCCAGTCGAACTCCGTCTGCGTGGCCTACGACGGGCAGGTGATCGGGATGGGTGCCGGCCAGCAGTCGCGCATCCACTGCACCCGCCTGGCCTGCGCGAAGGCCGAGAAGTGGTTCCTCCAGATGCATCCGAAGGCGCTGGGGCTCCGCTTCGCCGATGGACTGGGGCGGGCGGAGAAGACCAACATCGTGGACCAGTACCTGCTGTGGGACGAGTTGTCCGACGCCGAACGGGAGCAGATGCTGGCGGGCCTGGCGCAAGAGCCTGAGCCGATCACCGAGGAGGAAAAACGGGACTGGATCGAGGGCTTCGACGGCATCTGCATCAGCTCGGATGCGTTCTTCCCCTTCCGTGACAACATCGACCGCGCCAGCCGCGCCAACGTGCAGTACATCCTGCAACCGGGCGGCTCCTATCGGGACGAGGACGTGACCGAGGCAGCGGATCAGTACGGCATGGTCATGGCCCACTCCGGGATGCGCTGGTTTCTGCATTGAGAACGGGCGTTACGCGCCCGTGGGGGGGCGAGTGGCCTCTGAGAGTGGCAAAGAACCGGGCGAAGCCGCTTTGCCGGCCGGTTCCCCCTGCAGGGCCGGGCTAACCGCAGGTTTCTGGGCTCTGTTTAAAGCCGGCACCATCGTCGCGGCTTTGTGCACTCTGACGGTCTTCGTGGGCAGAGCGTGGTGGTTTCTGGAGCTTTGGAGCCATTTCTGCGCGCAATACCTCTTCTGCCTCGCCGCGGCGACGGCGGTCTTCGCGGCATGGAGCAGGTGGCGGTGGGTTGTGGGGGCCGGGGCATTTGTGGCCGTCAACCTGGCGCTTGTGGTGCCGTTCTACTTGGGGTCGCCGCCCGGCAGTGGGCGGGCTGCGCAGGCCCGCGTTCTGTTGCTGAACCTGCACTCCTCCAACCGGGAAACCGAGCGGGTACTCCGTCTTGTGGAGCGAGAGAAGCCGGACCTGCTGGTTCTCATGGAGGTAACATCCAGGTGGGCGTGCGACCTTGAGCCGCTTCATGCGGAATACCCCTTTCGCTGGCAGCGTCCGCGCGGCGACAATTTCGGCCTGGCCGTGTTGAGCCGGCGCGAGTTCCTCAGCTGCCGACCGGTGGAACTGGGCGAGGCCGGCGTTCCGTCCCTGCTGTGCCAGGTAGGGATCGCAGAACGGTCCTTGACGGTAATTGCGACGCACCCGCTGCCTCCGGTGGGCAGCCGATACGCCGGCCTGCGCAACGCCCAGCTGCGCGACACGGCCGCGCTTGCGGCCCGCGAGGAGCGCCCACTGGCCGTCGTGGGAGACCTGAACGTCACGCCCTGGTCACCTTGGTTTCGGTTGCTGCTGCGAGAGGGAGGACTCAGGAACGGCCGCAAAGGTCACGGCCTGCGGCCGACGTGGCCGGCTTTCTGCCTGCCCCTGCGAATCCCCATCGACCACTGTCTCGTCTCGGACACGGTGATCGTGCGTCGCTTTCGTACGGGGCCCCCTGTCGGGTCGGACCACCTGCCTGTGATCGTGGACCTCTCCTTGAGCGGGCCTTCTCCATGACGTGCCACCCCTGCAGGCGCTCCTCAATCTGCTCCAGCGGCCAGGCTGAGACGCGTATGACACAGCTCAAGTAGGGCAGCGGTTCAGGCCGCCTGCTTTTTGCTGTCCGCCTCGGGCAGTTTTGCGGTGGATTCTTCCCGGGTGCGGGGCGAGCCGAGGAACAGCTCGTAGATGCGCACCACCAGTCCCACGACTACGGCGCCCAGCAGCCCGTAAACCATCATGACAAAGGCGGCCGCGGAGGCGCGAACCACCATCTCCTTCACCGCGGTGAACCACCCCGGTTGGACCTCTATCCCGACCGCCCCCTGGCGGGTGGCCACCGCGTCCATCAGCGCCATGCACACCGCCACAAGTGCCGCGCCCATCGCTGCCTCCTTGACGCGGCGCATGGGAGCGCACCCTCCCAGGGCCAGACTGAACACCAGCGCGAACAGGACGTAAAGGCGATGGTTCCCCCAATCGGCCCGCACCACCTGCTCCACCGCGTCGGAAAGCAGAGACCACGTCCCCAGACAGAAGCCTTTCAGGCTGCCGGAGTCGAGCGCCTCCAGCCGGGGTGGGCTGTAGTCCAGCTTCAGCGGGGCGCCAAAGAGACCGTTCAGCGCGATGAGCACCAGGGCGCTGCCGAACAGGGGCGCCAGGGGGACGAGGGCCTTTGAGATGCTGCTCATCCCGCCGGCCTGGAAGTCGATGTCGTGCTGGTCCAGCTCGTAGATGCGAACCCGGGTCACCGTGGCGCCCGTCAACAGCGCCACCAGCGTCATGGTGAACTTGCGGATGATCATCCCCGGTGCGGCCAGCAACTGCACCGGCCGGTGCCGCAGCGCGCCCGACATCACGTAGTGCATCAGGCCGCCCAGAAGCACGCACAGGCACAGCCATATGAACAGCGCCATGAACTCCATGGGTTACCCCTTCCGAGCACGTCACTGTCACATCTGTATCGCTAGATTCTGCCCCAAAAGCCACGGGAAAAGCAAAGAGGTCGCGCACGGGAGCATAAGACCGGGCTCTCAGCGCCTGCGGTACGTTTTCATAGCCTCGGCGCAAGATTCAAAAATGGCGCCCGTGGAACGGTCCATCCCCCGTACGCACCGCCGATGGAGGAACCTCCGCACGTGTTGACGCCCCTCCCCGCCGGCCGTAGAATGGGGTTCACTCCGGCCCAAAGCGGCTTGTGTGGGGCCTCGCATGAGACGGCTGCGACAGATATTCTCCTTCCTTCGTCCGTTCTGGAGGCCTCTTCTGCTGGCCGCGGTTTTCACGGGGCTGCTGACCGGGGCGGGCATGTACGCACCGCTGCTGATGCGCCGGCTGGTCAACGACGTGGCCCGCCAGGGCAACTGGGGCATCTTCCGGCTGATCATCGGGCTCATGCTGGCCGTGCCGGTGCTGCGGGCGGTGCTCAACGTGGGCAACAGCATCAGCCTGAATCGGGTGAGCCTGGGCCTGACCCAGAAGACGCGGCGGCGCATGTTCGGCCACCTGATGCGGCTTTCCATGCGTTTCTACGGCGAGGTGCCCGTCGGCAGCATCAACCAGCGCCTTATGGGCGACGTGGCGAACATCTCCGGGGTGGTCTCGGGAGGCCTGATCGCTTTGCTGGCGGACGTGGTGTCGCTGGTATTCGCCGTGGTGGTGATGCTGAAGCTCAGCCCCAGGCTTTCCCTGCTGACCTTTGCTCTTTTGCCCGCCTACCTGCTGAACTACTGGTTCTTCTCCCGCCGGATAAAGCGCGCCACGGCGGTGCTGCGCTCCAGCATGGACCACATCTCCTCGACGTTGCAGGAGAGGCTGAGCGCGCACGAACTCATCCAGTCCTACGGCCAGGACAAGGCCGAGGCGACCCATTTCTCATCGCAGGCCAAACAGGTCATGGATGCCGCCATACGCGGCCAGACCTACAACGCCTCCTTCAACCAGCTCTCCGCCTTCATCAACAAGCTCGGCAACACGGCCATCTACTGCGCGGGGTGCTACTACTTCATCCAGGAAACGATGGGTTACGGCGACGTCATCGCCTTCTGCGCCTACGCCACGAATATCCTGGGCCCTGTGACGCGCTTCGCGGGCGTGGCCAACCAGATCGTGCAGGCGGGGGTCTCCATAGACCGTGTCAACGAAGTTCTGGACCGCGAGCCGGCCGTCAAGGAACCCGCCGATCCCGTGCCCCTCGAGAAGCTGGGCGGGCGGATTCATCTGGACGGAGTCACGTTCGAGTACTCCACGGGGGCTCACGCACTGGAGAACGTGCACCTGGACATCCCCGCCGGCACGCACGTGGCCGTGGTGGGGCCGCCGGGAGCCGGACGCAGCACCCTGGGCATGCTTCTGAGACGCTTCTACGACCCCGACGCGGGCAGTATCCGGGTGGACGGGACGGACATCCGCAGGTACCGGCTGCGCGACTACCGGCAGGCCATGGCTATGGTGCTGCCGGAATCGACGATATTCGACGGGACCATTCGGGAAAACCTCTGCTACGGCAATCCGCAGGTGAGCGAGGAACGGATGATCGAGGTGGCCCGGGCGCTGGAACTGCACCAGTTCGCGGAGGAACTGGCCGACGGCTACGACACCCGCGTGGGCACGGGCGGCCTGAAGCTCTCCACGGGCATGCAGCAGAAGATCGGCATCGCGCGGGCCTTGCTGGCCGAACCCCTGGTGCTGATTGTGGACGAGGCGACCGCGTCGCTGGACCCCGAGTCCGCCGAGCACGTCAACGACGCCGTCTGCAGGGCCATGAGCGGCCGGACGTGCCTCATCATCGTTCACCGGCTGCTGATGGCGCGGGACAGCGAGCGGGTGGTCGTCATGGACAGCGGCAGGATCGTAAACGCGGGACGGCACGAGGAACTACTGGCAGACCCCAGAGGGCTGTATCGGGAACTGTTCGCCCGACAGTACGGGGTGGAGCGCCTGCCACCGGCCGGGGAGGCGTAGAGATGCAACAGGTCTGGCGATTGATCAGAACCCGGCTGGCGAGGCACGTCAAGGGCCTCGTCGTGGTCATCGTGATCGCGCTGGCGGTCTCGGCGGTGCCCTATGGCTTCGCCATGCTGGGCCGGTGGCTGGTAGACGAGGCGCTCCAGGTCACCGGCCCCCCCAAAGCGGCAGCGCAGGCCGAACAGGGCGAGCAGCAGGAGGCCGCCGTCGCCGTGGAGTGGAAGGCAAAGACCCCCGGAGGAGAAGCTTCGCCTGCTGGCCATCTTCTTCGTCGCCAGTATCTCTGTCCATCTGGTGGTTACGGGTCTGAGCGCGCTCTCGGAGTTCATCAAGGCGCGGATGAACAATCACATGATCTACGAGCTGCGCAGCGCGGTGCACGAAAAGGTGGCGGGCATGGAGATGGCCGTCTTCTCCCGCGAGCAGGTGGGCCAGCTCATGACGCGCGTGCTGGACGACGTCGGGGGCCTCCCCGGCAACCTTACGCAGCTTGTGGTCAACTTCCTCACGCAGGTGGCCATGCTGGTGCTGGGCCTGGTGCTGCTGCTGCGGCTGAGTCCCCAGATGGCGCTGGTGGTCCTGCTGGTGTTGCCGTTCTACGCGGCCACCTGCATCATATTCCTGCCCCGCATCCGCAGGAACACGGAGGAGCTTCGCGTCAGAGGGGCGGAGCTGAACGGTTTCGTGGTGGAACGATTGACCAACGTGGCCACCGTGAAGAACTATGCCCAGGAGGACCGCGAGGTGGAGCGATTCTCCGGGATGCTGGACCGCAACATCGGCCTATCCCGCCGCAACCAGCGGCTCAACCTTTATTTCGGCACGTTCACCACGCTCATCACGGGTCTGGGCACGCTGGCGGTGTTGGCCCTGGGCTTTCTCAAGATCCGTTCCGGTGACATGCAGCTCGGGGAAGTGCTGGCCTTTCACGGAGTCACCGCCCAGTTATTCGTTCCCGTCAGCGCTCTGGTGGGGCTCACGGGGGTCGTGCAGACACTCAGCGTCCTGGCGGGCCGCGTCTACGGGGTGCTGGATACGCCGGCCACCATTACCCGGGCCGGGGACGTGATCGACCTCCGTGAAGTGCGCGGAGACATCTCCTTCGACCACGTCTCCCTGCGTTACCAGGAGGGCGGCCCCTTCGCGGTCGAGGACGTGAACCTGAATATCCCGGTGGGCACGGCCGTGTGCCTGGTGGGATCCACCGGCTGCGGAAAGAGCACGCTCATCGCCTTGCTCACGCGCCTCTACGATCCCACGGCCGGAACCGTCCGAATCGACGGCGTGGACGTACGCCGATTCCCGGTCCGCCGCCTGCGTCGGATGGTGGGCAACGTGCTGCACCAGGGACAGCTCTTCATGGGCACGATGGCTGAAAACATCGCTTACGGTCGCCGGGAGGCGACCCGGGAGGAGATCGAGGATGTGGCCCGGACCGTGGGCCTGCATGAGTTCGTGCGGTTCCTGCCGCAGGGCTACGACACGGCGCTGGGCCGGGGGGCGATTACCCTCAACGCCGACCAGCTTGCTCGCCTCGGCCTGGCACGGGCCCTGATCACTCGTCCCGCCATCCTGACCGTGGACGATACCTATACTGCCATAGAGGAGGAAGCCGAAAGGCCCCTCCGGGCGGCCGTCCGCGGGTTCCTGGCCGACCGCACCATCCTGATGGCCAGCTCCCGCCTGTCCCTTTGTGAAGACGCAGACCTGGTTGTCGTGATGCAAAAGGGACGGGTGGTCCAGACCGGCGCCCACCGGAACCTGTTGCAGGAACCCGGCGTGTACAGAAGGCTGTACATGCGCCAGATGGGCCTGGAGGGGATGGACGATCCCGCGGCGCGCGGCCGCAGGGGCGATTGAGCAGCCGGCCGGAATCTCCAGTGGACGGACGTGCCGTGGGATGCGATAATAGCGGTGCGCTGCTGCGCGCCAATCCTGTGGATAATGGAGGTACCCGTGTTCGGCCGCGAGAAGACATTGTTCCATCTATTCGGCATTCCCATCAAGGCCAGCCTGTCGTGGCTTTTCCTGGTGGCGCTGGTGCTGGCCACTCTCTCCATAGGGTGGTTCCCGGACTCGAGATGGGGGGTGGGGCCCGGGCGACCGTGGTACGTCTACTGGGGCCTGGGCCTGGCGGGGACCATCGGGCTTTTCGCCTCCCTCATCGTGCACGAGCTCTGCCACAGCCTTGTGGCACGCCGCACCGGCATGCCCGTGGGGGGGATAACGCTGTTCATATTCGGCGGGGTCAGCGAGCTGCAGGACGAGCCGCCCACGGCCTTCAGCGAATTCTTCATGGCCATTGTGGGCCCCCTGTCCAGCGTTCTGATCGCAGTGGTATTGCTGGCTCTCTGGCTTGTCGGGAAGGGCCTGGGCTGGTCCGCGGCGGCGCAGTCTCTGCTGCAGTACCTGTGGCACATCAACTTCCTGCTGGCCGCGTTCAACAGTCTGCCTGCGTTTCCCCTGGACGGTGGACGCGTGGTGCGCAGCATCCTCTGGGGCCTGAGCGGCGACCTGCGCACCGCCACCAACATCGCTGCGAACATCGGATCGTTCTTCGGATTCGGGCTGATCTGCCTGGGCATCTTTGCCCTGTTCCAGGGATGGATGATCCCCGGACTCTGGGCCATGGTCCTGGGCTTCTTCCTGCGGCAGGCGGCGCAGAGCAGCCTTCGCATGGTCATCATGCGCCAGCACCTGGAAGGGGAACGCATCCGGGACTTCATGACGACCGACCTGGTGACGGTGCCCCGGGACCTCGACCTGCAGGAATTCGT
Source organism: uncultured candidatus Brocadiaceae bacterium (assembly GCA_964572825.1). Classification (GTDB taxonomy): domain Bacteria; phylum Planctomycetota; class Brocadiia; order SM23-32; family SM23-32; genus CAYVBE01. The sequence goes on from CAZNGS010000008.1 coordinate 52,172, forward strand.
GGATAGCTACGTCTTCCATCATCGCTTCAACTACTACCCCGTCGTGGACGAAGAAGGGGTCATCGTGGGCCTGGTCAGCGCCCGCGCCCCGCGCGACGTCCCGCGCGGAGAATGGGCCCAGACCGCCGTCGGGCAGGTGCAGACACCTCTGGAAGAGACCATGGTGCTGGACCCGGACGCGGACGCCGTGGAGGCGCTGGCACTGCTGCGCAATCGCGACGAGTCCCAAGCCATCGTGGTGGAAGAGGGAGAGCCGGTCGGCACCATCACCCTGCGCGACCTGCTGCAGTTCCTGGCACTGAAGATCGACCTGGAGCCGCGGGGGCTGCGGCGGTGAACGTCCCGCCGCGGCCTCGCCCCACACTTCATTCGCCAACGAGTGCGGGGCAGTTCTTGATCCTTCCCGAGCAACCGGCGGGACCTTACCCTTGACAAACGGCCTGCTCATCATCATGGTATAGGCGAGAAAGAGTTCTCGTTTGTCAACCTGGCGGGGGGCACCGTGCCAAGGCCCAAGAGCAACACGCTGACGGACGTAGAGCTGGAGTTCATGCAGGTCGTCTGGGACCGGGGCGAAGTCACCAGCCGGGATGTCCGCCGGGCTCTGGCCAGCGAGGGAAGGGAACGAACCGGTGGCTCGGTGCGCAAGATGCTCTCCATCCTGGTCGAGAAGGGCTATCTGACCCGCAGGCGGGACGGCCGGGCATTCCTCTACTCCGCTGCGGTGCCGAAAGAGGAGGCCCATCGGAGCCTGCTCAGAGACCTTCTGAGGCGCGCCTTCGACGGATCGGCCGCCCTGCTGGTCGCCGCTCTGCTGGACACACGCGGCATCGAGGAGGCGGAGTTGGACGAGATCAAACGACTCATCTCCGAGCGCAAAGGCAAACTGCGAGAATGAACGACAGGGAACGTTTCATCGCCTGCGTGCAGGGGAAACCCGTTGACCGCCCGCCCTACTGGCTCATATGGGGCCCCTGGAGCACCGCGCGGGTCCGGTGGCAGCAGGAGGGCATGCCCGAGGACGGCGACTACCGGGCGCCCTTCGACCCCGATGTACGCCCCCAGGTCGTCCCGGTGAACCTGGGGCCGTGTCCTCCCTTCGAGCGGGAAATCCTCCAGGAGGACGACGAGTACGTCACGTTCGTCGATCGGTGGGGCATCAAGCGCCGCGACTACAAGGGCGGCATGTCCATGTCCCAATTCCTGGAGTTCCCCGTGAGAGACCGGGAAGACTGGGAGATGTACAGGGACGAGCGCCTGGATCCGAACCACCCGGCTCGCTTCGAAGGCGACTGGAAGGAGAAGTGCGCCGAATGGATGCAAAAGGACTGGCCCATCCAACTCGGCTATTTCCCGGACGTGACAATATATGGCGGCGTGCGCTGGCTGCTGGGAGACGAGGAGTGCCTGCTGGCCTTCTACACCATGCCGGACCTGGTGCACGAAATCATGAACCACCTGACCGATGTCTACCTGACCGTCTTCGAGAAGGTGGTCGAGCACGTGCGGGTGGACGGCATCCACATCTGGGAGGACATGTGCGGCCGGCAGGGACCGCTGATCTCACCCGACCACTGGCGGGAGTTCATGGGACCGTGCTACCGCCGCATCAGGGGCTTTGCGGAGCGAAACGACATTCCGTTCATGTCCGTTGACACGGACGGCTACCCGGACGCTATCGTCCCGCCCATGATGGAAGCCGGGGTGAATTATCTTTGGCCGTTCGAGGTGGCCGCCGGGTGCGACGTCAACGTCTTCCGACGCGAATATCCCACGCTGGGCATGATGGGCGGCATCGACAAGCGCGCGCTGGCCGAGGGGCCCGAGGCCATCGACGCGGAGCTGGAGCGCGTCCGCCCCGCCGTGGAGAAAGGCCGCTACGTGCCGGCCCTGGACCACTGCGTCCCGGACGACGTCTCGTGGGAGCACTACTCGTATTACGCCAGAGCCCTCCGCAGACTCGTCGGCAAGCAGTGAGCTGCGACCCGCGCAGTCCAGTGCGGCGGCGTATCCGCAGCATGGACGGTTTCAGGCCAGTTCGACTTCCCTGCCCGCCTCGGCGCTCTCATAGAGGCCGTCCAGTATCTTCTGCACCATCAGGCCGCTGCGCGCGGGGCACTGCGTCTCCTGTTCGCCGCGCAGGAACGCGATCCACTCCTGGAGCTTCCTGGTCATGCCCTGCCACTTGCCCGTGTAGGCCGGTTCGATGTTGACCATCGTCCCCGATTCATTGCGGAAGACCCGGGGCGGATGCACTGTGCAGCCGCCTGCGTCACCCATGATCTGGACGTTGTACGTGTCGCGTTCGATGTGCGCGACGAAGCTCGACTCCACGGCCATGGTGGCGCCGTTCTCGAACCGGACGAACCCCACGGCCAGGTCCTCCACGTTGTAGGTCTCGTGGTCCCATCCGGCCCACGGGCAGTGCACGTCGCTGGGCCTATCGCCGGCGTAGGTGAACATCTGGGCGCTGGCCGTGACCGGCGCCGGCTCGCCCATCAGGAAGTGGGCCACCTCGATCAGGTGCACGCCGATGTCGATCAAGGGTCCGCCCCCCTGGAGCTCTTTCTGGCCGAACACGCCCCAGTTGGGGATGCCGAGCCGCCGGAGGGCCTGCACGCGGGCGAACAGGACGTTGCCGATCCGGCCGTCGTCGATGAACCGCTTCAACGTCTGCGGGGCCGGCTCCAGCCGCCTCTGGAAGCCCATCACCAGCGTGGCCTCGCTCGCCTCGGCGGCGTCCACCATGGCCTGCGCCTCCTCGGCGTTCATGGCCATGGGCTTCTCCACCAGGACGTGTTTGCCCGCCTTCAGGGCCGCTATCGTGGGCTCCTTGTGCATGAAGTTGGGGGTGCAGACGCTGACGGCGTCGAGGTCTTCAAGCTGCAGCAGGTCGTTGTAATCCTCGAACGTCTGCGCGACCTCGTATTCCTCGGCAAATCGCCGGAGCGCTTCTTTGCTGATGTCGCATCCGGCCACGATCTCGACGTCTTCCATGGCGGCCAGGTCACGGGCCTGTCGACGGGCGATGCCGCCCGTGCCGATGTATCCCACGCGGATCACTTCGGACATTCGCTCAGACTCCTGAGTGTGAAAGTGCAGTTGGGGCGCTGTGCTACGAAAGGAGGGTACGCTACCGCACGGTGGGCAACCGTGTCAAAGAAATCGACCCGTCGGGGCTTTCAGCCTGTTATCCAGACGGGCGAGGCCCAGGCGATCTGGCCGCTGGCTGCCTCGACCTTCAGCCAGTAGAAGACGAAGGGGGCCGGGCTCTTCGGGGCGTCGGCGATCCACAGGTGGTCCAGGGGCTCTTCGTCCACGAGCGTGAATTTGGTCAGGCGGCCCTCCAGCGGCTGCCGCGCCAACACCCGGTTGTTGCGCAGGAGCGTGATCTTGCCGCGTCCAATGGCGGCTACTTCGGCCTCGATGCTCCGGGCATCCCGCAGTTCGCGGTCTGCCGGGACCTCCGTCCCCATTGGGTGCCCGTTCACGGAGAAATCAATCACCGGGCGCCACCAGGTGGTGCCGTAGCAGCGGCGCTCCAGCAGGGTGTCGAAGATCGCTCCCCGCTCCAACTCGTCGGCGTATACGGCCGCCACGCCCTGGCAGTTCAGCCGGTGCTGGGCGTAACCGTAATTCTCGGCGTTCAGCGGGAAAGGCGTCCCGGGCATGGTGTGATGGGTGTCGCTGGAGCCGATGGCGCCGTAGCGACAGCCCAGCTCCAGGGAGTCCTGCCAGTGGGCGCGCGCGTCCGCTTTGCCGCCCTTGAGGTAGAGGTCATCGTGGCGTCCCTCGGAGCTGCCCCACCAGGAATAGACCTCCAGAACGGGTTCACGCTCCGGATTATAGTGAGGATCATCGAAATCTCGGTACTTCCCGGCGCGCGCCGTGTGGTGCGGTATGGTCATATAGGGCACGCCCTGCTCGTCCAGCCACTGCCACAGCCGGTCCAGCGGCACCTTCGGCTGGGTGCCCCGCATGTCGTCGCGGTCCAGCCAGAAGTAATCGGCGTCGCCGGACCGGTAATACACGTTGATGTCTCCGCCGTAGCCTGTGGCATGGGAGGACTCGAAGGCCAGCAGCGTCACGAATCGGCCGGGCTGATTGAATCGGCGGGCGGAGTCCACGATTTCGCCCCAGTTTCCCTCCTCCCGGTGGATGCCGCGCAGGTGGTCCGCCGCGGCGCAGAAGTCCAGCAGTGCCACGTCCCGGCCGTACCAGTAGCCGAACTCGGGGTTCTTGCACAGGTCCGGATGGCAGTTGCTCACCAGGGTGTGGACGTGGATGTCGCCCCAGTAGAGCCGCGGCCCGTCCTCGCGGGCAAGGACGGGATTGCTGCTGGGAGGCTGGCCGGGGCAGCCGGGCGGCGTGGCCGTCAGGTAACCGGCTCCCGGCTCGTCCATCAGCAGGCCCTCCAGACGGGTCATCCCCCGGTCTTCGGGGGCGAACTCGATGGCTTCCGGGGCCCTGAGCGCCTTGCTGCTGCTCTCCAGCGGTATGCGTCCGCTCCAGTCTTCGGCGGGCATGCCGGTGCCGTCCATCATCACGGCCCGGAGCGAGAACTCCTCGCCGGGGCGCACAACGGAGGGGACCACGAGGTGAAGGAAATGCGATTCGGCGTCGAACTTGTTGCGAAACTCCGGGAATCGATCGTGGTAGGATTGCATCTGGACCCTCCGTTGCGGGCAACAAAAGCCGTCTCGAGTGACCTTCAGATGGGTCGCTGGCCGGGGTAGGAGACCTTTCCATCCCAGTCTTTCCATATCTCAACCAGCCCCCGCAGCTTCTCCGGGTGCCTGCCCGAGAGGTCGTGCAGCTCCGTCCGGTCGTTCTTCATGTCGAAAAGGCGCCACCTGGAGAGGTCGTCTATGCCGATGTCATAGCTCTCGTCGCCCAGCTTGTCCCATCCCACCTCTTCGTAGCGGACGGCCTTCCACCGGCCCCGCCGGGCGGCCTTGCCCTTGAGGATGGCCCAGCAGAGCACCTCGTGGAGCCTGCGTCGGCGGCCGTCGAAGGCGGGCGTGAGGGGCAGACCGAGCATTTTGTCATTCGCCCGACCCGCCACGTCCAGGCAGGTGGCCGTAATGTCCACCACGTGCCCCCAATCCCTGTCGAAGGTCCCGGGGCCGATACGCCCCGGCCAGCAGGCGATGAGAGGAGTCGAGACCCCGCCCTCGTGGTCCCAGGTCTTGTACTTGCGCCAGGGCGTGTTGCTCAGGTTGGCCCAGGATTGCCCCACGAAGTGCCACGTGCCGGGCGGGCCGGGGTCCGAGCCCTCGGGCTTGTTGGGGCCTGTCCTGGCGCAGCCGCCATTGTCCGACAGGAAGAAGACCAGCGTGTTCTCCTCCTCGCCCAGTTCGCGAATCTTCGCCAGGATGCGCCCAATGCCCCGGTCCGTGCAGTCGATCATGGCGGCATAGACGGCCATCCTCAGGTCCCAGTCTTCTTTCTCCGCCCGGCTCAGGCTGTCCCACGGCGGTACGCCCTCGTCGCGGGGCGACATGCGCAGGTCCTCGTCCAGGATGCCCGCCTCGATCAGGGCCTCGTGCCGTCGCCGGCGCAGCACGTCCCAGCCCTCCATGAACCTGCCGCGGTACTTCTCGATATCTTCCGGCCGCGCGTGGAGGGGGTAGTGCGGCGCGTTGTAGGCCACGTAGAGGAAGAAGGGCTTGTCGCTTTCGCGGTCCCCTTCCAGAAACCTGACCGCGTAGTCCGACCATGCATCGGTGGCGTAGAACTCGGGATGCGTCTCCAGGAAATTCGGAAGGGCTTCTCCGTCGATCTTCAGGGCGCCGGGCCCCTCCCCGTAGCGGCCCAGGTTCCAGTAGCTGGCGCAGGGGCCCATGGTGCAGCTCCGGTCGAAGCCGGCCGTGGAGTGGCCGTGGACCTTCCCGGTCATGTAGGTTCGATAGCCGGCGGCCTTCATCTCGGCTGCCAGGTTCACCCGGCGGGAGGGGGAGCCGCGCCACCCGCTGTACTGGCCCGTCAGAAGTGATCCGCGGGTGGGCGAGCACTTGGCGTTGTTGTAGAACTGGGTGAAGCGCATCCCGCGGGCGGCCAGGGAGTCGATGGTGGGGGTGTCGATGATTTGCGCGCCATAGCAGCCGACGTCCGAGAAACCCATGTCGTCCGCCATGATCAGCAGGACATTGGGGCGTTCCCGGGTCCGGCTTTGGGCCCGGGCCAGAGAAGGCACCAGAAAGGCAGCGGAACCCGCGGCCACGGTTTTCAGGAAATCACGTCGGTCGCATCTCTCACTCATCGGTCATCCTCGATCGAATGCAAATCCATGGGCGATGCGCCAGGTCTGCCAATTCCGTCGGCGACATACGTTTCCCCGGCTCCAATGTCTCTCGTCGTTGTTGCTTGTTCCTCAGCCCAGCCGGGCGGTCACCGTGTGCACCGCCAGACCCTCCAGCCGCACCCGCAGGTAACGGCTTCCCTCGATCTCAAACGTCTGAGGTTCGCCCACGTCCCCGCCGTCCACCGTCAGCATCTCCACGCCGACCCCATCCGGCAGCAGGAGCTCCAGCTCCGTTTCCTCGCCGTTGCCGGCCATCTCCAGTGAGAGCAGGCCGGCCTCGCGGTCCAGGCAGTAGGTGTAGCGCACGTAACCGCCCGAGGCGGGGTATTTGGCGCAGGCGGTGGCCCGCTCAACGCCGGCCGCCGCCCACCGGGGGCTGAGGCGCACCCGTTCGTAGGCCTTTCCCTCGTCCACGATGCCGGCCAGTCCCTCCATCAGCGCGTAAACGAGGGCAGCCGCGCCCCACATGTCCGGGATGCCGTAGGAGACGATGGATACCGGGAAATACCGCTCCGCGTCCGAGAGGGTGATCCCGGCGATCAGCCAGACGACGTCCCGCTCGGCGGCGGTAAAAGTGATGCTCTCGATCTCCCGGTCGGGCCGGGGGTTCTCCCAGCCGTAGACGAAGATGCCCACGTTGTCGAACTTCCGGTTCGGCCCCTGCCAGCCGATGCGATACGGACCGTCCCGCCGGATGCGCCCCTGCACCTGGTCGGGGGCGGGCATGAACCAGCTTTCCATCTCCTGGCCGGTGTGGATGTATTGTGTGCGGTGGCCGCCGGCGGCATAACGCACGGTCATCCACCCGATCAGTCCATGTCCGTCCGCCGCGTGGAGCAGGTGGAGCGTGCGCGCCTTCGCGCCCACCTGGACGGTCTCCTCCGGCTTGTAGCACTCCCGGGACGAGATGCCCAGCACCGCACGTCGGCCGTTTTCGGCGGGGTCGATGACCTCGAAGTCGATGCCGGCGAAGGAACGCCGGCCGGTGGGCAGGTTGCACATGTCATTCTCCGGGTCGCCGGTCCAGCCGGGCACTCCCTCGGCGCCCCGTCCGTTGGGGTCCACGTTTGCGGCCCCCGTCAGGTCCAGCGGATTGAACGTCACGTCCCGTGGCGGATCGGGCAGCTTACCTTTGAAGGTGTTGGGCAGGTATCCTCCCAGGCGTTCCCCCAGCTCGATCACGCGTCGCAGGATATCGACGGCGTAGTCCTCGTAGCCGTGCTCGAAGGCTCCGTGGGCCAGCTCGCCGGCGCAGATGGTGCTGACGCCGCCGTTCATGTAGTCCCACCCCCCGTGCCGAAAGCCTTTCTCGAAGGGGGGATAGCAGTTGTACCATTCTCCCACGCTGCTCTCCGGCATCTCCTCCCGGATGCGGCGGTAGGATTCGATGATCGCCACGCACTGCTCGTGGTCGATGCGGCGGTTGAGGGCGTAGGCGTTCGAGAGGGTGACCTGCCGGTCGGTGGGCGTCTCGCCCAGGTCACGTTCCGCGTCGGGGTTTTCCGGCACCATGTGGGTGTAGAACTCCCCGTTCCACGACAGGTCATCCAGTCTCTCCTTCAACTCCAGACCCAGGGCGCGGAATTCCTCCGCCTCCCGGTCCCGCCCGGCCACCGCCAGCATCTCGGCCAGGTAACGACAGGCGACGGCCATGCCCGTGTTGTCGCCGTGGAAGATGTTGAACTCCGTCTTGCCGGGGAGCACGCGCATGATGCTGCCGCTGCGCTCGGCGTCGTCGCGGGTCTGGAAATCCCAGGTGTCGATCGTGTAACCGCGCTTGAGAAGCCGGAACTTCTCACTCCACCGATACCGGTCGCTGGTCGAGTAGTGCACGGCGCGGACGGCGTTGTCCAGCAGCCCTTCCATCCATTCGTCATCGCCGCAGGCCTTCCAGGTGTAGTAGAGCCCCTCGATGAACAGGAACTCCACGTCGTTCTCGACGGGCACGCGCTGCCAGCGGCGGGTGGGATTGCCGGGTATCTTGCGGATAAAATCGCCGTAGGCGAACTCGTGGTCCCGCCAGAACTGCAGGTGCGAATGCGCCATCTCCTTGCACTTGTCCCAGATCATGCCGTCCTCGCGCTGGGAATCGGCGTAGAGCTCGATGCCCGTCTCGACGTCGTCGTCCCAGTATTTCATACCTTTCAGCGCATGCACGTGGTCGCGCAGCCAGGAGACGTAGTACTTGTAGCGCTTGCCTTCGATGCGCAGGAACTTCGTGTAGCCCCTGGTCCAGTGCTGGAACAGCGTGTCGTAGAGCATCTGCAACAGGCGCCGGAAGCGGCCGTGCTCGTCGGCGATTTCGGTGGCGCAATCCACGCGGAAACGCGCCCGGTCCAACACCCGTCCCTCGTCGTCAAGGTGCACCACCACGTGCGTGCCCAGGCTGCCCGAGACGCGCAGGGCAACGTCCCGTCCCGCCGGCAGGCGGGCGTACTGGCGCCCTTCGCCATCCCATACCACGAAGATTCCTTCCCCTTCCGCGCCGATGCGCACGGTATCCAGCGGTCTGAAGACACGGCCGGGCGTTCGAACGGACAGCATGGAGTATCTCCCTCCATATGAGAGGTCAATGGCCGCGAACTATCAGGGCCACGTGCCGGGCCGGCGATGTCAATGCCGGCCGAACCGTTCCCTGACGAAGGCCAGCCCCTGTCGCATGAAGGCCTCCTCCGACTCGTAGAACGGTCTCCAGCAGGAGACGGCGCGCCGGATGGCCCGGTTCTGCTGGTTGAACGTCTCCAGCACCACCCATCCGTCGTAATCCGTCTCGGCCAGGGCCTCTGATACCGCCTTCCACCGCACCTGGCCGGTGCCGGGGGTGCCCCGGTCATTCTCGCTGGCGTGCAAGTGGGCCAGCACGCCCGTGTCGGCGGCGAGCCGGACGGCATCGGCCGAATCCTTCTCCTCGATGTGCATGTGGAAGGTATCCAGCAGCAACCCGACGCCGGCGCTGTCCACGGCCCGCACGAAACCTGCGCCGTCCCGCACGGTATTGAGCAAGTCCGTCTCGAAGCGATTGAGCGGTTCAATGGCCAGCGTCACGCCGTGCTCCAGCGCCAGCTCCGCCAGGGGATGCAGTGCCTGCGCCGTCTGCGCCCGCTGTTCCTCCGGCGGCACGGGCCCGCCTACGTCCCCCGGGGCCTTGTAGAACGGCCCGCAGAAGACCGGGGCTCCGAGCGCGGACGCCGCGCGAAGCCCCTCCCGCAGGTAGCGTTCTGCCACCTCCCGACGGGCGGTGTCCGGCCCGTAGAAGCGCGCACCGGCGGGGAGCGCGCCAGACGCCGTGAGTCGCAGCTCGTAGCGCTCGGCGAATCCGCGGATCATGTCGCAGTTCAGCGACCCTGCATCGAAGATGGGCACCTCCACCCCGTCGAAGCCGATCTCTTCTACTTGCCCGAACCAGGAACGCAGCATCTCGCGGTCCACGGTATCGCCGAACAGCATCAGGTTGACGCCGAAGAACATCGCCGTTGCCCTCCCCAGCCTCGGATCGTGGCCCGGCATCGGACCGGATCACCTTCAATCTATCAGGGCCGGCGCGGAAGGGCAACGGAGAAAAGCCTTGAATCCCCGCGGGCAGTGTGTATTATGTGCGCACGCGGGAATTTGCCCGATCTTCTCACGAGGCAGGTAACTCCATGCCCATGACCAGCCGCGAACGCATCCTGACAGCTTTTGAGCACCGGGAACCCGACCGGGTGCCGACGTTTATCTGGATCGGCAACGATGCCATGGACCGGGTTGCCGAGCACCTGCGCTCCGGTAGCCACGCCGAGGTGCACGAGCGCCTGCGCATCGACCGCTGGGAAGCGGTGGACCTGGAAACCAACCGGCCCCCCGGCGCCCGGGAACAGATAGATGCCCTGGTGCCGGACGAGTACAAGGGGGACAAACGCTACCAGGTCCAACTCTCCGGTCGCGTCGTGCGGGTGCACAGGGAGCCGCATTACCTGGACGATCCGGCCTGGCTGCCGCTCGCCGGGGCAGAGGTGCCGGGGGATCTGGAGGCCTATCCGCTGCCCAAATCCGAGTGGATTTCCATGCCCGAGGGTCTGCCCGCCCGCGTGCGGAAGCTCCAGGATGATGGGGCGCTGGTAATGGGACACCTGCAGCAGCCGTTCAAGAGCGCCTGGCTGCTGCGGGGCATGGACGAAGTGCTGATGGACTACGTCCTGCGGCCGGAGCTGCTGGACGCGCTCTACGATTGCTTCTACGGCGAGGCCGCGCGGCGAGGGGAACTGTTCGCACAGGCCGGCGTGGACCTCATACAGATCACCGGCGACCTGGCCATGCAGGACCGCATGATCATATCCCCCGACTCCTGGCGGCGCTTCGACGGGGAAAGGCTTCGGCATCTGGTGTCTCGGGTCAAAGCGGCCAACCCCGAGACGCGGGTGATGATGCACACCGACGGCGACTGCCGGGCCATCGTGGATGATCTGATCGGCTGCGGCCTGGAGGTGCTCAACCCCATCCAGCCGGAGTGCATGGACCCGGTGGAGTTCAAGCGACGCTGGGGCGACCGGCTGGTTATGCACGGGTGCGTCAGCCTGCAGAAGAGCCTGCCCTTCGGTGCGCCAGCGGACGTAGATCGGGAGGTGAAGCACCTGATCGAGCACTGCGCCACCGACGGCGGCCTCTGCCTGGGGCCGACCAACGTGATCTTCAAAGAAATCCCGCCCGAGAACGTGGTGGCGCTCTACGACGCCGTGCAGCGCCATTCCTGAACCGGCGTCACCCGGCGTGCAGCACAGTGACCCGAACCAATAGTTCACGGAGACAGCAAGACATGGACGAAGTGCGACTCGGAGTTGTGGGCATGGGAATCGGCCGGCCGAACGCGAAAGCGGTCCAGCGGAACCCCAGGGGGCGGGTCGTGGCCCTCTGCGACCTGGTAGAGGAGCGGATGGAGGACTTCGCCGCCGAACTGGAGGGGCCGGTCAAGCAGTACGCCGACTATGAGAAGATGTGCAGGGACCCGGAGGTGGATGCGGTCTTCGTGGGCACCCCCAACCAGCTCCACGTCCCCGTTGCACTGGCAGCGGTCAGGAACGGCAAGCACGTGCTGGTCACCAAGCCGCTGGCGGACCGGCTGGAGCCGGCAAAGGAGCTGGTGCAGGCCGCCGGGGAAGCCGGCGTGGTCAACATGATGTCGCTCAGCACGCGCTTCAGCGGGAAGGTGCAGTTCCTGGGGGCGGCGGCGCGCCGGGACGAGTTCGGAGAGCTATACTACGGCCGAGCCCGCAGCGTGCGCCGGTCGGGCATCCCTTTCTGGAACCTGGGCTTCCTGCAGAAGGGCGGCGGGGCCTTCCGGGACATGGGCGTGCACGTGCTGGATGCGGCCTGGTGGATCATGGGCTGCCCGCGGCCCGTCCTGGCCTTCGCGGCGGCCGGCGCTAAATTCGGCCCCCGCGGCGAGGGCTACTGGGACTATGCCGCTCCCACGGAGCAGGTCTACAGCCAGTACGAGGCGGACGACTACGGCTGCGGCCTGATCCGGTTCGAGAACGGCGCCGCGCTTCAGGTGGAGAGCTTCTGGGCCAGCCACCAGCCGGGGGAATTCCAGATCGAGCTTTTCGGCACCGAGGCCGGCGCCCGCCTCAACCCCCTCACCGTCTACAGCACGGTCAACGGCGCGCCGCAGGACGCGAAGGTGGACATCCCCACGATCAAGCCGGGCGGGCCGCTGAAGGACGCCGACAAGGAGCCGCCACGATACCTGCCCAACTGGGACGCCATCGCGGCGCACTTTATCGACTGCATACTGGACGGCGCGGAATGCCAGGCCCCGTTCCGGCACGGTATGATCGTGCAGGCCATGCTGGAGGCCATCCTGGAGAGCGGCGAGCGGGGCCGGGAAGTCGGGGTGGCCGTGGACTGACGGCCGATGCGCGCGGGGCGCGGTAAGAGGCGCCTGCCTTGCCGCGCCTCCCGGCGAACCTCCGGTCGGTGACCCGTTCAGTCAGCCGACGACCTTCTTGAGGTTCTCGTAGCTGACCCGGATACTCTCCAGGGGCTCCAGGTCGCGCATCCTGTCCTGCTCGATCACCAGCCACTCCACGCCACACTCTCGGGCCGCCTGCACCGTGCCTTCCAGGTCCACCACGCCGGTGCCGACCTCCGTGAACTGCGTGCCCTTGCGGCCTGCATTGCCCGCCTCGCCGTTCCCGGGCACCTGCGCGATGTCCTTGACGTGCAGCACCGGGCAGCGGCCGGCGTAGCGGTGGATCAGCTCGACCGGATCGGCGCCCCCATACGTGACCCAGGCCACGTCCAGCTCGACGTTGACCGCCTCCGGATCGGTGTTCTCCATGAGGATGTCGAGGGCGTATTTGCCGTCGAATGCGGCGAACTCGTGGTTATGGTTGTGGTAGCAGAACCCCACTTCTGCCTTGCGGCAGCATTCTCCCACGTGGTTGAGGAATTCCGCCTCTCGAAGAAGTTGCCCCCTGCTCTCCACCGGTCCCCAGTACTGGACCACGTAGGGGCTGCCGATGCCCAGTGCGGTCTCGATCGTCCGGTCGACGTCCTCGTCGTCGGAGTCCAACCCGACGTGGCCCTGGGCGGGCACCTCCAGTCCCAGTTCCGCCAGCCTCTGCTTCGCCTCCGGCAGCGACAGGTCCATCAGATCAGCGACCCTGGCTCCACCCTCGATCCCCTGGTAGCCGATCTCGGCGACCGTTTGCAGCGTCCCCCAAGGGTCCTGCTTCAGCTCCTGCCCGACGATCCCGATCAGCCCGATCTTCAGTGGCATGCGTCCGTCCTCCGGTCGAAAGTGCTCACTCGCGACGAACTCCTTGCCTCCTTCGTCCCGCCTTGACTGCGAGGGGCGAATCATATGCGGATTGGCACGCACAGTCAAAGCGCCGGTGAGATCAACGACGCGAAAGCTCTTCGTAAACGCGGTTGTAGTAGAGACAGGCGTCCACCGGCGTGTTGGCCGGAATGTGGTTGCCCACGGCCATAAAGAACCCGGGACAGTCCTTCCCGAGGGCCATGCAGCGTTCCACCTCGGCCCTTATGGCGGCCCTCGAACCAGAAAGCAACACCCCCGTGTCCGCGTTGCCGACCAGCACGTGCGTCCCGCCGTATCGCTCGGCCACGTACGCCATGTCGGTGGTCGGCTCCATCACGAAACCGTGTACCCCGCACCCGGCGATGTCGTCGATGAACTGGGTGTAATCGCCGTCCGAGGTGAACAGGATACGCTGGCCGGAGTCGACCAGCGCGGCGAAGCACCGCCTGTAGTTGGGGAAGACGTAGCGGCGATACCAGCCGGGATGGATAAATGGGCCGGAGGTCCAGACGATGTCGTCGTGAACCATGACCACGGGCACGTCCGCGTCGGCCAGGGCCTCGAAGTAACGCTGTATCCAGCGACCGTACCGGTTCGCGAGTTCGCCGAACCCGGCCGGATCGGTTCCGGCCGCCAGCAGGAGCATTTCCCATCCGAAGATGTCGATCAGCCCGGAGATGCAGGTGGTGTAGATGCCCGTCATGTTGACGCAGTTGGGGAAGTCCTGGCAGCGCGCCCGGTAGCGTTCTTCAAAGGAGGCCACCACGTCATCATGCCGGCGTCTGCCGTAGGCCTCCTCAGGGTCGAAACTCAGCACATCCTCCGGCGACTGGAAGGGCGACCGGCCGGGCGCGCGGCGGTCGCTGCCCCCGACGGCGTACTCGGCGTGGCCCATGTCGGTCTTGAGGTCTCCGAACTCCGCGCCGCCCAGGTCGGTGGCCCAGAACAGGTCGTAGTTCCACTCCTCGACGAACTGCCGCGTCGCCCTGCGGCGCAGTCCGGGAGGGCTGTCCGCACGGACGTCAACGCCTGTCACGGCACGGAGGAGGTCGAAGTGGTAGGTTTCCACGCTGTATTCGGTGCGCGGCACGCGCGGCGGCATCTGGAGGTTGATCGCCGCCCAGCCGTCCTCGAAAGACATCCCGGGGCTCCGTCTATAACGCCGCCAGCGACTGCCGGGGGTTGATACCCCGGCGATGAACAACCTTATCCTGAGGCGAGGGCCGATTCAAGGACAATCCACGGCCTGTGGTTGCCGGTTCCATCCAGGACCTTATAATGTCCGCCTTTCGGGTCGCAATCTGTGCCACAAAACTCGAGATCGCCCATGCTGCCCGCGACGCCACCGATGGGATGGAACAGTTGGAATACGTTCGGACCGGACGTCAACGAGCAGATCATCCGCGAGACCGCCGACGCGTTCGTTGAAGAGCGACTGAAAGACGTGGGCTACGAATACGTGGTCATCGACGATCACTGGGAGGCCGACGAACGCGACGCGGACGGACGCCTGGCGGCGCACCCGGAGAAGTTCCCGGCCGGCATGAAGGCGCTGGCGGACTACGTGCACGAGAAGGGGCTGAAGTTCGGCATCTACTCCTGCGCCGGGTCCCTCACGTGCGGGGGAAGGCCGGCAAGCTACGGATACGAGGAGGAGGACGCCGGGACCTTCGCGGAATGGGGCGTGGATTTTCTCAAGTACGACTTCTGCTTTCGCCCGGTGGGCGTGGACGGACGCCTCTGCTACGAGCGCATGGGGCAGGCATTGCGCGCCACGGGCCGGCCCATCGTCTTCAGCCTGTGCGAGTGGGGCTCCATGGAGCCCTGGCTGTGGGCGGCATCGCGGGCCGGAGCGCACATGTGGCGAACCACGGGCGACATCCACGATAGCTGGGAATCGGTCGCCCACATCGGCTTCGAGCGGCAGAGGGACCTCCACCCCTACGCCGGGCCCGGCCACTGGAACGACCCCGATATGCTGGTGGTGGGGATGAAGGACGCCGGGCACGTCGCCCGCGGCGGCTGCACCTTCGAGGAATACCGCACCCACTTCACCCTCTGGTGCATGCTGGCGGCTCCCCTCATGATCGGCTGCGACGTAAGAAACCTGCACGACGAGGCGCGCCGGATACTGCTGAATCCGGAGGTGATCGCCATCGATCAGGACCCCCTGGGACGCCAGGGATACTGCGTCGGGGGGCAGGGGCGCGGCGTGGAAGTCTGGAAGAAACCTCTGCAGGACGGCTCAGTGGCGGTGGGCATGTTCTGCCGCCACGACAGGCATGGCGGCACGGGCATCGTGCCCTGGGAAGCCATCGGCATTCACGATCGCCGCCCCTGCCTGGTGCGCGACCTGTGGGCGGGGCAAGACGTGGGCGTTTTCACCCGTCGGTTCGTCGCCGACATCCCCGAGGCGCACGGCTGCCGGCTGTTCAAACTTACGCCGCAGT
The DNA here is from genome assembly GCA_964572825.1 of uncultured candidatus Brocadiaceae bacterium. Taxonomy (GTDB): domain Bacteria; phylum Planctomycetota; class Brocadiia; order SM23-32; family SM23-32; genus CAYVBE01. The sequence goes on from CAZNGS010000008.1 coordinate 67,725, forward strand.
CCTGAGCGGAGTTGCGTATCGGACGAACTGCCAACGACCTGATCCCTACCGGAGTACGGAGGCAGGAACGCCTGTGCTCCAAAGCCCGATTTCGGGCAATGCCTCGCCCGAGGAAGAGCAATACGTCGCTCCATCTGGCAACAGATGCGCTCATTCGACCACGCAAACCGGGGCCACGCCGGCGTCGCGGTCGCCCAGGTCCAGTTTGGTGCCCCGGAAGACGCGCCCACAGACGGGGCCGAGGATGATGTCGCCCTCGTGCGCCGCGACCAGGACGCGCACGTCGAATCGGAGGTCGGAGTCCTGCGACCAGCGGCCGGCCTCGAAGTAGCCCTGTACGACACTCCCGCCGCGGCGACGTCTACGCCGCAGTATCTGGCTGGCCTGCTGCGAACCCGATTCGGGCCGCAGGATGGTCACCCCCCGGCCTCCGCCGCCCAGGGAGTCTTTGACCACCAGCCGCAGCCCCTGCTCCAGCATGTAATAGGCCGCCGGTTCGATGTGCCGGTCCAGCGGGTGCGACCACAGAATGTTCTCCCTCAGAACCTTGCTCTGTTCGTTGTCGGGCCGCAGCCAGCGCTCCGCGTCCGGGTCGGCCAGGACGGTCAGGAAACCCTTGTTGGTGTAGAGGAACGCGTCGAGCGGGGGGAAGGTCTTAACCTTTCCCTCCCTGACGGCCGACCGAAGGGGTGAATCCCCCGAAACCCCGGCCCACTCCGAGAGGTTCTCCTCCACGTAGATCACGTCCACCCGCTGCCCGTCTTGCAGGTAAAGGCCATCGTCGCGCAGGGAAAGGTCCCCCTCGTGGCAGAGCGGAATCGAGGGTCCGCCGCATTGCTGGATGCGACGGGCCACGCCCTCGATTTCGTCCACGTTGAACATGTCCCGGCCGCCGAAGCCGCGCAGGAAAGCGATGCAGCCGGCCTCCGGGTCGTGCAGCGGCTTCAGCCCGTGCTCGTAGAGGAAGGGCGCGAACCGCGCATCCACCGGCCGCGCAAGGCCCTCGGAGGCATCGCCCAGAACCGGTCCAAGCGCCTCGTGGGCCAGGTCGGCGTAATGGCCATAGCCCACGGCGCAGTTCAGCTCCACCACCTTGACCGCCTCGTCCCGCACGTGCATGTCGGCCGCGAAGAAGACGCGCTGCGTGGGGGAGGATGCGGGCAGAAGCGGACGCAGCTCCTGGGGGATGAAACTCATCAGTCGATCCTGGAAATCCCGGTCCTGTGCCGCGGTGGACCTGCATCTGCGCAGAGTCTTCGCCAGTGCAGTCGCCACGGTCAGTACGTGGTTCGCCTGTTGTCGGTTCAGGAAGATAGGGAAGGGGGATGCCGCGGGCAGGTCGCTCAATGCCTCACGGGCCTGCTCCAGCAGCTCTTTCCGGTAGTGCTGACAGGTTTGCTCGCGCCGATCGGCCTTCTCCATTTCGGCCGCGTGGGACTTGATCTGTCCCAGGAGTATCTTCTCGGCCTCCGGGAAAGCGGCCGCGAGCTTCTCCCGTTCCTCCGGCTGAAACTCGGACAGCAGGAAGTCGGCAACGGAGGAATACTGTCCCTTGCGGGCGGAATTGACGCCCAGCTTGACACGCACAATGTCCCGGCGCCCGGCCGCGCGCAGGATGGAGCGGACGCCGTTGTGTCCGCCGTGTCCGCCCTTCTGGCGCCCTTTGACCGAACCGATGGGCAGGTCGAGGTCGTCGTGGGCAATGGCCCAGAGGTTGCCCTCGAATCCATATCGCTCCCGCAGGGGGGGCACCACCCGCCCGCATTCGTTCATGGTGGTGACGGGCTCGACCAGGAGGGCGTGCATGCCCCCCAGGCGGCCGGCTGCCACGCGGGCTTCGAGGTCGGTGTCCCGTTCGAAGGCGCCCAGCCGGTGCTTCCGCGCCAGGTAGTCGGCGAAAAGGAACCCCGCGTTGTGGCGCGTGCCGGCGTAATCGGGACCCGGGTTGCCCAGGCAGATCAGGACGACGCTGGATTGGGTTCGCGCCATAGCTTGCCGGAAAATGTCTCGAGGACCACGTCGTCGCCGTCGCGCTCACGGATGTACTTATAGTTGAGGGGGACCTTCCCGTACGGGGTGTCCAGGACGTACTGCGGTATGGCGAAGCCGGAAGTCCGGCCGCGCAGCGCGCGCAGCAGTTGCACGCCTCGCTCGATGTGCACGCGGAAATGGGCCGTGCCCTTCAGAACCTGGCACTGGTAGAGATAGTACGGCCTGACCCGCGCGGCCACCAGGCGCTCGCCCAACTCTTTCAGCACGTCGGCGTCGTCGTTGACGCCCTTGAGCAGCACGGTCTGGTTGCCCATGGGGATGCCGTGGTCCACGATCCGCGCGCACGCCGCCACGGCCTCGGGCGTCAGCTCTTTCGGGTGGTTGAAATGCGTGTTGATCCAGAAAGGCTGGTGGCGCGATAGCCGCTCGCACAGCTCGTCAGTGATGCGGCTGGGCAGTGTGCAGGGGGAGCGGGTGCCGATCCGGACCAGCTCCACGTGGGGTATGGCGTGGACCCTGGCGACCAGTTCCTCCACCTGCTCGTCCGGCATCAGCAGAGGGTCGCCGCCGGTCAGCAGCACGTCGCGGATGGCCGGGTGCTGGCGGATGTACTCGAGCCCGGCCTCGAACTCGTCGGCGCTCAGGGGACAGCCCCGTGTCTCCACCATGCGCTTGCGCAGGCAGAACCGGCAGAAGGTGGGACAGCGGGAGCTGACGCAGAACGCGACCCTGTCCGGATAGACGTGGATCAGGTCCCGCACGGGCGAGTGATCCTCCTCCTTCAGCGGGTCCCAGACGCCCAGTTCGTCCCGCATTTCCTCGATGCGGGGGACCACCTGTCGCCTGATCGGACACTCGGGGGCATCGGGGTCCATCAGGGAGGCGTAGTAGGGGCTTATGCCCCAGTTGAACACGCCCTGCGTCTGCTCGATGCCCCGTCGTTCGCCCTCGGTCAGGTTGATGTAACGCTCGAGCTGCTCAACCGTCTGCACACTGTCGCGCAGCTCTTTCTGCCAGTCCTTCAGTCGCGGTCTGCTCTTGACTGCTTCGCTCAATTACGGCCTCCAGTATTCTGCCAATCAAATCCGTATGGTTGTAGCCCGCCGCGTCGGCCAGCGCGGGGAAGACCCCGTAGTAAGGGCTGAGACCGGGCAGGGGATTGATCTCCAGCATCCACGCGTTGCCGTGCCGGTCCAGCATGTAGTCAACGCGGGCGAAATCGCGCGCCCCTATGACGCGATAGATTTCCAGGGACCACGCCACGAGCTTCTGCTCGAGCCCCTCGGGCAGGTGGCAGGGGCAGATGATCTCGCGGTCATGCAAGCTCTTGGCCAGCTCGGAGTACATGCCGCCCCGCGCGACCACCTTTCCGACGGGCAGTGCCTCGACCCTTCCGTTGCCCAGCAGGCCGACCGTGACGTCCGTCCCGTCGATGAATCGCTCCACCAGGCAGCTCTGCCCGTACCGGTCGACGCAGCGCTCCACCAGGGAGGGCAGTTCCGCTGCATCCCCGGCGATGTTCTCGGGCGAGACGCCCACGCTTGATCCCCCGAAATTCGGCTTGACCAGCGCGGGATACCGCATGGCCGCCCCTTCCGCGCGCGCCTCTTCCGCCGAACGGAAGAGGCGGAACTCCGGCGTCGGAACTCCGGCTTGCAGGGCGATTCGCTTGGTGAGAGCCTTGTTCAGGGAGACCCCCAGCGTGACCCCGTCCGAGCCCGTGTAGGGGATGTCCAGCAGCTCCAGCACGGCCGGGACGATCGACTCCCGGGACGGGCCCGAGCGGCCCTCGGCGATGTTGAAGGCCAGGTCAGGTTTCTCCCTTCCCAGCGCCTCGGCCAGGTCGGGGCCGAACGGTACGCCCACGGCATCGCGGCCGTTCTCTCGCAGGGCGTCCAGCAGGGCCTGGATGGTCTCCGGGCTCTCGTACTCGGCCTCCACCCAGGTGCCCTCAGGGGTGGGTTCGTCGTAAATCAGGGCGATTCTCATTGCTGTTCCATCCACCGGCGGAAGCGGTCCAGTTCCTGGTTCACGCGGCCACGGTTCACGAAGTAAAAAGCGCTGCAACCCTCCTTGTGGCAATCCACCAGGCCCGCGCCCTTCAGGACGCTCAGGTGATGCGAAAGACACGGCTGAGAGATGCCCACCTTGCGGGCCAGTTCGCAGACGCCGAGAGACTCCTCGCCATCGCCGGCGGGCAGCATTCCCAGCAGCCGCAGGCGCAGGGGGTCGGAGAGGGCCTTGAAGGTTACGGCAAACTCATCGTGCTGTGGCATGACACCAATCCCGTTGAGTTCCGGACGATTGAACTTCGGAAACCCCGGCCTCGCCGGACGGCTCATCTCCCGGCCTCCATCCCGACGCCCCCGAGCGGCCGGCGAAACATCCAAGTATTCTTATGTTTCGATATTATAATCGCCGGGCCCGCCCCGCGCAAGCGACCCCTTGCAGTTCGGTGCCGCAGAGGCTAACATTCGCTGCTGCAACCACCGGGTGCGGTCTGTGCCTGTCATGGATATGGAGGCGAAAAGTGAGCGCCATACGTGATTTTGTTGTCCAGGAACCGCTTTTCGACAACCACGAGCACCAGAGGGGTTTCGGGGACATTGAGCGGCGGGGCGAGGAACTGACGTATCGCGAGTTCGTGGGCTACGCCGACGCGGACCTGGCGACGGCGGGGGCCGGTCGTGACGGCGCCGATGCCTCTACGGACGAAGGTTTCTTCAGGCTGTGGTCCCACGTGCGCACCACGGGTTACGGGCGGGCGACCGAGTACGCCTGTGACGCCGTTCTGGGCATGGAGTTCACGCTGGAGAACGCAGGGCGCATCACGGCCGGGCTGCGGAAGTTCGTGGCGGAAAGGGACGGGCGGCAGACGTACGAAACCCTCTGCGAGACGGCCGGCATTCGGTGGGCCGTCAACGACTGCTGCTGGGAGTCGCCCACCGGCCTGGAGGTGTTCAGCGGGGACAATCATCCGGAGTTCTTCCGCCAGGCACTCCGCTACGACGCGCTGCTGACCCTGAGCAGTGCAGAGCAGGTGCGCCGACTGGAACGGAGCCTCGACCGCTCCATCCAGACCCTCTCGGAGTTCGACGTGGCCCTGGACGAGTACACGGAGCGCGCGGCAGCCGGGGGAAAGGTGGGGGCCATGAAGTGCGGCATGCCCTACCTGCGGCGCCTGGACTTCGAGAGTTCTTCCTTCGCGGCGGCGGAAGGTGCCTTCGCGGCCCTGATGCAGGACAGGGAGGTGAACAGGAAGCCGCTCCACGATTATCTGTTCCACCGCTTCGTGCGTCGGGCGCGGGACCTTGACCTGCCGGTGCAGTTGCACACCGGATACCTGGCCGGCAACTGGGGCGACCCCAGCCGGGGCGACCCCACGCCCCTCATACCCATCTTCCAGCGCTACCGGAGCGTCCGGTTCGACATGTTCCACGCCGGCTGGCCCTACTGCGAGCTGGCGGGGGCCATAGGGAAGTCCTTCTCCAACGTGTGGTTGGACATGTGCTGGGCCTGGGCGATGAATCCGACGTCCATGGAGAGAGTTCTGGAGGCGTGGCTCGCTGCCGTGCCGCACAATAAGATACTGGGTTTCGGCGGTGACACGGGGACGCCCTTCGCCGCGGTGGGGTACGCCGTGCAGGCCCGCCGCGGCATAGCCAATGTGCTGGAGAGAAAGGTCGAGCGCGGGGAGTACGACCTGGACACCGCGCGGCGGGTGGCCCGGCGGATAATGAGCAGGAACAGTCTTGAGCTGCACGGAGTGGAGGCATAACCGTCCTTGGACCGGGCGTTCGGGAGATGCCGGGCACGGGGAGGTCCGAAGTCCTCCTGCTCTGGAATTGGACCATTGCAGGTCGGGTGGTATAATCGATGATGAGGAAATTGTGAGAAAATGCCGTGAAGACCCGGTCACGTATCGGCAGGAAATGGGCACCGCTGAGTGTGCCTGATGCGCGCACCGGCGGTGCCGGTTGAACTACGCAAACGAACGTTGCGTCGGACGCGGCCCCGGCGGCCCGGAGCCCGGGCGACGCGGGAAAAAGGTTCGGGAATGCCTGACGGGAAAATATTCGCGGGCTATCGGTTGAAGCGCCTGCTCGGCCATGGTGCCATGGGGGCCGTGTATCTGGCGGAGGACGAGCAGAGCGGCGAGCAGGTGGCGGTCAAGATCCTTCCGACCGCCATCGCCAGCAACGGCGAGTATACCCGGCGGTTCCTGACGGAGGCCCGCGTCGCTCAGCAGATCGACCATCCCAACGTGGTGCACGTGCGCGACTTCGGCAAGCACGGCGGACACGATTACCTGGTGATGGACTACGTGGACGGGGCGAACTGCAAGGCGCGCATCTCCCGCCGGGGCAAGCTGGACTGGCGGAGGGCGGTCGAGATCACCATCCAGGTGGCCGAAGGGCTGGCCGCTGCGGCCGAGCAGGGCATCCTGCACCGGGATATCAAGCCGGAGAATATCCTGATCGACGGCGAGGGACGGGCCCGCATCGCCGACCTGGGACTGGCCAAGGAGGAGGGGGTCTCCGAGCCGCTTCCCAGCGATACCAGCCTGGGCACGCCGGACTACATGAGCCCCGAGCAGGTCAGCAACTCGGAGACGGTGGACTTCCGGGCGGATATCTATTCGCTCGGCGCCAGCCTGTTCCACATGATCTGCGGCAAGGCCCCCTACACGGGCCGTAGCGCCTATGAGGTGATGGTCAAGCACGTCTTCTCCTCTCTGCCCTCCCCCAGGAAGTACGTCCCGGACCTGCCCCAGGAAGTCTGCGACGTCATGCGCAAGACGATGGCCCAGGACCCCGACGACCGTTACGCGAGCTATGAAGCGCTTCTGGCCGACCTGCGGGCGCTCCTGGCGGGCGAGCCCGTCTCCGCCAGCGATTTCGATAAGGAGAGCCTGCTCGGAAGCAACGGCCAGAACGGGGTGGGAGCCCCAACCGGCGCGTGGAGATACGTCCTGCTGGCGGTACCCGTGCTGGCCGCGGCCGGCGGGCTGGCGTACTACCTTCTGACGCGCTGAGGTAATCTACGTGGCCTGAACCAGGTGTGTTCCGGTTCTTGAGTTCGCCCATGGCTGATGCGAGACGCCTCAGTTACCCTCTTTGGGCTGGGCGCGGCGTTCTCGCCGCGCCATACGCAGACAACCGCAATGCATTTGGTTCAATACGCTTAGGGCCCGGTCGGACAAATCTGCCGCCGGACCTTCGTGATCTGTTTTTCTGTCCCGGATATTCCATGAAGATTCGTTGGCTCGCTCCGCAAAGCCTTGTTGACCTGAAGGATACGACGATGTGGCCACCAGGCTGGAGGCGACGCGCTGTTTGCGGCCCGGCGAGGCTGGAGGCCCGAGTCCCCGGAGGCGTATCAGTAGATACGTCGAGGACGACGAGGGCCGAAGCCGAAGCCTGGGGTCAAGACCGCCCGCCGGACGGCGAAGCTTCATGAAATATCCGGGCTAACCCTCTCCTGCGGCACGCCGTTGCGGTGCGTACACCGGGAGAGACTGCACGTTAAAGGATCGCCCATGAGAGTACTGATAGTGGGGGGTGTGGCCGGCGGCATGTCCGCCGCGACACGCACCCGACGCCTCGACGAAGAGGCCGAGATCGTGGTCTTTGAGAAGGGACAAAATGTCTCGTTCGCCAACTGCGGGCTGCCCTATTTCATCGGCGGAACCATCAAGGACGAGTCCCAGTTGCTGGTGCAGACACCCGAACGCCTCCGTCGGAGATTCAACCTGGACGTCCGCGTCCGGCACGAGGTCATCGCCATCGATCGGGCCGGCAAGAAGGTCACCGTCCGGGACCTGCGGCAGGACCGTGTTTACGAGGAGCCGTACGACAGGCTTCTGCTTTCTCCCGGCGCAGAGCCCATCCGGCCTCCCATCCCCGGTGTGGACAGCCCCGGGGTGTTCACGCTGCGTGACCTGGAGGACATGGACCGCATCCGCGCGGCCGCCGAGACGGTCGCGCCCAGCGACGAACGCCCCGTGGGAGGGCATGCCGTCATCATAGGCGGTGGCTACATCGGCCTCGAAATGGCCGAGAACCTGGCGGAAAGGGGCCTTGAGGTGACCGTCGCCGAGATGCTCTCCCAGGTGATGCCTCCTCTGGACCCGGAGATGGCCCGGCCGCTGCAAGAACATCTGCGCAGCAAAGGCGTTCGGCTCCTGCTGGACAGCGCCGTCGTCGGCGTGGAAGGCACGGATCATCTTCTGGAGATCGCGCTGAAGGACGGCACCAGGGTGGAGTGCGATTTCGCGGTGCTCTCGGTCGGAGTCCGGCCCAACAGCGAACTGGCCCGGCAGGCGGGCCTGGCCATCGGCGAAACCGGCGGCATCGAGGTGGACGAGCATATGCGCACCAGCGACCCGGACATCTACGCCGTGGGAGACGCGGTGGAGGTGACTCATCTGGTAACCGACCGGAAGGTGCTGATGCCGCTGGCCGGACCCGCCAACCGGCAGGGCCGTGTGGCGGCGGACAACCTCTGCGGCCGGTCCAGCACTTTCGGGAAGGTCCAGGGAACCGCCGTGGTGAAAGTGTTCGAGTTCACCGCCGCCGTCACCGGGGCCAATGAGAAGACGCTCCGGGAAGAGGGAATCCGCGCCGAGAAAGTGTACATCCACCCCCGCAGCCACGCCGGATATTACCCCGGCGGATCGCCCATGACGCTGAAGCTGCTTTTCGCACCCGACGAGGGGAAGCTCCTCGGCGCTCAGATCGTGGGCAGGGAGGGGGTGGACAAGCGGATCGACGTGCTGGCCACGGCCATGCGGGCGGGGATGACGACCTTCGACCTGGAGGACCTGGAGCTGGCCTACGCGCCCCCCTACGGGACGGCCAAGGATGCGATCAACATGGCGGGGTTCGTCGCCTCCAACGTGGTGCGGGGTGACCTGGAGATCGTCCACGTCCCCGAGCTGACCGAAGAGGACTGGCTGCTCGACGTGCGGACCCCTGCCGAATTCGAAGAGGGCCACGTGCCCGGCGCGGTGAATATCCCGCTCAGTGAACTGCGCGACCGCCTGGACGAAGTGCCACGGGACCGGCGGGTGGCCGTCGTCTGCTCGGTTGGCATTCGGGCCTACAACGCCTGCCGCGCGCTGCGACAGCATGGCATAGATGCCTGCAACGTGCCGGGCGGCTACCGCACCTACGGGCAGTTCAAGCCCGACCAGCCGGGCGAGTGAACCGGCGGGGCGGCGCCACCGGGGCCGGGAGCCGCTGCTCCACATCAGCGGAACCCGCGGCCTATCAGCCTGTTGAAAAATGTAGCTCAGCCGCCCCCGGCTGAGAGTCCACAGGCGAGGGCGCCTGTGCTACACAAAAGAGCGTTTCCAGCCTTATATTTCGCCACGACACTGATGTGACCTGTTTTTCAACAGGCTGCTATTCCCCGTCCACGCGCTGCAGCGGGGCCGGAAGGGTGCCCAGCCGCAGCACCCGTACCAGTTTCTTCAGGGGGGGATTGTAGAAGAACCCCTGCACCTGCACGGAGTCCCCGGTCACGGCCGACTCGATTCTCCGGGGCGGGAAAAAAAGCTGGCCGTCCACCAGCATCGCCATCTCCCGGCCGGGGTGAAGGGCGGTGAGTCGGTTGAATTCCCGGGCATCGGACGGACTGAAGTGGAAGGTCAGCACCGTGGTCTGTTTAAGGCCCGCGGTGTGCAGGGATATCGCCTCCAGGTCGCCCACCCGCACGGCGGGCTCGTCCTCCACCACGTATTGCTCCTCTACGGGGTCCATCTCCGGTGCGCGCACCAGGTCATAGTGGAGGGTGCGGTAGGTTTTTGTTTCGTAGCCGGCCGGCGGGCTCTCCGGGTCCTCCATTGCCTCCGGGTCGGGGTGGAGGAGTCGGAGTTCGATGCGCCCCTGCATCGTCAGCCAGGAGATGGCGTCCTCGATGCTGCGGCGCTCCCCCGGCGCGAAGTCGAAGCTCAGTTCCACCTGATCGGGCGGCACGGGGCGCGCCGTGCCGCCCCGCGTGCCCAGGGCTCCGCCCAGTTCCTTGAGGCGGGCGGTGAGAATCCGGCTGGTTCTCTCCAGGTCTTCCGCCACAGGTCTGCCCGCAGCGGGGACCAGGCGGAACCGGAACCGGTGTGACTGCGTTGTGGCGATGCTGTGAATCAGCCCGCCCACGGCCAGCACGCAGATGGCCACGCCCAGCCCGAGGAGGGCGCGGCGCATGTAACGGGTCAGGGGTGAGGTGCGCGAGGCCATCTTTCCCACGGGATTGAGCCGGCTGTTACAGCTCTTCCTTCTGCTCGCTCACGCCGATGTGTGCGGCCTGGATGCGATCCCCCAGGTAGCTCTCCCGGGCGATGGGGTCTTCCAGGATCTCCTCGGCGGTGCCGTGTGTGACCACTTTCCCTTCGCTGAGGATGTAGGCGCGGTCGGTAATGCGCAGGGCCTCCAGCACGTTGTGGTCGGTGATCAGGACGCCGATGCCCCGGTATTTCAGCCCGATCACCAGCTCCTGGACCTCCCCCACGGCGATGGGATCGATGCCGGTGAAGGGTTCGTCCAGCAGTATGAGCTTGGGATCGGTGCATATGGCCCGTGCGATCTCCAGCCGCCTGCGCTCCCCCCCGCTCAGGCTGTAGGCGGTGTGATCGGCGAGATGTGTCAGCCCGAACTCCTCCAGCATCCGGGCAGCCTTCTTCCGGCGGCTGGCCTTGCGGAGGCCCCGCATCTCCAGGATGGCCAGCAGGTTATCCTCGACGCTCATGTGGCGAAAGAGGCTCGGCTCCTGGGCCAGATAGTTCATCCCCATGCGGGTTCTGCGGTACATGGGAAGGTTGGTGACCTCCCGGCCGTCGAAGAAGACCTTCCCGTCCGCCGACTTGATCAGCCCGATGCAGATGCGGAACGCGGTGGTCTTGCCGGCCCCGTTGGGACCCAGCATCCCCACGGCCTCCCCGCTGTCGACCTCCAGGCTCACGTGGTCCAGCACGGCGCGACCGCCGTAGAACTTGACCAGGTCTCGGGCTTCGAACAAACTCGACATGGCGCTGGCGGGTGGGCAAAAGTGTTTGAACCAACGGGGCCATTTTAATCGACACGGTGACGTCAATCAAGAAATCCGGCTTTCGCATGCCGTCGATGCCTTGAAGAACATGTGCTCCTTAAATATAATGAGGGCGGAAAGGATAGGTCAAAACGGAGAAGGGCGCCATGGCCACGCGGAAAACGACCGGTCAGTTGCTGCTGGAGAGAGGTCTGGTCAGCCGAGAGCAGATAAAGAGGGCCCTCGAGTACCAGCAGAAGTCGGACGAGAAACTGCGCATCGGGGAGATCCTGGTGAAGTTCGGCTACGTGACCGAGCAGGATGTCCTGGAATGCCTGGGCGAGCAGTTCGACGTGCCGGTGGTGAACCTCAACGAGGTGCGCCCGGAGGTGGAAGCCGTGGACGCCGTTCCGCGCAGCACCGCCCGCATGCACAATATCATGCCCCTGAAGAAGGGGGCCAACTCGGTGACCGTGGCCATCAGCGACCTGGACATCTGCGCCATGGACAACCTGAAGTTCATCCTCAACATGGACGTCAAGCCCGTGCTGGCCGCCGAGGACGACATCAGCGACGCCATCGAGCGCTACTACGGTGGCGAGGAGTCCACCGTGGACAACATGCTCCGGGAGTTTACCGAAGGCGAGCTGGCCGAAGAAGAGGAAGAAGAAGGCGAGGGTGGGGGCGAGGGAGAGGCGCCCATCGTCCGGCTGGTGAGCCTGATCGTCAGCGACGCCGTGCAGGCCCGGGCCAGTGACATCCACGTGGAGCCGCTGGCCAACCGCCTGCGCATCCGCTATCGCATCGACGGCGTGTGCCAGGAGGTGGAGTCGCCCCCCAAGAGGCTGCAGAACTCCATCGTCGCCCGCCTGAAGCTGATGGCCGGCATGGACCTGGCCGAGAAACGGCGCCCCCAGGACGGCCGTATCCCGATGAGGGTCCAGGGCCGGGACCTGGACCTGCGCGTCAGCGACATCCCCACCATCAACGGGGAAAGCATCGTGATGCGTATCCTGGACAAGGAATCGGCCAAGGTCAGCCTGGTGGAGCTGGGCTTCCACCCCTCCGACCTGGAGCACTTCCGACGCATCATCCGGCGGCCCAACGGCATCTTCCTGGTTACCGGACCCACCGGCAGCGGCAAGACCACCACGCTCTACGCCGCGCTGAACGAGCTGAACCGGCCCGACCGAAAGATAATCACCGCCGAAGACCCCATCGAGTACACGTTCACCGGCATCAACCAGTCCCAGGTGCAGCCGACCGTGGACCGGACTTTCCCCGTCATTCTGCGGGCCATGCTTCGCCAGGCGCCCGAGATTATTCTCGTGGGTGAAATCCGTGACGAGGAGACGGCGGAGATCGCCATTCGAGCGGCGCTGACGGGGCACCTTGTCTTCAGCACGCTCCACACCAACGACGCCGCCAGCGCCATCCCCCGGTTGATCGACATGGGCATTGCCCCTTACATGGTGGCCTCGTCCGTCCAGGCCATCATGGCGCAGCGACTGGTTCGGACCATCTGCCCCAACTGCAAGGAGCCCGCACAGGTTCCTCCCCGGCTGCTGACATCGGTGGGCCTGACCGAAGAAGAGGTGGAGGGCATCACCTTCTACCAGGGCGGGGGCTGCAATCGGTGCAACGGCACGGGTTACTACGGGCGGACCGGCATATTCGAGCTGCTGGAGATGAACGCCGACCTGCGTAACCTGACCTTCGCCAAGTCAGCCACGGGGGAGATCCGGGCCAAGGCGCGCTCCTATGGAATGCTCACTCTCCGTGAGGACGGGCTGCGCAAGGCCATTCAGGGGCAGACGACCATCGACGAGGTTCTCCGCGTGGCCGGCGCCGTCCAGGAGGAGCAATGAAACCTTTGACCAGAGGTCCCCTTAGCCCCAACCCAGGGTGAGTGCGCATGATTCAGATCGAAAAAGTACTGACCGCCGCCATGCAGAAAGAGGCGGAGGACATCATCCTGACCGTCGGCAGGCCTCCCATGTTTCGACTTTACGGAGACGTGGAACCGCTGCAAACGGACACGCTCGGCCCCGAAGACACCGTGGCGCTGATGAAGAGCATCACCCCCGAGCGCTATCAACAGGAACTGCAGGAGGAGGGTTCTACCGATTTCGGCTTCAGCTTCGGCGAGGACGCCCGGTTCAGGGTGGCTGCGTTCCGCCAGCAGGGTAACGTCTGCGTGGTGCTGCGGCTGATCCCCACCAAGATCCGCACCTTCTCCGAGCTCGGCCTGGGGGCCAAGATCCAGGAGCTGCTGTTCCGCCCCCGGGGCCTCCTCCTGGTCACCGGACCCACCGGCAGCGGCAAAACCACCACGCTGGCCACCATGATCGACTACATCAACACCACCCGCAAGACCCATATCATCACCATCGAAGACCCCCTGGAGTACCTGCATGAGCATAAAAAATCCATCGTCAGCCACCGGGAAGTGGGCGTGGACGTTCCTTCCTTCAGCCAGGCCCTGCGCCGGGCGCTGCGGGAGGCGCCGGACGTCATCCTGGTCGGCGAGATGCGTGACCTGGAGAGCACGCGCCTGGCCGTGATGGCGGCGGAGACGGGGCACCTGGTCCTGTCCACCGTCCACACCCAGAGCGCCCAGACCACCGTCGAGCGGATCATCGACGAGTTCCCCACCGGGGAGCAGGCACAGATCCGGGTGCAACTGGCCAACTCCCTGCTGGCCGTGCTGGCCCAGACGCTGCTGCCCCGCACCAGCGGAGGCCTGGTGGCGGCCTACGAGATACTGCTGGTCACGCCCGCCGTGCGTCACCTGATCCGCGACAACAAGACATTCCGCATCGACTCCGCCATTCAAACCGGCCGGGACATGGGCATGCAGCTTCTGGACGATCACCTGCTGCGGCTCTACCAGGAGGGCGAGGTAGGGCGCACGGACGTGCTGACCCGGGCCCGCTACCCCGACGACGTGGCGGATGCGATGGCCGAGATCGAACCGGCCCGAACCTCTTGATCGAGTTCCTTGCGCGGGGATAATCGCTATGCCGCAGGACACAGAAAGACGTAGAAAGCTGCTGGGCAGAATACTGAAAGAGATGGACCTGGTCAACGAGGGCCAGATCCAGGAGGCCCTGGCCATACAGGCGGAGAAGGGCGGCCCCATCGGCGAGATCCTGGTGGAGCGCAACTACATCAACCGGGACGACCTCACCATGGCCCTGGCCAAACAGGCCGGCATGCCCGTGTTGGACCTGGAATCCGAAGAGATCTCCCAGGCGGCCCTGGAGAAAATCCCGTCTTCCATGGCCCAGGTCTACCGCGTCGTGCCCGTCCGCTTCGAGAACGGCGTGCTGACCGTCGCCCTGGCCGATCCCACGCATCTGAAAACGCTGGACGACCTCCGGTTCCTGCTGGACTGCGACGTCAGGGGCGCCGTGTGTGGAGAGGCGGCCGTGGACCGCGCCATACGGAAATACTACAGCCAGACCGAAGAGCTCACTGACGTGATGGATGAGCTGCGCGAGACCCGCGGGGAGATGGAGGAGTTCATCCCCGACGACACCAGCCAGTCCATCGACCTGCAGAGCATCGAGGAGATGGCCGACAGTGCCCCGGTGCGGAAACTGCTCAACCTCATTCTGCTGACGGCTATCCAGGACCGGGCCAGTGACATCCATTTCGAGCCCTTCGAGAATGAGTTCAAGGTCCGCTACCGGGTGGACGGCGTGCTCTACGAGATGGTCCCCCCGCCGCGGCACCTGCACGTGGCCATCACCAGCCGCATCAAGGTTATGGCGCAGCTGAACATTGCCGAGCGCCGCGTGCCCCAGGACGGCCGGATCGAACTGAACATCGCCGGCAACCCCATCGACCTGCGTGTCTCCACCCTGCCCACCATGTTCGGTGAGAGCGTGGTGCTGCGTGTGCTGGACCGCCGCATGGTCGCACTGGACATCAATGAGCTCGGACTGCGCAGGGACGACATGGAGGGCCTCACCGAGCTTATCCACAGGCCCTATGGCATCGTTCTGTGCACAGGACCCACCGGCTGCGGAAAGACCACGACCCTCTACGCAGCCCTGCGCGAACTGAACGACGTGGGAGTCAAAATCCTCACCGTGGAAGACCCCGTCGAGTACGAGATCCAGGGCATCATGCAGATGCCCGTGCGACGAGAACTCGACGTGGGCTTCGCCACCGCCATGCGCTACTTCCTCCGCCAGGACCCCGACATCATCCTGGTGGGCGAGATCCGGGACAAAGAAACCGGCGACATGGCCGTCCAGGCCTCGCTGACCGGGCACGTCGTGTTCAGCACCGTTCATACCAACGACGCGGCCACCGCCGTGACCCGGCTGATCGACCTGGGCCTGGAATCCTACCTGATCAATGCCACCCTGGAAGGCGTGATCGCCCAGCGCCTGGTGCGCAGAATCTGCAGCAACTGCAAGGAGGAATACGAGCCCACCGAGGAGGCCCTCCTGTCCCTCGGCCTCCGGCCGGACGATATCGAGGGCAAGAAGTTCTACCGGGGCAGAGGCTGTGACCGGTGCGACAACATCGGCTACCACGGGCGACTGGGCATATTCGAGGTGCTGGTGGTCACCGAGGAGCTGCGGGACATGCTCCTGCACGATGTCTCGACCCAGGAGCTGCGCTCCGCCGCCCGAAAGGTGGGATGTCGCTCCCTCCGGCAGAGCGGCCTGCTGGCGGTCTACGATGGTGTTACCACCATTGAAGAGATCAACCGCGTGACACTGGCGGAGTGAGAATATACCGGGGAGGCCGACCTTTTTTGCGCACCCCGCCCGGAAAAATACTTGACAAAGCCCGCCGCAGCGGTAATAATGAGTGTGTACGAACCTGATACCATGGTTGTTGGAAAGCATCGAATAGTCTTGAAAGCAACATGTCCAGTAAGGTTCAGGTGGATTGGGAGGGAAGGAGGCGCATATGCCCACGTATGAGTACGAGGCAATGAACGCCAAAGGCGAGTCCGTGGTCGACACGGTGCAGGCGGACAGCGCCGAGGAAGCAGTATCGGCCATCCGGGCCATGAATCTGTTCCCCACCCGCGTGAGCGAGCAGAAGGCCGAGCGAGGCGGGGGGGCGGCAGCGCGGCCCGGCCGCGTGCGCAAAAAGAGCTTTGTCATCGGTGGGGTCAGCGGCAAGAGGCTCACCACGTTCACCCGCCAGCTTGCCACGCTGACGGACGCCGGCATCCCCGTGGTTCAGGCCCTGAACATCCTTTTTCGCCAGTTGCGCCCCTCGGCGATGAGAAACGTCGTGGGCGACGTGGCGGACTCGGTCGAGGGCGGCGCGTCGCTTTCGGAAGCTATGGCCGAGCACCCCAGGGCGTTCGACGATCTGTACTGCAACATGGTCAAGGCGGGCGAGACGGGCGGTATGCTGGACATCGTGCTGGAGAGGCTGGCCGAGTTCCGGGAGAAGGCGGCCCGGCTCAGAGGGCGCGTCATCTCCGCCCTCTACTACCCCGTCATCGTCGTCCTGGTGGCCAGCGGCATCGTCACCGGCATTGTCTGGAAGATCATCCCCATTTTCATGGAGATGTTCGAGGACATGAACGTGCAGAAGCCGGCGCCCACCGAGTGGCTGCTGGCCTTCACCGACTGGTTCCTGGAATGGTGGTGGACGATACCCCTGATAGTGGGCAGCCTGTTCGTGCTCTACAAGCTGATCCGCGCCACCCGCATTGGCAAACACGCGACCGACTGGGTCAAGTTCAAGATTCCCCTCCTGGGGCCCATCTTCAACAAGGCCGCCGTGGCACGCTTCAGCCGCACCTTCGGCACCCTCATCGCCAGCGGCGTGCCCATCCTGGAGGCCCTGAACATCTCCCGCGACACGGCCGGCAACAGCGTCCTGGCCAGCGCCATCCAGAACGTGCACGACAGCGTGCGGGAGGGCGACCCCATCGCCGCCCCGCTCAGCCAGAGCCACGTGTGCGACGAGATGGTCGTCAACATGATCGACGTGGGCGAGGAAACCGGAAACCTGGACGACATGCTCATCAGGATTGCCGATAACTACGAGGACCAGGTGGACACGGCGGTGGACGGCCTGACCCGCATCATGGAGCCGCTCCTGGTTATCTTCCTGGGCGGCATCGTCGCCTTCATCGTTATCTCGCTGTTCCTGCCCTTGATTACCATCATGCAATCGCTCATGTAAGGCGGACCGGGACCGGGGCCCTGCCCCGCCGCCCGGCAACCGATTTAGAGGGTCTGAGGAAAGGAGAGAACCCATGAACGCCCCCGAGCAACACCGCGCGTTCACGCTGGTCGAACTGCTGGTCGTCATCGCCATCATTACGGTGCTGGCGGGCCTCCTGATGCCCGCCCTTATCATCGCCAGGAGGAGGGGGCAGGAGGCCAACACCCGGAGCCGCATCCAGCAGTGCCAGATGGCCGCCGAGCAGTTCTTCACCGACCACGGCGACTACCCTCCCACGAGGTGGGACGAGGTGGACGAGTTTTTCGATTACGACGCCGACCCCAACACTGCCGGCCGGCAAGACATTGACTTCGACTCGTGGACTGAGGACCCGCGCGACTACAACCAGGGCATCGAAGTCTTCACGGCCTGCCTGGCCACCAACCTGGGCGGCGGCCCTTACCTGCAGCCCGACGGCAACTGGCTGGGCAACACCGACGATCCGGACCCGCGCCCGCGCAACGGTGAATGGGACGAAACCGGAGACATCGCCGACGCCACGCAATGGTATTTCGGCAGCGAAGACCTGTTCGAGGTGGTGGACTACTGGGGCAACCCGCTGGTCTACTTCCACAATCGGGACTACCAGGTCCTTGACGGAGCCGTGGACTCCGACTTCGTCGCTCCGGGCGGCGACGAGGACATGCTGTACGTGGACAAGGAAGGCCAGGTACGCTCCTGCTACGCGCGCAGCAGGGTCGGCATGAAAACGGAGAATTACCCCAACCTGGACAGCTTCCAGCTCTATAGCTGGGGCGCGGACGGCTGGCCCGGCCGGGCGTACGACGACACGGGTGAGGACGACAACTTCCAGTACGCCGGCTGGACCGGTGCCAAGAGCACGGACAGTTCGGTCCCGCTGGAAGGCAGCGGGTACGACTGGATACCCGGCGACGGGAACCTGACCAACTGGGAGGAGTGACCATGTGGGCACGCCGCAGGGCCGTCACCCCCAGACGGGTAGGTGAGGCGTGCCCGCCTCACCGGTCCGACATTGTGCACCGGTCTCCCGGGCCTCGCAGGGCCGTCACCCCCAGACGGGTAGGTGAGGCGTCCCCGCCTCACCGGTCCGACATTGTGCACCGGTCTCCCGGGCCTCGCAGGGCCGTC
>CAZNGS010000008.1:86163-95833 GCA_964572825.1 uncultured candidatus Brocadiaceae bacterium
ACGCTGATCGAGATGCTCGTCGTGCTGGGCATCTTCACCCTCCTGATGGGCCTGGGCGGAGCGACCTACGTGGGCATGGCCCGGCGCAAGAGCCAGGAGGGCGCCGTGCAGACGGTGATGAACGTGCTGCGCCAGGCCCGCATGTCCGCCGTGGACGGCGGGCGGGGCGCCGTCGTTCGCATCAACCCGAGCCAGAACACCATCTCCGGCCTCGCCACCAGCCTAGTCGCCGCCTGGCACTTCGAGACCGAAGACCCGGCCGACACAACCCCCGGCGCCCGAAACATGGACGGCGTGCTGGTGAACTTCCCCGCGGACAAGCCCTTTGTCACGGGTAAGCTGGGGCTCTGTCTGCAGTTCGATCCCTCTGATGACCCGCGCTACGTGGACTGCAGGCGTGAATCGATCTTCGATCAGGACCGCGGCATCCGGATGGAGGCCTACGTGCGACCGGCTGCGCCGGCATCGGGCTCCATGGTGTGGCCCGTTATCTCGAAGTCGAACTGGGACGATGAAGGTTACGCCCTGTGGCTGGAAGTTATGGACGTTACGGCGCCGGGCAAATTCCGCGTGTGGGCCCGTTTCGGCCTGGGCGGGGGGAACAAGGTGGAGTTAGCCCCCGTGCCGAGCTACTACCTGGTCGGAGGCAAGTGGGCCCACGTGGCGGCGGAATACGACGGCTTCGAGGCGCGGCTGTTTGTCAACGGTATGTTGATGGACCTGGACAGCCACCGGGACAACGAAGCCAATCCTACTGAACCCGACGTTGAGCCGAATCCCGTCGAAGACCCCAACCCCGTCCCCCCTCCCGGCGGCACGGACATAGACTTTGACCCGGGCGATCCGCTGGCCGCGGCACGGACGGAGAAGCTCTATATCGGCGGCGACCCGGGCAAGGACGACTACTTCGAAGGCCGCATAGACGAACCCAGGCTTCTCTCGGTGGCCGGGGGGCGTCCCGTCAAACTGCCGGACCGGGTGTCGCTGTGGAGCACGGACGACGTGGTGTATCTGGACGCACAGGGCGCCCTGGACATCGCCCGGCACAACCGCGACGTCTATGTCGCCGTCGGCGATCCCTACCGGTCCGGCGAACTCGCCCAGGCGCTCGATAGCGGGGATGAGACATTGGTGCTGACCCGGTCCAGTCCCTTCTGGGGAACGGAAGGCTATATTCTGGTCGGCACGGAGGGCGACGGGTACGAACTGCTCCGCTACGGTTCCGTCACGGAGGCGGGAGACCGCCTGGAGGATCTCGAGTCCGACATACAGGGCGGTAACCCGCAGCCCGGAGCGGACGAGTCGCACGATGCGGGGGACAAAGTCTACTTCGCCCGGGTGGTAAGGGTCACCCAGATGGGACTGGTCCGAAGGTTGGACTGACAGCCGTGCGCCGGCAAGATGAGACAAAAACAGAGGTTGCCAAAACGATGACAGGGATCGGGAACAAAATGGCTGATCGCCGCGGTGTGGCGTTGCTCATCGCCCTGGCGGTGCTGGCGACCATGCTCCTGATGGCCGTTCCGTTCGCCGCCTATATGCGGATGCAGCACAGGGCCGGCACACAGGCGCTGCAGCGGGCCCGCGCCCGCTACGGGGAAGAGGGTGCGGTCAACCACGCCAGGGCTGTGCTGAATCAAGGGCTGGTATCCGAAGAGCAGGACGAGAGCCGGCGCGTCTTCCCCTTCGACGATCCCTACGTGGACACCCGGTGGGAATTCACCGTCACCCTCCGCACCAAGCTCTGCACGCCCGTCCCGGGAACCATCCCCCACCCGTCCGACCTCCTCACTTGGCCCGTCGATCCGGACAACAAGATACCGGAGCCGGCCACCCCGGATAATCCGCACGACGAGCCCTGCGCGTTCGTCGTGGACAATGCCCTGGGTTTTCCGCATGACAAGAATATGGAGACGGTCGACGGCTATATCCGGGTCACGCAGGGCAACCGGGAGGAATGGATGGGCTACACCCACCTGGTGCACCTGGATCCGGAGGACCCGGACGTCACCTACTTCCCCGGTGCGCTGCTCGTGGTGCCGGAGGAGCTGCGGGCACTGTTCAGCACCGAGGCGCAGGAGTTCGATCCCAGCGATCCCGACCAGGGCGACGTGACGGTCTCCCTGTTCCCCGAGAACCAGCTTTGGGCGCTGCAGTTGCAGGACCAGCAGGGAAAGATCAACGTCAACTCCGCCCCTTACCAGGTGCTGGTGAACGTGCTGACTTACGCCGGCGTGGCGACTCCCGAGGAAACCGCCAGGGCCATCTACCTGGACCGCTACTACGTTCCGCCCCATGCGTTCACCAATCTTAACATGATCAAGCGTCTGTCGGACATTTCGGCCGAGGACTACGACAATCTGCGCCCGCTGCTGACCACGAAATCGGGGCTCTTCGGCGCCCGCGCCTGGGAACCCATCGGCGAACTTGAAAGCGCGATGGTGCTTCCCGCCGTCTTCGACGGTCAGGCGACGAAAGATACGGTGGCGAATCTGGGGGCGGGCATGGCCGCTCGACTCAGCCCCGGCTCCGTGGTGCGGTTTACACACACCTCTGGCGACCGAGCCTACCGAACCGTACTGGCCAAAAACACCGCGGACAGCGAGAACCCCATCCAGCTCGTGGAAGATATCAGTGACGCCGCAAACCAAATCTACCTGAGTTCGACGGAGGGCTGGAGCGGCCATTCGAGCGATACACCGGGTTATTTCCGGCTGGACGAGGAGTGGATTGAGTACGTGGGCATCGGGAAAGGGGAAGGGCCAGGCGGCAGCGACGTCGTCGAGGTGAAGCCACCGCCCGACGATGGACGAGGGGCTTTCGGCAGCACGCCGGCGAAGCATAAGGCATTCACGGCCATAGTGGACGCGGACGTGATCTCGTGGGCGAATAATCCTCTCACCGATATAGTGCCGCTCACCGAGCACGACATCCCCGCGCTCCCCCCCTACAGCGATCCGAGCACCGTGTTCGACGACCTGGACGCGCTGTCGCCGAAGCTCCATGTCCAGAGCCGCCACCCGGTCAACATCAATACCGTGCGGGAGACGGGTGTGCTGGTGGCCCTGATGGCCAACCTGTCGGACCGGGACGGCACCACCATCACAGCAGACCAGGCGGAAGCTGCGGCAGAGGAATTTTTGAAATACATCTCCGGCGACGAGGGCGGGCCGCCCTACGCCTACGACGACGGGGACGAGCGGTGGTTCGAGGCGTTCAGCGACGGCGAGGCGGACGACCTGGAGGACCTGGTGGATTTCGTCGAGCATGAGCTGGGCGGCATCCTCAACAACAAAGACCAGCGCCGGCTTCTGCTGACCGCGCTCGATCCGTTCGGGGCCGGCTCCCGGCCCGCGGTCTCCAGCCTGCCGGCGTGTTTCTGCAGCGATTCACGGGTGGCGGTGGGGGCGCTGGCGCAGGTGGAGAGCACGGGCGGGGCGCTTATCGCGCAGGCCCCCGGGGGAACCGGCGCCACGGTGGAGAGGGTCTATGAAGCCGTCCAGCCCAATACGATCAGGCGGCGTTTCAGAAGCCAGCAGGACTTCCGCCTGGCCCTGGCCCGCAACGGTTCGACGAACCTCATGACGGGACAATTGTGCACATTGATGCCCCGCATTGAGACGGAACCAGAGTACAAAGAACATATAATGGACGAAGGGACCCCGGGCGAACGCACTGTGGGCGTCGTGCTGCCCGCCCCCGAGAACTTCGCGCCCGGCCCCTACACCACGGCGCTGCTGGGCGTGCACCGGCTCTACGGACCGGACGGGGACAGAATTGACCTGGACTTCGCCCGGGGGACGGCGGAGGAGGGGGGCGAGACCGCCGCGACTGCCGACAACACCACGGCGTGGGGCATAACCGGCGTCAGGGTCGAGTATCCGACGGACTACGACGCGGAGGTCGGCCTGCGCAACGTGGAGGCGGATACCTTCCACGCCACCATGCAGCCTTTTGCCGTGGAGTTCTGGATCAGACCGCCCGACCCTGTAAGTGCAAATCAGTTAATCTTTGAGATCGGGAATGGGAGCCTTCCCGATAGGAATGCCGAAGAGCCGAATCAGTTCGCGGTCTACCTGAGTCCCGGCCGAAACCTTACGGTGCGCATCACAGACCAGATGTACGATGAGACAGGACGCTGCGTGCAGGCACAACTCTCAAGCGCTCTCGATACAGGCTGGCAACACGTAGCCATCGCTGTTTGCGGCACGTTCAAGCACGAGATCGGGATATTTGTGGACGGAGTTCGCAGGGACGTGGATTGGTCGTACGGAAGCGGCCTTGGCAGCGACGAAGACGAGAACAGCGTGGCGGAAGGCTACTTCTGCCCTGTCGCGATGACGGTACCCAATCGGCGGTACATGGTGGCGCCCAACAGCGGCGGCGGCCCCGGTCCTCCAATTTGGATGCCGGGAAGCACGGTGATAGAACTGACGGATTACACCGATCTGCCGGATTACGGGTTTATCGCCATCGGACACACCGTGGATGACAGTATCTACGAGTACGAGCAGTCCGGGGGGAGCCTCCAGCTCAACCCGCCCCTTCGGCCTGGCCCCGCGATAACTCCGGGCACGGGCGTCAGCGTGCTTATCCCCGTCGTTCAGAGCGTGGCCCACAACGGCCAGGGCGTCCTGCCGCAGGACAGGGACTGGGTGGCCTTCTGGGGCCACACCGACCTGGGAAACGGTTCTTACGAGTCTAAGGATCAACCTACTGATTCCGTCCAGGTCCAGAGGGTGTTCGCCACCGACGATCCATCGGCCAATGACCTGAGCGATATCGTCGAAGGTTTCCGCAACCTGGCCTGGTCCGACTACGGGTACTGGCACTGGCTGGTGATCGAGCCGGACGATCCCAAGTGGCCGCTGACCGGCGCGGGTGCGCCCACGGAGTTCCCCGTTCAAGAGCGCTGGAAGGTCTTCGACTACGATGCGTTCGTTACGGAGCCGCAGGCGGACCGCGCCCTGGCGGGCACGCTGCCCACCGGCAAGTTCGGGGGGGTGTTTGTGGGCTCACACGCGTTTACGGGACAGTTGGACGAGCTGCGCATCTCCGCCCTGCCCACCGTGATCGTCCCGAACGACGGCTGGAGCGGCGGCGAGGATCCCGTGCAGGTCACCGAGTGGCACTGGCATCAGGAGGCGGGGCTGGGCGGCGTGAGCGTGGCGCGGCTGGAGGACGACGAGGGCGCGCCGCTCGGCGCGCGGCTCGACCTGGTGATGGACGGGTTTCCTCCGCCTCCGGGCGAGGGCGAGCTAAAGGCCTCGCCGCTCTACCCGACCGGCGGGTACATAATGGTCCTGGACGACGCCGACAACGACAACCTTTACAGTTATGAGAGCTACACCCCCGAGGGCACGAACAGAGGGCAGATCAGCGGGCTCCGCGTTCAAGACGACGATTTCACGCCGTCGGGGGGAGGGGGGCTGTCGGGCGCTGTGAGCGCCAGGCGGCGGATGCTGCCCCTCAATTTCCTGCCCACCACCCGACTGGCGGCCGATCTGGGCACGGGTCCGGAGGAAGACCTCTTCGTTTCAGACGATGGGCTGCCGCCCAGGGCGGCATACGTGAGAATAGGTGACGAGATGATCGCGTACAGAAACGTCGAGCCGTTGACCAACGACCTTGACACAGACGGCCAGGACGACTACGCACTGCGACGCTACGCCAACGGCGACGGCGTGAGTGCCTACCCGCGCGGTGCTTTCGACGGCGCCGCCGACGTCGGGTCACACTCGGCCGGCGACATAGTCCGCTACTGGCCCGTGCGGGCGCGGGACCGCTATCGGCTCGGGGACCCCGCATGGAGCCAGCATGAACACTACGACGAAGCCCAGCTCGCGTACGACATGTGCATGCTCGAGGTGGTGCTGCCCTACAGCGGATGGGTGCACAGCCTGCGGTGGAAATTCGCCGACCAGCCCGAGCCCGGCTACAAGGTGGCGGTGCTGGTGCGCCTCAGTGAGGAGGTTCCGTGGAAGATCAACCCGCTTGATGTGCCGGGAGAAGGTGATCGCGTCTCCGAAGACCTGCTGTGGGGTAAGGTGAGCGACGAGGACACCTGCGATTCCAACGGTTGGGAACAAGAGTGGACCCTCCTGCAGAAGACCTCGGATGGGGAATACCACCACCCCTATGCCGGACTCGGCGGCGTGCAGGTGCGTTTCTACTGGGACATGGGCCGAACGGACGGTCTCGATCCCCCGCAGCTCGATGAACTGTGGGTGGAGATGGTGCCGGAAACGCCGTCCCTCTGAGGGAGAGGATTGCGCAGCACGATCGGCAGTTGATGGGAAAGGACCTGAAATGAGCGAACCTCGACAGAAACGACTGCGGGTCGGCCGACAGGGCGTGACGCTCGTGGAGCTGCTCGTTGCCATGAGCATACTGCTCATCTTCGGGGGGCTGGCCGTCTCGACCCTGGTCTACGGCACGCAGATGTTCCGCTCCGGCCACCGGCGCAGCCACGCCTACGAGGTCGCCGGCATGGTCTTCCACCAGCTCGAAGATGACCTCGCCGCCGTCGCCAGCCAGTTCTGGAATGCCGACGCCGAATCGGTGGACACGCGCATCAAGTTCTGGGTGGATCACGATCCGGACCTCTTTGACGGCGACTGGAAAACCGAAGGCGGTCGGCAGAGGCTGCGCTTTGTGCGCTCCATCCCCGACCTGGCCGTCAACCCCCGCATCCGCCAGGCCGGCGACGGAACGCGTAACGACGATGATACCGAGATCGACGAGGAGTGGTACAACCTGAAGGACGATGACGGGGACGGCCGCGTGGACGAGGACCTGCAATCGCTCGAAGGCCTCTGCGAGGTAGCCTACGTGCTGGGAATGGATGACGACGACAGCGACGGCTCGACCGACACACGGACCCTCTACCGAGCGGTGCTGGCCCCCATAGGGCACAGAGACCCCGATCCCACCGAGATGGACATCGACCTGGGCCATGTGGGTGCGGAACTCTTCGGGGTGACGTTCTTCCACGGCGTGGACGAGGACGGCGACGACGATCCCGATGACGACGACGCCGACGCCCTGGGCACGGCAGAGCGCATCCAGAAAAAAGCCGTGGTGCTGGCGGAGAACGTCCTCCACTTCGAGGTGCGCCTCCGGACGCAATACACCACCACGTGGGACGTGCGGGAGGCCGACGGGACGTTGATTCCTTTCGACCGATGGCCCGACCCCTACGTTCCGGAGCACTGCCGCCCCCTGCTGACCTGGGACAGCGACCGCCTGATTCAACCCTCCGACGTCACGAATCCTGAGATATCGTCACCCCTGTTCGAGATGGATCCAGGTGAGCACAGCTTCCCGTTCCTGACTGACAATGACGACGGCGACGCATACAACGACCAGGAAGACGAAGACTACGTGCGGGACAACGTGTTCCCCCGTGCCGTCATGTTGGTGCTGGTGATCGATCCAACGGCCGAATACGCCCGCAAGATGAGACTGCTCCTCGGTTCGGGCATCAGCGATCCCGACAGCACCGACGATATTGAGGCGACCGGGCAGTTCCCGCCGTTCAACGAGCAGTGGCCCTATGTGTTGATCGAAGACGAGTGGATAAGGCTGGAGCGGGACGATCCCTACGAGCGGACGGAGACCGGCTTCTTGCTGCACGTGGCAGAGCGCGGCGTCCGGGGTACAGCGAGAGACACCCACGACAGCGGCGCAGAGCTGAAGTTCGGCCACACCTTTGCCCGGGTGTTCAAGAACCCGGCTGCCCGGGACTACCGGTGAAAGAGCGAGGTGAGACCATGAACGGCATTCTCAGGACGATGCGCGGGAAGGCGGCCACCCGCGGCGGCCTGACCCTGATCGAGGTGCTGATTGCCCTGGGGGTCTTCCTGGTGGGCGCGGTCAGCGTGATGGGCCTGTTCGTCACGGCTACCCGGCTGCACAGCGAGGCCGTTAAGCGCCGCACGGCCAGCTTCATCGCCCAGGAACTGCTCGCCGAGGTAAGCGCCCTGCCGGCCCGGGAAGTATTCGCCACCACCCGGCTTGATATCCCAGGTGGGGGGCCCCTGGGCGACGACCCCGACGCCGACGTTGTTGTCCCCGTCCTTGGGACAACAACTAGGCCGCGTGATCGGACCGCTGATCCGTGGGACGATGGGGCGTATTTCGATCAGTTTCCCCCACCGTACCAGACCACGGGGCGCCCGGAGGGCGCGCTGCTGATCGACGGGGAATGGATGTGGTACGATTCGCTCAACGAAGAGCTTGCCACTTTTGGTGTGCACCGCGGCAAGTGGCGCAGCCCGGCCAGGGAGCACGAGGACGGCACCGACCTGCTGCAGCCCCGCACCTGGGTCTACGTGCTGGAGGACCAGGACGGTGACGATACGAATAATACCGTTATCCTGCTGGACGCGGGTGATACTACGGTCCTGGTCAGCGGCGACCCCAGCAGGGCAGGGGCTGACTTCCCACCGCTGGCCAGCCAGTACATCGTCATCGACCAGGAGTGGATTCGTTACGGCTCCGTGGCTCCCAATGAGTTCCAGGAGTTGGACCGAGGTCTGGCGCATACGCCCGATGTGTCCCATCCCCCCGGAACGCCGGTGACCGTCGCGTGGGAGCATCCCAATTATCCCGGCTATTACTGCACGGTGCAGTTCTATCCGTGCGACGCGGCTGCGCGGCAGGCCCGCGTGGTCGTCTCGGTTGCCTACGGCTCACCGCAGAACCTCCAGGGAGCGCACTTTTTCTTCGGGGCCTACACGCCGGCAAAGTACTGACGGCTTGCTGCCGCTCAACCCGCCCTCCGGCGGGGACGCCGGAGTTACCCCTCCAGGTCCTCGGGCGGCGGGGCCGGAGCTGCCCCCGCAGGAGAGGCGCAGCGCAGGCTGCATCCCCTTTGGGTTTATTCGATCCTCTCCAGCTTGAAGATGACCGGTCGGCAGCCGTCCGAACAGCAGGTGATGCATACCCCGGGCCGGGTGTCCGGCCAGTTCCCTCCGCACAGGATGGTCATTACCTGGCACCGGATGTCCGCCCAGGCCCAGGTGCAGAACCCCTCGGGCGGTTGCAGGGATTGCTCCTGTATGAACTCCTGGCCCTCACGGAAGCAGGGGCAGGGGCCGATGTTAGCGGCGGCTTCTTCGTCCAGATACTCATCGATGATGTCCCGGTGGAAGGTCCTCTTGAGCACGGTGATTCTGCACCTGGGCATTTGGGTTCCCTTCCCATTGTATTGGGGGCAGGCGTCGGCGAAACGTTGCCGGCGTTTCAGTATAACGAGTCCGTCGGCTGTGCTCAGTTCCGGTTGCCGGCCTTACGTTTTCCCCAGCGCCTGGGATGGGCTGTCGTGTAGCGCCCTGCCAGGGCGCCGATGCCTAACCGACCGTTGAACAACGGCCTGTTGGTGAGGCGAGACGCCTTACCTAAGCGATACGAGATAAATCTTTTCCGGTTTGCGAAACCCGACGCGCTGAGGGCACGCTGGCTCAACTACCTGGACAGAAGGCAAGGCCCGGCTCCCCAGATCGTACGAACTCCGGTCCGGCGAGACGCCGGACCTACCCCAAGGGGTAGGCGCGGCGTCCCCGCCGCGCCGGCTGTTTGGCAGCCGGAAGGCATTTACCTCAATTCACTTAGCAGCCTGTTGAAAAACAGGTCACATCAGCGTCGTGGCGAAATATAAGGCTGGAAA
>CAZNGS010000009.1:0-90613 GCA_964572825.1 uncultured candidatus Brocadiaceae bacterium
GGTCAAATTCGAGCGCATTCTTCGGGTAATCGGCCATGGAGGGGCCATACTACATATAGTATGCACAAGAGTCAAGTGCATAGCCCAAATCCGGAATT
This sequence comes from uncultured candidatus Brocadiaceae bacterium, assembly GCA_964572825.1. Classification (GTDB taxonomy): domain Bacteria; phylum Planctomycetota; class Brocadiia; order SM23-32; family SM23-32; genus CAYVBE01. The sequence continues at coordinate 99 of CAZNGS010000009.1, forward strand.
GCATTCCGACCAGCACGTACGGCAGCCGGGCCTGATACAGACCGGTCTCCACGGCCCGCCGCGCCCACTTGAGGGAGGTCTCCACGCTGCCTATGTCATACTTGTAATGGGGCCGACTGTAATAGGCCATGTTCCAATACGCCGACAGGTCCGTCGGGCATACCGAGATGACATCTTCCAGCCTGTCTTCCATGTAGGCAAGACCCAGCCCCGCAACGGCGCCGGCCTGGATCAGTTCGGCCGCAGCCCACCAGCAGCAGGGTTCCTGCATCACGGCATCTTCCAGCTCCCGGATCGCGCGGTCGGCGCGGTACTGCAGGAGCTGCTCCCTTTCGTAACTGGCCTGCTGCATGTCACTGGACCAGCGCACGTCCTGGGCGGCCCGGTGCAGGAACTTGCCGTGGTGCATCCTGGCCAGGTGACTGTCCCCGCGCAGCATGAAGAGGCGTTCCGCCACCTCTTCCCCGACCTCGGGTCGGGCCATCCTGGCCGCCATTCTGGCCAGCTTCCTGACGACGTAAGCGTTGTAGGGGTCGCGCTCGACCAGGGACAGCAGCAGCCGTGCGCAGCCCTCCCGGGTTTCGGAATGGAAGCCCGTATTATCGAACCACAGCGCGGCCTTGGCCAGGTCCAGTCCCAGGCTGCGCGTCCTGGGCGCAAAGCGCCCCCATCTGCGGATGGTGCTGAAGAAGCCCTTCCGCTCATCGGAGATCAGGTGGTGGAATTCCGTCCAGGGCGTCCGGCAGCGTCGCACGAGCTGCTCCCAGTACGGGCTTCTCCAGTTATTCCAGTAGAAGGCCGGGAAACGCTCTGCCACCTCGTCCAGGAGGTCCGTGGAACAGAGGGGCGGGCGCATCAGGTAGCGTTCCTGCTCCTCGGTCAGGGGCAACTCCATGTATTCCAGCACGTCCCGAGCGATCAGGCACGGCAGCAGGTGGAGTTCGTCGCGGAACCCCGAATACCGTTTCGTCCGGGTCTTGTGCACGCCGTGAAAGACGAGTTCCGCGGCGTACTGGTCCTCCTTGACCTCCAGCGTCCCGGTTGTGTAGTTCTGGATGTCGAAGGCGGCCAGCAGGACGTCGATCTTCCGCTGCGTGATGCGCCGCCCCCGGCCCAGCATGCACTGATCCACAAAGGGGGGATCATAGACCCAGAACCAGGTGTCGAGCAGGCGCTCGGGGCCGAAGCTGCACTTCCACATCGCCTGGTGGGCGATCACGCCCCGCCCCCATCCCACCTCGTCGTCCGGGCTGCCGGCCTTCACCAGGGGGAAGATCCACATCTCCCGCCTGGGCCGGGACGGCGGCTCGGCGCAAACCTCCACCATGCGGTCCAGCAGCTCCTGTTCGGCCTGCTCCTGAGCGTAAACGGGCGAGATGGCGAGCACAAGGCAGACACACCACAGCATCAAACCTCGCATATCCGACCCCCCTTCCATTAACCCCACGAAACAACGCGACCGCCCCGCTTGTAACGACGGCGAGGCCCCTTGTCAACCGGGAACACAATCCGCTTGGAGCGCTGCCTCCCCCGCGTTGGCGCGCCTGCGGCAGCCGTGCTAACATGAATACCTTCCCGGTAGCGCTGAAGCCCCCCCTTCGGTTGCTTAAGGCGCTGTTACAGAGCCCGCTCCGTCGGCCCGAGGCCGCGCGAGAGCGCCGAGGGCAAGGAGGGCAAAGCAGGCGATACAGGGGCTAAGTATCGTCGATGCAGGCTGACGAAGCCATCGGCGCTCGCAGCCGGCCGAAGCCGGGATGGGGTTGTGCAATAGCGCCTAAAGGAGATGCCGAACCGGTGAAACGCATGGTGACCGGATTGCTGCTGATGGCGGCCCTGGGCTGCGGGGCCGGCGGTGATCTTTCCCCGCGGGAGGCGCCTCCGCCGGAACCGTTGCGCGTTCATATGATCTCCGGCTCCCGGGAATACCGTTCGGAGCCTTCCCTGGAGCAGTTCGCCGCTTTCCTGGAGCAGAACTACAGGGTCCGTTGCACCATCAGTCGGGCCAAGGACGGAAGCAGAGGCCCGCTGCCCAATCTGGAGGCGCTCGACGAGGCCGACGTGCTGCTGGTCTTCTGCCGCCGACTGCGCCCGCCCGAAGAACAGACCGATCGCATCCGGCGCTGGTGCGAGCAGGGCAAGCCCGTGGTGGGAGTGCGGACCGCGAGCCACGGGTTCCAGACCTGGCTGGAATTCGACGAACAGGTCCTCGGCGGCAGCTACAATCGGCACGGAGGGGCCGAGACGGTCCGGGTCGTAGTCGAGGACTCCAACGCCAACCACCCCATCCTGGACGGTGTGGAGGGCTGGCAACGCAGGGGCAAGCTCTACCGGAACCCGGACAACGCCGACGACACGACATTGCTGATGAGCGGAAAGGGTCTGGAGTCCGCCGACGTGCAGCCGCTGGCCTGGGCAAGGGTCTACGATGAGGACAAAGGCGGCCGCGCCTTCTACACCAGCATGGGCTTGCCCCACGATTTCGAGAACCCCAACTTCCGCCGCATGCTGGTCAACGCCATCTTCTGGGTCGCCGCCCGAGATGGAGAGGGCTGCCGGGCCGCACCGAGCCGTCTGATTCCCATAAGTAAGAGGTGAGCTGATGCGTTTCGAACCGCAGGTTCTGCTGGTTGCGCTGGTTTTTGCAGTTGCGTTGGCTAATGCCTGCGCCGCGGGCGCGGCACGGTTCAACCCCATCCAGGTGCCGGAGGACCTGTTGGGCGGGGAGCCGGAGCTGGCACCGCTGCCGGGCGGAGAATGCGAGCTGGCCGAGGTCCCGTGGGACCTGCCCGGCGAGGGCAGGGCCCTGGCGGTCCGCCCCGGTGAGGCGGGAGTCAGGATTCCCGTGGGGCAAAAGGCCACGCACGTGCGCTTTCTGCACGCATTGGAGGCCGGACCGGCGATCGACGAGTGGCGCCGGCAGATGCGCGGAGCCATCCAGAGCGCAGGGCCGTATCCCGAGCGGCCGGTCGTGTCCAGGTACGTGATCCACTACGCCGACGGCACCCGGCTGGAAGCCCTCGTGCGCTGGCAGGAGCAGATCGAGGCGCTTGTGCGGCGGACCTTCGTGCCGGAGAGCCGCTTCGTCGCCGACATGGCGTGGGCCGACGTCGCCTGGAAGGGCAAGCTGGACCAGGACCGCGACGAACGGCGCGTCCTCTACGCCATGCAGTGGCCTAACCCGTATCCGGACAGGGAGATAGATTGCATCGCGACCGAGGGGCTGGAGCAGGAATTCGGCACCGTCCACCTGGTCGCCGTCACCGCGGAGAAGCGTCCCGCCGCCGGCCGCGTTTTCTATGTCGCCCCGGACGGGGACGACTCGGCGCCGGGCACGTTCGAGCAGCCCTGGGCCACGCCGGGCAGGGCGGCCCGCACGCTCGAAGCCGGGGACACGGTTTACCTGCGCGGCGGCACTTACGACGTTCACGAGGTGGTCTGCCCGCACAACTCCGGCCGGGAGGGTGCGTGGATCACCTATTCCGGCTATCCCGGCGAGGTGGCCGTGCTGAACGGGTCGGACATCCACACCGACCGCGAGAAAAACGAGATGGTAATCAACAACGGCGAGGACGTGGTGACCATCGCCTCGCGCACCGGTGTCCTCCACGTTTTCGAGCGCAGCTACATCCGCGTGAAGGGACTGCACTTTCGGGACTGCGCTTACGCGGGCCTTGGGGTGGACGCCCCGCCCTGGTGGCCCGCCGAGCCGGCGGCGGAGGAGCTGAACGGTTCCCACCACGTCGAGCTGCTGCACAACTATATTCATCGGACCGTTTTCGTCGGCCTTGGGGTGTACGGGAGCATAATCCCGGACTACGTCTCGCTGGAGCACGTGCGTATCGTGGGCAACCGGGTGCTGAACGCCTACGACAAGGAGTTCACACTGACGACCACGGACCCGGGCACGCAGGCGCGCATACGGCAGGCGCACCGCGAGGGGGACAGGTTCGGGGACGAGAACCTCGACCTGCACGCCGTCCAGCACTTCGAGGTGGCCCACAACCACATCGGCTGGGGCGGCAAGGAGGGCATCGACATCATGAACGGTTCCCGCCACGGCCGCGTCCACCACAATTACGTGCACGACAACTACGTCTACCCCACCTTCCTGGGCGGCAAGATCGGCATATACCTCGACACCCGGTCGGAGGAATACGAGCTCGAGGTGGACCACAACGTCTGCGAGCGGGCCGGGATAGGTATCGCCGTCCGCAACGAGGACTTCGCCCCCGCCCACGGCATCCGCATCCACCACAACCTGCTGCTGGGGAATTACTGGTCCGGCCTGGGCATCTACGGCAAGGGGGATGAGGGCAACGTCATGCGGGACATCGAGTTCTCGAACAACACGATGTACCGCAACGGCTACCTGGAGAGCAACAAGAGCCCCGGAGGCGGCCTTCACCTGAGAAACCGGAAAGGCGGCCTGCACGGTATCACCGTCCGGAACAACATCGCCGTCGGCGGACGGGACTACGGCCTGGCCACCAACCGCGAGTGCGACCGGGTCTCGGACGAGGTCCGGATCGACCACAACCTGATCTGGCCGCCGGAGCTCGAGGTGGACCCGCGGCGCTGGCGGCAGTGGGTGCCCACGTTCGGGGATTGGCCGGTACTGGAGGAACCGGGGTTCATCGACCCGGAGGGCTACAACTTCCGGCTCCGGGAGGACTCACCCGCCATCGACGCCGGCCATCCGGACGAGCGCTATAGCGACCCCGACGGCACCCGGGGGGACGTGGGAGCCTTCCCCCGCCTGCGGGAACGGCAATAGGACCGCCCCCGGAGCGCCGGCTCCTGTTATTATCGTATCGTCGCCAGGCATCATTCAGTGGAGGGACAGGGGTGTCGATAAGAGCCATCAAGATTCAAAGAGTCTGGCTACTGGTTTTGGCCGCCGTGGGCAGCATTCTGGCACAGAGCGCCGGCGCCGGGCAGGTCGAGAAGAAGGCCCTGCGCATCTACCTGATGGGCAGCAGCCTGACGGACCAGGTCAACTACCGCGGCTTCCAGGCCCTGGCCGAGTTCCGCGGCTACGAACACATCTGGGGCCGTCATGTGGTTCCGGGCGCTCCGATACGGTGGCTATGGAACCATCGAGATAGGCGCCACGGTTTCATGGGACCGTTCGGACCCTGCGGGGAGGCCCTCGCGGAATACCGCTGGGACGCCATCACCCTGGAGCCCCGCAACGGCTACGACAGGGAGCTGCAGGCGGCCAATGAGCTTATCGCCTATGCCGTGCGGAAAAGCCCTGACGTCCAGTTCTATGTCTTCGCGCAATGGCCACGCATCGGCCGGGGGAGCTACGACAGACAGTGGCTCTCGCGGGTGAAGGACATCCAGAACAACATCCGCCTCGGTTTCGAAGAGTTTCTGACCGACCTGCGTGAGGCCCACCCGGACATCAAGCCCCTGCTGATGATCCCCGTGGGCCACGCGTTCCACCTGCTGCAGCATAAGATCAAGGCCGGCCTGGTGCCCGGGATGTCCAGCATCTTCGACGGCTACAGCGACCGCTCCCACCAGAATCACCTGGGCGAATACATAGTCGGCTGCACCTTTTTCGCTACTGTCTACCGGGAGACCCCGGTCGGGCTGCCCACCGAGCCCTACGGAGAGATCGCCCCCGACCTGGCGCGGACAATCCAGGAGACCGTCTGGGAGGCCGTCAACGCCCACCCGAGGAGCGGCGTGAAGGCACCGGGCGAATTCAAAATCATCACGCCCTACCTGCCCGATGCCGTCGAAGGCTCGCCCTACGACCGGGAGTTGCACGCGGCCTTCGGTAGGGTGTCCGTAGAGTATTCCCTGGCGGACGGCGGCCTGCCGCCCGGCATCGAGGTCGCCCCCGAGGGACGTATCACCGGTAGCGCGCCCCGGACCGGCGACTACTCGTTCACCGTAAAGGCGGTGGACGCCCATGGTGCAACTGCCACCCGCGAGCTGCAACTGACCTGTGTCGGCGAAAGCAAACCTATCATTCCGGAACAGGACCTGCCCGCCATGCAGCGCGGAAAGCACGTCGAATTGTCGCTGAAAGCCGAAGGCGGCAACGGCGACATCACGTGGCGGCTCGCTCGCTGCTGGAAGAAAGTCAGCACGGACGGAAAGGAAGACTGGCAGGCCGTCCAGCGCGCCGGCCGCGCGCTCATGCCGGAGGGGTTGGAGCTGAGTTTTGACGGGATTATAAGCGGGTCACCGGGCCTGGCGGGCGTCTATCGGCTGCTGGTGGTGGCGGAGGACTCAGACCCCACCGAACCCGACTCAGCACAACGGGAGCTCATATTCGACATCGCCGAGGCTGGGCCGCACGTTTACTTCGTGCCGCCGGCAACGGAGAAACCCACGGTGGACGGCAAACTGGACGAGCCCTTCTGGGAGCTGGACCGGTCCGTCGTCAAGCCCGTAATGGGTCAGGCTTCGTGCAAGGCCACTTTCGGGGCACTATGGAATCGCTCCAACCTGTGGGTGGCCGTGAAGGTGGAGGAGGACCGGATCGTGACCGACTCGGAGAAGCCCTGGCACGACGACGGCGTCGAGGTGTTTGTCGATACCCTCAACGACTGCCAGAAGGAGTACAATGCCGACGATCTGCGCATCGTTGTCAGCTCATCCGGACGCACCTTTCTGGTGGGCAGGGACTCCGGGGATATCGAGGTCGCCACGGCCAGAACGGACGGGGGATACGTGGTGGAGATGCGGGTTGCCATGCCGAGGCGAAACCGCCGGCACAACGCGTACGGCTTCGACATTGCTGTAAACGACGATGACGACGGCGGGGGGCGCGACGGGCAGCTCGTCTGGCAGGGGACCGGGGACAACGACACTGACCCGAGTGGTTTCGGGACAATTCTGCTCGTTGGAGAGAACGGGTCCTGATGAATGCGATCGCACCGCAGGAAAACCCGGTCGGGGGTGCCCACTGCGTGGAGGGGCGCGGTGGAGAGGATGTCGGCCGGCAGGTATTATGTGGGTCGGCTGTCCGTGCGGTGCTTGCCCGAAAACAGGAGCGAATCGAATGCACCCGATCACGTCTTTGTCCCCGCTTCCGTGGGTTCTCGGGCTTGGTATGGCCCTGACACTGCATTCCGGCGCCGTCGCGGTGGGCGAGCACTGGGCCGGCCTGCGGGGAGGGGGTCTGCGGCACAACGCGGGTCCCTCTTCGGTCCCGCCGGAATCCCTTCAGGCGGTGTGGCACCGCAGCTTCAGCCCCGTCACGTTCGGGGACCAGAGCGGCGAGCCGGATCACATGGACCTGCCGGGTGGACGGGGTTCGTATAACCTGGCCCTGGTGGACGGAAAAGTGGGCCTGCTGGCGCTGGACCACCCCGAACCCGCCTCCGTACCGGAAAGTTACTACGCCACCATCCTGGACGCGGCGACGGGCGAGACGGTCAACTGCGTCCGCGTCATGGCCAACAAGGGCAACAACCGCGTGTACCGGTGGCCCTACAACGGCGTGAGCGGCTCCAGCGATACCCCCCACGGCCTGGCGGTCATCGGATGGGACCCGGAGACGCGCATCCTGTTCACCGGCCAGTGCGGTTACGACAGCGGCTACACGGCCTACCTGCCGCTGGCCAACGCGGATGAGTACGAACCCGCCGGTCTCCCGCAGGAGGGAGTGCCCGCGTTCGAGGCGCTGGCCCGGCGCCATCCCCGCTGCCGGGACCCCTTCGGCCGAACGCGCGCGGAATACAGAACCATCATGGGCGTGGGGAACGAGTGGGACGAGCTCAAGCCCTGGGCCTGGGGCCTGACGGCCTTCTACGGCGACCCCTCCGACCCGGACAGCAAGAAATACGACGCCGACCTGGCCGGCGTTTACGGGCGGCAGGGCTCCTCCTACTACAACACCAGCGCATTCCTGTCGCTGGATGCGGACGGCCCCCTGGTGGGCGTCACGAAGGGCGGCGCATGGGGGCACAACACCGCCGGGGACGCCTACCTGTTCCACAAGCACACCGGCCTGAAGGCCATCGCCGAGTGGCCGGAGGAGCCGAAGGACCGGCGGGGCCATCGGCTGCGGCCCTTCACCAGCCGGGGGGTGCTGTTCGGCAACGGGCGCGTGTTCCTGGCCGGTCCGTCCCAGGACATGAACGAGAACCGCACCATCGGCACCGAGCGCCCGGAGGGGCTGCTGCCGCGGGTGGACCAGGGCCTCGCCCTGTGGGCCTACGACTATACCATGTGCGACCTGAAGCCGAACGACGGCTCAGCGGGCCCCGCGGCCCGCGAAACCGCCCGGCTCGATCCGGCGTTCGCCTACCGGATGGACTCGCGGTTCGAGCCCACCGATGATATCGACTCGTGGGGGCAGTCCTACTACGAGACGGACGGATTCTACCGCCCCAAGGCCAGGATCATCGACGGCCGGTCGCTCTGGTTCGCCTGGAAGCCCTCCCAGGCGAGCGCCGTGGAGCTGGTGCACGCCGCCGACGAAGGCATAGAGCGCTTCTCGCTCGAAGTGGGACGCGGCGCGAAGGGGGTGGACCTGTGGCCGAAGCTGAGCCTGGTCCGATCCGGCGGGGCGGACCTGCTCGTCTATTACACGGGCTACGCGCGGCACCGGAAGCGGTACATGCCCGAAGACGCCGAGGCCGTCCTCAGCCGGTATCCCTACAAGCACAGGCCCTGGGAGGAGCTGCCCCAGCGCACCCGGAACAGCTTCATCGGGCAGGCCCGGCGGTGCGGCGTCTGGACGGACGAGCTGTTCCCCCCGCGCAGCCCCGCTGCCGTCAGTGTCTTCGACGCTCGACTCGGCAGGGTCCAATGGACCTACAATGTCTCTGAGCACCATCCCAGCCTGCCGGCCAACGGTTTCTGGACCTACATCGACCGCTCCCACATGGTGGTGGCGGGGCGATGGGCCTACGTCGGCTGGGTGGATACCGCGGGACAGGAGGCTGTGCTGCGCCTGGTGGCGCTGGACGTCACCGCCGATGCGCCGGAGCCCGTCGAGCGGACCGTTCCGCTGGGGTTCACGTCCAAGGGCCACGAGCGCAGCACGCTGATGGACCTGGCTGCCGTGGACGGGCGCCTTTACGCCTACGTGCTGCAGGCGCAGAACTTCTGGATTCGCGACCCCCGCTGGAAGGCCCAGCACGTGGTGGCCATCGGCACGCACTGAGCCCCCGTCAGTCCGCCGCGAAGTAGTCGCGCAGCGCCTCGATGGCCATGCGGCCGCACCGCAGGAACATCCGGTGGGTGGTGCCCGCCACGTGGGGCGTCATCACCACGTTGTCCAGCTCCCGCAGCACGTCGTCCTCGGGCGGCGGTTCGGGCTCATAAACGTCCAGGTAAGCGCGGAACCGCGCCTTCTGCATCTCGGCGCGGAAGGCCTCGTTGTCCAGCAGGGCAGCCCGCGCGGAGTTGATCAGCAGCGCGCCGTCCTTTATCAGGGACAGCTCCCGCGCTCCGATCATGGCCGTGGTTTCCTCGGTCACGGGCGCGTGGAGCGAGACCACGTCCGCCGTGCGCAGCAGCGTGTGGAGGTCGGTAAGCTCTACCCCCAGCTCAGCCGCCTCGGACTCGTCCAGGTAGGGATCGCAGGCGAGAACGCGCACGTCGAACGCCCGCAGGTAGCGCACGACCCACCGGCCGACCCGGCCCAGGGCGACCAGCCCCACGGTGGACCCGTTGAGCTGGCCGGCCACGCCGCGCCATCCCGGCCATTTGACGCCCGACTTCATCTTACGATCGAACAGGTCGAACCTCCGCAGACCGGCGATGGCCGCCCCCAGCGTCCACTCCGCCACGGCTTGGTTGCAGGCGTCCGAGGCGTCTATGACCTCCACCCCTGCCGCGCGCCATTCCGGGGCAACGTCATTGTGCTGGCCCCACCAGTGCGAGACTGCGGCCACCTTCACGGTGCCGGCCGCCTGCAGCGCCTCGCGCGAGACCTCCGCCGCGTGGGAGCCGTTCAAAGAGAGGATGGCGTCCGCGCCGCTGAGGTGTTCGACCATCTCGTCCTGGGACAGCTCCTCCCGCCCGTCTGCGTTGTCCCGTACCTCGGCGAAGGAGCGCAGCAACTGCTCGTTCTCCTCGTCCACGTAATACTCTCGGGGGCACCACTCAACGCGGTGGATGTAAACAAGAGGCCTCCGTGCGTTCATGTAGGCCCGGCCTCCATTGTCTGAAGGGAAACAGCGCCGCGGACCGGATGTCCAGCGTCGCCGTGGCATTGTGTAGTTTGCAGTGCGCGGGCGCAAGTCCGCGTGGTCTTTGAAAACTTCCGGCATCCGTCCTACAATCCGCCGTTCGGCCCCCCACTGGAGAGCAACTTCAATGGCCTGCGCCTGGAAACAGAACTGGCAGGAGACGCGAGAGCACTTCGTCGATTGGTGGAACCAGGAAGGGCTGGTGCTGGGCACCTGGGGGCACGTGCGCGGCGGTGAGCCCCGCGAGGACGTCGAGAATCCGGGCTGGCTGAAGGACGTGACGGAGCGTTACACCAACGCGGACTGGCGCGTGGCCTGGAACCACTATGACCTGGCCTGCGGCCGATTCCCCGCCGACACGCTGCCGATCGCCGACGTGGGGCTCGGCCCGGGAACCCTCGCCCCCTACCTGGGCAGCGAGCCGGAGTTCGTGGAGGGCACCGTCTGGTACCATCCCCTCGCGGCGGATGACCCGGAGCCCGAGAAGTGGCCGCCGCTTCGCTTCGATCCGGACAACGAATGGTGGCGGCTGACCCGGGGGATGCTCCGACGGCAGGTTGAGCTGGCCGATGGGCGGTATCTGGTCGGATGCCCCGACCTGATCGAGAACATCGACACGCTGGCCTCCCTGCGCGGCACGCAGCCGATGCTGATGGACATGGTGGTCCGCCCGGAATGGGTGGACCGGAAGATGGAAGAGATAACCTCCGTCTGGATCGAGGCTTACGACCGTATCTACGAGATCATAAAGCTGGAGGACGGCAGCGGCGCGTTCTGGGCTTTCATGATATGGGGCCCCGGGAAAACGGCCAAGCTCCAGTGCGACGCCAGCGCCATGATCTCCCCCGAGATGTTCGAGCGCTTCATCGTGCCCGGGCTGACCGAGCAGTGCCGCCACGTGGACTACTCCATGTTCCACCTGGACGGCCACCAGTGCATGCCCCACCTGGACCTGCTGCTGGGCATCGAGGAGCTGGACGCCATCGAGTGGACACCCGACCCACAGGTCCCGCCCGGCGGGGATCCGGAGTGGCACGACTTGTACGGCCGCATACTCGATGCCGGCAAGTCCGTGCAGGCCATCGTGCCCCGGACGAACCGGATCGTGCCGTTGCTGGACGCCGTGGGGGGGAAGGGGATGTACCTGCTGACGCAGTTCGAAAGCGAGTCCGCAGCCGAAAACCTGATGCGCGCCGTCGAACCTTACCGGAAGTAGAAGGAGAGACCGACATGCCCGCAGAACAGGCAAGAAAGCCGAACATCGTGCTGGTGTATATGGACGACATGGGTTACGGCGACATGGGCTGCTTTGGCTCGTCGCTGATCAGGACCCCCGTGATGGACTCGATCGCCGGGCGGGGGGTGAAGTTCACCCGCATGTACGCCGCCGCCGCCATCTGCTCGCCCTCCCGGGCGGGACTCCTGACCGGCCGATACGCCCAGAGGCTGGACGTCGAACGGGTGCTGTTCCCCGGCGACACAAAGGGAATTACGGATCAGGAGAAAACCTTCGGCGCCTACCTGCAGGATGCCGGCTACGCCACCTGCATGCTGGGCAAGTGGCACCTGGGCTGCCAGCCCCAGCACAATCCCGTGCGGCACGGGTTCGATCACTACTTCGGCCTGCTGTACAGCAACGATATGGACCCGCTGCACCTCTACCGGAACGAGGAGGCCATCGAGACCGAGGTGGACCAGGCCACGCTCACGCGCCGATATACGGACGAGGCCATCGGCTTCATCGAACAGCACGCGGACGAGCCGTTCTGCGTTTACCTGGCCCACACCATGCCACACATCCCGCTGCACGTGGAACCCGATTTCCGGGGTCGCTCGGAGGGCGGCACCTACGGCGACACCATCGAGTGCATCGACTACCACCTGGGCCGCCTGCTGGAGAAACTGGAGGAGCTAGGTCTGACCGAGGACACGCTGGTGACCGTCACCAGCGACAACGGTCCCTGGTTCGAGGGCAGCACGGGCGGGCTGCGGGGCAGGAAGTTCGACAACTACGAGGGCGGCATCCGCATGCCCTTCGTGGCGCAGTGGCCGGGCACCATCCCCGCTGAGGCCGTCTGCGACGATCCCGCCAGCCAGATGGACATGCTGCCGACGTTCCTGTATCTGGCCGGCCTCACGCCCGACGGGCCGCAGCTGGACGGCATCAACATCTGGCCGGCCTTCGTGGGCGAGAGGTATCCTGAACGCGAGGCGCTCTACCACTACTTCAAGTACACGCTGACCGCCGTCACCTGCGGCCGGTGGAAGCTGCACTTCTGCGACCGGGGGGGCAGCACCAAAGAGATGCCCCAGCTCTACAACATCGAGCGGGACCCGCAGGAGAATTACAACCTGGCGAACCTGCAACCCGAGGTGGTCGAGCGCCTGAGCCGGCTGGCCGCGAAGTTCGACGAGGAGATCCAGGCCGCCCGCCCCGAGCAAGAGGGTGACGAGTAGAACGGTCCCCGCATGGCAGAAAGGACACACCGATGGACGGACGCGCCCCTAACATCCTGTACATCCACTCGCACGACACGGGGAGGTACGTGTCCCCGCACGGCTACCGCGTGGACACGCCGAACATACGCAGACTGGCGGAGGAGGGCATTCTGTTCCGCCGCAACTTCTGCATCAACCCCACCTGCAGCCCCAGCCGGGCGGCCTTGCTGACCGGGTGCTATCCGCACCAGAACGGCATGATCGGGCTGGCGCACCGGGGATTCTCCCTCCACGATTACGGCATGCATCTTGTGCGCCCGTTGCAGCAGGCCGGATACCACTGCGCGCTCTCCGGCACGCAGCACGTGTGCGGTTCCGCGCTGGCCGAAGCGCGGGACAGGCAGACATGGGAGATCATCGGCTACGACCGATGCCTGGCCGGCGAGCCCGAGGCGGAGAAGGGGGCCGTTCGCTTCCTGAACGACGGGCCGCCGCAGCCGTTTTTCCTCTCGGTGGGTTTCCACGAGACGCACCGCAAGTACCCGACCGGGGACGAACTGACGGTGGACCCGCGCTACTGCCGGCCGCCCGAGCCGGTGCCGGACACGCCGGCGACGCGGCGGGACATGGCCGGCTTCCTGACCATGGCCGCCACCCTGGACCGGAAGATGGGCGAGGTCTTCACCGCGTTGGAGCGAAACGAACTCGCCGACAACGCCCTGGTGATCTGCACCACCGACCACGGCATCGCCTTCCCGCGCATGAAGTGCAACCTCCACGATTCCGGCACCGGCGTCATGCTCGTGGTCCGAGGCCCCGGAGGATTCGGCGGCGGGAAAGCCGCCGATGCCATGACCACGCACATGGACATCTATCCCACTCTGTGCGCCCTGCTCGGAGTTGAACGGCCGGAGTGGCTGGAGGGCAAATCGCTGCTGCCCCTGGTCCGGGGCGAGGTAGACGAGCTGCATGAGGCCGTTTTCACGCAGGTGAATTACCACGCCGCCTACGAGCCGATGCGCGCCGTGCGCACGGAGCGATGGAAGTATATCCGGCGGTTCGACGGCCGGACGCGGCCCGTGCTGCCCAACTGCGACCCCGGGCCGAGCAAAGACGTGTGGCTCCAGCACGGCTGGGCCGACCGGGAGGTCGAAGAGGAGATGCTCTACGACCTGGTCTTTGATCCCAACGAGACGAGCAATATCGCCGACCATCCGGAGTGCCGTGACGTTCTGAGCGAAATGCGCGGACGGCTGGAGCGGTGGATGGAGCAGAAGGATGATCCGCTCCTGGAGGGCTGCGTGCCGGCACCGGCCGGCGTGCGGGTGACAGACGCCGACGCCGTCTCCAACAGCGGCCCCATCCTGCCCCAGGACCGGCTGCCGGGCCGTTAACGCAGAAGCGCGGCCGTTTGGCGGCGCCAGGCCAGCGCCGTCTCCGCGCGGGCCAGCGCGATGGGGTTGTGGTCGTCTGTGATGGTGACCGCGCCCGGTCGGTCGGTTTCCAGCCGGCGCCGCGAGAGTTCGTAGCTGAGCCGATCCACGCCCACCGACGGCTGCCAGCTCTGCCAGAGAGGGAGGAGCTGCATGGGGCGCCGAAAGGCGAACACGATGATGACCTGCACCGCCGATGCGTCGTTCGTCGTCCGGTAGGCCCGCACCATGTTCCGCCCGAACACATCCCCGAGGGTCCGGAAAAGCGAATCGGTCACGAAATCCCCCGTGGGCCGGCCGATATAGTTGATGGCCAGTATGCCGTCCTCGGTGAGCCGCTGTTTTGTCAGTTCGAAAAACTCGCGCGTGATCAGGTGGAAGGGGATTACGTCCGAGTTGTAGGCGTCCAGCACGACGAAGTCCACCGGCTCTTCATGCCGCCGCAGATACTGCCGGCCATCCTGGATGACCGCCCGGCCGCGGTAGGGGCCGGGGGGGCGGTGCGCACGCCTTTGCTCCTCGCCCGGCACGCCCACCTCCCGGTTTGGGAAGCGCTCGAGGTCCACCCGATGGAGCGTGCCGTCGGGGTAGAAGATATCGCCGCGATAGCCGAAATATGCCTTCGCCAGTTCGGCGACCTTGACGTCAATCTCCACGGCGGTCCAATCGATGTCGTAGAACTCCATCACCCGGGGGAACATGCCACCCGCCAGCACCACGAGGCTGTAGAGCATCCACGCCCGCGGGAGCCGGTCCGCCAGTCGGCCTCCGACCGCGTAACCCGCCGCCAGGCAGGTGAGCGTGACGCTCAGCAGCGCCGCCCACACGTAGAGGCTGCTGCCGTAGCAGGTGCCCACCACGCGCGTGCCCAGGATCTCCAGCGCCAGCACCGAAGCGCCCGTCACGGTCACCAGGCCGAGCAGGTAGATGCGCCCCGGCTCCCGGCGCTGCTCCCCGGGCCTTTCACTCATCCCCGGATACCTCGGCAAGCGGCACGGCGGCCACGCCGGAGTAAGTCCGCAGCCACAGCACTCCGGCATAGGGGTCCTCGCACAGCACCCCTGGCTTGAACACACCTTTCAGAAACGCCACGCACTTTCCCCCCCGGTAGAGGTTACTGCTTTTTTTCCGGCAGGAGAAAGCCGTCTGCGGCGGCGGGGGCATCTGCTCCACCGGCGCCCAGCAGGTCCGGATGCCCCTCGGCGAGAACTATCCGCTGGCCGTGGGAGTGGGAGATGAGCATGAGGTCCGGCTGTTCGCCCTGCAGGTGCAGCTCGCGTGTGCGGGCATCGAACCGGGCCTTCCAGCCGCCGTCCTCGCGTCGTGCGAGGCAGCCGAACGAGAAGTAGTAGCCGGCATAGTACCGCCTCGGCATCATCCGGTAGACGCCCCAGATGCGATCGGGCGACAGACACAGGGCTTCAACGGTCCTGGGCACGATTTCATCCTGGTTCACGGTATCCTTCTGCCCCATCACCCACCGTTTTTCGGAGGGGAGCTCATGCGCATCGATCAGGACCCAGCCGTCGGCCGTTCGATGCACGAGCGCCAGGCCAGTCGCGCGCGGCTTCCACCTCTTGACGTGCGCCATGCCGGGATGCGCCCCGAGCTCCACCGGGCGGTCGTAGGTAAGGCAGGCCGCCCAGACTTCGTCACCGTGCGCCGCAATGGTGCTCAGGAAGCGAATGTCCACGCCGTCCGCCCGTTCGGTTACCGTCCACCGGTCCTTCTCCAGGTCAAACCGGCTGATGCCGCCGCCAATGAACTCTCCGGACTTCTCGTCGTAGTCGGGCTCGCTGACCAGGTAGAAGGCGTCGTCCGCCAGCGCCATGTCGATGGGTCTGCCCGCTGCGGGACCTTCCCCCAGCGCGTAGGTGGTCAGGCTGCCGTCTGCCCCCTCGTAGCGCAGGACGCCCGTCGTCCCCAGCGCCCACACCGTCCCGTGCCGTGCGGCGGCGTGCCAGACATTGGTGCTCAGCGTCCGCCACTGCCCGGCCTGGAGATCGAAGTGGAGCAGCCGTTTCGAGCAGATGCAGTAGAGGCCGTCGTCCGTGCACAGGGCCGGGGGAATGAGGGTATCCAGTTTCCGGCGCCAGAAGGCATGCCACCAGTCCTTCGCCGCGATTCGCTGGAGAGCGTGCTGCGCGGGGAATTCGGACAGCGCCTGCCACCGGTGGGACTCCGGGGCAAAGTGCCATGCTCCCGCGTCGCTCACGATCCAGGCATGACCCTCCGCCGCGACGACGCGTCCCAGCGTGAAGCGCACCTCCTCGACCGGTTCGATACGCCCGACCTCCAGGTTCAGCACGGCCAGGCCCGCGCGTGTGGCCAGCCAGACCCGGTCTCGGTCCGGGGCGATGGACTGCACGGCCGCCTCGGGCAGGCCCCGGGCGCGGCCGTAGGTGGACACGACGCGGCCGTGCGCGGCGCTGACGGCGTAGAGCATTGCGTCGTCAGCCGCCCAGAGGGTATCTCCGTCCACCGCGTGGCAGAGGAGCCTGCCCTTGCCCGTGCGGACAGCCGGTTGCAGGACGAGCGCGCTGTCGATGTCCTCCGGCACAGCCGCCTGGCGCTCGGCCGGTCTATGCACCGAACTGAGAAGACAAAAGCCCCGCCGCCACAGCTCCTTCATGGCGGCCCTGGTCCGCTCCGAGGGCTCCTCCGCAGGCACCGCGGCGGCCGAGGCAACGGTCAACGTCAGCACCAGAAGCAGGCGCTTCATCCGCGCTCTACTCTCCGTTCCGGCATAGTCTGCTCAGCCGGCAATAGGCAGAGCGCGTCAGTCCACGGGCAGCTCCCTGGGATCCACCGGCCGGTCGGTTTTGGCCGAGAGTTGTGCCGCCAGGCACATGCGCAGGGACTCGATGGCGCCGTCCATATGGTTGTCCGGCGGGCAGTTACGCTCGACCCCGCGCATGAGCGAGCCCATCGTCCCCATCATCCCGGCCACGGGCCCGGAGATGTCGTACCAGGGCCCTTCAAGGGGGTCGAACGGGTTGATGTCGGACCACAGGGGCTCGTACACGTGATCGGGCAGCTCCAGGAGGACCGGCCGTCCGCCGCGCTCGGTGAAGACCTCGACGAACTCCCGCTCGCCCGGGGCCGGGAAGTGCCAGTTCCAGTTGTGCTGCGCCCGGATGGAGCCGCCCTCGGCCATCACGCGGATGTTGGTCCGGTGCGCTTCCATGCCGGAGTGGTTCTCGATGTGGTAGGCGACGCAGCCGCCCTCGAACTCGTAGATGGCCATGGTGGTCTTCATGCCCGCCCACGCCTTGACCGCGATGCAGGGCCTGTCCACCCACCATCGCACGAGGTCCGCGTGATGGATCACGTGGCCCAGGTAGGCGGGCGTGGGGTCCTCCAGGTCGATCGGCCCGCCCTGCCAGTAGTTCTGTAGCTCGATCACCCCGGGCCGGCCCATGCGCTCGGGCGTGAGCAACTGCTTGACCGAGTAGCAGGCGGGGTTGTAGCGGCAGTTCTGGTTGACGGCCAGCCAGATGCCGGCCTCCTGCGCCGCGCGCGCCATCTTCCGGGCCGATTCAACGGTGGTGGCCACCGGCTTATGGATCATCAGGTGCTTTCCTGCCTCGCCCGCCGCCTCGATGACCTCCATGCGGAGGGCCTCTTTCTTCTCGCCGGCGCCGAAGCAGCAGTCCACCACGTCCACCTGGTCGTTTTCGATTACCTCGTGCCAGTCGTCCGTGATGGTGCCCACGTCGAAGCCCTTGCGCCTGGTTTCCTCGATCCGGTCCTCGTTGATCTCCGCGGCGGTCACCACGTTGAACCGGGCCGCCTGGTAGGCGGGAAGGTGCATCGTCAGCACCACCCAGTGCAGCCCTATGCTGCCGATGCCGTAGTCCGTCTTCTGGTTCTCGAAGTCGATCCGGTAGGGCGGAACGCTGAACCCCAGTGCCTGCTCCATGCGGCTGACATCCTGTTCGGCCATGGTCTGACTCCTGCAGTTCCAATGAAGGTCGGTACTTCCCACATGCCCAACTCCGGGACAGTCTAAGCGAACCTTCCCCGGCCCACAATGGAAAACGGACGGGCACCGAGAGACGGCTACCCACTTGCCCTCAGTGGCCGTTGTCTGCCGGCTGTTCACGCAGAAACACCACCGACGGCGACTTGCCCGTATGGAGGACGGCGGGTTCCCGGCGGTGGACCTGAAACTGACGGCTCTGGCGCATGAATTCGGACGTTACCGGCCCCGCGCCATGTCTCACTGCTCTGAGGAAAACGGTCCTGACGGCTTCCTCATCGAGTGGGCCGAGCCTGGGGTGGACCAGCAGCCGGCAAACGGTTATGCCGGGTTCCGTCTCCGACAGGACCAACTGATAATCGCCCACGTCGCCTCCGAAGCTGCGCGGCAGAACTTCTTCCAGGACGCGGGCGGCATCCCGCCCGGAGAGCGTCAGTCCCTCCGTCGTCAGCCTGGCAAAACTCCACAGACCGCGAAGGTGGGTATGGAAACCCATACGGTCCCAAGGGCATTCGCAACGCCTGCGCTCCACCACGCCCGCGTCACCCGTCTCCGCGTTGATCATAATCTTTGGGCTGGCCGGGGAAAGGGCTGTGAACAGCAGGGGGCGCACGAACTTCTCTGTCCCGACTGCCCTGGAATGCGAGATCACGGCGAAACGGTGTTCGTAGACGTGCATGTCGTCGCTGCCCCTTGGCGCCAGACAGGCTTCGGCGGCTTCCCCCATCTCGGTGGCCCCAAACAGCGGCAGGCAGGCTCCTCCCGCGGCCTCGATGGTGCGTCGTTTCGCCTCGGTGATCGGCTCGCCCGCCACCAGCAGAACGCAACCGTCCAGGTCAAGCCCTTGCCGAACGGCCCACGTGGCCAGCCGCGCGGCCGTCGAGGGATAAGTCACCATCAGGGCCCCCGGACCCCGGCCGGCCACGCGGGCAAGCCATGCGGCCGGTCGCGAAGGACGTAGAGGCGAGGCGAATTCCGGTCGCGGCAGCGCCAGGCCGCCCCCCCGAGCCAGCAGCACCAGGCCCCACGCCCTGGCCATCGCCCCGCGCGCCGGTCCCGTTGGAGAGACGGGTACCTGACAGAACCACCTGCGGGGCACTGCACCCACCCGGACAAGCCGCAGCAACCGGGACAGCGCCCACTCGGTGGGCGGGAGGTAGAGGGCAAATTCGGCGCCGACCAGGCCGTTTATCTCCAGGGACCGCCGGGCATGGTGACACTGCTCCCGGTAGTGGCTCGGACCGACTGCCACGCGCGTGGGAGCCCCCGTGCTGCCGCTGCTGACGTGCGGAAAACCCGGCCACTGGCACGGATTGTCAAACTGCTTCGGCTGGAACTGGAACAGGGCCGCACCGCGGCGGGCTGGTTCCCGGCCCTTCATCTCGTCGAGAGTTACGTAGAGCCCATCTCCGGCGAGTCGTTGCAGCGCGCCCTCGAGGCCCCGACTGCGCACGAGCACACGCAGGTCCTCATACGTGCAGCCCAGATGTCGGAACAGCGCCAGATAAGGACTGTCCGGATTGGCGAACACGGCTCGGGCGACCACCCGAAGGAAGCGTCTTCCACGCCGTTCGTTCAGGCGATGGATGGCTTCTCGGGCACGGCCCCCCTTGTATGGTTCCCGCGCGAACCGCAGAAGGCGCCGGCCGCCCCGGAGCAGAGACAGGCCGCGCCGCAGACAGGCTGAAGCGACCATCGACCCCCCGTCGCCGAATGGAAAAGCGCCGCCAGAACCGCCGGACTCCGAACAGGCGCGTTGCGAGCTTACCGTGCACTCACGGCACTGTCAATACGGTCGGCGCCGGCATCAGGGATGTCCCGGGGTGATGCTGACCGGCCCGGGCCGGATATCCCCGGGTTGCGGCGGATCGGGTGGATCAGCTGTCGGGTCTGGAAGGAGGGACGTGCTCAGGTCAGCATCATCATGTAGGAGTTTCGCTACCAGTTTGCTGCGGCGGGCACAGCCGATGCACGGGCGGACCTCCAGGCAAGCGATCCGCCCGGAGGGTTAAGTGAATTGAGGTAAATGCCTTCCGGCTGCCAAACAGCCGGCGCGGCGGGGACGCCGCGCCTACCCCTTGGGGTAGGTCCGGCGTCTCGCCGGACCGGAGTTCGTACGATCTGGGGAGCCGGGCCTTGCCTTCTGTCCAGGTAGTTGAGCCAGCGTGCCCTCAGCGCGTCGGGTTTCGCAAACCGGAAAAGATTTATCTCGTATCGCTTAACAACTCCCCTTGAGGAATGTAACTCAACCGCTGCCGGGTGAGGATCGCCTTTTTTCGTTGCCACCCGGAGATCATATGTTCTTCAGAAGAGTGTCGGGCGCGCCACCTCGAGTGAACGGCCATCCGGGGGGCGCCGCGGAAAGCCGGTGCATGCATGGCCGGGGCGGTCAGGTGGTCGGCCGGGCAATCGGAGCGGCTATCTGGTCGAAGAAGGGCGTGGTGCGGCGTTCCACGCATTGGGCCGCGTAAAGGTACACGGCCGCCGACCAGGTCTGCCAGTCCTGCCCCTGCGGGGTGCCGTCCTGGGCCCGAAACCATTCGTTGAAACCGAACTCGACATCGGCGCTTCTGGAGGGACGAACCAGTTCGGTCAGGGCGGCGAGATTGCGCTCCGCCACGCGGTAACGCCGGGCACTCACGCAGGCCGCGACATAAAAACCGCATATGTAGGGCCATACCCCGCCGTTGTGGTACTCGCCCGGCCTGCCGTACTGCTCATAGCGCGGGCGCCAGTCCGGGTGCTCGGGCCGGATGTAGGGGAACAGGGCCGGTGGAAGCTCGAGGGCCAGGTCCCCGTTGCTTCGCAGCGCGGCGCATTCGTGTTCGACCCACGAGACGATGGATTGGGCCCGGGAGCGCGAGGCGATGCCCGAGAGAATGGCCAGGCTGTTGCCCAGCAGGTCGAATCGCTCGCTGCGGTAGAGCTTGTAGGACCACAGTGCGTAGTACGGCTTGTGCGCCAGCACGAGACCCTCATGGACGTGGGGATGCCTGCTCTCCGCTTCGACTGAGAAACGGTTCATGAGCTCCCGCAGCGTCCGGGCGCGCTCGTCGTGCCCATAGAGGCGCAGATACATGTGGACCAGGGCGTTCACGTACAGGCCGTAGCCCAGCACCCATTGCTCGTCCCGCCAGTCACTGGTGGGCAGTTGAGCGACGATGACGCGGTCCTCGGGGCTCTGGTATTCCATCCAGGTCAGCGCGGCCCGGGCGGCCTCTTCCAGGAAGCTTTCCTCCCCGGTGGCGTTTCTGAACAGGGCCAGCCCCAGGAGGAAAAGCGGCGTAGTATCGCTGGCCCCTCTATTCTCCGGATCGTGGACGAGGGAAGGAATGTGTCCCCGCTGGCTCTGGTTGTTAGCCAGCGCCTGGAGGACCCGCCTCACCGTGTAGATGAGCCGCTCCTCCCCCGAGAGCAAGATGCCCGGCGTGGATATCATGATGTCGCGCGTATAGGGCTCGGGGTAGCCCCAGCCCGCGGTGCGAAAGAGGGAACGGTAAGGGCCCCGACGGTTGTGCTTCAGAACCTCCAGGGCCGCCTCCTTTGTCTCCGCCACGGCGCAGGCAAGTTTCCTGTCCATGTCAGCCTATCCCCAGTTTGTTGGAGAGGATTTCCACCAGGGCCCCGGCCACCACCCGGTAGTCGAACAGCTCCACGGCCCTCTTCCTGCCCGCTTCGCCCATCCTGCGCCGAAGGTCGGGATCGGTCATCAGGTCCATCAGGTAGTTGGCGATGTCGTGCACGCTGGCCCGATAGTCGGCGGTGCGAGGCTGGTCGAAGACGATGCGGTGCTCCGGCTCGTATCCCTCGTCTTCGCCGAGGAACGTCTCCCCGACGCGGATCTCTTGCCCGATGCCTGCCAGAAAACCGGTTTCCCCGTGCACGATAGTATCCAGCATCCCCATGGCCTTCATGCCGAGCACCGGCTTGCCACACGCCTGGGCCTCCACCTGGATCATTCCAAAACCCTCCAGCCGAGACGGCGCCGCGTAGATGTCACAGGCGGCCATCAGGTACGGCATGAAATTCCTGGAAACCACGCTGGTGGTGTAACTGACGCTCTTCTCGATGCCAAGGCGCGTAGCCAGTTGCAGATCGTAGAGGTTTTGTTGCTCCGTCCTGGGCTGCGGCCATACCTTGCAGACGTATTTCCAGTCGGGGGCCTTCGTGTCGATAATGGCGAGTGCCTGCATCACCTCCTGGGCGCCCTTCGAGGCGGCGTCCCCACCGACAGTCAGGATCATGATCTGGTCGGGCGCGACTCCCAATGCCTCGCGCACGGCCTTTACTTTCGGCTCCTCCCTGTCCCGGGGAATGAACGCATCGGTATCGCACCCTACAGGTAAGACCTCCAATTTCTCTTCCTCAACGCCGTCTCTGATGTATATCTCTTTCACCCAATTGGAGGTGACCAGAATCAGCGGCAGTGCGTTCAGCACCTCCATATAATTCGCAATGTAGCCGTCGGCCACGAACCACGGCACAGGCTGCAACCCATACCGTTGTGGGTGCAGGATTAAGTGCGGGATATGCCCCCAGTACCCTATGCCGACCGCGACATCCGGTTCAAACCAGCGGTAGTACCATTCTTTCTCCTGCGCCGATTCGAAATGCACCGCGTGCGCATCCACGCCTATCTCCAGGAGGCCCCGGAACAAGAGGTCCCCCTGCGTGGCCAGCCCTCCCGGCGATGGCGGGTAGTCGTAAAGCACCAGGACTTTCATGCGTTCACCTCGTGATCCCTCAGCCACTTCGCGTAGCCATCGGGGTCCTCAAAACACCAGAAGCCCTCCGTCCGGGGGGCCGCCCTCACTTCGAAGCTCCCGGGCCCGAAACCGTAGATGTCGGTGAGTATGGACTTCTTTCGCCGCCACAAGCTTCCGGGCAGTTTTTCCCGGCGGTGCGCATCCGCCCTGGCGCGGGGCAGGTGCCGCCCGCCTTCGTCACTGTAGGCAAACAGCCACAGTTTGCCGACCGACAGGCGCCCGTCCACCCAGAGCCTGGTGACCGCGCGGCTGACTTCCTCATGGCGGCGGTGCCGGGTGTATTCCCCCCACGGGCCGTGGGTCAGCGCCACGTCGAAACTCGCCTCCGACAGCAGCGAGAGCAGGGCGTCTTCTACCACCTCCGGGGGCAGGGGTGTCTGCTCGGGGCCGTCGTCCAGGTCGGCCATGACGGCGCTGCCCCCCAGTTCATGGACGGCCTGGGCGTACCGGGGAGCCCGGTCCGGATCGCCCTTGCGGCACGCGGCTATGGCAAGGCACTGCCACGTGCGGTGACCCATGATCGTCCCGCCCGCCCAGAGGGTCTCATCGTCCGGGTGGGCCACCACAATGGCGACGTCCTTGCGGTCGGTCATCCTCCGCTCCCAGGTGGGACAGGGCAATCCAGCAGGCCGCTCTCAGGTTTTGTAATCTTCTTTGCAAAGGTCGTGCCGTTTCATCTTGTCGTAGAGGGCCCTGGGGCTCAGGCCGGCCCGCTTCGCCGTCTGTCCTACGCGCCCCCCGGTGGCCGCCAGCAGCCCCTCGATGTAGCCCTTTTCCAGGTCGGCCAGGAACCGCTCTCGGACGCGGCGCCACGGCATGCGGAGCCATTCCTCGGGCAGGTCACCGACGATCGGACCGCCGGGTGCAGAGCCTGGCTCGTCCCCCACTGGGCCAGCTCCACCCCGCACGGTTTCCGGCAGATCGGCCGGGCCGATCATGCCGCCGTCGCAGAGCAAGAGCGCCCGTTCGATGACGTTAATCAGTTCGCGCACGTTTCCCGGCCAGGAGTATTGTATCAGGGCATCGAGGGCCTGGTCCGTGATCCCTTCCGCCGCACAGCCCACGCGTGGCTGCAGGTAGTCCATGTAGCTCTCGACGAGCACGGGTATGTCCTCCCGGCGCTCCCGGAGGGGCGGAATGGTGAGCGTGACGACGCTGAGGCGATAGTAGAGGTCCCGTCTGAAGCGCCCTTCGCTGACCTCACTCTCCAGGTCGCGATTGCTGGCGGCCATCAGTCGCACGTCCACCGGTATGGTTCTTTCGCCGCCTACGGGCTGGACTTGACGGTCCTGAAGCACGCGCAGCAGTTTGACCTGGACGTGGTAGGGCAACTCGCCGATTTCGTCCAGGAACACCGTGCCCCGGTGAGCCAACTCAAACCAGCCCCGGCGAGTCCTGGCCGCCCCCGTAAAGGCTCCTCTCTCGTGGCCGAAAAGCTCGCTCTCCAGCAGCGACTCGGGCAGGGCTGCGCAGTTGATGGCGACGAACGGGCCCTCGGATCGCGGCCCCTCGCCATGAATGGCCCTGGCGAGCCGTTCCTTGCCCACGCCGGTCTCGCCCAGGATGAGCAGCGAGACATCGCTGCGCACCACTCGCCGTGCGAGCCCCATGAACACCTGCATGCAGGGGCTCTCCGAGACGAAGTCGGACAGGCGCGGCGTGGACATATCCCCATCGGCCAGCAGTGTGCTGCGGGCGGCCGCCGCCCGCCGCGCCAGCAGGGCCTGCAGAACCTCGCCGAAGACCTCGGCCGACAGCCCTTCGTGGAGGACCGCCAGGCAGCCGGACGCCGTCAGGCAGGCCCGGTTGACCGGGTCGTCACTGGCCGAGATGACGATCACGCCCGGGGGGTCCGGCAACTCTCCAAGGGCAGCGATCTTCTGCGCCAGTGGTCCGCGCACGGCGCCCTCGCTGATCACAAGCATGTCCGCCGTCTTGCGAACGACCCGGTCCCACAGGCCGCTCCCGGTGGCCTCGATTTCCAGCAGGATGTCCGGCTTGTTCAGCAGCCCGCGCAACTGCCGCCGGAGGGGTGCGGAACTGACGGCCAGAACTACCCGCGTCAGCATTCGAGCATGCTCCCCCCAAGAGTCCCGATAAGTACTTTTACTGCCGATTTGACCGGAAGTCAAGATTCTGATTCCCTATCGACCAACGTTCCGGCGTCTCCGGGTTTTGTTCTTCGCAAAGCTTTCGTACAAAATCACTTGCACAGAATCAGCCCCTGGAATGCGGCAATGGCACACCATCTGCTTTTCACCTGACGGGAGATAGAAGCGGGATGGTCTCGCTCCCCTGGCGGATTCCGTAGCAGAATGGGAGGCAGGAAAGATGGCAAAGGCAAAGGGCAAAGCAGCCAAGCCGGCCAAGAAGGCCCAGGGCAAGGCAAGAGAGAAGAGCAAGGGCCGAAAGAGCCCCAAGCGTTAGCGGGGCGCCCGTTGGGCGGACGTGTCTTGCCGCGTCCGCCCCTCCTATTCCTCGGCCAGCTTGCGCACTATGTCGTCGCGCTCCACGTCGCACTTGCGCATCAGGCGGTGGAAGCTCTCCCGTTCGATGCCGGCGTGTTCGGCCGCGCGGGTGACGTTGCCCCCGTACTGCTTGAGCACGTCGATCAGATACTGCCTCTGGCAGCTCAGGCTGGCCTTGTCCATGGCCTTGCGGTAGGGAAGATTCACCAGGGCGGCCATGTCGGCGGGGGGGCGCTGCTCGTCCGATTCCAGAAACGGGAACAGGGAGGGGGTGATGAGGTAGTCGTCGCACAGCACCACGGCCCGCTCGATGGCGTTTTGGAGCTCGCGGACGTTGCCGGGCCAGTGGTAGTTCATCAGCTTCTCCATGGCGGCCGTGGACAGCTCGTAACGATCGGCCTCCTCGCCCGCGAACAGGCGCAGGAAGTGGTCCACCAACAGGGGGATGTCCCGGGGTCGCTCCCGCAGCGGGGGCAGGCGGATGGGGAATACGTTCAACCGATAGTAGAGGTCCTCGCGGAATCTGTCCTCCTCCATGGCCTTCTGCAGGTCCCGGTTGGTGGAGGCGATGATGCGCACGTCCACGGGGATGTCCTCGGTGTCGCCCACGCGTCGGATCTCGCGCTCCTGAATGGCGCGATTGATCTTGACCTGCAGGTCCGCCTCCAGCTCGGTAATCTCGTCGAGGAAAAGCGACCCCCCGTCGGCCTCCATGAACAGGCCCCGTTTGTCCTTGGAGGCGCCGCTGAAAGCGCCCCGCACGTGGCCGAACAGCTCGCTCTCGATCAGCTCTTTGGGCATGGCCCCGCAGTTGATGGCCACGAAGCGGCGCCGCGCCCGATCGCTGGCGGAGTGGATGGCCCGGGCGAACAGCTCCTTGCCGGTGCCGCTCTCCCCGGTCAGCAGGACAGTTGTGTCGGCCTCGGCCGCCTTGCGGGCCAGCTCGAAGGCATCCTTGATGGCCTCGCTCTCGCCGATGATATTGGGGAATCCGTATTTCTCCTGCACCTGTTCCTTGAGTATCTGGGTTTCCTCGCGGAGCTGCTTGCGTTCGAGCGCTTTTTCCAGGGCTATTTTCAGCTCGTCCGGCTCGAACGGCTTGGTCAGGTAGTTGTAGGCGCCGGCCTTGACCGCTTCCACGGCCTGGCTGACGGTGGCGAAAGCCGTCATGAGGATCACCTCGGTCTGGGGCGCCCTGGCCTTCACCTGCCGCAGCAACTCCATCCCGTCCATCCCCGGCATGCGGATGTCGCTGAGCATCACGTCCACCGGCTGCCGGTCGAGCTGATCCAGGGCCCGGTCTGCCGAGCTGAACGTGCTTACCTCGTAGTCTCGTGAGAGCAACTGGGAGAGCATCTTCAGCATGCTCTCCTTGTCGTCCACCACGAATATGCGCGCTTTCGCACCCATGATGCCAGTTCAACCCCTGCATGCGGGCCCGCTGGGGCCAGCCGTCTTGAATCGGCGTTCCCGCCGAACCTATAATCAGGGGACATTGTAAAACATGCGCCCCAGCGCGCAAGGAGAGAGCCGCTTGCTGGACCCGAGTAAAGTCAAGACCTATCCCATCGCCGAGCGCCACAACCTGGTGACGCTGGACGATTTTCTCGACCCCGAGCGCACCCGTGCCGAGTGGGGCGACGAGGATTTCGAGCGCCTGTGCGGGCACGTGCACCGGGCCGCCGCGAGGGGCGGGACGGTGCTGATGCAGTTCGGCGCGCACGTGATTAAGTGCGGTCTGGGGCTGGTGGTGCGGGACCTGATGCGGCGGGGCTTCATCCGCCACGTGGCCATGAACGGGGCGTGTGCGGTGCACGACTTCGAGATCGCCCTGATCGGAGAGACCAGCGAGGACGTGGCGCAGGGCATCGAGGACGGCTCCTTCGGGATGGCCGAGGAGACCGGACGCTTCATCAACGAAACGGTCAACGCCACCTCCGAAGGCTTCGGCGCCGCGCTGGGACGCCGCATCAGCGAAGATAACCTGCCGCACCGCGACCACAGTGTCCTGTGCGGCGCCTTCCAGATGGGCGTCCGCGCCACGCTGCACGTGGCGATCGGCACGGACATCGTCCACCAGCATCCAACCTTCGACGGGGCCAGCACGGGCGCCGCCGCGCACCGGGATTTCAGGCTCTACTGCGACACCGTCTCGGGCATGAGCGGGGGGGTGCTGCTGAACTTCGGCTCCGCCGTGATCATGCCGGAGGTATTCCTGAAGGCGCTGAGCATCAGCCGCAACCTGGGCCACCCGGTGGCGCCGCTCTACACCGCCTCTTTCGACATCCGCCGGGACATCGAGGACTACTATTTCCGGCCCTGCAAGAACGTGGTGCGGCGGCCCACTTCCAGGGGCGGGGAGGGATTCAACTTCCGCGCGGACCACCGCCAGAGCATACCGGCGCTGCACCGCCGGCTGATCCAGCTTTCGGAAGGGGAGAGCCGGTGAGGGCGGTCGTACAGCGCGTCTCGGAGGCGTCAGTCCGCGTGGACGGCCGGCTGCTGGCACGCATCGGCGCCGGGCTGGTGGTGCTGCTGGGCATGGGCGAAGAAGACCACGAAGAGCACGCCGCCTACATGGCCGGCAAGATAGCCGGCCTGCGGGTCTTCGAAGACGACGAGGGCCGGATGAACCTGTCCGTCGGCGAGGTGGGCGGCGCGTTGCTGATCGTGCCGCAGTTCACCCTCTACGGCGACTGCCGCAAGGGACGGCGTCCGTCGTTCAGCCACGCCGCGCCGCCGGACCGCGCGGAGCGGCTTTACGAGCTTGTGGTCGAGCGCCTGCGCGGGCGGGGCCTGGAGGTCCAGACGGGCAGTTTCGGGGCGGAGATGGCCGTCTCCCTGGTCAACGAAGGGCCGGTGACGCTTTTGCTGGACAGCGCGCGGCAGTTCTGAGCAATCCTCCGTCGGGAGCAGCGAAAATGAGAGCGGTTGTGGCAGCGGTCTTGACCGGATTGATCCTCAGCCTGGCGGGGTGTGCCGTCGGCGGTGAGTTGCATCGCGATCCCGCCGCAGCCGCTGACCAGGAGCCGGCGGGGCACTGGCACCTCACCGATATCGGCGGAGCGCCTCCCGCCCTGAGCGCCTCCGCGCCAGCGGCGCCGCATCGGCCGCGCCTGCGCCCTCCGCGAGTTCAAGGGCGCCTGGACGTGCCGCTGAAGCGGCGGTGGGATTACATCATTCTGCATCACAGCGCGGACGAGGTGGGCAGCGCGGAGGCCTTCGATCAGTATCACCGCAGGCACAACGGCTGGCTGGGGGTGGGCTACGATTTCGTGATCGGCAACGGACACGGCGCCCCCGACGGCCTGGTGCAGGTGACCTTCCGGTGGGAGAAGCAGATCCAGGGCGCCCACGCCGGCCACGATCTGTACAATCAGCACGGCGTCGGCATCTGCCTGGTGGGGGACTTCGAGCACGGCTACCCCACCCGGAAACAGATGGAGGCGCTGGTGGGGCTGGTCAACTACCTGCAGGAGCGATGCCACATCCCCACCGACCACATCCTGGGACACTGCCACGTGCGCCCGGGCGGAACGAAGTGCCCCGGCAGGAACTTCCGCTGGTACGAGCTGTTCGCCCGCCTGCAGCACTGACGCATCCCTTTGGGCAGGTGATCTTCCCCGCCGGCACGCCCTCAGGGCGCGTACCGCTGCAGCGCGGCGGCGAACTCCCGCGCAGTGGCAAACCGGTCCCGCGGCGCTTTTTCGGTGGCCCTGCGGATCACGTCCGCCACGGGGTCCGGGATGAGGGGAGAGGGCTCGCGGGGGTCCAGCAGCGGCTCGTAGAGATGCTGATACATCAGCGCCAGGTGGGTTCGGTCCCCGTAGGGCAGCCTGCCCAGCAGGGCGTAGTAGAGCACCAGCCCCATGGCGTAGAGATCGGTGGCGGGGCTGAGCGCTTCGCCTCGCCACTGCTCCGGAGCCATAAAATGGGGCGAACCCATGAGCCTGCCGGTGGTGGTCAGGCTGGTGGTCTCCTCCAGGAGGCGCGAGACGCCGAAGTCGGTCAACCGCGCTGCCCCGTCCTCGTGGATCAGGATATTGCCCGGCTTCACGTCGCCGTGCACGATCTTCCGTCCGTGTACCTCCTGCAAGGCGTCGAGCGTCTCCGCGCACAATCGACAGGCCTCCCCGGCGCGCAGGGGACCCCGCCGGCGGACCGTCTCGTGAAGGGAGACCCCCGGCACCAGCTCCATCTCGATGTAGGGAATGCCCTCGGCCACCCCCATGTCGAAGACGCGCACGATGTTGGGATGGGTGATCGAGGTGGCCACGGCCGCCTCGCGGCGCAGCCGTTGGAAGGACCTGGCGGCGGGCTCCAGGGGCTGGAAATCGAGGAGTTTGAGCGCAATCACGCGGGCGCTGCGCACGTTCCGCGCCCTGTAGACCTTCCCCGCTCCCCCTTTGCCCAGCAGCTCCAGCAATTCGAAATGGGCGAATCGCCGCCCCGGCGGCGCCAGCTCGAAGGCCGCCACCGATTCCGCGGCGCGCGGCCGGTCCGCCCACCGGTGACCCAGCAGGAAGGCGCTCCGGCCCTTTATTATGGCTTCGCCACACAGGGGACAGTAGGCGTCGGGATGGATGCGTTCCGAGCGCACGCGGAATCTCCCCCCGCAACCGGGACAGTGGACGGGCAGGTAGTCCGGCCCCAGGGCCAGCAGCGCCGCCTGCCCGGCCACCCGCGGATGGGCGGCCAGCACCTTTTCCTCCAGGGCCACCAGGTCATCCGGTGCCTCGCCGCAGGCGATGGCGCGCAGATGCCCGGCCAGCTCACCAGAGGTGAGAATCTCCTCATCCAGCAATCGCAGCCCGAACAGGAGGGCATCCGCCGAGACGCTCATCGCAGGCTCCGCAGTGGCAGCACGGGGGATTCAGTGCAGGCCCAGAAGGCGTTCCAGTTCTTCCTCGGTCAGCTCGCGCACGCCCTCGGCCCTGGCGCGCTCCAGCTTGCCGCCGGGGTTCTCCCCCACGACGATGTAGTCGGTGTTTCCGCTCACGCTGCCGGTGACCCGCCCGCCCTGCGACTCGATCAGCCGGGTGGCCTCGTCCCGGGTGTAGCCCTCCAGGGCGCCGGTCAGCACGAAGGTGTGGTCGGCCACGTCGGGGTTCTCCCCGACGGCGGCCATTTGTGAGCGCATGTTTACCCCGGCCGCTTCCAGCTTGTCCAGAACCTCGCCGGTGGACTCTTTCTGGAAGAACTCCACGATCGCCTCGGCCACGACGGGGCCGATCTCGTCGATCTCTTCGAGCTTCTCGGCGTGGGCCGTCCGCAGGGCGTCCATGTCCTCGAAGTTCCGCGCCAGCACGTCCGCCAGATGCGAGCCGACGTGAGGTATCCCAATCCCGAACAGCAACCGCGCCAGGCCACGCCCCTTGCTGGCCTGGATGGCTTCCATCAGGTTACGGGTGGACTTCTCGGCCATGCGCTCCAGGGCGCACACTTGCTCTTCATCGAGGCCGTAGAGGTCGCCAACGTCGTGGACCAGGTCGTTCTGGACCAACTGCTCGGCCAGCACTTCACCCAGGCCTTCTATGTCCATTGCCCCGCGTCCGGCGAAATGCGTTATCCGCTCCACCCGCTGGGCGGGGCAACGGGGGTTGATGCAGCGGATGTAGACGCCGTCCGGGTCGCGGCGCACCCCCTCTCCGCAACTGGGGCAGACCTCCGGACGGGTGAAGGGCTCCTCCTCGCCGGTGCGCTTTTCCTCGATGACCTTCACCACCTGGGGGATTATCTCGCCCGCCTTCTCCACCAGCACGTGGTCGCCCACGCGGACGTCCTTGCGCTCCAGCTCGTCGAAATTGTGCAGTGACGCGCGGGTTACGGTGGTGCCGCTCAGGTGGACGGGCTCCAGGATGGCCACGGGCGTCAGTTGCCCGGTCTTGCCCACGTTGATCTCGATTCGTTCGACCGGACTGACCTGCTGCTCGGCGGCGAACTTGTAGGCCATCATCCACCGGGGTGCTTTGCTGGTCGCCCCCAGGCGCTCTCTCTGCTCGATGCTGTCCAGCTTCACCACCAGCCCGTCCACGGGGTAGTCCAGCTCGTCGATGTGGCCCTCCCGGTAGCGGCAGCGCTTCAGCACCTCTGCCACGTCCCGGCATTTTTCGGCGTTGGGATTGGTGGGGCAGCGGTGGCGCTGCAGCCACCGGAGCCGCTCCCAGTGCGAGTCGGGGACGTCGAGGCCCTCCACCGTGGCTATCTCGTAGGTGAAGGCGCGCAGGCGGCGCTCGGCGGTGATGGAGGGGTCCAGCAGCTTCAGCGAACCGGCGGTGGCGTTGCGCGGGTTGGCGAACGGCTCCTGGTCCGATTCACTGCGCTGGCGGTTGATCTCATTGAACGCATCGAAGGACATGTATATCTCGCCGCGCACCTCCAGCACGGAGCCCTCCAGGGAGTGCTCCCCTTCGGACGGTCCGGCCAGCCTGAGGGGCAGGTTGGCCACCGTCCGCGCGTTCTGCGTCACGTCGTCTCCCTGCACGCCGTTGCCGCGCGTGATGGCCCGCTGCAGCGACCCGTCCCGGTAGATCAGGTTGATGGCGACCCCGTCGATCTTCGGCTCCACCACGTAGGACCACTCGGCGTCGTCGCCCAGCAGGCGGCCGACGCGTCGGTCGAACTCGCGCACTTCCTCCTCGTTGTAGGTGTTGTCAATGCTGAGCATGGGCGAGAGATGCTCGGCGGTGGTGAACTCCTCCAGCGGCTCGCCGCCGACGCGTTGGGTGGGGCTGTCCGGGGTGACCAGGTCGGGGTTTTCGGCCTCCAGGCGCCGCAGCTCCTCCATGAGGGCGTCGAACTCGCGGTCGGATATCTCCGGCTCATTCTTGACGTAATACAGGTAATTGTGACGGCGGACCTTCTGGCGGAGCTCTTCGATGCGCTGTTCGGCGTCTCTGTCCTCACCCATCTGTGGCGTGTGCGCCTCTCCCAACGGAGATCAGTCCGCTTCGCCGGCCACCTCGTCGAAAAACCGGCGCAGGTCCACCGTGCAGGGCTCGCAGAATGGACCGTGCCGGATGCGGTCTTCGGTGAGCCGGTCCCAGTCTTCCGGCGCCTCATGGGCGGGCCTCAGTATGCACGTGTTCGAGCAGTAGCGCTCGTCGCCTTCCAGCGTCACGTCGTCCCGGCGCATGTCCGGCAGGCCGAACATGAAACACAACTGGCGCATCACCTCGGTCTTCAGGTAGCTGTAGGGCAGGCCCCAGATGTGATCGATCCGGTGGGTGCTGACCACGGCGGCCGTCAGTTGCTGGGCCCGCCCGACCAGGTACTGCTCTCCGCCCTCCTCGCCGTTGTTGCCGCCGGGCCGGAACATGTCCTCTTCCATGATGAACAGGTCGTAGTGGTCCCCCAGGAGGTCTTCGTTTCGCCAGGGCTCACTGGCAAAGGACTGAAGGATGCGATCGCAGTCAACCTGGAGCCTTTTCTCGTCCAGCGCGTCGTAGACGTACCAGTCGATGCTGCGGAAGGGGACCAGTTCGTCGTCCTCGTCGCGCCATTTGCGGTCCCGGTAGTGGCGGTAGTCGTGGATGGGCGGGGGCGTGCGGCACTTGCCGATGCTCAGCACCTCCTTGATGCCGTCGAAGATGGCCACCTTCTCGGGCCAGAAGCCCTTGTTATTGAACAGGTTGAGGGGTTTGTACTTCTTCATCGGTACTGCACAATCTCCTCCAGAGGCTTGCGCGGCGTGGGCGCAGGCTCCTCGGCGGGATAGCCCAGCGGCGTCATGGCCACCGGCTCCAGCTCCGGGGGGATATCCAGGATCTCTCGCGTCTTTTCCGGCTTGAATGCGCCTATCCAGCAGGTCCCCAGCCCCTCGGCGGTGGCGGCCAGCACCAGGTGCTCCACGGCGATGGCCAGGTCCACGTCGGCGTAGCTCTTCCCGTCCCGGCGGTGCCACGCCTCCCTGGGCCGGTGGCAGGCGCACACGATGACGGGCGCCGCCGCGAACCAGTCCTGCGAATACGCCTCCAGCAGGCGCCGCCGGGTCGGTGCATCGCGGATGACGTAGAAGTAAACCGGCTGGCGGTTGGCGGCGCTGGGGGCCATTCGAGCGGCCTGCAGCACCCGCTGGAGTTTCTCCTTTTCCACCGGCTTCTCTCGGTAGGCCCGCACGCTGCGGCGTTGCGTCACGACATCGTAGAAATCCATGACCGTCCTCCCCGCTGATAGTCACGTACATTATTCACCACCTTCTGCCCGTTTGCAAGCAGGTGGCGGCTGTGCCGCATGCTTGCTCGGTAGCAGAATGCACCCATGCCCGGGGGACCGCCGGGGCTTGCGAATG
Source organism: uncultured candidatus Brocadiaceae bacterium (assembly GCA_964572825.1). Classification (GTDB taxonomy): domain Bacteria; phylum Planctomycetota; class Brocadiia; order SM23-32; family SM23-32; genus CAYVBE01. The sequence continues at coordinate 33,640 of CAZNGS010000009.1, forward strand.
CCTCCGGCCCCGCCCCGGTGTGCTGGCTTTGCGGGTTGCCGCTGCACTATAATGCGCACGGACGTCGCGGGCAGGGATCGTCTCCGGACGGGGGGCAACAGGCGATGGAGGAGTCAGCCAGGCAGGCCGGTCGCGTCGGGCGGGGCCGGGGAGAGCAGTTCTCCCCCCGGGCCTACGGGGCGATACTGGAGCATCTCACGGAGGCGACGGGGGTCGAGCTGACCTTCCAGGAGCAACCGGAGGCAGATGAAAGGCCCGGCGTCTGCGCCCCGGTCTACAGCCGGGGGCGGGACACCGGCTGGGTGGTCACCGCGCCGAACGGTTCGAGCGAGGGGACCGGCGCGGTGGTGCGCGCCGCGGCCCAACTGGTCGGCCGCATCCTGCGCGCTGACCAGGACAGGGCCGACCTGGAGGCGGAACTGGCCGACCGGGCACGGGAGACGGATTTCCTCTACGAAATGGGCCACCAGGTCAGCGCGCTCAACGACGAGGACGAGATATGCCGATTCGTGGCCCGGGAGGCATCCCGTCGGCTGCAGTGTGACCGGGCCTCGGTCATGGTGGTGGGCCCCCGGTCCGGAGAGCTGACCATCCGGGCCGCGCTGGGTCTGCGGGAGGAGATATCCGAGAGCGTGTCGGTGCGGCCCGGCGAGGGCATAAGCGGCCGCGTGTTCGAGAGCGGCCGGCCGGTGATCGTGAACGAGGGGGACCCCATGCCGTCGGACTCCATAGGCACGCGGGAGCTGCGGGACTCCAACTGCTTCCTGTCCGTTCCCCTGAAGGCCGCCCTCGGACCGGGGGGCGAGGAGGAGGTGCTGGGCGTGATCAACCTCACCCGCAAGCGGGGCGGCGAAGCGTTCACCCCCGGCGACCTGAAGCTGGTCAGCACGGTGGCGGTGACGACCGCCGCCAAGATCCACAACTGCCGACTGCTGGTGGCCGAGCAGCAGCGCCAGCGTCTGGAACACGAGATGGAGCTGGCGGCCCGCATCCAGACGCGGCTTCTTCCCGAGGCGCCCCTGGCCGTGGGGCGCGTGCGCGCGGCGGGCTGCTCCCGGCCCGCCAAGCACGTCGGCGGGGACCTGTTCGACTACTGGACCTGCGGCAGCCGGGCCTGCTTCGTGGTGGCAGACGTTTCGGGCCACGACCTGGGAGCTTCCCTGATGGCCGCCTCCATGCGGAGCGTCGTGCGCAGCGAAGCAGCCCGCGCGGCCTCGGTCCAGCAGTTGATGGCGCAGGTCAACCGGGTCCTTTACAACGACCTGGCGCGGGCGGAGCTGTTCGTCACCGCGTTTTACGGCGAGATCGATCTGGAGGGCGAACAGTTCACCTTCTGCCGGGCCGGCCATCCGCTGCCGCTCTACGTGGGCTCCGCCGGGAGGCAGTGGCTGGACACCGAGGGGATGCTGTTCGGGCTGACCACGCAGGGGGGCTACGAGGAGAAGTCCGTCCGCTTGAGCCCGGGCGACACCGTGGTGCTGTATACGGACGGTTTGATGGAAGCCACCGACCCGGGGGGGCGTCAGTTCGGAAGGGAAGGACTCAAGGATGCCGTGGTAACCGCCCTCGACGCGCCGCCGGCCGAACTGGCCGGGGAAGTGGTGGACGCCGCCACCCGACATCTGGGGGAGCGCCCGGTCACCGACGACATGACCACGCTGGTGGTGCGCTACGGGTAGGAGGCTGTCCTAAAACCCCGCACGCGTGTCCCAATGCCAGGTTGCGGACGCTTTGCGCCGACAGGACCGCCACCGGATTGCGAGACAGTCTCTACTGGGCATCAGCCCGCTTTCGGGCGGCGCTCCGGTTCCTCGGCCAGAGCCTCATCCACGTCCTCGAAGCGCACCGACATCTTCTGGGTCACTCCGTCGGCCATGGTCACCCCGTAGAGGACCTGCGCCACACCCATGGTCAGCTTGTTGTGGGTGACGATGATGAACTGCGTGTCCCGGCGGAACTCCTCCAGCAGCCTCAGGAAGCGCTCCACGTTGCTGTCGTCCAGAGGCGCGTCCACCTCGTCCAGCACGCAGAAGGGGCTGGGCTTGGTCTGGAAAATGGCGAACAGCAGGGCGATGGTGGTGAGCGCCTTTTCGCCGCCGCTCAGCAGCGTGATGGAGTTCATCTCTTTGCCCGGGGGGCGCGCCACGATGTCGATGCCCGCCTCCAGGATGTCCTCCGCCTCCTCGTCCAGCCGCAGGTCGGCCGTGCCGCCGCCGAACAGCTTGCGGAACAGGGCCTGGAAGTTATCGCGAACCGCCTGGAACGTCTCCGCGAAACGCTCCCGGCTCTTCTTGTTCAATTCACGTATGATCTCTCGTTCGTGGCGGCGGGCCTTCTCCAGGTCTTCCTTCTGGTCAGTGAGGAACTGAAGACGCACCTCCAGCTCCTCCTGCTGGCGGATGGCCGCCACGTTCACGTTGCCGATGCGGTCCACCTTGGCCTTCAGCGTGGCGATCCGCTTCTTGACTTCCTCCCAATCCGTGGACTCCTCGTCGGCCAGTTCCAGGACCGCGTTGCGCAGTTCGACCGCCTCATCGAGACCGATCAGCTCGACCTCGTCGTTTTGCCCGGGACTCTCCTCGTCAGCCTCTCGGTACCAGTCGGCAACCTGTTCGGTCGGCGGCGGGTCGTCGGCCCACTCCCGGATCTGCCGGGTCAGGAACGGAGGGGATTCCCTCCACTGCTCCGGCTCCAGCGCCAGGCGCTGCAGGCGCACCCCGTAGTCCTCGGCGGCTCGTTCCAGCAGGTCTTCCATCTTGACCTTCAGCTCGTTCTGCTTCACGCGCAGCCGCTGGATGTTCTCCTCTGCCTCTTCGCGACGGGCCGCCAGGGACTCTGACCGGGCCGTCAGGTCGGATATCCGCTGCTGCAATTCACGGATGGCACCGGCCATGTCCTCCAGGGCCTGGTTTAGCCGTGCCTTCTCCTCGCGGCGCTGTTCGATCTCCTGCCGGGCGGCGGCCTCGGCATCCTCAGCTTTGCTGCGGCGCCGGGCGACCACGGCGTCCTCCTCGTCCAGTCCCTCCAGGCGCCGGCGCGCGGCCCGAAGGTCCCTCTCCAGCCGGTCCAGCAGGTCCTTCAGGCCGTGGTGGTGCTCCCGGGTCCGGGCCACCTCGCTGTTGAGGGAGCTGACCTGCTGCCCGGTCTCCTGTTCGCGCTCCCTGAGGTCGGCCAGGGACTGCTGCTCCTCGCGGACGCTCTGTTCCGCGGCGGCGCGTTCGCGGCCGGCCGCCTCCGATTCCTTCTCCAGGACGGCCGTCTGCCGGTCCAGCTCTTCGATATCTTCCCGGCAGCCCGTCTCCTCGGCGTCGGCGATCTGAAGCTCTTCTTCAAGCTGTTCCACCCGGCGCTCGGCGACGGCCAGGTGGCTGCGGGCGTCGCCGGCGCTGTCGTGCACGACCTGGATGCGAGACGCCAGGTCCTCCTTCTGGCCGTTCAGCTCCCGTAATTGTCGCGCCTGCTCCTCCTTCTGGCGCCGCAGTTCGGCCAGGGACTGCTCCAGCTCCCGGATGGAGGATTCGAGCCGGGCCAGTTCGCTGCGCCGGCTCACCAGTCCGGTCTTTTCGGCGGCGCCGCCGGTCCAGAGGCCGTCGCCGCCGTAGCACTGGCCGCACTCTGTGACCAGGCGCACGCGGTCGGGCAGCCCCTCCCCCAGCATATCCCGGGCCGAGGCGGGCTCGTCCACCAGGAAGGTGTCACCCAGCAGCCGCTCCACGGCGGGGCGGGCGGCCGCGTCGCACTCGATCAGCTCGCTCAGTCTGCCAAGGCACGGCGCGGAGCGGGGAGGCTCGGACGGGGTTGCCGGGGGCAGGCAATCGAGAACGATCAGTTCGGCGCGGCCTTTCTGCTCCTCCCCCAGCCGTCGCAGCGCAGCGTGCGCGCTCTCGGAATCGCGGAACACCAGGGCCTGTGCGTGCTGGCCCAGCGCCGCCTCCACGGCCGGCGCCATCTCCAGGGGCACATCCACAAGGCGGGCCAGCAGTCCGACCAGGCCGGGCGGCCGGGCTTGCAGCAGGTACTTCACGCCGGATCGCAGCCCCTCGGCACGCTGCTCCAGGTCCAGCAGCACTTCTCGCCTGGCGTTCTTGCCGCTCAGTTCGCCGCGGACCTGGTTGACCTTATCGCACAGTTGCTCGTGCCGGTGCGCGGCGTCACTCACGCGCTGCCGGAGCTCGGACATCTGCCGCGCCAGTTCCTCCTGCTCCGACCGCAGGGCCTCCCGGCGGGCGGCGGCTTCCTCACGCTCCTCCCGGGCCGATTTCAGGCCCTTCCGGAGCTCGCCGCGGCGGTTCTCGATGCGTTCCAGCCGACTGAGCAGGGTCCTCTTCTCGGCGGCGGCGACTTCAAGCTGGTTGCCGAGCCGGGATTCGCGCTCGAACAGATCGAAGGTTTTGGCCTTCCGGGTTTCCACCTTCTCTTCCACGCGCCGGATTTCCTGCCGCGTGCTCTGCGCCTCGGCGCGTTTCGCCTCCAGGCGCTCGGAGATGTCGGCGAGCTCCGCCGCGCTCTGGTCCACCTGTCCGCGGACGTCCTCGATCTCCTGGTCCAGCCCTGCGGCGCGCTCCCGGAGCTGGCGCCGCCGCGCCTGCAGATCCTCGCTCTGCTCTTCCAGTTCGCGGTGTCTCTGCTGGCTGAGCTGTATCTCGCGTTCCAGGCTCTCCAGGCGGGCGTCAACGCGGGTGAGGCGCTGTCGGCGCTCGCTCAGTTCGTCACGGGCCGTCTGCAGTTCGTCGCGGGCCGATTCCAGCGCCTCCGCGGCGCAGCGGGCCGCGTCGTCCCGACGGGATTTCTCCGCCAGCGCTCCTCGAAGGCTGTCGGCCACGTCCTCCTGCCGGGACAGCAGCTCCCGGTGAACGTGGAGGCTGAGGGCCAGGCGCAGTTTCTGGAGCTGCTCGGTCTGGCGCTTGAACGTGCGGGCGCGGCCGGCCTGGTACTTGACGCTGCGAAGCTGGCGTTCGACCTCCTCGATGATATCGCTGACGCGGGCCAGGTTGTTGGTGACCCTCTCGAGCTTGCGCTCGGCCTCGCGTTTCTGGTCGAGGAAGCGGTTGATGCCGGCGGCCTCCTCGAAGACGGCGCGCCGCTCGGCGGGGTTGGCGCGAAGGAGTTCGTCGATCTGGCCCTGCTCGATAAAGCTATAGGAGGATGTCCCGATCCCGGTGTCGAGCAGGATGGTCCGGATGTCCTTGAGGCGGCATTGCTGGCCGTTCAGGTAATACGTGCTCTGGCCGGAGCGGTCCACCCGGCGGCGGATGGCGACCTCGTCGTAGTCCACGTCCAGCCATCCGTCCGAGTTGTCGATGGTGAGCGTGACTTCGGCGTAGTTGAGAGGTTTGCGCGACTCGCTGCCCCCGAAGATGATGTTGGCCATCTCGGAGCCGCGCAGCTTGCGGGCGCTGCGCTCACCCAGCACCCACTTGAGGGCATCGGCCACGTTGCTCTTGCCGGAACCGTTGGGGCCGACCAGTGCGGAAAGGCTGTCCTCGAACTCGAAGACCGTACGCTCGGCGAAAGACTTGAAACCGTACAGTTCGAGTTTCTTCAGGTTCAATGCGTCCCTCTCCGGCGTCCGGGGCGATGATCGGGAGCGCTCTGCGACCGGCGGGGGGCGCGCCGTTCCGCGGGCGCCCCCCGCTGGCCTCCGAGATTCCCCTTTTGGGGAAGCATGAGAACAGAGATTCTAAGCAATGCGAGCAGGGAAAATCACGCCGGGCGCCCCATCCGGGCAGCCGTCGGACGGCAGCGACGTGCAGCGGGACAGGCGGCGGCGGACCGCCTGGCCGTAGGGCACGTTCTGACAAAGACTTACGCCCAGGAATGCAGCGCTACAGGAGGATGGATGAATCGGCCGCGCCGCGATAAAGGGCCCCGGGATGCGCCAGAAAAGCGCGGCAAAATGCCCCCGACGGCCCCCCGAATCGGCCGCAGGATGGGGGGGCGTGCGCGCGCGGCGGGGCTCAGGTGGTGAGAGCGTGCTCCCTGCCGCGCACGATGCAGCGCTCGCCCGTCCCCCGCGCCATCTGCCCGAAGGCATCCATTTGTTCCGGCCGGAACGGCATCACTTCGTGAAGCTCCGGGCTCAGGCAATCGTCGGGACGAAAGTTCTGCAACGCCACGGCCCGGGCCCCCTCCAGCTCCGGCAGGATGCCGCGCAGTTCGTCCTCCCCCACCAGGCCGGGGACGAGGGTGATGCGGAACTCGTGGGGCAGTCCGCTGTCGCGGATGAGGTTGATGGACCGCCGCACCGCGCCGATGTCCACTTCCGCGTCCGTCACCCGCCGGTAGTCCGTCGGGTTCAGCGGCGCTTTGACGTCCATGGACATGACGTCCACGCAGTTTTCTTCGATCAGCTCTTCCACCACGTCCGGGCGGGTGCCGTTGGTTTCCACCATCACGTCCACGGAGAACTCGTGGAGCCTCTCCGTCAGGTCCACCAGTTCCCGGCCGTGCAGGGCCGGCTCGCCGCCCGTGACGGCCACGGCGTCCACCCAGCCCCGCTGAGCGCGCAGATAGGCGGCGACCCGCTCGAACGGGACCGTCTCCATCTGCTCCGGGGCCAGCACCAGGTCCCCGGCGTGGCAGTAACGACAGCGCAGGTTGCAGTGCGGCAGGAAAAGGACCGAAGAGACCTTACCCTCCCATTCCAGCAGGCTGCTCTCGATGAATCCTTTGATTTGCATTTTTCGTGCGCAGACCTGGCAGGCTCCCTCTTTCATTCGACGCGGCCGGCAGGCGGGCCGTCACCGGCGGGACACAGCACGATGCTGGTCTGCATCGGATAGCCGCAGATGCACCCTACGCTGCCCTCCGGCATCATCAGCAGGCCCCCGGCCGGCAGCATGGTGATCCAGCAGCCGGGCCGCGAGACCATGGTCAGGGCCACCTTGCGGTCGGCCACCGTATCGTATCCCTTGCAGACTTCTTCGCGGAAGAACAGGCAGCGCTCCGAGGCGCTGAAGGGCATGCAGCGCCGACTGCCGCCGAAGTTGCGGTCGCTGACGTCCCTGCCGGTGGCGATCTCGCAAATGGGCACGTTCTCCGTGATCCAGGGGTTGTAATACAGCTTGCCGCCGACGACCGCGGGATGCTGGATGCTGCCGTTGTGGTCCGTGGTGTTGGGGAGCACCTTCGCCTGGCTGTTCATGACCGTGTGCCACTTTTGCTGCCCGTTGGCCGGGTCCCAGGCGGATACGTCGTAAATGGCGATGTAGGGCTTCTCCGATTCATCCTCCAGGTACGTCGTGGTGCACAGGAGCGTCTCGTCGGCGTAGGTCAGGTAGAGGATGAACCGGGCCTTCTGCTCCAGCGGTTTCCGCCATTCCTCGCGGCCGCTCTCCAGAGCCACGGCCACCAGGTAGGCCTCCTTCTCGATAAAGTCCACCATGTCCACCCGGCCGTTTTCGGCATTCATGGCGGCGTCGCTGCGGCTCTCGACGAAGAAGACCTGCCGCCGGCCGACCGTGATGGATGGGTTCAGGATGGCGCCGCCCTCATATTCCCACAGACGCCGGAAGTCGGACTTGTCGATCGCGAAGAGGTTGTCACTGACGATGGGGCGGCTGCGCCCGCAGCGGGGTCCGTAGAGAAGGGGCTTTTTATTGGGAGCGTCGACGGTGTTGAAGGAGGCGCGGGGGTGCTGGTTGGTGCCGATCAGGTAGTCCCCCTGGGTGGCAACGAGCCCCCAGTCGCGGTCAGAGCGCGGTCCCTTCAGCTTCCGTACGGTCCGTCCGTCGGCCAAGTCGAGAACCCGGCACTGGCTGCCCGAGGCCACATAGAGGTGCCGGTCATCGACGCACATGGGGTTCGCATCGTGGCTGGCGATCAGCCGGGAGGAATCCGGCACTTCCTTCGTCCACAGGTAGGTGCCGTTGTAGGCATCCACGACGGTCAGGTAGTTCCGGCCCAGCACGAACAGCCGGCCGTCCCTGTAGAGGGGGGCGGCCGGGATGTGGTGGCGGTCCTGGTAGCGCTCCGGTCCCGGCGGGCCGAACCACTGGGTCATGAACTGGGTGCCGACCCGCGTGTCGCGGCTGTTGGATGTCTGCTGGGCGTCCGCGTACATGTGGGTCCACGACCCCGCCCCGTCCAGCGGGCCGCGCGTCAGCGTGCCCCGGGCGCCGTCCCCCTCGGTGACGATCCGGAGCCCGGGCAGCCTCTCTCCCGCCCACTGCCGCAGGCGTCGCCCTCCGGACTCATCCGCCAGCACCAGCATGCCCCCGCAGGGCCTCAGCACCCGGAAAACCTGATGGGCCTCGTATGCATCCCAGCCTCCGGCGGACACGATCAGGTTCGCGGAGTAGCTGGGATACGGCAGCGGCCGGGATATCCGATGCACCACGACTCGTTTTCCGTAGAGTCCGGCGGCGTGGAGTCGCTCCCGGGCCCGCCGCGCCTCCGCGTCGTCCGGGACGGGGATAACCACCCGGAACTCCGAGTTCGCCGCCACCTCTGCCGCCAGTGAGGGGGCGTCCTGCCCCAGCACCATGCAGAATCCCTTGCGCATTCGGGTCTCCGCCAGGGCCCGGGCGGCCACCGAGTGCACGGGCGAGCGGAGCCGAACCGTTGCGGACCTCGAGGAGCCGGCCGACGGCGGCCCGTGGCCGAAGCAGTAGATCAGCCCCTTCGTGGTGCTCACGTAAAGCGAGCCCTCGGCGAAAGCCAGTTCGTGGGCCTCCCCCTCCACCTGCGTGCGCCACGTCTCCCGCCCCGTGTCGGCGTTGTATGCGGCCACGCAACCCTCCCCACCGGCGAAGAGGGTGGCGCCCGCGAGCAAAAGCGCCGAGGCGGGGGCCTTATCCACGCGCCACTTCTCGCCGTCCGCCAGGGCCCTGCCCACCGCCGGATGCTCCCGGATGCGGAGGCCGTCGGCCGTCTTTCCCAGGTAGTATTTCCGTTTGCTCTGGAGGGTCCTTTCCACGCGGGCAGACATGGTTTTTTCGAAGACCTGCCGCGGTACCGCGCAGAGATGGTATTGGAACCTTTCCCGCATGTATCGACCCCGCCCGTCCGTGATGCGCACCAGGTAGTAAGCATCCTTATCGGCCACCAGATGGCGACATGCTATCCCCACGGCGTCCGGCGCCGGCTCTCTGGTGAATCTGGGCTGTTTCTCGGGCTTCTCAACTTCGAGCCCGCGCACGCGCACGGTGGAGATTCCGTATTCACTGGGCCCGTAGACGACCATGTCGTGCATCGCTCTGGGATAGCCGCCGCCACCGGCGCGCTTGTAGGCCACATTCTTGCGCTCCAGGGCCTCTCCATCCGACCGGCGAAAGACCGCCGGAGCCGTGCGGCCGGTGGGCACCCAGAGGCATCTCTCGGTGGCCAGCACGTAGGATTCGGCCGGATAGGGGCTCTCCCTCTTCCAGTGGAGCCGACCCGTAGCGGCGTCAACGGCGAACAGATACACGCCCTGCACGGGGAACAGACCGGCGGCGAAATACACGGTGCCGTCATAGACGGTCACGCCGGTCCGCACGGGCCATTGCGACATCAGGCGCCCGTGGCCGATCACCAGTCGTCGGTCGGGAGCCGCGCTGAATTGCCAGAGCAGTTCACCGTCGCCGGCGTCCAGGCAATAGACCATGCCGTCGTCGGCACCGAAGTACACGTGCCCATCACCGACCGTGGGCGCCAGCCGGACCGCTCCATTGGCGTAGAAACGCCACCGCTCCGCTCCGGAGGCCGCGTCCAGGCAGATCAGGGCTTCCTCCGTGGAGGAGGCGTAATACAGGCGCCCGTCCGCCACGACGCAGGCATAGGCGAAGTCGTAGCTGACCGGCGGGAGGTAGCCCGGTCGCACGTGGGTGCCGTACCGGGCGGGTCGGGGTGCATGCGGCGCCCGATGCACCCAGAGCTGCCGCAGGGGGGGTTCCGGGCTTTCAGCGGTAGTGTGGTTCCGCGTCGGGCCGCCCCCGAAAGCGGGCCAGTCGCCAGCATCCGCAACGGAAGCAAGACACAACACTCCAGCGAAGAGAACTGTGATCGACAGTCTGGACGCTGAGTTTGCGCACTGCATCATGCACTCTCCAATTCCTTTCAGGCACCCGCGCCGGCCGGACATTCAACTTCGATCCGTCCAGTGTACCCGTTGCTGCGCGGCGGGCAACTGCCGGCCGCGGCGGCCCGAACGCGTCCCGAACACGCTGGCCGGCCAGTTCCTTGAGATTACTGCGTCGTCGACCCACGAGTCCGTCGCCGGCCACCAGAACATTACGTTCCGCAATTGTCCGTCCCTGTACTGTTTTGGGGACACTCAAAAAGGGCACCGGGACGGTGACCCGGCAGATCACCGCCCCGGTTGACACGGTGGGGTTGATACCTGCCAACCCCGGCCTACGCCGTCAATCTCTGGCGAAGTTCGCTGCTGGGGGGGGCGTGGCCGTCCCAGCGGGCGACCACATGGTCGGTGTCCTTTTTGAGAAGAACGGAGGGGATATCGAACACGTCGAAGAAGTCCCCCTCGGCGGCCCCGTGCTCGGTCTCCATGTCCTGGAAGACCACGTCCACCCGGTCCTCCACCTCCCACTTGCTGAGGAAGTGGGAGAGCTTTCGCTTGGCGCTCTGGCAGAGTTTGCACTCCTGCTTGCCGTAGACTTCGATGATCATTTCTGCTACCTCGCGCTGACTGTGTTCCGTGTGTCGCTCACACCAGTGCGACGCTGTAGTTGCCCCGGTGGCGATCCTTCAGCTCGCCTATCTTGGACTTGTTCCAGTTGGGGATGCGGCTGAAGTAGCCCACCACGCGCGTCATGCCGTAGACGTCCGGGCTGTGGCAGTGCCCGCAGGCCGGCTTGAGTCCGGGCGTGGAGCGATGGCATTGCCGGCAGATGGTGAACTCGGGGCTGATGGTGAGTTGGGCCGCCTGGGTGTTGCGATAGGTCTTCTCCACCAGGTTGTGGATGCTGGCGGCGGGCGGCCTTTCCTCGCCCACGAAGGCGTGAATGATGGCGCCGCTCTCGATGGCCCTGTGGAATTTGCTCTGCAGGCGGATTCGGGTCAGCAGGTCCACCGGCGCATCGGCGCGCAGGTGGATGCTGTTGGTGTAGTAGGCGTCGTCGTCGTCGGTGTCGCCGCAGACCACCTTCTCCGCCTCGGGGAAACGCTGCAGGTCCACCTTGGCCAGGCGGCGCGCGGCGCTCTCTGCCGGGGATTCCTCCAGCGCCACCCGCATTCCCTGCTCTTCCCCCAGGGCTTTTGCCCGGAACTGCATGTGCCGCACCAGGTGGAGCCCTTCGCGCACGAGCTGCTCGTCCTCGTGCAGCTCCCGGCCGGTCAGGTAGAGCAGGGCCTCGTTCAGACCGATCAGCCCCACGATGTAGGTGGCCTTGTCCAGGTCCACGTAGGGCCGCCCGTCCGCCCCATCTTTGCCGATCTCCCACAGGGGTTGGCTGGGGCCGGTCATCAGGGAGCCGATGAACCGGCGCTTCTGCCGATGGGCCCGGATGACCAGGTCGATCATCCGGTCCACCTCCCGGCGAAATGCCTCCATGTTGCCGGGCCCGGCCCGGTAGGCGGCCTGGGGCAGGTTGATGGTGACGTTCTGGAACCCGCAGAACCGCATGCTCTCCGGGTGCTGGATCATGTAGTCGTCGCGGATGGTGGTGCGCAGCCGGCAGCAGGCGCTCAGGGTCACCTCATCGCGGTCGAAGATGAAGTAGGGCACGCCGTTCTCGCTGGCTATCTGGCAGGCGTATTCGAGTATCTCCCGCTGGGCGGGGTCGCTCAGGGTAGCATCGCTGATGTGCAGGTCGCACTTGGGGAACGCGAACACGTTGCCGTACTGGTCGCCGGCCCTCCAGACATCCAGCATGGCCTTGCAGAAGCGCTGGGCGGTCTTCTCGTAGTCACCGTAGGTGCGCCCGTCGTACTCGCCGCCCGGCCCGATGGCGGGAACGTCCTTGAGGTACTCGGGCACGCCGGTGTGGACGTTGAAGTCCAGGAACAGGGTCTGCCCGCCGCGGCTGAAGGCGTTCTGGGAGGAGCTGAATATCAGGTGCTGCGCCTCCTGCTCCATCTCCCCGTAGGACATACCCTCCACGTAGGGGGCGTAGAAGATGTTGATGTAGCCCACGCCCAGGGCTCCGGCGTAGTATGCCTGCATGGAGGCCAGAAAGGTGTTCAGGTGCCCCGTCAGCGTGCGCGCGTGGCGGGCCGGCGCGCTGGAGGTGTCCAGGTTCTGCAGGTTCAGGCCGTATTTCTTCAGGTATTCCAGGCTATGGCTGGAGCAGTAAACCCGCGTGGGATAGCCCAGGTCGTGCAGATGTATCTCGCCCAGCATGTGGGCCTCGGCCACCTCGTCGGAGAAGACCTCCTGCAGGGCGTACTGCTTGAGCGTGTGCTCGGCCACCGACAGGTTGATGGCCTCCGGGTTGTTCTGGGCGATGTTGGCGTTTTCCTTGCTCTTGCTGCGCAGGAGCTGGTCCAGGTCGAACTTGGGCATTCCGACGACGGCCTGCTTTTTCAGCCGGGCGGTCAGGCCGCGTTCGAACAGCTCGTTGTCCACCAGTTCCCGGATCAGGCCGGTGGAGATGCGGGTGAGGCCGCTTTTCATCACGCGGCGCTCAACGGCGGAGGCGATCTCGCGGGCCACCCGCGGGGCCAGGTCGGCCTCGGTCTCCAGGGCCTGCGCGATCTTCCCCTTGTCCCACTCGGTCAGCCTGTCCTGGGTCTCGGTGTTGACCAGCAGCGCTATGTCGGTCGAGTTGCCGTTGCTGCGCACCGGCTTGCGCACCTGCAGGGACTGGCGGACGCGTGCCCGGCGGTCTCGATACAGAATATACGCCTTGGCCGTCCTGGCGTGGCCGGTCTCGATCAGCACTTTTTCCACGACGTCCTGGATCTCCTCGATGGTCGGCGGGACGCCGTCGTAGTCCTTTTCCAGCAGGACGGTTACCATCGAGGCCAGCTCCTCGGCCAGGGCCCGGTCCTTCCCGCCGACGGCCTGCGCGGCCTTGAAGATGGCGTTGGCTATCTTGGATTCATCGAAGGGCACGAGTCGGCCGTCCCGCTTTCTCACCTCTTTAATCCCGCGGGACGCGTCCCCCGTGTTTGCCAGATGTCCTTCCTCCTGTGCGGCGTCCGTCTCAACGGCCATTTTGGCCCTCCCGGTGGTCTCAGACGCGTCAATCCCTGTGGCGTGAACTGGTTTCTTCCGGCGCGGTCCCGTCATCGGCGGCGTCCCGCAACACCGTGCCCGCCTCTTCCACGAAGTCGCTGACGTCCTTGAATTCCTGATAGACGGAGGCGAAGCGGATGTACGCCACCTGGTCGAGCTCGCGCAGCCTGGTCATCACGAGCTGCCCGATCTTCCGGCTTGGCACTTCGCCCTCGTAGTGGCGGTGCAACTCCCGCTCGACGTCCTCGGCCAGCGCCCTGATGCGCTCGGCGGGGATGGGACGCTTGTAACATGCCTTGTTCAGGCCGGAGATGATTTTCTTCAGGCTGAAGTCCTCGCGGCCCCCGTCTTTCTTGATCACCCGCAGGACGCTCTCTTCGATGCGCTCGTAAGTGGTGTAGCGGCGGCCGCAGGCGTTGCATTCCCGGCGGCGCTTCACGTAGGTCCCGTCGGCACTGGGGCGGGAGTTGACGACCCGATCATCGTCCTTCTTGCAGTACGGGCACTGCACCTGTCAAACCCCTCTCAACGGCCCGAAATGCGGCCCTCAGGCCGCACGGAGAGTATCGAGCGAAAGAACCAGGCATGCCATATCTTGAACACCGGGATATCTTACACTCCAAGATGTGGTAAGTCAAGCCCTATTTTTGCTTTTCCGAAGATTTTTGTTTGGACGGCGTTAGAGCGGCTTCCCGTGCGGCCAACGGGCCTGGCCTAAACGGTTGCGAAGGACTCCGTTATGCCCCGGCCCGGGGGGCGCCGATCGTCCGGGCGCGCGAACGATTTTCAGTCCGCCCGGGGCCGGTTCTCGACCGAGAAAAAGGAATCAGCCCCCCGCCGAACGCACCGACGACGGTTGCAGCCGGGGCTCGCCCCGGCGACAATAGTGGCAGAGGCGCCCCCGGGGCGGTCAGGCACGGGAAAGGAGACCGATTCATGGAACAGCATGGCAGCCGGGGCCCGAGGACCGGGCCGGGGGGAGACTTCGACCCGTTCTTCCCCTGCAAGGACAACCTGCCCGGCGTGGTGGACCGGTTGCTTCAGCAGCTCGACGAACGGGAGACCGTGCAGCACGTCTGCCGCTATCCCCTGCCGAGTGAGAAGACCGTCATCCGCATCCTCAATCTTCTGGCCGAGGCGCTGTTCCCGGGCTACTTCAGCCAGAAGGGGCTGAGCCGGGCGAACCTCGCCTTCCACATCGGGGAGACCATCGGCAACGCTTACGACCTGCTGGCCAACGAGATCACCCGCTGCACCCTGCACGCCCGGCACGACTCGGCTCGGTCCGAGCATGTCGAGTGCCAGCGGGAGGGGGAACGGCAGGCCTTCGCGCTCCTTGAGAAACTCCCCGACCTGCTCGACATCCTGGACGACGACGTGCGTGCCGCCTACGAGGGCGACCCCGCCGCCACGGGCTACGACGAGGCCATCTTCTGCTACCCTGGTTTCCGCGCGGTCATGATCTACCGCATCGCGCACGAGCTGCACGCACGGGGCGTGCAGTGGCTCCCCCGCATCATGACCGAATACGCCCACCGCCTCACGGGCATCGACATCCATCCCGGCGCGGCGATCGGCCGCCGCTTCTTCATCGACCACGGCACCGGGGTGGTCATCGGGGAGACCAGCGAGATCGGCGACAACGTGCGCATGTACCAGGGCGTGACGCTTGGGGGTTACCGCTTCAAGACCGACGAGGAGGGCAACCTGCTGCGCGGCTACAAGCGGCATCCCACCATCGAGGACGACGTGATCATCTACGCCAACGCCAGCATCCTGGGCCCCATCACGGTGGGCGCCGGCTCGGTCATCGGGGCCAATGTCTTCCTCACGCACTCGGTGGACGCGGGCACCCGGGTGAGCATCGAGAAGCCCGCGCACCGCATCCGCCGGCGCGAGAGCGAGTAAGCCGTCAGCCCGGGGGCCATTCGACTGTCGGGTTTTCGTTGTCGTTCTCGGGTTGCGGCTGCGCAGGCGCGGTTTCGGCCCGGATGGTTCGAGCGCGGGCGCGCGGAGCGAAGGGACGGGGGTGCTCAGGACCCCTCCTGGTCTCTGCGGATGCGTTCGCCCCAGAGCTGCTCCCGCCGGGAGAGGTCCGCCGGTTCGCCTCCCCGCCGGAAGGTGGCCGTGTGACCGGCGGCGATGTGCCTGGTGACGTCGCCCGTTTTGGCCGAGACTTCTCCCTCGAAAACGGACACGGTCACCACGTCCGGCGTGGAGGCGATGAGCTCCGCCCGGGCCGAGCGAACGATGACGGTCACCGGCGTGGTGTTCACCTGGATGGACTTCTTGCCCCCGGGGTTCACCACCAGGGCCTCACCCTCATGCAGGCTGACCATCTCCGGGCCGTGCGCGGTCATGCGCCCGCCGCCCGCAAGGTACACCATCCGTCCGGCGCCGCCGGCCAGCTTCAGGCGGGCCACCGCGCCCTCCGGGACGCGGCAGACGACGTCCTGCCGCAGCTTCGTCGAATTCCCCCGCTCCACAAGCGCCGTCCCGGAGTTGACCTGGCCCTGCAGGGCCGTCACGGTGGCCACGGGGCGCAGGTTGGACCAGGTCACCATGGCCACGATGACCACCGCCACGGCACCGGAGAAACGCAGAAACGAAAACAGAGTCTCCCGCCCGGGGGCCGCCAGCAGGACGCCCAGGTCATAGAGCACGATGAGGGTGACGGCCATCATGACCTGGGTCAGGGGGTCGGGGGGGGTCAGGAAGGCCCCCACCACGAAGGCCCCCAGGATGACGCCCTTGCGGATGGTGCGCAGGCTCTTGATGCTGACAATCTTCCACTTCAGCAAATGGTAAATGACCACGGGGGTCTGGAAGGCCAGGCCCATGGCGAAGACCATCAGGAAGAGCAGGGACAGGTAGGGACCGATCATCAGCACCGGCTCCAGCCCGGCGCCGGAGAGCCGGAGCAGGTAGCGGAAGGCGAAGGGGACGAAGAAGAAATACGCGAACGATACCCCCGCCAGGAAGCACGCGGCACAGGCCATGCCCAGCACGAGCATCTTCCGCCGCTCCCCCGGGAACAGGCCCGGCGAGACGAACGCCCACACCTGGTAGATGATGAACGGGGCGCAGACAATCAGCGCAACAACCGCGCAGGCGATCAACTGCGCCCAGAGGGGCTCGAAGTACTTGCTGAACTTCAGGGTGGTGTCCAGCTCCAGCGCCCTGGTCGCCTGGACGTGGGGGTACTTGAGGACCTCGATAACCTCCTGCCGCACGATCAGCAACGCCACGGCCACGACCGCGAAGGCGACGATGCACAGGATGATGCGTCGGCGCAGCTCCTCAAGGTGCTCCCCCAGGCTCATGACGGCGCCGAACTGCTCCTGCTGGTCCGTGGCCACGCTTCAGGCTCCGAAGTGGTCGTCGAAAAGGAGAAAACCGGGTGAAGGATGCATTATACAGGCCCCGCGCGAAGGGCCAAAGGAGATGACGCTACGGGGCCGGGGCCGGCGGATCAATACTCTTTGCGCTGGCGCGAGGACGGTATCTCCAGGATCTTGCGATACTTGGAGACGGTCCGCCGTGCGATGTCGATGCCCTGCTTGCCGAGTTCGGCGGCGAGTTGCTCGTCGGACAGGGGGTCGCTCTTATCCTCGTTCTCGATAACGTGCAGGAGTTTCTGCCGGACGACCTCCCAGGACTCCATCTCCCCGTCGTCCTTCTCCAAACCGCCGGTGAAGAAATGCTTCAGCGCGAAGATGCCCTGAGGGGTCTGAACGTATTTGTCCGCGATGGCCCGGCTGACCGTGGAGATGTGGACGCCGACCTTGTCGGCGATCTCCTGCATCTTCAGCGGCTTCAGGTGCATGGGGCCCTTTTCGAAGAACTCCCGCTGTTCGTCGACGATGGCGCTGGCGATGTTGTAGATGGTGCTGCGTCGCTGCTGGATGGCGTCCAGAAGCCACTTGGCGCTCTGGAGTTTCTCCTTCAGGTATTCCCGGGTTTTCTCGTCCAGGTCTTCCTGCTGGAGGCGGCGGGCATAGTAGCCACAGATGCGCAGGGGAGGCAGGGCTTCCTCCTCCAGCACGACCCGGAACTCTCCCTCCACCAGCTCCACGCGCAGATCGGGCATGACGTGAGGGGCGGCTTCCTCGGCGAACAGGGCGCCAGGGATGGGGTTGAGCCTGGCGATCTTCTCGACCGCCTCCTTGAGCTGTTCGATGGAGCAGTTCATCGCCTTCGCCACGCGGGGATAGCGGTTCTTGGCAATGTCCTCGAAATGCCGCTCCACGAGTCGTGTCAGGAACTGGTAATCGGGGGCACGGTCATCGAGCTGGATGACCAGGCATTCCTGGATGTCGCGGGCGCCGACGCCGGGCGGCTCCAGCCTCTGCACGACGCGCAGCGCCTCCTCGGCCTGCTCTACGCTGTAGTCCCCTTCGGCGGACTGGACGATCTCCTCCAGGGAGCCGTCCAGGTATCCCCGCCAGTCCAGATTGGCGACGATATGCTCGCACAGGGCGCGCAGCGCGTCGTCCAGCTCCACGTAGGCCAGTTGCCGGAGCAGGTGTTCCTCCAGCGATATTCCGGGGGCGGGGGAGTTTTCCAGGGCCGCCAGCTTGGGATCTTTCTCGCCGTCGGAGGAGGAAGACCTGCGCGGCCCGTAGGTGTCGTATTCCCCCGGCTGGATCAGGTCTTCCAGCGCGTCGTAATCCTCGTTCTCCAGCGGTTCTTCTTCGGGTTCCTCTTCGGCCGTTTCAGCGGCAGGCTCTTCTGCCGCCGCTTCCGGACCCTCCTGGGTCTGCTCCTGTTCGGTGCTGATTTCCAGCAGCGGATTCTCCAGCAGTTCCTGGTCGATGCGCCCCCTCAACTCCATCAGCGGGAGCTGGAGTATCTCGATGGATTGGATAATCTGAGGCGCCAGCTTGAGGCGCATCTCCTGGCGCGCTTGCAGGCTGGCTTCCAGTCTCATGTAACTCACCCGCTCACTTCTGAAGTTCGCTCGATTCACCCATCTCCTGCCGCCCCGCCAGGGCCTCGCCCAGCACGGCGGAGTTGGCGTAGTCGAGCTGGCTGCCCGCCGGGATGCCCCTGGCCAGGCGGGTCACCTTCACCGGCAGGTCGGCCAGCGCCTCGCGCACGTACAGCACGGTGGCTTCGCCCTCCATGTCGGCGTTGCATGCCAGGATTAGCTCTTCCACGCCTCCGGCGGCCACGCGCTCCACCAGGCTGTCCACGGTCAGGTCGTCGGGCTCCATGCCCTCCAGGGGGGCCAGGCGACCGCAGAGCACGTGGTAGAGGCCGCGGTAATCGGTCTGCTCCATCGCCACCACGTCCTTCGATTCCTCCACCACGCAGATCGTGGACCGGTCTCGCCGGGGGTCGCCGCAGATGGCGCAGGGATCGCTCTCGGAGAAGTGGTGGCAGGTCGAACACTGCGTGACCCTGTCCTTGACCTCGCGGATGGCGTCGGCCAGCGCCAGCGCCTCGTCGCGGGGCAGACGCAACACGTGATAGGCCAGCCGCTCGGCGGTCTTCTCCCCGACGCCGGGCATGTGCCCGAGCAACTCCATGAGTCGCTCCAGCGATTCGGTGTAACCTCTGGCCACCGTCCTTTGCCTCCCACGACGAACCGGTGTCGATATACTATCCGATGTGCCACCCGTTCGCAATACGTCAGAGCAGATTGCCCAGCCCCGGGATGTTGAGCCCGCCGGTCACTTTGGCGCGCTCGGATTCTTCCAGCTCCCTGGACTTTTTCAGGCCCTGGCGGATGGCCGCCAGGATCATCTCCTGCAGGAACTCCGGACCCTCCTCCTCCAGGACGACCGGGTCGATGCGCACGTCCAGCGGCTCCTGCAGACCGTTGAACAGCACCTTCACCATGCCTCCGCCGGCGCTGCCCTCGACGGCGCGTTCCCGCAGGTCCTCCTCGACCTCGCTCATGCGTCTCTGGATGTCCTTGATCTGTTTCTGGGCCTGTTTCATGAGGCCGCCGAAGTCCTTCATGCCTCCAAAACCTCTCATAATCTCACTCCTGTTGGGGCCGAAGCCCGTCCTCTCCCAGTGATTCGTCGTCCTCTGACTCTTCCGTTTCGGGGCTGAGCTTCTCCAGCCGCTGCGGATTGAGCCCCAGCGTTTCCTCGGCCTTCAGGAACGCCTGCATCAGCGGCTTGTCCTCCAGGGCCTCCTTCACTTCTTCCGGGTCATCCGCTACGGCCAGGAGCTGCCGATACTTGACCTCGTCCATACCCTCCGGCAGGTCGTGCCGGGGAGCCGGGGCCGCTTCGGCGTTGCCCTTATTGTTCGACAGCTTCTCCCGCATCCTTCGCAGGGCGCCGGTTGTCGCCCCGCTGCCGGACGGGGAGGAAGCTTGCTGCTCCCGCGCGGGGCCCGATGGGGACGGAGTGCCGGTGCCCTCCCGCACCGCGCCCAACGCCTCCGCCAGGGGAACCAGGTCGGCCATCCGGCACATGCGTATCACGGCCAGCTCCAGCGCGATGCGGCCCGTGCTCTCCCGCCGGGCCCGGAGGGCCGCTTCTCGCAGGAGCTGGATCATGTAGGTAAGCTGATCCTCCGAAAACGCGCCGCTCTGGCGGGTGAGCGTCTCGGCGCCCGCCGCCGAACCGGCCAGCAGCGGCGCGTCGGCCCCCGCGCAGGAGGCCACCAGCAGGTCGCGCACGTATTCGGCCGTCTGCCGGGTAAAATCTTCAATGGAGGTCCCCCCGCTCAACGCCTCGTCCAGCACCTCCAGCGCGGCGGCGGGGTCCTCCTCCGCCACGGCATCGATCAGCCGCGTCAGCACGCGCGTATCCACCGCCCCCAGCACGGCCAGCACGTCGGGCATGCGTACGTGGTCGCCGAACGCCGCCAGCTGGTCCAGCGCGCCCAGGGCGTCCCGCATGCTCCCCCGCGCGGCGCGGGCAATGGCGGGCAGACCGCCCTGCTCGACCTGCAGCCCTTCGTTCTCGCACACGCCCCGCAGGGCATTCACCAGCTCCGCGTCCGAGATGCGGCGGAAGTCGAACCGCTGACAGCGGCTCCTGACGGTTTCGGGAACGCGCTGCGGATCGGTGGTGGAGAAGATGAACTTCACGTGCGGGGGCGGTTCTTCCAGGGTCTTCAGCAGTGCGTTGAAGGCCTCCGTGGTCAGCATGTGGACCTCGTCGATGTAATAGACCTTGAAGCGGCTTCGGGCCGGGGACAGGCCCGCGTTCTGCCGCAGCTCCCGCACGTTGTCGATGCCCCGGTTGGAGGCCCCGTCGATCTCCAGCACGTCGATGTCGTTTCCGGCCGCGATGCGCCGGCACGCGTCGCACTCGCAGCAGGGCTTGGGCGTGGGGCCCTGCTCGCAGTTGAGGGCCTTCGCCAGGATGCGGGCCACGGTCGTCTTGCCGATGCCGCGGGAGCCGCAGAACAGGTAGGCGTGGGCGACGCGGTCCGTGCGCACGGCGTTCTGGAGCGTCCGCGTGACGTGCTGCTGCCCGATCACGTCCTCGAAGCGCTGAGGGCGGTATTTGCGGGCGAAGACGACGTACATCGGCGCTCTCTCGGTCAGGGAAGTTGGGCCGTGCGCTCCGATCGGCCCTGCCTTCCCGGGCAGCAACCCCCGAGCGACTCGGGGCAAGCAACCCCACGGCAGTCCGGGGTACTGCTTATGGCTGCTGGCTTCCGCCCCTGACCAGGTTCACAGCCGCCCGGCTCCATGGGACCCACCCGTCAATGACGCCCGGGCAGTCCTGTACCACGGGGAGGCAAACAAGCCTCACGAAGTGGTCAGCCCTGCTGGAGCGGTTTGCAGGTTACAGGGCACCGCTAGCGCCCCGCTTAGCACGGCCCGCGTCTCGTCGGAATCTTACATCCGTCCGGTGCACGGTGGGCCATCCGGTAAGCTATCACAGCCGCCCTCCACGCGCAACCGAAACCGCCCCCGGCCACCTTCCATTTGACCCGGCCGCCCGAGATGCGTATGCTGTTCGACCATCCGATTTTGTGGCGGGGAATATAGCATGCTCATCATCGGCGAAAGAATCAACGCCACCCGCGGGCCCATCGCCCGCGCACTCAAAGAACGCAACGCGGAGAAGATCGCACACGAGGCCCGCGTCCAGGCCGAAGCCGGGGCCGACTTTATCGACGTGAACGGCGCCAGCGACCCCTCGCACGAGGCCGAGAACCTGCGGTGGGCCCTGGAGGTGGTGCAGGAGGCCGTGAACCTGCCGGTCTGCGTGGACTCCGCCAATCCGGACATCCTGCGGGAGGCCGTCGAGCTGGTCGAGTCCGAGCGAATGATGCTCAACTCCGCTACGGCCGAGGACGGCAAGCTGCAGACGGTCATGGACATCGCCGCCGGCACGGGCGCTCTCGTGGTGGCCCTCGCCATGGACGACAGCGGAGCGCCGGACACTGCTGAGCGGCGCGTGTCCGTCGCCGCCCGCCTGATTGAGGCCGCCGAGGAAGCCGGCGTCCCCCGGGAACGGGTTTACGTGGACCCCTGCGTGCAGCCCATCGGCACGGACGCCACCCAGGGCATGGAGGTCATCTCGGCGGTGTTCCGCATCATGCAGAACTTCCCCGGGGTGCACACCACGTGCGGATTGTCCAACATCAGTTTCGGCCTCCCCAACCGCAGCCTCATCAACCGCACCTACCTGTCCTGCCTGATCGTGGCCGGCCTGGACTCCGCCATCCTCGATCCCACGGAAGAAGGCATGAAGGAGGCGATATGCGTCGGGAAGGTTCTCGCCGGGCGCGACGAATTCTGCATGGACTACATCCGCGCCATGCGGGACAGGGAACCGTAGCCCGCCGAAACGGCGGGGGGGATCAGGACTCGGAGGAAGCCGCCTTTTCCCTGCCCGAGAGGTACCGGTCAATCGACGCGGCCGCGCGTTTGCCGGCGCCCATTGCCTGGATGACGGTGGCCGCGCCGGTGACGATGTCGCCCCCGGCGTAGACCCCCGGCAGGCTGGTCTGCCCCGTCACAACGTCCGCGTCGACGGTGCCCCAATCGGTCACTTTCAGACCCGGCGTGGTCTGCGGGACGAGCGGGTGGGGCCGGTTGCCGTAAGCGACGATCACCATGTCCACCGAGAACTCCATCTCCGAGCCCTGGATGGGGATGGGTCGCCGGCGCCCGTCCTCGCCCGGCTCACCCAGCTCCATGCGGACACAGCGCAGCCCGCGAACCCATCCCTTCTCGTCCCCGAGCACCTCGACGGCGTTGTGCAGCCACATGAAGCGGATGCCTTCCTCTCTGCCGTGCTCCAGTTCCGCGTCCCGTGCCGGCGATTCTTCCACGCTGCGGCGGTAGACGATGTGCACCTCTTTTGCTCCCAGCCGCAGCGCCGTCCTCGCGGAATCCATGGCCACGTTGCCGCCGCCCAGCACGGCTACCCGGTCCCTGACCATCACCGGCGTGGCATAGTCGGGCCGGTAGCCGCGCATCAGGTTGACCCGCGTGAGGTACTCGTTGGCGCTCAGGACGCCGTTGAGGTTTTCCCCCGGTATGTCGCCGAAGATGGGCGTGCCCGCGCCGGAACCGATGAAGACGGCCTCGAAGCCCTCCTCGAACAGGTCCTCGACCGCGGCCGTCTTGCCCACCACGAAGTTGCAGACGATCTCAACGCCCATCGAGCCCACATACTCCACTTCCTGGGCCACCACTTCCTTGGGAAGCCTGAAGGCCGGTATGCCGTAGAGCAGCACCCCGCCGGGCTCGTGGAGGGCCTCGAAAACGGTGGGCGCGTATCCCTTCCTGCCCAGTTCGCCGGCGGCCGTCAGTCCCGCCGGGCCGGAGCCGACCACGGCGACCCGACCCTTCGCGTCCGCCGCGACCGAGGGCGGCTGGACCAATCCCTCCTCCCGCTCGTAATCGGCGGCAAATCGCTCCAGGTTGCCGATCGCAACCGATTCTCCCCGGCGGCCCAGCACGCACAGCCCCTCGCACTGGTCCTCCTGGGGACAGACGCGGCCGCATATGGCGGGCAGGGAGTTGTCCTCCTTCAGCACCCGGGCCGCGCCCGGGAAGTCCTCCTCCGCGATGCGTTGGATGAAGCCCGGGATGTCGATGCCCACCGGGCAGCCCTCGACGCACTGGGGGTCCCTGCATTGCAGGCAGCGCCGGGCCTCCACGACGGCCTGCTCGGGACGCAGGCCCAGGGGAACCTCCCCGAAATTGCGCACCCGCACCGCGACGGGCTGCTCGGGCATGGGCTGGCGCGGTATCTGGACGGGCTTCTCTGCGGAACGGCCGGCCTCCAGCAGGGCCTCCTGGAGCCGCGTGTGCTCCAGGTCGCAGCCGTGCGCGGGCTGGTATTGGGGCAGGTTCCGCTTGCGGAAATCGTCATCGTACTGGCTCAGACGGCGTGCCAGCTCCTGGAAGTCCACCCGGTGTCCGTCGAACTCCGGCCCGTCCACGCAGGCAAATTTGGTCTCCCCGCCCACTGTCACCCGGCAGCCGCCGCACATACCCGTGCCATCCACCATGATGGGGTTGAGGCTCACGATCGTCCTCACGCCGAACGGGCGCGTTACCCCGCTGATGGCGGCCATCATGGGGACGGGCCCCACGGCATAAACGGCGTCGATCTGCTCCTCGGATTCCAGCATCCCCTGCAGGAGGTCCGTGGGGAACCCGTGGTAACCGGCCGAGCCGTCGTCGGTGGCGATTTCCAGTTCGTCGCAGGTTCGGTCCATCTCATCGCGCAGGATGAGCAGCTCCTCGGTGCGGGCGCTGATGATCCCGCTCAGACGATCGGCCCGGCGGGCCAGGGCGCTCGCGATCGGCCAGATGAGGGCGATTCCCACTCCGCCGCCCACCGCCACGGCGTGCGTGGCGGGCAGTATCTCCGTGGGCTGCCCCAGCGGGCCCGCCACGTCCGGGACCAGGTCTCCGGGCTCCATGGCGGCAAGCTGGCGGGTGCTGGCGCCGACGGCCTGGAAGATGATGGTGATGGAGAGCGCACGCGGGTCGGCCTGGGCCACGGTCAGAGGCACCCGCTCGCCCCGTTCGGTGGGCCGCACGACCACGAACTGCCCCACCTGCCGGGCAACCGCGATGCGGGGGGCGTGGATCGTCATCCGGTAAATATCGGGAGCCAGCTCTTCTTTGCTGAGTATCTCGAATCTCATGGGCTGCCGAACATGTTGGAGAGCTCGGACCACCATTGCTGTGCCTGCGACCGCAGAGCGCCGGCCAGGGTCAGCGCCAACTGCGCCTCCAGCATCCCCGCCGGAGTCCCCACGTCGAACCTGGCCCCATCCACCACCAGGCCCCGGTAGGGTTCGGCCTCCGCCAACAGGTCCTGGGCCATGGTGAGCTGGAACTCGCCCCGCTGCCGTCGTCCCTCCCGGATCATGCGTTCCAGGATGTCGAAAATGCCCGGCGTGAACACGTGCATGCCGAAGTGGGTCAGGTAGCGCCCGTCCCCCAGCCCGGGGACCCGGCACCGTTCCCTGGCCACCTGGACGCTGGGTTTCTCGATGAACCCCTCCACCTCTATCAAACTCGGAATGGCGTCCGCCGGACGGCCCCGTGCGACCCCGAAACGGCCCACCGCTCCCTCGGGCGAGGGCGTCAATGCGGTGAGACTGGCCCCTTCGAAAACGGTCACAAGCTGTCCAGCGCAGGGCCGCTCCGTACGGCTGATGTAGACGTGGTCGCCCAGCAACGCCAGGAAGGGCTCGTCCCCCACCCAGTCGCGTGCGCACCAGATGGCGTGTCCCAGCCCTTGCTGTTCCTCCTGGGGGACGAAACTCAGACGCTCGCCCATCTCCTGCAGCCTGTCCGACCACTGGAAGGCCCATTTCTTGCCTTCGTAGTGGGGGCGCGCGTGCTCGGGCATCGCTCTAAAGTAGCGGCGGAACTCCTCGCGCGCGCCGGGCTGGCACACAATGCAGACCTCCTCCACCCCGGCCGCCAGCGCCTCCTCCACGCCCATTTGCACCACGGGCTTGGTATACCCGTCGCGGTCCACCAGCGGAAAAAGCTCTTTGCGCACGCAGGAACTGGCCGGGTACTGGCGCGTGCCCATGCCGGCGGCCGGGATTACGGCCTTCTGCACCATTGTCATATCGGAGCCCCTTGATGGCAGAGCTTGTTCTACAGTCCGGCCTGCGCCGGAAAGGGATGCGGCGCCGCGAGGCGGCAAGGCGCAAGCCCTTCATTCTAACGCGACACCGTGGGACTGCAAAATGCCGGCGCGGACGGTTGTCTTTCGACCGGTGCTCTGATATGAAAGAGGATCGCCAGATGAAGGCATGCAGGGCAGAGACCGCTGGCTCAACGGCACTGCCCGACAGGAGCGAACGTCATGATGACCTTTCCGGAGGGTTTCGTCTGGGGTGCTGCCACGTCCGCCTTCCAGGTCGAAGGGGCAGCGCGCGAAGACGGCAAAGCCCCCTCCATATGGGACACCCACGTGCACAAGCCGGGCACGGTCCGAGACGGCTCAAACGCCGACATCGCCGCCGACAGCTACCACCGCTGGCGGGAGGACATCGAGTGCCTGAACGAGCTGGGCGCCGATGCCTACCGGTTCTCCATCTCCTGGCCCCGGGTCATTCCGGACGGACGCGGCCCCGGGAACCAGAAGGGCTTCGACTATTACAACCGCCTGATCGACGCCCTGCTGGAGAACGGCATCACTCCCTACGTCACCCTCTACCACTGGGACCTGCCGCAGGCCCTGGAGGACCAGGTGGGCTGGGAAAGCCGGGAGATGGCGGGCATTTTCGCGGACTACGCCGGCCGCATGGTCGCCGCCTTCGGCGACCGCGTCACCCACTGGCTGACGTTCAACGAAATGCACGCCCTCGTCGATCAGGGCTACGGTACGGGAACCAAGGCGCCCGGGAAGAAACTGCCCGAAAAAGAGGTCACGCAGGTCTATCACCACGTTCTGCTCGCCCACGGGAAGGCCGTCCGCCGCATGCGCGCCGAGCGGGATGGCCTGCAGATCGGCACGGCAGAGAATCCTCGCGCCTGCGTGCCCGTCGTCGCCACGGAGGAGAACATCCGGGCTGCACGCATCGCGTGGGACCGCCAGATCGGGTTCCTCTTCGAGCCCATGTACAACGGGCGCTACCCGGACGGGCTCGGCGTGTGTCCAGATGTGCGTGAGGGGGATATGGAGACCATCCGGGCAGACCTCGACCTGGTGGGGCTCAACTTCTACTTTGGCACCTACGTGGAGGCCAGCGACGAGCCGCCGTACTACCGCCGGTTCCCCTGGCCGGAATACCACCCTGCCGCGCCATCCGAGGGATGGATCCGGATGATTCCGGAGGTCGTCTACTGGGGGGTGCGCTTCGCCGCCGAGAGATACGACGTCCCGGCCATCTACGTCTTCGAGAACGGTTTCCCCCTGCCCGGGGACGAGGACCCGGAACAGAACCTGAACGACGTGTCGCGCATCATGTTCGTGCGCAGCTACCTGACCGCCCTCCACCGGGCCGTTCGGGAGGGCTACCCGGTCAAAGGATACTTCTACTGGACGCTGATGGATTCCTTCGAATGGGCCAGCGGCTTCGGGAGCCGTTTTGGCCTCTACCGGACCGATTTCGAAACCCTGGAGAGGACGCCCCGGCTGAGCGCCCGCTGGTACGGCGAGGTGGCGGCGCGTAACGCCATTGTCTGACGCCGCGGGCCCGGACCATTGCAGCGAGCGTCTCCTGCGGCCCTATCAGTAAACCAGCACAAAACCCGGGTCTACCGCGGGCGGCCGCGACCGGTCGCAATACAGTATGCGCAAAGACCGCGTTTCCACCCGAGGTTCGCCTTCCGCCTGGAGGGACGTGAAATGAAGCGAGTGGCCCTGTTGACGGTGACGATCCTGGCAGTCTGTTCATCTGGCCCGTGGGGAGTGGACGCAGGGGCGGCCGAGTATTCCTGGCAGCGGCCGCACGCCCGGGTCCTTCCGAGGGGTGACCTGGAATGGGCGCCGCAGCCTTTCGAGTTCCAGGCCGGCGACGTGGTCCGCTGCATCGACTACGAGGGCGGCGACGACGCCAATCCCGGCACGAAGGCCCGGCCCTGGAAGCATCACCCCTGGGACCCCGCCGCCACCGGCCGGGCGGCCCGGGCCTCCGGCCCGATCACCTACCTCTTCAAACGCGGTGTCATCTACCGGGGCAGGCTCCTCGCCGACGAATCCGGCGAGCCGGGCAACCCCGTCCGCCTGACCAGCGATCCCGACTGGGGCGAGGGCGAGGCCGCGTTCTATGGCTCCAGGCGCATCGAGGACGGCTGGAGGCGCTGCACGTCCTCGGACGTCCCCGAGCACATGCCGGAGCCGGCGAAGGTGTGGTACAAAGACATCGGCACCGAGTGGCGCCCGTGGGCCCTGTGGGAGCTGCGGGACGGGCAGGTCACGCGCATCCCGATCGCCAGGGAGCCGAACTGGCAGATCAGCAATCCGGACGATCCCCAGAGCGAGTGGCACGAATGGACCGGCCGCATCAAGGGCGAGGGCTCCATCGACACGGTGCACCTGACCCAGAAGGACCCCCACTTTTTCGACGGCGGCTTCGTCTGGACCGAATGGAGCGGCAACATGGGCACCATCCACCTCGCCGCCATCCGGGGATACGATCCGGACCGCCACCTGCTGAAGGCCGGCAACGGCAGCAAGGGCAACCGCTACTACATCGAGAACGTGCCGGGTTTTCTGGACTCCCCCGGCGAGTATTACCACGCCATGGACGGCCCCCACGCGGGCCGGCTCTACCTGCGCCTGCCGGACGACCGCAACCCCAATGGCGCCATTCTGGAGGGCAGCGCCGTCAAGGTGCCCATCACCATCATCGACCGGGCAAACATCGAGATCAGCGGGCTGCGGTTCAGCTTCAACGACGTGGGAGACCCGGGCACGGGCTGGCCGCCCGCCACGCAGGCGCCGGCCGCCATTCGGGTGGCCGGCAACTGCCGCAACATCCGCGTCTCCCACTGCCGGTTCCTCCATGTGATGAGCGTGCTGACCGCCTACCCCCGCATGAACGAGAAGTACACTCAAATCTACCTGCGCGACCTGCTGCCCTGGCGAGAGGACCTGGTGGAGAACATATCCATCACGGACTGCGACATCGCTTACGTTGACCGCCCGGCGATACAGTTCCGCACCGGGCGCATGCTGGGGCGCATCGAATGGCCGCCCGTGGGCAAGCTGGGAAACGTCGCCGTGCTGCGCAACCGGCTCCACCACGTAAGCAACCGACCGGGCGACAACATGTACAGCGCCATCCCCGCCATTTCGGTGCTCTTCCCCCGGGAGGCGGAGATCGCCGGCAACATCGTGGACCGCTGCTGGGGCAGCGGCATCTTCGTTTTCGGCGGCAAGGCCAGCGGGGCCATCGGAGAGGCGCCCCTGACCCGCATCCTGATCCACCACAACAAGGCCACCGATACCATGCTCGCCTGCAACGACTACGGGGGCATCGAATACTGGCAGGGCGGCCCCATCTACGCCTTCTGCAACATCTCCGGCAACTCCATCGGCTACAAGAATTACATCGATATCAAGAACCACTGGAAGACCGTGGCCTACAACATGTACCTGGACGGGACCTTCAAGAGTTACACCTTTAACAACATCATCTGGGGCAAGAGCAACGATCTGGACTACCCTTACCGCAACCGCGGGGCCTACTTCGTGGTCCTGGGCTTCATGGACCACTTCTTCAACAATACCGCCTGCAGGTTTATGCACGGCATCGTGGGCTCGTCCGGCAACCGATCCAGCTTCCTGGGCAACGTGCTGGACGACATCAGCGTCTCCTTCATCCAGCAGAACCGGCCCGGCGACACCAGCCTGCGGGGAGGTGGAGACACCGGCGCGATGGGCCAGCGCGGCATGCCCACCAATGCCTACGGCTACAACATCTTCGTGGGCGACAGTGAACGCGGCGTGGGCTCCGCGCGGGACGTGGGCGGCCCCACCGTCCAGGACTGGCGGGCCGACCTGGAAGAGCTTGGCGCCTTCTGCGCTCAGACCGGCTGGCGGACCGACCGAAGTCCGCTGCGCGACGGAGAGAACCACGATTTCGGCCTCGTGCCCGATTCCGCCGCGCAGGACCGCGGCGTGAAGTTCTTCGTGCCCTGGGCCCTTTACGGCATGGCCGGAGAGTGGAATTTCTACCTCCACCCCGCCGACCCCGCAGTGGTGCTCGGGGAAGGTTTCTACATGACCGAGGAATACGTCGAGAGGCACATGTACAGCAACATCCCCCGTATGAACCTGGAAGTGCCCGGCGCCACCGAGCAGGATTACGTCCGGGGCCCCCTGGAGGACTGGGTCAAGGGGGCCCTGCGCTTCAACGGCACCGACCGCTACGCCGTCCTCACCCACGAGGCCATCACGCAGGACCGCACCTACGGCCACGGTGTCCCCGAGGGCGAAGACCGCATGAGCAGAGGCGAATTCCCCTTCGAGGGCGAGGAGCGCAAAAGCCTGGACATGGAGACCAATGACTTCCTGGTGGAGACCTGCTTCAGGACCGAACCGGGCCACACCGGGGGGACGCTGGTCTCGAAAATGGGAGACGCCGGCTACCGGGTCTGCGTCAACGAGCGGGGCGGCACCACGCTGCTGATCCGGCACGGGGAGGCCGTTGACCGGGCCGAGTGCGGCACGGCGGTCAACGACGGCCGGTGGCACCACGTGCTCGCCGAAGCCGACCGCGAAAACGCAGAGCTGAACATCTACGTGGACGGCCGGCGCACGCGGCGGGCCCGGACCCACAACGTACCCCGCGGCGCATCGCTCGCCAACACGGCCGACTTCCTGGTGGGCAAAAGCCCGGAGGGCGACTACTTCGCCGGCGCGATGGACTTCCTGCGGGTCAGCCGCGGCACGCTGGCCGATGCCAACACCACGATCGAGGAGATCTACGCCTGGCAGTTCGACGGCCCGTTCCTGCGCGACTTCCGCGGCAACGAACCGCTCGGGAAACGCGATGCCGGGGCCATTGAGGGTGTGCAGTAGTCACCCCGTGGCACGACGGTCGGTCACGGCGGCAACTGGCTGATCGGGTGGGGGCGGGACGTTCTGCACGGTCCGCCCCTCCGCGAGGCGCCATTGTCACGTCCCGTGGCTGCCGCGGTATGCCGTGGGGCTCTGGCCGGCGTATTGCTTGAAGGCGGTGGCAAAATACCGCTGGTTGGGAAACCCTACGCGGCGGGCTACGTTTTGTACTGGCATGTAGGGTAAGTCCAGCAGCAGCCGCTGGGCTTCCCGCATCCGCAGATTCAGAACGTACTGCCAGGGCGGGGTGTCGAACGCACGAGCCCACCATCGCCGGAAGGTGGAGGGGCTGAACGCGAAGCGCTCGGCCACGTCCGCCACGGTGAACTGCTCTGCCAGGTGTGCCTGTAACCACTGCTCGGCGGCGTAGATGCGTCGTAGCGGCTCCCGTTCAACCCGTCGGCCGGAGCCAAATCTGCTGGTCAGCAGCATCAGCCGCACCAGCGCATCCAACTGGTCGGCTACGCCCGGGGCGGCCGCGTTTTCCATCAGTTGCACCGCGCGGGTGCGGAAGGCGTTCATCGTGGGCGGGTCCTTCATCGGCCAGGGGTGCTCCGGCCAGACGTCCAGCCGCAGGGTCGTGCCGCTGTCCGCCAAAACGGCGTGGAACTCGTCCCACGTCACGTCCGGACCGTATCGGTAACGTTGCCCGGGCCGGGCGAGGAATACGGCGGGGGCGGTGATCTCATGGCGGGCGCCACGGTGGATCAGGCGCCCGGTGCCCCGGAAGATAAACATCGCCGCAGGCCGTACGAATATATGGTCCACCGCGTGGTCCAACCCGGTGCGCCAGCCGACAACGTGCAGCCACGGCTCACCGGTTTTGCGCGAGTAGTCGTGGAGCCCGGTGATCATATATCAAACATATCCGACGGCAAAACGGACACGAAAACGCTTTCTAGTGCCGCTTGAGCAACCTATAATATACACTCGCATTGCAGGAATCTCAAACATGCGCGCGGGACCCCGCGTAGACCTGCGGCGGAGCAAGGTCCCGGCGCAGCGTCCGGACCGACTCCCCGGAGGAAGGGTTTACGCTGGGCGCTCAGATCAGATTACCCCCGGACGGAGGCAGGCAGATGGCGCAAGCAGTGTACAAAGACGTGCGGGTTCTGGATTTCACGCAGTACCAGCAGGGCCCGGTCGCCACTCAGATGCTGGGCGACTTTGGGGCCGAAGTCATCAAGATCGAACGTCCCGGGAGCGGTGACGGTTTCCGCGGCAGCAGCGCAACCGGCAGCCTCAACGCCGACCTGGAGGGCGGCTACAGCAAGGCGTTCATCGCCTGCAATCGGAACAAGAAGAGCATCACGGTCAACCTGAAGAGCGAAAAGGGCACGCAGATTGTCCACGAGTTGGTGAAACTCTCCGACGTGGTGGTTTCGAATTTCCGCCCCGGTGTGATGGAGCGCCTGGGGCTGGGATACGACGAACTGAGCCAGATCAACCCCGGGATCATCTGCGCCTACGGCACGGGCTACGGCCTGACCGGCCCCGACCGCGACACGCTGGGGCAGGACATGATGGCCCAGTGCCGCGGAGGTCTGGTCAGGGGCGATCCTCCCCGCAAGGTCGGGTTCAACGTCTGCGACCAGATGGGGGGCTTCCTGCTGGCGATGGGCGTCATGCTGGCGCTGGCTGCGCGTGAGAAGACGGGAAAGGGGCAGATAGTGGATTCAAATCTGCTCAACACCGCGGTTGTGGCCGACAGTCTGGCGGCCACCGTTTACCTCAACTCGGAGAATTATCCGCCCGAACCTGAAGAGAAGCAAGGGTCCGAACAGGACCATGAGCCGAACATGCCCAATCCGACCTACGCCCTCTACCAGGCGGCTGACGGCAGATGGGTGCACATCATTGACGCCTTCCGCGACGAGCCGCTCCGGCGCCAGTGCCGGGCGCTGGACATCCCCGAGGAGGTGGCCGACGATCCCCGTTTCCAGGATGTCCATAACCTCAGCCCGGAAGCCTACGAGGAACTGAAGGGCATCCTGGCCGAAGCAGTGGCGAAGTTCACGGCCGAACAGGTGGTCAAGCGGTTCGAAAAACAGGATATGATGGCGGTGCCGGTCAACAGCTACCGCGAAACCTTCCAGGACCCCCAGGTGCTGCACAACAACATGGTCATCGAGGCACAGCATCCGCGGGCCGGCAAGATGAACCTGGTCGGTTTCCCCATCAAGCTTTCCGATACACCGGCCGAACTGCGTGACCCGCCACCCCTGCTGGGCGAGCACAACGAAGAGGTGCTCGGCGACCTGCTGGGAATGAGCGACGAGGAGATCGAGACACTCAGGGACGAAGGCGTCATCTGAAAAGGACCTTCATAGAGGGGAGAGATAGCGGTGAGCGACGAGGAAAGGCAGATCATTACCGACGAGGCGCTGGAGAAGCTCCGCGTGGGCGAACTGATCGACACCTATCAGTTTACGGTGACGGACAAGTGGGTGAAGAAATACGCCATGACCATTGAGGATCCCAATCCCCTGTGGTTCGAGGACGAGTACGCCGAGCGAGAGGGCCGGTTTGGCCGCCGGGTCGCTCCCGCCGCGTTCTGCGTGGCCATGAACCCCATGGAAGCCAAAGGCTGCTGTCCGGCCAGCGCTTTCTGGGCCGAGCTGTACGGGGTCCCCGACCACGGGCATCACTGGGGCGGGCTGGCCGCCTACAACGAGTTCGAGTACGAGAAGCCGATCTACGTCGGCGACACGATAACCTGCGAGGTGCGCAACCGGCGTGCCTACGAGAAGCAGGGCTCGGAGGCCGTGCTGGTCATCGCCGAGACCGAGTATAAGATGATAAACCAGGACGACGAGACCGTCGGGATCGGCGTCTACGGCAACCTGGTCCAGTTCGGCAACGAGGACTGAGCACCGGCCGAGCCAGGGGATGCTCCTCCAGATCACCGCGAGGGAGAATACACGATGTCTACTGCGCAGCTTTACTACGAAGACGTGAGCGTCGGCGACAACGTCCGTCCGCTCTACTTCTACATGGACCAGATGCAGCTCATCAAATGGGGCGAGGTCACCGGCAACAGCGACGCGGGCCACTGGCACATCTGGCACAACCGGCACAAGGAGGTCTCCACCACCGAAACCGAGCGCAGCGGCCACGACCCCTCCGTGACCGGCCAGTTCAAAACGGCCCTGATGGAAAAGATGCTGATGGACTGGGCCGGCTCGCGCGCCTGGGTCAAGAAGATGTCCGTCCAGTACCGCGTCTGGGACCACTTCTTCGAACTGAAGACCTTTACCGGCACCGTCACCGGCAAGCGGCAGCAGGACGGCGAGAACCTGGTCGACCTGGAGGTCCAGATGGCCCGCGAGGACGGCCGCAGGACCACCAGGGGCACCGCGACGATCGCCCTGCCGTCCGCCTCGAAAAAGGAACCGGAGAGCAGCGAATGAAAAGGCTCCTGGCGGCCGCCGCGCTGGTCATCCTGGTGAGTTCCTGCGCAAGCGTCGGTCCGGCTCCGCCGGGCTGCCACATGGCCGCTTCACACACCGTTGTCGCCGGCCAACCCGCCGAACTCGGAATCCGCGGAAAGGCCGCGCATCTGGAGATCGAGCAGACGCTCGAGCCCGGCGGACCGGTCGAGCAATGGAAGGCGGACAACCAGAAGGCGCGGGAAAACGGCGAGCGTTTCCCGGACAAGCTGACCGTGGCCAGGCTGGCCGTGAGCTATGCCGACGGCCGGGGTGTGGAAGCCGATATCCGCTACAACGAAAGCGTCGGCGCGCTCCGGCGGGAGTGGTGGAACCCCGTCGACGGTTTCATCCATCACCTCGCCTTCGCGCAGGTGGCCTGGACGCGCCCGATCGGGGAGAGCGGCCTCCGGCACAACGTGGTCTACCGGATGAGATGGGCCAATCCGCGCCCCGAGGTGGCCATCAGGTCGATTGAGGTGAAGCCGGCAGAGGGTCTGGGCGAGGGGAGACTCCTGATCTTCGATGCAGCCACCGGGTCCACGCCGTCCGCGGGCGCAACTTACTTCGTGGCGCCCGACGGCGACGATTCCGCCCCCGGCACTTTCGATCGACCGTGGACAACCCTCCACAAGGCCGCCGAAACCATCCAGTCGGGCGATACGGTGTACGTCCGCGGGGGTACCTACCGGCCGACCGAGCGGATACTCTTCAAGTACATCGACGCGCCTGAGGGGCAGCGCACCCGCATCATCGGCTACCCCGGCGAGACCGCGACCTTCGACTTCATGGACGCTCACTGGGACACCAGCCCGGAACGCCGGCAGTACGGCTTCGAGCCGTATCCCCACGATCAATCCATGATCATGGCCTATGACTGCGACCGTTTTACGTTCAAGAACCTGCATCTGACCCGCTCGCGGGCGCGCGGGTTCGGCATGGAGACCGGCTGGTGGAAGTGGGCTCACCGGGACAACCTGATCGACGGCGGCAGGCCGGAGGTGGTCAATAACACCCCGTTCCAGGATTCCGAAATCTGCTACTGTTCGACGTACATGACCTACAACGCGGGGATCCGGTTCCGCGGCGCCCGTAAGGGCAGACTGATAGGCAACGTCCTCATGCGCCCCGAGACGATCGCCATGGGCCCCGCGGATCCGAAGAATCCCGGCTCCGGCCCCGTGGCGGGGCTGGACGCCACCACGTTCTACTCGCGGAGCGGCAACAAGAAGCGCAACCCCCCCATGGAGGGAATCGACGGGGGAGGCTTCCACGACGTGGAGGTCGCCTACAACGAGATATGCTGGGGCGACAAGGAGTGCTTTCTTATCGACGGGGACGTGGACGGCCTGCGCGTGCACCACAATTACGTGCACGATGCCTGGAACCTGCCCTGGGTCGGCGGCATCTCCCCCAACGGCTACGGCCGGCAGGAGGACATCAAGATCGACCACAACATCGCCCACCACGTGGGCACAGGCTTCGGCATAGGCACGGAAGGCGGCGGCTGGGGCAAACGGGTCCGCATTCACCACAACCTCGCCTATGACTGCCACTGGTCCGGCGTGGGGGTCAGCGGCGCGTGGAAGAGTAACGCAAGCCTTTATGACATCTCGGTCTACAACAACACGCTGTTTCACAACGGCCACTACACCCGCAATCCCCGTATCCGGTGGCGCGAGAACAGGGGGCCGGCTGGGGGCATCTCGGTCAGCTTCCCTGCCGAAGACCTGGAGGGGGTTGTGGAGGACGTCGTGGTCGCCAACAACCTGATTCTGCGACCCCGGGACTACGCCCTGACCCTCAACGGGGAGGGCGATCCGGAGGAAAGCAACATCGTCTTCACCCACAACGTGACCGACCTGGAGGCCGAAAGCGACATCTTCGACCTCGAGCGCAACAGTGGCTGGCACCCGGTTCGAGACGACGGCCTCCTGGTGGTCGAAAGGCCGCTCCTCCGGGACCCGCGGGACCGGGACTTCCGCCTCGTGCCCTCCACCCCGGCCACAGACGCCGGCATCGCCATCAATCCCCGGGGCAAACCCGACCCGGAGGGCGGGAAGACCTGCGTCGGCGCCTTCGGGCCGGACTCGAAATGGGTGGAGCTGGACCCGTGACAGCCTTGGCGCAGGGGGTGAAGACCGCCGGAAGAACGCATCCGGTGAAACTACTGGCCGTCTGGGGGCACTGAGGGCCTCCCGGCCCCTTTGCCGTTCCTCGCCACAAGCGTTACGCGCTGACGGTTGGACACGCCTGTCCGCAGTTGACATAAGGCGAGTCTGGGATTACACCCGCGTATGAACCTTGCTACGCTTTCCGGGATGTGCGAGCAATCATGCCACAAGTCTCGACGGTAACGCTGTGCGCGCTGGTCGGAATCCTCTGGCTCTTGCTGATGCCGTGCAGTGCCCGCGCCGCGACAGGCGGGAGCCCGATCTCCGTTCCGGGAGTACACTTGAACGCCACACGGCGGGCGGAGGACGGTCCCGTATGGTTCCGGCGCGAGGGAGTAGATTATAACCTGTCCGATTTCCCCCCAGGGGACGTTGAACTCGACGGCTTAGAATGGCATGTTTCCGAACGCGGCGTGCTGATGCTCGCGGGGGCAGGCTCCCCGGTCCACCAATCCGATGTCAAAGGCATACCGGTGGGGCGGAAGGCCGACTCGCTGCATTTCCTGCACACCTTCAACCCCGGCCCCGCGCTGGAGTGGTGGAAAATCAGACTGGCGGTCGAGAAGGAGAAGTTGAGCAAACCGCCCGCTCCGCCCGTCCTGTTCCGCTACGTGGTGCACTACGAGGACGGGCAGAGCGTCCCGGCGAAGGTCCGCTGGAACGAGGGCATCGGCGACTGGTTGCGGGTCGGCCCCATCCCGGAGATGGGCTGGGCGCGTCCGGCCTGGACGAAGAAAGTCGAGGAGCCCCGCGGCGGGCGGCTGGCGGTCTACGCCATGCACTGGCCCAACCCCCGGCCGGAGGAGACGATCGCCTCGATCGACGTGGTGACCAGCAATGACGTTTACCGGGACTACGGTGCCCCCGCCGTGCTGGGGATAACCGCCGAGACCGGTTCCCTGCGGGGCCGGCGCCGCTACGTCTCCAGGGACGGGCGGGATTCCAACCCCGGAACGTTCCAGAAGCCCTGGCGGACGCTCCATAAGGCGACCGAGGCCCTGGAGCCGGGCGACAGCGCCTACGTCCGCGGCGGCTACTACGGACCCACCGAGCAGATTCTGGTGACCCGGTCCGGCGAGGAAGACGCCTGGATCACCTACTCCGGCTATCCGGGCGAGACCGCCGTGCTGGACGCCTGCCACCACCTGCCGCCGGCCGACTACGAGGGGCCGCCCAACTGGAGCGACTGGGGCTTCTTTCAACTCAAGAAGGTGCACCACGTGCGGGTGCAGAACCTCACCATCCAGCGCTCCCGCCGGCAGGGGCTGAACATCTTCGAATCCAACCACGTCGAGGTGCTCTACAACACTTTCTACAAAACCGCCGAGTGCGGCATGCGCACCTACGCCCACTGGTGGCGGGCTCGCGGCCTGGAATGGTCGCATCACGTGCGCATCTACGGCAACAACCTGGCCCGCGTGCACGATAAGACCATGCATCGGAACGAACACGATGCGGTCGTTCCCCGGCCGACCACCGGCCACGAGGGCATCACCATCGCATGGACCGACGGATTCGAGATCGGCTTCAACGAGATCTACGGCTGCGGCAAGGAGGCGATCGACTGCAAGAACGCCAACCGCAACGGCCGCATTCACCACAACTACCTGCACGACGGCACCGCCACGGGCATCTACCTGGATGGATGGGGCCAGGACATCGAGAACATGGAGATATTCGAGAACACCCTCCACAATCTCGGCGGCATCTCCATCAGCAGCGAGCAGTCGGGCGGCACGCTGAGCACTATCCACGTGCACCACAACCTCCTGTGGGACATCCTCGTGAGCGGCATCTCCGTCAACAGCCACTACGCCAGGGAGAAGAGCCCCAAGCGCGAAGTGCTGGTCGAGCACAACACCGTGCACCGGGCCGGCTATCCCTCCGCCCGGTGGGGGTGGTGGGGCGCCGGCATCAGCCTGACGGGCGGCGCGCTGGAGGACGTCACCGTCCGGGACAACACCGTCACGGACAACGTGGGCGCCCAGATAGCTCTGGACCCCGACGCCCGCGAGTCCGGAGGGGTGCAGGTGGTCAACAATCTGTCCCACCCCATGGTCGGTGAGCGCCCCGGCCAGCGCGACAGGCGTCGCGGTGTGGCCGGTGAAGACCCCGTGCTGAAACCGCCCCGCTACGTCGACCCGGAAGACGGTGACTTCCGACTGCGGCCGGGCTCCCCCGCGCGGGGCGCCGCCACGGACGGCACTGACCTGGGCGCACTGCACGAGGATTCCGGCGTCCTCCACTGGCAGAGCCTGGCGCGGGTGGACCAGGACTTCGGCGATCCCGCCCTGGCAACAGCGACCGGTCAGCAGCCGGTCGACATACCCGGCCGGCTGCTGAACACCCGGGTTCATCGGCTCGGGTGGCAGAACGCCCTCTACAACTTCAGCCTGCACTACAACTACGACTTGCTGCCCCTGCCGGTGGGCGAAACTGCGCTGAGCGGGGTCCGGTGGTTCCTGCCCGACCACGCCGACACCGGCGCCCCCACCCTGATCACCCTGAAGGGCTTCGGCTCGCAGGCGGAGGAGACCGCGGTTCGGGGCATCCCCGTGGGGCAGCGGGCGGACGCATTGTTTTTCCTGCATGCCTTCAACCGCGGACCGGCCGCGCGAGAGTGGGAGCGAAAGGACGAGGGAGCCGCCTCGGCGCCCACGGTGTTCCACTACATCGTTCATTACGGGGACGGAGCGTCTGCGAAGATTCCGGTGAAATACAGGGTCAACATCGACCAGTGGCTGCGCAAACGCCCGGAGGACGGCCTGCTGCCGGGTCTGCCGGGGGCGCAGGTGGCGTGGGACCGGCAGGTCTGGCATCGCTGGGGCCACCGCGGGCATGAGTCCATCCGCATTTACCGGATGAGCTGGGAGAACCCTCACCCGGAGAAAACGATCGAATCCCTGGACGTTGTGAGCGCCAACGACGAGGAACACGACTGGGGCTCGCCAGCCGTGCTGGGTATCACCACCGGCAGACAGTGAGGCGAGGACTCGATCACAACATGAGCACACAAAGGGACGCCCGTGTCAGGTAGAATCAGTTCACCCATCGTCTTTTTGGCCGTCTCCGTTTTGACCGTGGCCGGGGCGGGTCGAATCGGAGCCGCGGAGGATGGCTTCCACCCCATCGAAATCCCCGACCCGTTTCTCAACGCGGGACTCGAACGCACCGACGAGCCGGGCTGGTTCCCCTATGCCGGCATTCCGCACGATCTGGCAGGCTTTCCCTCCGGCCGCCAGACGCTGGCGGACGTCGAGTGCGCTTACAACGAGATCGCGCACAGTGACAAGGAGGGCATCGATTGCAAGGGCGGCCCCCGCCACGTGCGCATCCACCACAACTACGTCCATCACATCACCTTCTACACCGGGCTCTACGTGGACGTCTGGAGCCAGCCCATGCGCCACGTTCAGGCCCATCACAACGTGGTCGGCAACAACCGGGGTTCCGGCATCCAGATCAGCTCCGAGGGCGGACCGGTGCTCGAGGACCTGACGGTCCGGAATAACGTCTGCTTCAGCAACAAGTTCTCCGGGATCCTCCTCGGGGCTCCAGGCCGAAACGGACCACGCAAGGGCATACGCATCCTCAGCAACACGGTGTCCCACAACGGCTACGCCCACCCCAACCGCAACCCCGGAGGCGGCATCCACGTCGGCACGAAGAACGTGACCGACCTCGTCATCCGCAACAATATCTGTTTCGACAACAAGGACTACGCCATCGTCACCCAGGGGCAGGACCTGGTGGAGAACAACATCAGGATCGACCACAACCTCTGCTACCCGCCCCGGGAGTTGGGCATGCTCCACCCGACCTATTTCTCGCCGCTCGGGGAGAACCCCGTACAGGCCGACCCCATGTTCATGGACCCAATCGGTCTGGACTTCCCCCTGCGGGCGAAGTCCCCCGCGATCGACGCCGGGCATCCGGAGGATAGGGACGCGGACGGCACCCGGGCCGACCTGGGAGCGATTGCTTTCGCGCACTCGGAGTAGCGAGACAGTTCACGGGACTCCACAGGAGGAGAGCGACATGGCACTTCTGCACGAGAAGACAGCAATAGTAACCGGGGCCGCCAGCGGCGTGGGGCTCGCAGTGGCCAGGAGATTGCATGCCGAGGGAGCGGCAGTCGTCCTCTGCGACATCCGCGAGGAGAAGCTGCGCAACGCCGCTGGCCAGGTCGCCGAGAAGGGGGAACGCGTGCACGCGGTCCCAGCCGACGTGCGGGATGATCAAGACATCGGCCGGGTGGTGCGGGAGGCCAAGGAACGGTTCGGGCAGATCGACATCCTGGTCAGCTGCGCCGGGGTGCTGAAGTTCGGGCGCCTGGAGGAGGCCACGCCGGAGGACTGGGACGCCGTGATGCGCACCAATGCCTACGGAACGTGGCGGTTCATGGCCGCCGTGGTCCCCGAGATGCGCCGCGCGGGCGGGGGGGCCATCGTCAACATCTCCTCGATCAACGGTATCAAGGCGTTCCTCGGAGCCGGCCTCTACAGCGCCTCGAAGGCCGCCCTCCAGATGCTGTCCCAGGTGATGGCCATGGAAACCGCCGACGACAACATCCGGGTCAACTGTGTGCTGCCCGGGCTGATCGAGGGCACCGACTTCATCGCACCGGTGGTCGGCGAGGAGAACGTGCCGGAGTTCTACGAGAGCCTCCGGGAGCTGCATCCGCTGGGCCGCAACGCCACGCCGGAGGACGTGGCCGACGCCGCCCTGTTCCTGGCCTCGGACCAGAGCCGCTTCATCACGGGCACGCTGCTGAACGTGGACGGCGGCCGCCACCTGGCCACCAACCGCCCGCCGGCCGCGTGACAGACGGACTCCGAGCGTGGAATAGCGCAGCCTGGGGGCGAACGTTCTGTGCCAGGCGACGGTGAAGTTCGGCAAAACCGGGCTGGAGGACAGGCGTGTTGCCATCCTCAACCCGGCCGCGGCCTCCACCCCGAACTCCGGAGCCGTTCGTGGGAACGGTGGACGATCGTGACCCGGCCCGGTAGAATGCCGCCATGCCAGAGAAACCGAACATCATCGTTGTCATTCCCGAGCAATGGCGCGGGGACATGGTCGGCTGCGTCGGCCATCCGGTCGTTCAGACTCCCCACCTCGACTCGCTTGCAGACGAGGGCGTGTACTTCTCACAGGCATTCACCACCAACCCCATCTGCACGCCTTCGCGCTGCAGCCTTTTCACGGGCTGGTATCCGCACACGCGCGGGCATCGCACACAACGATATCTGCTACAGCCGGAGGAGCCCAATCTGCTGAAGTATCTGCGCCAGGCTGGTTACCGGGTAGGCTATTTCGGCAAGAACGACCTGTTGAGTGAAGATGCGTTAACCGAGAGCGCTGATGTGTGCTGCGGTGGCGGCTGGCGAGGAGAAGCCGAATGGGACCAGGCCCTCGGCGAACCCCACCCGCACTCCTTCGTCCGCGGCAAATTGACCGGGCCTGCGGGCGAGCATGCCGATGACGGCAGCGTCGAGCTTGCCCGAGAATTCATCTCGCAGGTGCCGAAGCAAACGCCGTACGCGGTCTTCCTGGCCTGGGGGTTTGTGCACCCGCCTTACTGCGCCCACGACCCATGGTATTCCATGTATTCGCCGGATAGCGTTGGATATCTCCCGCCGCCGAACCTCCCCGGCAAGCCGCAGTTCCATAGCTTGCTGCGCACGCATCACGAACTTGAGGAGGACTGGCCGGAGATAGCCCGGCAACAGCGCGCCATCTACTCGGCGATGATCTCGGAGGCCGACGACTTGCTTGGACAGTTCGTCGGGTGGCTCAAAGATCAGGGGGAATGGGACGAGACGGCTTTTTTCGTCGTCTCCGACCACGGCAACTACGCCGGCGAGTACGGTGTGCCCACAAAATGGTGGACGGGGATGGAAGACGGCCTGGTTCGGGTGCCGATGTACGCCCGCGTGCCCGGCTGCAGTGCCACGGGGGTCAGTGATGCACTCGTGCAGCACCTGGACCTGTTCGCCACGTGCCTTGATCTGGTAGGGGGCGAGTCCACGTGGACTCACTTCAGCCGCTCTCTGCTCGAAGTGCTGGACGGCCGGGCGAGCACTGTGCGTGACGAGGTGCTGGCCATGAGCGGGTGCCACCGGCCACAGGAGACCGCACTTCAACTGGACCGCAGCTATCTCAAGAACCCGCTCCCCCCGGAGCACAATTATCACGCATGGCGCGAAGTCCTGGCCAACCACCCCGACTCCGCCTGCCAGACATTCATGGTGCGCACGGAGCAGTGGAAATACATCCACCGCCAGGAGGATGTCTGTGAGCTGTATAATCTGGCCGAGGACGAGCACGAGGAGCGCAACCTGCTGCACGAGCCTACTGCTGAGGCGCAGGATATGGCGCGGCAAATGCGACTGCGTCTGCTGGAGGCTATGGCGAACACGGGGGACACCACGCCGCGCGACGCCGTGGGCGCGGGGGCCTTCCCCGCCGTGGGCGTATGAGGACACGGAGCGAATGGGGAGATTCCAGCCAGTGCGGGCCGGCCGGGTATCCTGCCCCAGGCAAGCGGCTTCGCGTCAACTGCGTCCTGCCGGGCTTGGTCGAGGACACCGACTTCATCGCGCCGGTCGTCGGCCTGGAGGACGTGCCCGACTTCTCCGAGATTCTCCGGGAGCTGGCCACCAACCGCCCCCCGGCTGCGTGACCGAGGGACACCCATCATGGAATACTGCAGCCTTGGCCGGCGCCAACCTGACTCCTTCCGTTACTGGGAGTACCACTGCTGTCATGGTCGAGTCATTTTTCAACAATGATGGTCGCACGTCCTTCCGTCCCGAGCCAATCCATGGGTGCTCCGATGGACAGTTTCTTGGTGCGCGCGTCCTTTGGGACGTGGTAAATCCTGTTGAATTTGACCGGGAGGTCCGGCCGCAAGCTCCTCCCCCAGCCATGCCATGGCCCTGTAAAGGTGGTGGAGCTGCAGCTCACTGATGCCCTCTATCGCGTAGCCCCGCGCCCACCTTTCGGCGGCGCGGGCACGCTTTCCTGGGTCAGCCGCCGGGCCATGCCCCTGGAGGTGCCGATCTCCGCGTAGGGCCGGAAGATGCCTCGCACCCGCTTACGGCCCTGCCGACGGCATGTGCCGCGCAGCGCCAACGCAATTGGCCAGCGTTTGCACGCCCTCCGCAAAGTCGCTATACTCGCGTTGAAGTGTCAGTGCGAGCGGGTACAGGGAGGCCATGTGCTCGCCAGGGTGAACAGCATGGAGGAGTTCGGCATTGACGCCTGCCCCGTGGAGGCCCACGTCATGGCCCTGGGGGGCCTGGCGAGGCTGCTGGAGGCCGTGAAGGTGGTGAGGCAGCGGGTGGGCTGCTCCCTCCGCTTCCGGGTGGAGGACCTGGACGCCTACCTGGCGGAGCGGACCTCCACGGAATGGGAGAAGGTGGCCAACCATGGCGGCGGGTCGGTGAGTGAGCATCTCTTCACAAGGAGGGTCGAGCAATGAAGCAACAGAGAGCCTACGTTTTGGCGGGGCTTGTGCTCGTTGCAGTGATGTTACTGGGTGCCGTGGCGCAGGTTACCCGGGAGGAGTTTAACGAACTTCGCCGGCAGGTGCAGGACTTACGGCAGGAGGTCCGCACGAGCAAGCTTGTAATTGAAGACGACGGCGGGGTCACCGGGGCCGTTCTGGACTTTACCAAGGACGGCCCGTACCTGACCCTCTACGACGAGCAGGGCGAGCCCCGCGCCGGGCTGGAGGTCTCCAAGGACGGCCCGCGCCTGGCCCTCTACGACGAGCAGGGCAAGCCCCGCGCCGGGGTGGAGGTCTCCAAGGACGGCCCGCGCCTGGCCCTCTACGACGAGCAGGGCGAGCTCCGCGCCGGGGTGGCGGTCTTCAAGGAC
Organism: uncultured candidatus Brocadiaceae bacterium; assembly: GCA_964572825.1. Lineage (GTDB taxonomy): Bacteria > Planctomycetota > Brocadiia > SM23-32 > SM23-32 > CAYVBE01. The sequence goes on from CAZNGS010000009.1 coordinate 77,219, forward strand.
GGCCCGGATCTGGCCCTCTTCGACGAGCAGGGCGAGCCCCGCGCCGGGCTGATCGTCTTGAACGAGGGCCCGCGCCTGGCCCTCTACGACGAGCAGGGCAAGCCCCGCGCCGGGCTGGAGGTCTCCAAGGACGGCCCGCGCCTGACCCTCTCCGATGAGCAGGGCGAGGGCCGCGCCGGGCTGAGGGTCTCCAAGGACGGCCCGGGCCTGGCCCTCTACGATGAGCAGCGCCAGGTCCGCGCCGGGGTGGCGGTCCTCAAGGACGGCCCGGGCCTGGCCCTCTACGACGAGCAGCGCCAGGTCCGCGCCGGGCTGGAGGTCTCCAAGGACGGCCCGGGCCTGACCCTCTACGACGAGGAGGGCACGCCCCGCGCCTGGGTGGCGGTCTTCAAGGACGGCCCGGGCCTGACCCTCTCCGACGAGGAGGGCACGCCCCGCGCCGGGCTGGCGGCCTTCAAGGACGGCCCGGGCCTGGCCCTCTCCGACGAGCAGGGCAAGCCCCGCGCCGGGGTGGCGGTCTTCAAGGACGGCCCGGGCCTGACCCTCTCCGACGAGGAGGGCGAGCCCCGCGCCGGGCTGGAGCTCTCCAAGGACGGCCCGGGCCTGACCCTCTCCGACGAGCAGGGCGAGGTCCGCGCCTGGGTGGCGGTCTACAAGGACGGCCCGGGCCTGATCCTCTTCGACAAATGGGGGAGGCCCAGATGGGTCGCCCCGTGAGCGGCCCCATGAGTAACAAAAGGTGCATTATCGTACGCACAGACCGAGCCCCGCAAGGGAGGTTACTAACTAATGGCCCTCTGTAAGGCCACCAGGACGGACGGCGAGCCCTGCCAGGCTCAGGTCCAGGGGGAAGGCGGTCTCTGCTTGCGGTTTCAGGCCTTCTGGGAGTGCCTGGGCCCCTTCATGGACCGCTACGAGGAGGAGGAGCCCCGCTGGCTGGAGCTGACCCTCCTGGAGCTCATACACGGGGGATTATATTCCCTCCGTCACTACATAGGAGCAGCCGGAGGCCCCGGACGTGTCCTGGGAGAGCCCCTGGGTGGAGATTCAGTATGACGTGAAGTGGAACTGGGAGGCCCACGAGCGCGACGAGGCCCACATCATATACAGAAGGGTGACGGAGGAGGACCTGGCCAACGAGAACCGGAAACGGAACCTGGCAGCGGGCCTCCTCCTGAAGCACAGAACCCATTACGTCCTGGACCAGCTCACGCGCTGGGCCGCCTGGCTGAAGCGGGGTAAAGAGTACGTCCCGTTCCTGCCGGCGGACCTCCGGGAGGAGCTGGATGCCCTGGCGGAAAAGGAGAGGGGCGCCCGCCTGGACGAGCTTTACCGACCGTGGCATCCTCAAGATCAACGGCGTGCCGGTCTGGATCAGCTCGAAACGCCTGAAGGGCTGGGACGTGGACGAGGTGTGGCGTCGCGTCTACTTGCGCAAGGGCCTCAACCGTATCCTCTACCGGGTGGAGAACGGCTGGATCTACGTGGGTTTCAGCATGGTGTTGCGCCTGGAAAAGCCGGATTGAGCGCGCCTTCAGCGCCCGGGCCCTTCCACCGGCTCCAGAAAGCAGTGCGGATCGCGCTCCTCGAAGATATCGAGCCCCAGCCCCTGAGCCACGGCCAGGCAGCCGCCGCAGAAAGGCCTGAGCTCGCACGCCCCGCAGGCCGCCGTTCCATCGCGATAGCGCTGTGCCACCTCTGAATCGTAGATAGCCGCAATATCCTGCTCGAACACGTTACCCAGCAAAGAGGGGAACTTGCGGCAGGCGTGCGCCTGCCCGTCCGGCAGGAGGGCGAGGAAGTTGAATGCGGCGCCGCAGCCGAAGCCGGTGCAACCACCGAACGGCTCCCTGTCCCGCCGATGGAGAACGATGTTGATGAGGTTGTCTTTGAACCCGAGAACGGGGTTGTCTCGCGCCGCGGCCACGTACTCTTCCAGAAAGCGGGCAAACCGCTCGCGGGAGGGTAGAGCCAGGTCCGCCCCCTCGCCGACGGGCGATAGGCGGTTGAACGTGAACGAATCCGCCCTGTTCCGCAGAAGCTCCGCCAGCGGCAGCACCTGATCGATGTTGTCCGCGGTGAGCGTGAGCATAACGGCCGAGCCCATGCCCTCCTCTCTGAGAAGCTCCAGGAACTCGATCACCCGGTCGAACTGACCGCGCCCGCGGATCTCGTCGTTGTGCTCGCGCAGCCCCTCCAGGCTCACCTGATAGTAGCGGGGCGGCTGGATCTCCATGATCCGGCGCACCTGCTCGCGCGAGGCCGGGTTGCCCAGGATCGAGGTGGTGAACCAGCGATCGGCGGCGGCCCGATACAGGTCGTAGAAAGCCGGATGCAGCAGCGGGTTGCCGCCGGTGAAGCTGACGCTTCCCCGGACGTTCCGGTTTCGGCAGAACCCGGCCAGATCATCGAGGATGTGCATTCCCTGCTCCAGGCTCAGCGGCGACCGGTCCGTGCGGTCGTAGCAGTGCCTGCAGTGCAGGTCGCACTTCTGGGTGATGTGCCACTGGAGGGTGAAGGCGTTGGCCGTCTCGGCCTCGCCCGCCACGTACCGGTTGCCTGCCGGGGACCGGCGGATGCGGGACGCCGGCCCGATGACAAATCCCTCCCGCACCGCGTTGCGAAGTATTCCGTGGATCGCCTGGACGTGGAGCCCGCCCTGCCGGGCCGCCTCCTCGGCGGGGATATCTTCGACCAGCATCTTGACGGCGACCAGTTCGGTATTGGCGGCGGCCTTAACGCGTGTGTCATCCGTTTCGGGATCGCGCCAGACGAGGGCGAACTCCTCCGCGTGCGGCGGCGTGACTTCCACCGTCTCATCGGACCCATCGAAAAGGGCGGCGAGCTGCCAGTCCAGATGAACCACGTCCAGGGCGGGATTGATCCGATAGGTCTCCGACTCCCGCGGCACCTCCACTTGGGCCGACTCGACGGCGCGCACTGCCTCTTCCAGGCGCGCAAGATCGGACAGGAACGGGGGCACGTGTGGATCGTCGGGCAATTCGTCCGCCTTCTGGCTCAGCGGCGTGGGCTCCTCGGTCGCGCTCAGATCGGCCACGAGGCTTTTCCATGCGTTTGGCCCCAGGCACCGGCGACACACCGGATAGAGGTCTGCGAGGCCCGACCGGCCGACGGCACCCATCTCCTCTGGCCCCCGATTCGGTCCCGGCGAAGGGAATGCAGATGGAAGGGAACCGGTCCCTTGGGACAAGCGGACCGATTCCCCCCGCCTTCATGATGAATGGGACAGGGGTGAGGTTAGTGCAGCGTGGTTTCAGCCCCCTGCCCGGTTTGCGTGATCCCACCGGGAGACCTGCTGACCTCCCGGGCGGTCGGCTGAGCGTGACAAATGCTCACGCAGAAGAGCGACGTATCCCTCACTCGGTGGAGGACCCGCAGGAACCTTGCCCGCATGAGCCCTGCCCGCAGGAATGCTCGCCTTCCTCGGACTGCTTCTTGTGGCCGCACGAGTTGCAACTGCTCGTCCCGGCGCAGCCGGTGGACACGATGGTCGCGCCGGCCAGCAGTCCCGCCACGCTCAGCGTTGCCAGAGTCCTGGCTATAGTCCGCTTATCCAATGCACTTCCCCCTTGCAGAAACAGAGATTAGATCATCTGCACCCCAGTGCAGATCCCCTATTTCTGATCTTAGCGATAGGATTTAGCTGTGTCAACGGAATCGCGGCGGAGTTTCCCCGCCATTTCCACAGGCCGGAGCGCGCGCAAAGGGAAGCGGTTGCCGGCAGGCGCGCGATGCCGCCTTTACGGTTTCGATAGCCGGCCTTCCTGCCCGTAAAGCAACCGATGGATGCCATCGGCCGCTGCGTCGTGCAAAAACGGGGCGACCTGATAGAGTCGCTTCAGCCCGACTCGGAGCACCGGTTTGGCGAACGTCCTGAGTCGCCCGCGGTGCGGGCTGTGGTTTCATTCACATGCCTTTCCCCAGGGCTCTCCCGCACAGCGGGATCACCCCGGGCTAACCTTGAGACGGCCCTTACGGGCCTGAGGACAACGGAAACGTTCCCGCCGGATAGCTGAGGCGTCTCGCCTCAGCAATGGCGGAGACAAGAACCTGTCTGTGTGCCTGTCTGCGTGCGACGCACAGGCAGGCGACGCACAGGCAGGCCGGAAAACATTTGGTTCAGACCACTTAGCCCCGGCCCTGGGTCAGCCGGGAGGCGAACCGGGTAATCGGTCGTTTGATTCTGTGATGGAGCCAGCTATGCTCGCCTGGGGGTGATTCCTCCCGTCGAGATTCCCCGAAAACGCCTCGTGATCAGTCGTACCTTACCGGACAATCACCTTTCCGCACCCCTCGAACGGGAGGCCCTGGTATGCGGGCACTTCCCGATCACCTCGCCTGATTTTTGGGGAAACTTCTGCATCCTGGCTCCCCTTTGCACCCGGGTGCCAGACGGCTATACTCCATCCCTGTGGCCGATTCACTTTCTCCCCAAGGAGTTGCCGTGGTCGGTTGGAAGCGGCGGGACTTCCTCAAGACGTGGGGGCCGGGTCTTTTCGGAATTGCGGCGCGGGGCACAGCCGTGATGATCGCCGGGCCGCACCTTTAGTTGAGGCGACCACCGGGGCCATAGTCTCCCAAAGAGCAGCCGTCCAGCCGGCCATCCCGCAGGCGGAGGGTCCGTTCGGTAACCTGGCCCAGGAAATCCGTGTCGTGAGAGACGGCCAGAATTGCCACCTCCTGGTCATTGAGTATGTCGAGCAGGTGTTCCACGATGTCGCGGTCCAGCCCGGCCGTGGGTTCGTCCAGGAGCAGGGCCTCCGGCTCCATCGCCAGGACTGTGGCCAGGGAGACCAGCCGCTTCTCGCCCTCCGAGAGTTTGTAGGTCACCCGATCGGCGTAGCCCTCCAGACCCAATGAGGCGAGAGTCCGCCGGGCTGTGCGGCGCGCCTGCTCTGGGCTCTTGCCCAGGTTGAGGGGGCCAAACGCGACATCCTCCTCCACGGTGGGGCAGAAGAGTTGATCTTCCGGTTCCTGGAACAGCAGCCCCACTGCGGCCCGCACTTCCCGGAAGTCCTTCTCGCTCTCCCGGGCCCGTCCGAAGGCCACTACCCGACCCTCGTCGGGGCGGAGCAAGCCCACGGCCAGGTGCAGCAGGGTGGTCTTGCCGCTGCCGTTGGAGCCGACCAACGCTACCCGTTCGCCGGGCCGCAGCTGAAAGCTCGCTTCGCACAGGACCGGCCGGGCTCCATCGTAGGAGAAGCCGACCTCGTCGAAGTGCAGCAGTGGTTCGTTCATAGCAGCTCCAGGGCGAGAAGTGCCGCGAACAGGGCACCGCAGATGCCGCCGAAAGCGGCGTCCAGCCGGCTGTAGGCCAACCCTTCCAACACGTGGAAACGACCGTCGAAGCCCCGACATTTCATCGCATGCATGATGCGCTCGGACCGCTCGAAGCTCCTCACCAGCAGCATCCCCACCAGGTAGCCCAGGCTGCGATAGGTGTGCAGGTTGAGCCCGGGGTGGAAACAACGGATCTTCATCGCCTCCCGGAGCCGGCGGTACTCGTGGTGCAGAACGTCCACGTATCGCACGGTGAAAAAGTAGAGCTGCGTCAGCTTGGCTGGCAGCCCCAGCCGGTGCAGCGCCCGTCCCAGCCGGGTGGGCTCCTCGGTGCTGAGCAGTGCGGTGAAGATCAGCACGATGCCGTTGGCCTTCAGGGCCACGGTGCCGGCCCGCGCCAGTCCCGGCCGGCTCAACTCCAGCCCGGCCACCCGGAAGGCCGTCGGCCCGTCCGCCGTCAGCGGCAGCACCAGGCCCAAAAGAAGAACGAACGCATTCACCGCGACCAGGCGCCGTCCCGTGGGCCGTACCGGCAATCGGGCCAGCACGGCGAAGACCAGCCCCCCCGCGAGACCTGCCGCCGGGGACGCAGGTCCCCCGCTCACCGCTATGAGCGTGCAGAGGCCGAGGGCCGCGATGATCCGCGCCCGCGGGTCCAGGCGGCCGATCAGGCTCCGCCGCTGAAAGAAGGTTTCACAGACCATGGTTCACTTTTCCTCCCGATGGCCCGGCTCGGCCCGGGCCTCCCCTCGAGCTGTCGCATCCGTCCGCCGGAGGCGCTTGAAATACACGATAACGGCCATCATTCCGCAGATGTAGCCGATGCCGCCCAACACGTCCCGGAACTGCACGCTCTGCCTGTAGCGGTGCAGCTCCCCCCGCAGCGGTTCGACCTCTCGGGCCACCACATCCTCCACGATTCGCCTCATCTCCTCCGGCCGGAGGGACGAACTCTCCCCCCGCCGCGCCGCCCCGGGTTCGGGGGCCGGCTTCTCCACCTCCGGGGCGCCCGGCTCCGGCGATTCGGGCTGCTTCGCGCCGGGCAGAGTGGCCGGCAGCTCCTCCGCCTTCACGGTGTATTCGGCCCGGTGCCCGCCCTCGGTCTCCAGGACCAGCGTGTGGTCGCACCGGCGCGCGGCCCGGAACTGGAACCGCCCCCCTTCGTCGGTCGTGACCCGCCCCAGCCTCTCCCCCTGCGGACCAAGCACCCGGACGGTGGCGTTCTTCGCCTTCCCGCCTCCGGAGAAATAGGCCCAGCCCTCGATGGTCCGGCCCCTGGCGCTGCCGTACACGATCAATCCATGCCCGTAGACCGCCGGGCCCGACAGGAAGCCGACGCAGGCTACCACGGCGAGGATGCCCGGCAGGACGCCGCTGATTCTGGGTCTCATGTGCCAATCTCACTCGGACGAGTGCAGCGGTGCCTGGAGCAGTTCGGGACGGACCCGTCGCAGGAACAGCACGATGAAGGCGGTCACCACGCCTTCCACCAGCATCACCGGCAGGTGCGCGACCACAAGGCCGCCCGCCACGGCCAGGAACTCCTTCCCGGTGGTCACCAGGGCCAGGGCAGTCAGGGCGCAGGCCAGCCCGATACCGAGCGCGCCGCAGAGGAAGCCCAGCACGCCGGCCACCGCTTTGCCGGCGGAGCGTACGCCCCGGTTGAACGCATAGTAGCAGACGACGGCCGGCAGAGCCATGTCGATGGTGTTGACGCCCAGAGCCGTCAGCCCTCCGAACCCGAACAGCAGAGACTGCAAAAACAAGCCCACCAGCAGCGCAGGGAACGCCGCCCAGCCGAGTATCAGGCCCGCCAGGCCGTTCAGCACCAGATGCGCGCTGGCCGGGGGGATGGGCACGTGAATCAAAGAGGCGACAAAGAACGCCGAGGCCAGCACGGCCACCCGGGGGATGTGCTCTTCGTCCAGCTTCCGGTAGCCGACGACGACACCGGCCGCCGTCGCGGCCGCCCCGCCGGCCAGGACCGGGGCGGACAGTATGCCTTCGGCAATGTGCACCTGCTGACCCCCTCTTCGGGTGTGGAAAACTTCCCGACCACGGCGAGTTCCTACTGCATGGCCACTGTGTGGACCCACAGCAACCCGCCCTGCTCCACCGGCACTCTCTCGCCGTCCGGGTTCTCCATCTTCTCCTCCCCCTCTACCAGGGCCGCGAATCCCCACCACCCGGCGCGAGGCATCGCATAGGAGAAAACACCGTTCTCGTCGGCCTTGATCACTTGGGTGACGAACGGCGAGGACGGCGGCTGCACCTGTTTGCCCTCATTCAGGTATTCCACCTCGATCTCGGCGTTGGGCACGGGCTTTCCGTCGCGTTTCACGACGCCGCGGAACAGGTTGCCGGCCCACAGACCGTAAGGACGGACAAGGGGCTCTATCTCTACCGGGAAGCCCACCATCCGATCCCAGCCCTCCTCCGCGCCCATGGCGTTGACCACCACCTTGGTGTAGTGGACGATCATCTTGTCCTCGGCCGGCTCCCAGTAGGGCGCGGGCTCAAGGTAAAAGACGTGGTCGCCCGGCCGCCTGACCGGATAGGTGGTGGTGTAGGCCGTGCTGCCGTCTATCTGCCGGGCCTCCAGGGACTGCAGAAGGCCGTGTCTCTCGCCGCCCACCATCACGCCGAACTGTCGGGGCTGTCCCATCTCCATCACCGGTCCTTGCTCCATGGGATGGGTGAACCGGATGTCGAGGCGCAACTCCTTCGAGCCCCGCAAGGTCACAATATCGGCGGACGGCTTCACCACCTGAAAGTGGGCGGTCGCGCTTGTGCAGACCAGGGCCATCGCCACCGCCAGAACCAGTGCCTTTCTCATCGTCGCGCTCCCGTCACAGGAGAAGGGGGCATCATCTGCCGACCGATTTCCAGGAGACATCCACGCCTGCAGCTCCGGGGCAAAGGTACGCCGGGGGCGTGACCTTAACTTCCCAGGAAAGAGGGGCCGAGACTTGATAGCACGAATAAACAAAACGTAACATAAGCGCGCGGAGGTGTCAACCCCCGTCTGTCTATCACGAGTTGTTTTCGGCCGAGAATCCGCCGGAGACCGGCCCTTCAGAGAGGGGGCCACGCCGCGGGGGCCGAGCAAGGCAGACGACCGGTCGCTCAGAAAGCGATGCGGTAGGTGGGTTCTTTCTCTTTCCAGCCCTGGTAATCACCCGGGGCGCCGCCGGCGTCTTTCAGGTCTTCGCCCACCGAGTAGATGATCCTGTTGTCGCCGGAATAGCGCAGCGGCCGGCCGTCGTAGGGGTCCCGCGGCACCGCGTCGATGTACTCCGGCACCAGCTCATCCAGCGATGCGGGCAAGGTTCCGTTCTCGGTCTTATACGCCTTCAGGGCCATCAAGACTCGCGTTCCGGACACGATCCATTCCTGGGCGCACTTCTCCGCGTGAGCTCTCTTCAGGGCCGGTGGGATCATGCTGACCATGATCCGTCCGACGGGGTTCCGGCTCAGAACAAGCCGGAGGATTCCCGAGACGGTGACAGGCTCCGGTTCGCGCGGCAGCCCGGAGTAGTCCCGTTCGGCGAATATGCGAGGCGCGTTGTCGATGCAAATCCTCGTTGTGCGCGCCAGCATGCGCTTCGTCCGGTTCACCTGGAACAAGATGGCCCCGATGCCTTTGCTCCAGAACTCGCGCTTCGGCAGGGCCTTGGCAACAGGCCCCTCCTCGGTCGTTATCTTACCCGCTGCCAGATCCTCGATACCCCGGGCCATGTGCTCGTAGTCCGCGCGGTAGGCATCTGCCAGCCCGGTTCGCGTGATGCGATACCTGCCCAGCTCACCCACATAGGACTTCAGTCGGTCCGGGTTCACATCGGCCTCCGGTAGGATGTCCCAGACCGTGGCGCAACCGATCGCTTCCACCGCCGTCCCCACGAGATAGTGGATGAGTAAGCCCCGCCCGTTTGCCACCATGTGGCCAAAGCGGATCACGTTCATCGCGTCTTCCATCGCGTCCGCGTCTCTGCCCTTCCGGTGCCTGTGCCTGGCCCGCAGGCAGACCGCCAGCGCCAGCGCCCTCATCTCTGCCAGGTACGTGGTGTCGAAATCGAACCCAATCTGCCGCGGCATCACGGCGGTGCGGCACTGCAGGCCCTTTTCCAGCAATGCGAATGCCTCCTCGTTACGCTCCAGAAGCTTCCGCACCACGGGCTCATCCCATGTGCTCCCTTCATGCACCTGCCATAGTCGTTGCGAGTAGTACGTGTCCTGCGGCTCCTCGAACGCCTCAGCCGCCTGCCGGAAATAGGTCCAGCCGTTGTCTTCGTCCGGCATCTCCGGCCGTTCCACCCGCAGATCCTCGGCGTCGGGCGGCGGGGCGTCGAGGCTCCACCAGTAGCCGAACCCGCAGAGGGCGATCCCCACCAGCCAGGCCACGACGGCGAAGCGGAGTAACCTGTTCATCGAGTTTCCTCCGGGGTCCGGGCTGCCGGCGAAATCCGCAGGCCGGAGATCAGCCCCTTCACGGCCGAGAGGTCGGCTTCGACGCTCTCCTGGTATTCCTCCTCCGGAGTGGCAAGGTAGGCATCGAAGGCGGTGACGACGACTACCCGGTCCCCGAAGACAGTGAAGAAGTGATCCTTGCGCACCTCCGCGGGCGGTTCGGCGTCGTCGGGGCGCCACGTGAGGGTGTGGTGCCACCAGGGGCGCCCTCCCAACTCCAGCCGCTCCGTCGAACGTGCGTTATACGGGACCTCGCGGGGGATATCCGGCCCAAACACCTCCACGCTCAGGTCCTGGACGCGCGCCGCGGTCTGCTCCGTCAACCGCTGTGCATCCGTCGCCTCATACAGCGGCCTGGACCAGAGTCGGATGTTTTCGGGCCCGAGGCCCTCGCTGTTGCTCAGCCGGTAGCCGGGCTGGTCCCAACTGCTTGCCTCCCATCCTCCGGACAAAGCCACCTCGACTCCATCCAGCTCCGGCTCGGCGGTGGAAGGGAACATGTAAGAATGCTCATAGGGCGGTTTGCGATCGGACATCGTCTTGCGCAGGCCGTACGTCCACGCCACCGTCAGGCCGACTCCGGCCAGTGTCAGCAAAACAGCCAGCCCGCATCCCAGCAGGCACGAACCCGCGCCGGGCCGCTCGCCTTCGGGCTCGCGCTTCCCCTCGGATCGAAGCCTCCGGTAGAGAACCACGTGGACGGTGCTCCAGAACGGCCACACCAGAACCCAGCCCAGGCAGGCCACCAGGCGAGCCGCCGCCGGATGCGCTCGGAAAAGGAGATACGCTCCGACGCCGATGACACCGCACGACGCCCAGAGCACCAGGATGATGAGCAGGACGGACAGCGCGTTCTCCCGCACCAGGTGCATGCTGCGGCGCAACGCACCGGGCCGGCCGGAGGGCTCCTCCAGAACAGCTACAGGACCCGCCAGGGCGAAGGCCGTCCCGGTGTAAAGACCGCCGACGATGACGACCAGCAGCCCCACCCACCATGCCAGCACCGAAAGCACGGCCGCGCGCGCATACCACCAAAACCGCGGCGCCGCGCGTGCCAGCGCGGCCCGGACGGTCATTTGCTCTCCCCGCAAGGCCCCGTCGGCCGAGACGTTCAAAGCGGCGCCCGCCCACAGGAACAGAATCGCGCACGGGAAGATCAGCGAGTGTCCCAGCCACCACAGGAAATTGCCCCCCGCCCAGGCCAGGACCAGGCCCACTGCGTACAGGCAGACTCCGAGGGCAGACAGGGATAGCAATGTCCGCCAGTTCTCCCAATACAGCCGGCAGGCCCGGGAAAGCACCGCCGGCGGTCGGAGGGACTGCGGCGCGGCTTGGGATGACTCGGGCACGTCGGCACTCCTCCGTAAGGTTGCCTGGCGTCCTCTTTATAGGCTTTCCCGCCGAATCGTTCAAGCGATGCTGTGCTTCTGCACCCGCCCCCGCAGCTCTTCGATCTGTCGGCAGGCGTCGTCCGGCTCGCCGTATACCGTGAACAGCATCCGCGTCTCCGGCCGGGCGGACTCGATGACCCCGTCCCACACCTCAGCCGAGTCGCAGCCAAACGAAAACAGCACCCGGTCACTGAACATGTCGATGCACTTCTGCGGCCCCTGCCAGAACTTGCGGTTCAGCCCGCGGAGGTTCGGTACCTTCGCCAGCCCCTCGTACTGATGGTCCGCATCGGCGCAGCAGTGGACCCACAGCCCGCCGAACTCCTCGCTCAAACCCGTCAGCGAGGGCAGGCAGAACTCCTCGAACATCTCCGGGTTGATGGCGCCGATCTCGTCTTCGCTCAGGTGACAGCCGTACTCCGGCGGCACCCACATGTCCGGGCAATGGCACAGGGAGCAGTTCGGCACCACGCGCTTGAACTCCCGCAGGAACTCGGCCAGCAGCTCGTGGCACATGCCGACCAGGTCTTTCACCGCCCGCGGCTCCAGCGCGAGCGCCATCAGGAAATCGGCCTTCTCCCATAGTATGGCCGCGATGCCGAATGGACTCTGGATGTCCGGCACGCTGATTGGCGCTTCCGGGCCCAGTCGGTTGCGGAGTGCCCGGGCCAGCTCGAAGAACCGCTCGAAAGGACGCGCATCGAGGCCTGGCCGGGGCAGGTCGGCGGCCCCCTCGGCGGAGTGGACGAGTGGACGCGCGGCGACGCCGCCCACGTCGTAGCGGTGCAGCTCGGCGCCGAAGGCGGCCGCGAAGAAGCCTGTGTTCGTGATCAGGTTGACGTAAGGGACTTGGTCGTCGGGCACCCGGTCCACGAACTCCATCCGCCAGGCGTTTCGTTGCTCGTAGTAGGGCACCCAGTCGACAACCGGTCGGTCGGACGCGATGTAGTCGCCGAGTTCGTTCCGCGGCCCGCCGGGCGGCTTGTAAACAAGCCCCAGCCCGGGCCCGGCGTCATCGTACAACGCCCTCAGATGGGCCTCGTTGCGCTGCAGTCGGTTCATGCGCACCTCTCGTTCTTCGAAGGTCGTGCTCAGCTCGTGTCGCAGCGGTTGTCCCCCGAGCGAATGCCTGTTTGGCGCCACGGCGGGGGAGAAACGTGGCCGAAGGCATGCGCTTCAGTCTCACCTGTTCACCTGCGGACCCTTAGCCGGGCCATAGTGGCTCCCATCGCTCGTTTGGAGCCGGGACATACCAGCCCACGGCCGAGCCGTGCGAAACATGGTCTCTGGATGCAGTGGCCGGCGTACGGTTACCTTCGTGGTCTTTGGCCCTTTGAGGGCCAACTGGATAGCCCTCCGGCGTGTTACCCATGCCTGCTCCCTTGTCTTTACCCACATCTCTGAGGACTCCCATTTTAATGCCCGTTGAATGGTGAGTCCACATACCTGGTTTCTTGAATGAGTTGTGCGTGAAGATGATGCCTATCACGCGGCTGGCAGGTTTCCCCGGGCAACCCCCAGCGCGGCGCGAAGTGCGGGACCTGAAGGCCGGCAGTTCGTGCTCTCAGCCCGCGCAGCGGGCGTCCCATGAGTAGCCCAGGGCGATCCCGCTCTGCGGGGGAGCCCTGGGAAGGCCGGCCAACCCACCGTTCCAGATCCCGCCGGAAGGCGGGCGAATCAGATCCCGGCGGCGCCCCGTGATGTTGCTCTGTCCCGTCCGGCCTTTTTCCCGGCGCACGCAGGAACGGCTGCGACGCCTGCCTATGCGTCACCCGCTGATAGTAAGACTCATCTTTCAGGCACAATCAATAGAATTTGCGGTCAGATGGCTCCTGGCGTCATGCCGTGTAGGAGGTCTGTCCGGCAAAATGGGAATGTGGGCGAAGACAAGGGGTCTGCCCCGGGTTTACCCGTGTCGGCCGGGCTGAGGCAAGGCCGGGCTCTCCAGCTCGTAGGGTGGAGCCCCGGTCCGGCGAGACGCCGGACCTACCCCAAGGGGTAGGCGCGGCGTCCCCGCCGCCCCAACCCTTCGGGCCGCCGGCATTTGCGTCGCATCTCTGTGTTGTTCGGCCTCGGCGTGTCGGTCTTTTGACACGCCTTCGCCCTCGCGCCTTGACCTGCTCTCACCTGCCGGCGGCGCGGCCGAGCCCAGTTTCCGGCCGGGCTGCTAAGCAATCTAACCTCGACTTTCGACATCAGGCTGCTCGGCTCTTGGCACAGCGATGCGTCCTTGCTG
>CAZNGS010000010.1:0-90302 GCA_964572825.1 uncultured candidatus Brocadiaceae bacterium
CTACTCACTCCGCGAACAGAGAACGCGCCCCACTGCCGCGAAGCGGCTTAGTTCACTACTTGTTGACGTCTGTGCCCACGATGTGGAACGGCTCAGGCGCGGCCCTGAGGGAGCGAACGAAGTTTCTCCCCGCCGGTCCCCCGGCGCCTGTCACCAGTATCCGCTTCACCTATCTTCTCCCTCTCCTGTTGTGATCAGGCAACGTTGTCCAGTTTTCCCGTCAGAGGTAGCAAACCATGCGCGGTCATTCTCACACATCCATTCCAGGCTATGCAAGAGCGTGAAGCCGAGATCAGCTCTGACGAATCGTTTTCGGCGGAATGAGCAGTTGGGCACAAAAGGTGGGGAGTGACAGCATCGGGGGATGAGAGAACGCAGGTTGATCGTGTCCCGGTTGTGCCGGGCTTCGAGCGTCCGTTAATATAGGGATGGTTTCGGACTGGAGCCCCCATTGCGCATCTCGGGCCGCTATGTGGGAGCGAGCCGGATCTGGTATCTGGCGGATAGGGTCTTTTCCAGTTGCCGGAGCGGAATGGTGAAGTTCCGCCAGACCTCCAGCAGCCGAACGGCAAAAGAGGCGATGCTGCCGAACAGAGAGGCCGGGTCCTGCTCCAGGAGTTTGCTGTGCTGGATGATCTGGCTCAGCAGATCGGCGATCTGCATGGCCAGGTAGAAGTTCTTGGCGGCGTTCCAGTCTGCGCAGTAGGGGTGCTCCAGTCCGAATCCTCCGTTCTTCTGGCGGTTGAATCCCTCGTTTTCAATCTTCCATCGCTGTCTCCCTCCCTGCCGTGAGATGTGGGCCACGTTGTTGCGGTGGACCCTCAGGCTGGTGGCCCACAGGAAACGTGTGGGCTCCTCTTCCCCCTGCTTTTGCTCCAGGCACTCGAAGGCCGAAAAGGTGTGCCCGGCGTGCTGGAGGTCGCCTACCCAGTGGTATTCTCGCCTGACCCCCTTGCCCGTCTCGATGAGGTGGTTTTCGGGCGCCAGCGCCGTGAGCGTGTCGAACTCCGCGTAAGCGTCCGGCAGGGAGCCTTCCTTGAAGGTGGCGATCCACTCCAGCCTGTGGTCTTTGCACAGCTGCATCGTCTGTTTGTTCAGAAACTCCGCATCCAGCAGAAGGCAGATCGAAAGCCGGGGGAAAATCTTCCTCAGCCTGGGCACCAGCCGGTAGAAGGCTCGCAGCTCGCAATCCTGGGGACCTACCGGGTCTGTGTTCTCCAGAAACTCGGTCGCCACCGACAGGGCCAGCCCCGTCGGGGTGACCAGCTTGGCCTCCAGCACGGGATGATGGTAAAGGGTCTCGCCGTTGGAAAGCTCTAAAGTCGAGCTTAGTCTACATTGTACACGCTCGGACGGAGCGATTCTTCAAGGTAAACCCCTGCGGCGGGGGGTTGGGCGGCCAGGCCTTCGGTGCTATAATCCCGCGCGAACACATCTGCCAGACTCAAGCTGGGAGAGCCGCCGTGAGTGACGCGCAGCAGTTCGTCGGAATCCAGGTCCGTGCCGAAACCATAGACCAGCAGGGTCCTGGAGACGTTTTCGACGCCATTCAGGAGCATTTGCCTCTGAACGCCCTCGTTTTGTTCGCAGGCGAGCGCCTCCGCCGCGGCCGCGGCCACAGCGGCGGCACGCCCTTCAGCCAGCCGCAGGTGGGCCTGGACGAACAGGGCCGCGGCATCATGGACCGGCTTCACGGCCCCGCCGAGGAGCGGGGCATCGGCCTGGTGATGGGCATCGGCGAAGAGCGCTGGGGCTACTGGGAAGGGTGCCCCGGCTACACCACCATCGGCATGGTCGATTGCTTCGGCCGGACCCACCGGCAGAGCTGCGTCAACAATCCGCTGTGGCGACGCTTCCAGACCGCGTGCATCGAGGACGCCGTCCGGGAGCATCCCTACCTGCGGGCGTTGATGTTCATGCATGAGCGCTCCGGACCGTTGTCGGCCGTCTTCTACCGGGCTGGCTACGGGGACGGCCGGGTGCCTTACTGCTTCTGCGAGCACTGCTGCCGCCTGGCGCGCGAGCGCGGCCTGGACCCCCGGCGCGCCCGGGAAGGCTACGCGGAGCTGTACCGGCTGGCACAGGCTGCCGAAGCGGGGGAGCCGGCTCCACCGGACGGCTGGTTCCTATCGATCTGGCGGCTTCTGGAGCGTTACCCGCTGCTGAGCTGGGATCAGTTCTGGTGGGACAGTCTGCACGACTACCGGGCGGCCCTGGTGGGCGCGGCAAAGGCCGTGCAGCGCGAGCTGCCGGTGGGGTTCCACTTCCAGCACGCCACGCTGATGAATCATTTCCTGTGGCGCGCGGGCGACGATCCGGCCCGGGTGGTCGCGTTCGCCGATTGGGTAAAGCCCTCCGTGTATCCCGGCTGCACGGGTGCCCGGTATCGCAGCGGACTTTCAAGAGTGCACCAGGTGCTTTTCCGCGATATGCCGAAGTCCCTGGCGCACGAGTTTCTGAGCTGGATCATGGGGCGGGACCCAGGGACGGTGCCGGACCCGATTGAGACGGAGGGTCAGGTGGCGTGGCCCGCTCGCTGGGTGCGCCAGGAGGTGAGTCGCCTGGTGCGTGGCTGCGACCCGCTGCCCGTGTACGCCGGCCTGGGTATCGGTGTTCCGGGCGGCGAGGAGACCGAGACGCCCGAGCGGGTGCGCGGCTGGGCCGAGGCATGCTACGAGGGCGGCGCCTCCGGTATGCTGCTCTCGCGGCACTACGGCGAGATGCGCCCGGAGCTGCTGGCCGCCGCCGGCGAGGTGATTCGGAAACACTGATTCTCCTGCGCGCGGCGTAAGCGGATGCTTCACAACACGAAGCCGTAGCCGACGAAGACGACGTAGAGCGCCACCAGCAGGGCCCCCGCCCAGCGTGGGAAGCGCCGAGTCAGCATGAAGGTGCTGATGACCAGCACGGTCAGCAGACACATGGGGAAGTAGAACTGCATCACGCGGGGCTCGACGTGCACCGGCCGGATCAGCGCGATGATGCCGCCGTTGAACAGGAAGAACACCAGCACGGAACCGGCCACGTTGCCGAATGTTACGTCCGAGCGGCCCCGCGCGGCGGCGGGCAGCTCCCGGGCAAGCTCCTCCACCCTCACCAGCAGGGCCAGAATGGTCATGCCGAATAGGGTGTCGGAGAGTCCAAGGGCGGAGATGATGGGCTTGGAGGCCCGCACCGCCAGTTCGCTGCCGGCTGCGATGGCGACCAGGGATACGATCATGAGCCCGAAGGATTTCCACCGACTCAGTTCCTCGCCTTCCTCTTGCTCTTCCAGAACCTCGCCCACCTCGCCGCCCGGCTCGACGTCCAGCCAGCGCCGCGGCCACCATCAGCGCACCCAGCACCGAGCCGAGGGCTATGCCGGCCGCCTCCTCATAGCTGCCCGCCGCCCCGACGGCGAGATTCTCCGGATCGAAGCCCACGAAAACCACGCTCACGATGAAGGCCGAGATACCAAACCCCAGCGCGGTGCCCACCACACCCTCGACCAGCTTCTCGGCGAAGAAGATTACCAGCCCGATCCCAACCACGAACAAAGGCACAGCCAGCCACAGGCTCATCGTAATGCCCCCAAAAGCGGAATCAACTCCCCCGTTGATCCACCACGGTTATTGTAGTGTGCCCGCCCCACCAGGACAACGCGGACATACCCCGGACGCGCCTGCTTACCGAATCGCGTAGACGCAGCCATCGTCGCTGCCGACGAATGCCACCCCGTCCTCCACCCAGGGCGAGGAACGGACCAGGCCGCCGGTCTTGAACTTCCAGAGCAGCTTCCCGTCGGTGGCGTCAACGGCGTAGAGATGGGCGTCGTCGCTGCCCACCAGGAGTGTTCCGCCCGCGAGCGCGGGCGAGGAGAAGCAGTGCCCGTCCATCTTGAACTGCCACCGCTCTTCGCCGGTCCGGGCGTCGAGCGCCTGGATCGTGCCGTCCTTCCAGCCGGCGTAGAGCGCACCATCGTGCACGGCCGGTGAGGAGGTGGGGTTGCGGTCGGCCTTCGGCGGGTCCTCGCGCTCCACCTTCCAGATGGTCTCACCCGCCCCGAGGTCCATGGCGTGGAGTTTTGCGCGGCCGTGATGGAAGACCAGGTCCTCCCATATCGGCATGGAGGCGTGGCACGGCGGCACATGCCGGCGCCAGCGCGGGTATTCGGTGCGGATGTCCGCGGCGAAGGAGTGGATGTCGGCCGCGGGCGCGTAGATGGTCTCGCCGTCTGTGGCCACGCCGATCGGGCCGTAGTTCATGCCGTAGAAGCGGTAGCGCCAGACCTCCTTTCCGGTGTCGGCGTCCAGCCCGGACAGGCCGCCGCCGCTGTAGGTGCCGAATCCCGCCCAGACAACGCCGTAGGCCACAGCGGGGCCGCACCGGACGCCCTGGTAGTGCCGGGAGTATTTGCACTTCATCTCGCCGGTCGCGGCGTCCAGGGCGTAGAGGTAGCTGTCGTCGCTGCCGATGTACACCACTCCGTCTGCGACGGCAGCCGACCCGACCACCGGCTTCGGGGTCTGGAACTTCCACTTCTCCGCGCCCGTCGCGGCGTCCAGGGCATAGACGTGCCCGTCGCCGCTGCCCACATAGACCACTGCGTCCACCACCACGGGAGACGACCGTACCTTGCCGCCGGTCTGGACCTTCCACTTCGCGCGGGCCGGTCCCCGGGGTGGCTGGGTGCGGAAGACGCCCGTGCGCATCAGGTCGCCCCGAAAGACCTGCCCGACGAGCGGGTCGAACTCCTCGGGGTCGATGTCGAGCACCGTCTTCGGCTCGAACTCCTGCTTTTCGGGATGCACCCCGGCTTCGCAGCGTACGACGCGGAAGCCATGCGTGGGGCGGTGGGCGCTGGGCAGCTCCTTGTAGTGCCGATAAGCGGGCATCGGCTCCGTCCCGAAGTGGCCGCCCCGCATGGGCCTTCCGAACAGTTCCCACCCGGTGCCACCCCTGGGGTTGTGCGAGCGGTAGTAGTCGTAGAAGGCCCAGTCCCAGACGCGCTCCATCACATTGCCGTCCATGTCGTAGAGGCCGAAGGGGTTGGGTTTCAGCAGTCCCACGGGATGAGTGCGGCCGCCGGAGTTCTCCGCCAGCCAGCCGTAATCGGCGGGCTCCTGCGACCTTCCGTCGTCCTTCTGCCAGTGGTGCTGCGCCCCGCCTTCCCGGACGCCGCCGCGGTAGGCGTACTCCCACTCGGCCTCGGTGGGCAGCCGGAAGCCGTCCACCTCCCAGCGGCAGTGGATGGGCTGTTCGCGCAGCTCGACCGGCGCGTAGGCCAGCATGCCCTGCCACATCCGCACGCGCCATGGCCAGGCGCGGCGGTAGACCTCGGTCTTCGCATCGTCGGTGTAGTAGCAGGGCGTCCGGCCGGTCATCTCGCTCAGCGCGTTGCACCACAGGACGGCGTCGCGCCAGACGATGTCGGTCACCGGCTCGCGCGGGCCGTGCCGGAACTCCGCCGTCCGGTGGTCCATGCTGCCCATGTCGCCGTCCGTGTCGAACGAATAGCGGTTGTTTACGGCCCACTGGTAGACGGCGTTCCAGTCGGCGTAGGCGACCTCGGTGGCGCTCATGAAGAAGGGCGAGAGCGTCACCTCGGCATTGTCACTGGGACGGACGAAGCCGCCCTCCGGTATCTCGACCATTCGCAGGCCCTCCGGCATCTGCGGCTGGACCTCGCGGCGCGGAGGGACGCGGCGGCCCTTCTGGATCGTCCAGGCCGGCAGGTCGCCCGAATCGTCAAAGCCGGGTTCATCGGGTGCGGTCGAAAGGGTGGGCTCTCTGGTCATGCCACCGGGCGCGCGCACCACGCGCAGGCCGATGTTGTAGTTGCCCTCGGAAGGCGTTTCGCCGTAGGGCAGGGCGGCGACGGCCGAAACGTCCTCGGGGTAGCGGAAGCCGCCGCCCAGCACCACGTGGGCCTCCTGACGGCGGGGGTCAAACTCGTTTCCTCCCGCGTCCCAGCAGTACTCCCACACGTTGCCCAGCGTATCGTGCAGGCCCAGGGCGTTGGCGGGCTTCGTGCCGACGGGACGCGTCGCCGGGTCGCTGTTCTCGCCGGTCCAGCCCTGCCGGTCGCCCGCCCCTGTCGCTGCTTCCCACTCCGTGCGGGTGGGCAGGCGATATCCGTCCGCTTCCCACCGCACGTAGACGCCCGGCGTGCGGCCGAATCTCTCAGGGTCATCGCGCTCCTTCACGATCCGGAAAACCTCAGTGTGATCGGCATCGGCGTAATAGCAGGGCGTTCGCCCTTCGAGTTCGCTGAAGGCATTGCACCAGGCCACCGCATCCAGCCACGTCATGTCGGTGGCGGGGTCGTTCGGACCATGTTTGCGATCGCCCAGCTTCATACTGCCCATATCGCCGTCGCGATCGAACACATAGCCGGGCTCCAGGTCGAAGCAGTACTGGTTACTGACGGCCCATTTCCAGACGCGTTTCCACAATGCATAGGGCACCTCGGTCGCGCCGATGCACAAGGGCGGCTGCCCGTCGGCTGCCACGCGGACCATCTTCAGGTTAAAGCTCGGGGCAGGCGGCCGGTGGACGTTGGCGTAGGTCTCGAAGGCATGCCACTTGAGGCCAACGCCGCCCCGGTCGAGCGTGTCCCGTGCAATGTAGAAGCCGACCGTTGTTACGTCTTCGAATTCGTGCGGGGCGAAGCGTGCCGCTTCCGCATCGAAAGCGATGTGGTAAGGTGGCCTCGGGTTGTAGGGAGCCCACTCGGTTTCGTCCGGGCGCAGGACGTGTGAGGTGCGGACGCCGAGAAACGTTTTCTTCGATATGTAAAACTGACCGCCGTCCCGCGCGACCCAGCGCGCGCCGTCGTAGCCCGTGCAGTAGCGCGAGAAGTGCGGCACGATCATGCTCTGCTCGTCGAAGGTGACGCGGAAACGGTCGCCGCCGTTCAGGAAGTCCTCTTTCTTCCAGAACCAGAAACCGTACGCCTGCATCGCCTCCCCGGGTCCCGCCGCACCGCCCATCAGGTTGAAGTCGTCCCGGTGTTCGTGCTCGGCGTTGATCAGGCCCTCTATGATGCGCCCGCGCTTGTTGGCGAAGAACTCGGCGAGGCCGCCGTAGAAGATGGCGCTGGTCGCCTCGACGTCGTAGGTCGGCCAGCGGGGATTGAGCGGGTCGGTGGTGCTGTAGGGGACGAAGGCCACCGAGTCGTCTTCCTTGTGGCCGTCGCCGTCCACGTCCACCTCGCCGACCAGCACCGTCTGCCAGTCGCCCCCGCCGCGGTACCACCCGGTGCCGACGTCGGCGCCGTAGTCCACGATCCGGCATCGGTGGGCCATGGCGGCTGCGCCGGACGCTTCCGGCCCCGGCTTCCAGGCGGCGCTGAGAAAGGCCTCGGGTTGCGGGCCCGTATTGACCCGTTCGGCGGCTGACTCGCAAAAGACGCACACAAGAGACGAGGCCGCTATGACCGGCAAAACGAGGAGTATCTTACGCATGGCTTTCACCGGTTAAGGCTGAAGAAGGCGTATTATATACATCGCACTGGAGCCACACAACGGGGCTTGAGGCCGCCGGGGATCGCCATTGCGTATTCACCGGTGGCTTTGCTTTCGGCCGGGTGTTTTAACTAAAATAGCGTTACTTCGGGACTGTTCGGACGGTTTACGGGGGACGTATATGGAACGCAGACGACTCGCCGGCATGGCGGCAGGGGTGGTCCTTCTGGCCGTGGCGGCCTTCCTGCTGATCAGTCTGGCAACGCATGATCCGCGCGAGGGGCCTTTCCCGGACTTCTCGGCCACTGCGGCGGAGGGCAATGCCTGCGGGGTGGCGGGCGCATACGTTTCGGCTTACGCGCTGGCGCTCATCGGGTGGGCCGCCTATCCGCTGGGAGCGGCCCTCGCGGGAGCCGGAGTGCTGCTGCTGGGGGGCAGGAAGGTCACCGACTTGCCGCTCAAGCTGAGCGGCATGGCGTCCCTGACCGTGGCGGCGGTGCTGGCCCTGGCGGTCTTGAACGGCGATGAATCCGCGCCCGGGCGCAGTTACGTGCCGAAGGGCGGCACCGCCGGAGGGGCGTTCGGCATCCTCCTGGCCAGGGTTCTCTATCGAAGCGTCGGTTCGACGGGCACCGTCATCCTGATCCTGATGCTCGGGGGGGTGGGCTTGATCCTCCTGGCGGGGACGGAGCTGGTGTTTCTGTCGAAGCTTGTGGCACGTGCCATCGCGCAGGCGGCCAGGTGGGTAACCGGGGCCGGACGGCGCGCTGCACAAAAGCCGGTCCCGGCGGAACCCGAGCCCGGCCCGGCGCTGCCGGACCCGGAGCCGGAACTGGTGAGGTCCAATTTCCTGGAGCGTCACGAGCAAGTGGAGGAAGAAGTTCCCGATGAGACGGAAGAGGAGCCGGAGCCTGCCGAGCCCCCCGTCGTGACCACCTACGCCGCGTTCACCGATGATCTGGACGAGGGGGGCGAAGAGTTCGATGTGAGCGAAAAAGTCGCGGTGGAGGCCGACTACAGCGTGCCTCCCATTACGCTGCTCGACCAGCCGGATCCATCTTTCTCCGGCGAGGATGAGACCGAGATTCGAGAGAAGGGCAACCTGCTCCAGCAGACATTGCAGGACTTCGGCATTGACGCCCGGGTGGTGCGCATCCAGCCCGGGCCGGTCATTACGATGTATGAGCTTTCGCTTGCAGCGGGCACCAAGGTGTCCAGGGTGGAATCCCTGGCCGACGATCTGGCCATCGCGCTCAGGGCGCTCAACGTGCGCATCGTCGCGCCGCTGCCGGGCAAGAACACCGTCGGCATCGAGGTGCCCAACCCGGAGCGGGAACTGGTGGGCCTGCGCGAGCTGATGGAATCGACCCGGAACGAGTACTCGGAGTATGAAATTCCGCTCTTCCTGGGCAAGGATACCGCGGGCAATCCGCTGGTGCTGGACCTGGCCACCTGCCCCCACCTGCTGGTGGCGGGCGCGACCGGTTCGGGCAAGTCCGTGGCCATCAACGCCATGATCTCCAGCATCCTGATGACCCGCACGCCCGAGGGCGTCGAGCTTTTCCTGATCGATCCGAAGTCCGTGGAGTTTACGCAGTACAGCCAGATCCCCCACCTGCTCTGTCCCGTGCTGACGGACATGAACAAGGCCGCCTCGGTCCTGAAATGGGCGTGCAAAAAGATGGACGAGCGCTACTCGCTGCTCTCTCAGGCCGGGGTGCGGAACCTGCCGGCCTACAACGAGCTGGGGCCGGAGGAAATCGCTCGACGCCTGGACCCGGACGGCGACGCGGACCTGGAGGACGTGCCCCTGCACATGCCGCACATCGTCATCATAGTGGATGAGTTCGGCGAGCTGATGATGGTGGCGGCCAAGGAAGTGGAGAAGAGCGTCACGCGGCTCTCCCAGAAGGCCAGGGCCGTCGGCATTCACCTGATATGCGCTACCCAGAGGCCGTCGACGGACGTGATAACAGGGCTGATCAAGGCCAATCTTCCGGCGCGGATCGCATTCCACGTCTCCTCCATGGTGGATTCCCGGACGATCCTGGACCGCAACGGGGCCGAACTGCTGCTGGGAGAGGGCGACATGCTGCTGCTGCCGCCCGGCACCTCCCGCCTGGTGCGGGCCCAGGGAGCATACGTTTCGGATGAAGAGACCCAACGCCTGGTTGACTTCCTGGAATCCCAGAGCGAGCCGACTTTCCGCGCTGAACTTCAGAAATACCATGCTCAGCAGCAGGAGGCGGAAGAAGTCGACGAGTTGTTCAACGACGCCGTGCGGGTCGTGCTGGAGTCGCAGCGGGGTTCGGTCTCCCTCCTGCAGAGGCGGCTCAGCATCGGTTACTCGCGGGCCGCTCGACTCATAGACACGATGGCTGAGGCCGGCATCGTGGGGCAGCATCGGGGCAGCCAGCCCCGCCGGGTCCTGATGACCCTCGATCAGTGGGATGAATCCCGCGCCTCGGCCTGAGTCGCGTGCACTCTCTGGCTTCCCCTGCCATGAAACAGAACACCCCTGCGCGTCAGCCCGCGGTGGCTCTCATCACGCTTGGCTGTGCCCGGAACGTCGTGGACTCCGAGCACATCGCCTCCGTTCTGGAAGCGAACGGGGTCGAGGTGGTCCACGACCCCGCCGGGGGCCGGGTGGCCGTGGTCAACACCTGCGGCTTCATCCAGGACGCCAGGGAGGAGTCCATCGACGTCATCCTGGACCTGGTGGAACAGAGAGAGGACGGCCAACTGGCGGCTTTGATTGTGACCGGCTGCCTGAGCGAGCGCTACGGAGAGGAGTTGAGGCAGTCGCTTCCGGAGGTCGACGTCTTCCTGGGACTTGACCCGCGGGCGGCTGCGAAGGCCGCGCTCCGCGCGCTGGGCATTGCCGACGGCCGGGCCTGCGTGGGGCCGCAGTTGCGTGCCCGCCGCCTGACGCCCCCGGCATGGAGCTACCTGCGCATCGCGGAGGGTTGCGACAACCGTTGCGCCTACTGCGCCATTCCGAGCATTCGCGGTCCGCTCCGCAGTCGGCCTGCCGGGGAGATCCTGGCGGAGGCCCGCTACCTGGTCGCGCACGGCGTGCGAGAGCTGAACGTCATAGCGCAGGACACGGCCGCCTACGGCATGGACCGGGCCGACGGCCCGACGGCCGGTGGCCTCCTGAGGCAACTGTGCGACGCCGTGGACACGGCGTGGATACGCCTGCTCTACGCCCACCCGGGGCACGTCGAAGATGATCTGATCGAAGTGCTGGCAACTCAGCCGCAGGTCTGTCCCTACATTGACGTGCCGCTTGAGCACATCAGCGACGAGATCCTGGAGCGGATGGGACGTCGCGTCCGGCGCCGAGACGTGGAGGAGTTGACCCGGCGATTGCGCGGGCGCATCCCCGGTGTCACGCTGCGCACCACCTTCCTGGTCGGTTTTCCGGGTGAAACGAACGCCCATTTCCAGGAGCTGCTGGAGTTCGTGGAGCAGATGCGTTTCGACAGGGCGGGGTGCTTTGCGTATTCTCGGGAAAAGGGCACCCCGGCGGCGGAGTTCCCCGGCCAGGTGCCGCCGGAAGTCGCACGGGAAAGGCGCGACGAGCTGATGGCGGTGCAGCAAAAGGTGGCTTTCGAACTGGCGTCCCAGAGAGTGGGCGAACTGACGAAGGTCCTCATGGAGCAAAGCGAAACCTCTGAGGAAGGGTTGCGACCGGCCCGCAGCCGCCGGGAAGCGCCCGACGTCGATCCCCTCATTTACGTGGAGCCTCCGGCGCCGCCTCCGGGTGAGTGTGCACGGGTCCGCATCGAGCGATCGGCGGGCTACGACTGGGTTGCCCGGATAACGGAAGGGGAAGGGGATGAACCGCAGTGAGCTGGTTCTGAAGCTCACGTCTTCTGCGCTGGGTCTCGGGTACCTGCCGGTGGCACCGGGCACCTGGGGTTCGGCCGCTGCGGCGGGCGTGTACTGGCTGCTGCGGGCGGAGTTCGGACCCGCCGGTGTGGCCGTTACGGGCGGCCTGCTGGTCGGCACGCTCCTCCTGGGCCTCCGGGTTTGCCCGGGGGCCGTTCGGGTTTTCGGAGACTCCGATCCCGGTCGCTTCGTGCTGGACGAACTGGCGGGCTGCTGGCTGACCTGCCTGCTTTTCTGGGGACCCGGCGCGTTCCTGACCGCCGGCGCGGCATTCGCAACGTTCCGGGTTTTCGACGTGCTGAAACCCTTCCCGATAGGCGCGCTGGAGCGACTGCCCCGTGGCTGGGGAATCATGGCGGACGACCTGGGGGCGGCGCTCTACTCCGCCGGCGCGCTTTGGATTATCCGTTTTGCCATAGGTAGGTTTGTCCTGTGAAGACCGATCCACTCGATCCGGAGAGTCTCTTCGGCACGTTGGCGGAACCGGCGATAGTGGGCGAGGCCGGGGAGGTGCTGGAAAGCGTCTCGTCAACGATGGAGGTCGCCCGGGACCGGCTTCTGGCGGGGGCTCCCGACGGGTACGTCGTGCTGGCGGAACACCAGGCGGAGGGGCGTGGCCGGACCGGCACCTGGGAGTGTCCAGAGGGGCTGGGATTGCTGATGAGCGTCATCATGCGCGTCGGGTTGTCTGCGGCCCGGCAGACACAGGTGTGCATCCTGGGGGCTGTCGCCGTGGCGGAAGCGGTGCGGCGTTCCGGCGTCGGGGCAGGCATAAAATGGCCGAACGACATTGTGATCGCGACCGGTGGGCCCGGGGAACTGGCTCTGCGCAAACTGGGCGGCGTGCTGGTGGAGCGGGTGGCCCTCAGCGATGCCGCGCCGCCCTTCGTGCTGGGCCTGGGACTGAACGTCAACCAGCAGCCGCAGGACCTGCCCGCCGATGCCGCACCGCCGGCTACCTCTTTACGCATCGAGAAGGGGCGCCCGTTTGCCCGCGTCGCGCTCTGCCGGGAAGTGCTGCGGCAACTGGACATGTGGTATAAAAGACTGCGGATGGGCCAGCCGGAGCGCATTCTTGCCCGTTGGCGACGCCTCAGCTGCCTGCTGGACCGTACCGTCCGGGTGCGGCTGGGCGCGGGCATCGTCCGGGGAGAGGTCATCGGCCTGCGCAGCAGCGGCGAGCTCATCTTTGAACCGGAGACGGGAGGGCGCATGCTGCTCTCCGACGAAAAGGCCACCGTGCTGCCGTGAGCACAGGATACTCGCGAGGAGAACGTTCCGTGAATCTCATGTTCATAGGCGCCCATCCGGACGACGGCGACGGCAGGGCAGGGGGCCTGGCGGCCAGATACATCGACCGGGGCGGCCGGGCCCAGTTCGTGGCCGTCAGCAACGGCAATGCTGGACATCACGGGATGGAGCCGGCCGAGCTGGCCCGACGTCGCAAAGCCGAGGCCCGCAGGGCCGGCGAGGTCATCGGCGCGGACTACCTGGTGCTCGACCACGACGATGCACGCCTCGTGCCGACCGTGGCCATCCGGGAGGAATTGATTGCCCTCATCCGGCGCTTCCATCCGGACCTGCTGATCACTGTGCGTCCTTTCGACTACCACCCCGACCACCGGGCGGCGGGCCAACTGGTGGTGGACGCCTCATACCTGCTCACGGTGCCGCACGTCTGTCCGGACGCACCCATAATGCGGCGGATGCCGGTCATCTGCTATGCCTACGATCACTTTCAGAAACCGTTGCCGTTCGAGTGCGACGTGATCGTGGTCGTCGAGGAGTACTTCGACCAGAAGGTCCGGATGCTGGCCGCGCATGAAAGCCAGATGTTCGAGTGGCTTCCATTCAACGGCCGCTACCTCGCCCGGGTGCCGAAAGAGCACGAGCAGCGGCTCGAATGGCTCCGCGGGAGGCTGGCGGACAGGCTCAGCGGGCAGGCGCGGATGTTCCGGCAGGCGCTGGTCGACCGGTACGGCCCCCGCCGGGGAGCCGAGGTCCGGTATGCGGAGGCGTTCGAGCTCTGCGAGTACGGCCGACAGCCTTCGCCGGAGCTGCTGGAGGAGCTTTTCCCGGCGTGAAGCACCACCTCAGGCCCCCATCTTCTCCGCCACTTCGATGGCGCGCAGGAGGGCCTTCGCCTTGTTGAGCGTCTCCTCGTGTTCCCGCTCCGGCACGGAGTCGGCCACGATCCCTCCACCGGCCTGAACGTACGCCGTGTCACCGTCCAGAACCACGGTGCGGATGGTGATGCAGGTATCCATGTTGCCGCTGAAGTCGAAGTATCCGACCGCCCCGCCGTAGGGGCCCCGCCTGGTGGGTTCGAGCTCATCGATTATCTCCATCGCGCGCACCTTGGGTGCACCGCTGAGCGTGCCGGCGGGCAGGCAGGCCTTCAGCGCATCCAGCGCCCCGAGGCCGTCGCGCAGTTCACCGCTGACGTTCGAGACGATGTGCATGACGTGGGAGTATTTCTCGATCACCATCACCTCGTCCAGGCTCACGGTGCCGTAGCGGGAGACGCGCCCCACGTCGTTGCGGCCCAGGTCCACCAGCATCACGTGTTCCGCGCGTTCCTTGGGGTCGGCCAGCAGCTCTCGCTCCAGTTCCTGATCCTCCTGCTCCGTCTGCCCGCGCCGGCGCGTTCCCGCGATCGGCCTGACCGTCACGCGCCGGTTCTCAACGCGGACCATCACCTCCGGGGAGGAGCCGATCAGCCGCAGGTCACCCATCTGGAGGTAGAACATGTAGGGGGAAGGGTTTATGACGCGTAGCGCCCGGTAGATGTCAAACGGCCGGGCCGAGGTCTCCGCCGTCAGGCGCTGCGAGGGAACCACCTGGAAGATGTCGCCGGCCCGGATGTATTCTTTGGCCTTCTCGACCGCCGCCAGGTAGTCGGCCTTCTCAAAATTCGAGCGGTAGGGCAGGGTGATTTGCCCGGAGGGCTCGATGTCGTCCGTGACGGACGTGACCGGTGTGCGGAGTCTGTCGATCATGCCGTCTATTCGCTCGACAGCACGCTCGTAGGCCGCATCGGCGCTGAGCCCGTCCGTGCGCTGGCTGCAGACCACTTTGACGGTCTTGTTCAGGTGGTCGAAAATGATCACCTGGTCGAAGAACATGTAGTAGATGTCCGGCAGGCCGCGGTCGTCAGGGGGCGCCTCCGGCAGGTCCTCGACGAAACGGACCACGTCGTAGGCCATGTAGCCGACGGCGCCGCAGGAAAACCGCGGCAGCCCCTCCAGCGGAACAAACGAGAATTTCTGCACATACTCGCCGAATGCGTCCAGCGGGTTGTCCACCGTTTCGGTTCGCTGCCTTTTTTCGTCGCTTATGGAGACCTCCCGCCCCCTGGCGCAGAAGATTGCGAAAGGCGAAGTGCCCAGGAAGCAATATCGCCCGATCTTCTCCGGACCGCTCGCGCTTTCCAGCAGGAAACCGTGGGATTGCCGGCAGACCTTCTGGAAGGCCACGACCGGCGTCAGGGCATCCGCCATAAGCTGCCGGTACACCGGCACCACGTTGCCTCTTTGGGCCAGAGGCCGGAACTGCTCGCGGCTCGGGTAGTAGGTGGGAGTCATGGGTTCTGCGTCCTTCCACGCGCATTTTCTATGGCGAAGCGTGGTTTTGCTTGCAATGTTAACTGACCTGTAACTACAATCAAGGATTGACACTCTTGCGCAACGGGCATCCTTTACTGCATGACCGAGGAGGACACGATGGCCGCCTACATCGTCGGCATGATTGCAGGCGCTGCCTGCATGATCGCTCCCCTGATCTATCTCGGGCAGTTCACCAATGCCACTGCCACTGTGCTGGCCAGCAACCCGGAGGTGCTGGATCGGTTCCTGGAACTGGCCCCCACGGGCCTTATCTACGCTATCGTCATCATCGGTGCCGTCGTCTTCATGCTGAGCGCCTGCATGACCGTCTACACCGGTTACCTGCGCAGCCGGCCCCAGCGGTCCGAACCGGAGGAGACCGTTGGACCGGAGCCAACCACCCCTGAATCTTCACCCCTTTAGTCGCAGATCACAGCGCATGCGACAGCGCCCGGGGGCATGGCTCCCGGGCGCTTTTTTCGCTACATCCCGTGGGGTTTCCCGCCGGCCGGTGCGCCGTTGCGGATGCGTTTCGCCAGACGGTTTACGGCGGCCAGGTAAGCCACGGCGCTGGCCTCGATGATGTCCGTCCTCGCTGCGCGGCCGCGTTCGCTGTAGCCGTTTGAGGCCAGTTCCAGGGATACCTCGCCCATGGCGTCCTTGCCCTTGGTTATGGCCCGAATGCCGAAATCCCGCAGCTCGCACTGGAAGCCGGTAATCCGGTCGACCGCCCTGCACACCGCGTCAATGGGTCCGTCGCCGATGGCGGCGTCCGTCTTGACTCCCTCGCCGGCGACCTCGACGGACACGGCGGCGGTGGGCGTGACCCGGCGGCCGCTCGTCACGTGGAAGCTGATCAGTTTGAAAACCTCGGGGATGTCCTCCATCTCCTCCCGCACCAGGGCCTCGATGTCTTCATCGTATATTTCCTTCTTCTTGTCGGCCAGTTCCTTGAACAGGCCGAAGGCGTGCTCGAGGTGTTCGTCCTCCAGGTGGATTCCCAGCTCCTCCAGGCGCCTGCGGAACGCGTGCCGGCCGCTGTGCTTGCCCAGCACCAGGCGTCCCTCCTCCAGGCCCACGTCCTCCGGGCGCATTATCTCGTAGGTGCTCTTTTTCTTCAGGATGCCGTCCTGGTGGATGCCGGCCTCGTGGGCGAAGGCATTGCGACCCACGATGGCCTTGTTCGGCGGCACCCGCACGCCGGTGACGCTGCTCACCAGCCGGCTTGCGCTCATGATCTCCCGCGTGTTCACGCCCGTCTGGACGCCGAAGTAGTCGCCCCTGGTCTTGAAGGCCATCACAACCTCCTCCAGGGAGCAGTTTCCCGCGCGTTCCCCCAGGCCGTTGATGGTGCACTCCACCTGCCGCGCGCCGGCCCTGACGGCGGCAAGAGAGTTGGCGACCGCCATCCCCAGATCGTCATGGCAGTGGACGCTGATGACCGCCTGCTCTATGTTGGGAACATCGGAGGTGAGCATGCCGATCAACTCGGCGAACTGCAGGGGTATGGCGTAGCCCACGGTGTCGGGGATGTTCACCGTCCCGGCGCCGGCTTCGATGACGGCCTCCACCACGTCGCGGAGGAAGTCCGGTTCGGTGCGCGCGGCGTCCTCGGGGCTGAATTCGACGTCATCCACGTAACGGCGCGCCCGGCGCACGCCCTTCACGGCGCGCTCGACGATCTGGGAGGGGCTCATCTTCAGCTTGTGCTCCCGATGGATTTTGCTGGTGGCGAGGAACACGTGTATGCGCGCCTTTTCAGCGTCTTCCAGTGCCTCGGCGGCGCGGTCGATGTCCCTGTCCACGCAACGCGCCAGCCCGGCGATGACGGGGTGTCGAACGTGACGGCCGACCTCCCGCACGCTTTCGAAGTCCCCGTCGGACGCAACGGGGAAGCCCGCCTCGATGACGTCCACTCCCAGCCGCTCCAACTGCCGCGCGACCATGAGTTTCTCCTCGAGGGTCATCGAGCATCCGGGTGCCTGCTCGCCGTCCCTCAGGGTCGTGTCGAACATCGTCACCTTTTCCGGTTGATTGTTCATGGCTATGTCCCCAGCTCGTGAGCGTCGTGTATCAGAAAACAAAAGCCCCGCAGCCTGTAGTCCAGAGGCCGCAGGGCTTGTCTTTTTCGAACCGGTGAGTGGACGCAGACCCTACCCGCCTCAAGACCCCGGTGAAAGCCAGGGTAGAGCGAGCCAGCGCAGGGCAACAGTGTAAGCGCTGTGGTCTACCATCACGATCTCCAACAGCGAATTATAGCTCCGGAGGATAGGACCTGTCAAGAGATTCTGAAAGCATGTTCGTTCGCAGATTGGACAGCCACTGTGTGGAACGAGCGGCCACGGCACGACATAACCCGCTGTCCCCGCGCCTGTCCTGTCGAGACGCGGGCCGACGGCTGCGCGCCTGGCACTCGAGGCGCTTGCAGCACGTTTTGCCGGGCCGTAGGATGGGATGCGGGACTCGCTTCCCCCCCGGATGGCGTGGGGCCCGCGGCTGGCGGGACCGGTCAATGCGAACACAGAACGGGGATCGGCGTGCTCATATTGGGCATCGAAACATCCTGCGATGAGACGGCGGCGGCCGTTGTGGCGGACGGCACGCGCATCCTCTCCAATGTGGTGAGCACGCAGCATGAGCTGCACGAGCGTTTCGGCGGGGTCGTGCCGGAGATCGCCTGCCGCGCGCACGTGGAGAACTGCCTGCCCGTGGTGGATACCGCGTTGGAGCAGGCGGGGGTGGCGCCGTCGGACCTGGCCGGGGTGGCGGCCACGACGACGCCGGGGCTGATCGGGGCGCTCCTGGTCGGTCTGACGACAGCGAAGGCGCTGAGCTGGGCGCTGGAACTGCCCCTGATCTCCGTCCATCACCTGCACGCACACATCTACGCGGCCTGGTTGGGGGGAGGGCGGCCGCCGGTGCCTGCCGTGAGCCTGGTGGTCAGCGGGGGCCACACCAGCCTGTTCCTGACCACCGGCCCACTGGCGCATGAGCTCCTGGGAGGCACGGTGGACGATGCGGCTGGGGAGGCCTTCGACAAGGTGGCCAACATCCTGCACCTGGGCTACCCGGGCGGCCCTGCCGTCGAGAAGGCGGCGCGGGAGGGCAGCCCCCGGGCGGTGGACTTCCCCCGAAGCTGGCTGGCCCCGGAGAGCGCCCATTTCAGCTTCAGCGGCCTGAAGACCGCCGTGCTCTATCACTGCGTGGGGACCAACGCTTCCCGGGAAGACATAGACAAGGCCCGCTACGAGCCGCAGTTTGTGGCAGACGTTGCCGCCAGTTTCCAGGAGGCGGTTGTGGACGTGCTGGTGGGTAAGGCGCTGGCGGCCGCCGAGCGTCACGCGGCCCGGAGTCTGATCGTGGGCGGAGGGGTGGCGGCCAACGGGCGCCTGCGGGACCGCCTGCGCCGGGAAACCGAGGCGCGGCGGCTGGAGCTTCACCTTGCGCCCGCTCCGCTGTGCACCGATAATGCCGCCATGACGGCGGGCCT
Organism: uncultured candidatus Brocadiaceae bacterium; assembly: GCA_964572825.1. Lineage (GTDB taxonomy): Bacteria > Planctomycetota > Brocadiia > SM23-32 > SM23-32 > CAYVBE01. The sequence continues at coordinate 18,435 of CAZNGS010000010.1, forward strand.
GGGCAGCCGGCTGCTGGAGGCCGGGCGGGTGGCTCCGCTGGACACTGAGGCGGTTCCCTGAAAGGTGTGTGCGCGTGAGGGTGGAAAGCATAAGGGACCTGTTGGCGGACGTTGCGCGGGGCGCGATCGATCCGGATGAGGCGCTGGAGCGAATACGCGCCTTGCCTTTCGAGGACATCGGCTTTGCCAAGATCGATCACCACCGGGGGCTGAGGTGTGGCGCGCCGGAGGTCATCTTCTGCCAGGGGAAAACGCCCCAGCAGGTGGCGAAGATCGCAGAACGCATCCTCTCCTCGGGTGCCGATCTGCTGGCCACCCGGGCCGACAGGGACTGCTGGGAAGCGGTGCGGGCCGTCTGTGACGACGCCGTGTATGACGAGACGGCGCGCTGCATCACCGTGCGTCGCACAACCGTTGAGCCGGTGGGGCGGGTCATGATCGTAACGGCGGGCACCGCCGACCTGCCCGTGGCGCGCGAGGCGGCGGTGACCGCTGAAATGCTGGGCGCGGACGTGCAACTGGTCAACGACGTGGGAGTGGCCGGGCTGCACCGCCTGCTGGCGCACACGGAGGACCTGCAAAGGGCCAACGTGATCCTGGTGGTGGCCGGCATGGAGGGGGCCCTGGCCAGCGTGGTGGGGGGGCTGGTGGCGCGACCGGTGGTGGGCGTGCCCACCAGCGTGGGCTACGGCGCGGGCTTCGGGGGGGTCGCCCCGCTGCTGACCATGCTCAACAGTTGTGCCGCCGGGGTGGCCGTGGTCAACATCGACAACGGCTTCGGTGCGGGCTACATCGGGGCGCTTATCAACGCCATGGCCGTGGGAGGAGGTGCGTCGGAATGACCGGGTCTTCTGATGTGAGTGAGGTTACGGAACTGCCCGTCCTTCCCGGGCGACCGCGAGACGCGCACAAGGGTGATTTCGGCCACGTGCTGATCGTGGCGGGCTCCCCGGGGCTCACTGGAGCGGGTTGCATGGCCGCCCTGGCCGCTCAGCGGGGTGGGGCGGGACTGGTCACCCTGGCGGTTCCGGCCAGTCTGAACGCGGTGGCGGAGATCAAGTTGACCAGCGCCATGTCCATGCCGTTGCCCGAACCGGGTGCGCCGCTGCTGGGGGACCGGGCCGTGGACGAGGTGCTGTCCGCCGCCGAGCGCTTTGACGTGGTGGCCGTGGGACCGGGTATCGGACGGACCGCGCCGGCCTTCGAGGCGGCCAGACGACTGGTGGCCGAGCTGCCGTGTCCGGTGGTGGCGGATGCGGACGCGCTCAATGCCCTGGCGGGGGCCACGGGCCGCCTGGCGCAAGCGCCGGCCCTGCGCGTGCTGACCCCGCATCCCGGAGAGATGGCGCGTCTGCTGGGCTGCTCGACGGCGGATGTGCAGCAGGATCGGCGCGGTGCCGCCGTGGGCTTTGCCCGCCGGCACGGCGTCCTGCTGGCGCTCAAAGGGGCCGGCACGGTGGTCAGCGACGGACAGCGCGTCTACGTCAATTCCACCGGCAATCCGGGTATGGCGACCGGCGGCACGGGCGACGTTCTGACCGGGCTGGCGGCCGCGCTGCTGTGCCAGGGGTTGGCGCCCTTTGAGGCGCTTGAGCTCGCCGTGTTCGTGCACGGGCTGGCGGGGGACCTGGCCTCCCGCAGCAGAGGCGAACTGTCCATGACGGCAGAGGACCTGCTGGAGGAGGTGCCGTCGGCCTTCCAACTTCTGAGGCGGGCCGGCTCCCCGCCCACGCCGGCGGGCGTGCGCGCCCTGTTGGACCGGCAGGATTCGTCGGCCGAAGAAGGGCGATGAAGGGTTGCACTATCCGGCCCGCGCGGGCCGGGCGGATTTGAGTGCGCGCAGGGCATCGCGCAGTTGGCTCTGCTGCTGCGCCGTCAGCGTCCGGTTGCCGAAACGCACCCGGCAGTAGAGCTCGGTCACCAGGTGTACGGCCTGCGGCACCTCGCGGTTCCCACCGTTGGTCCTGCCCAGTTCTCTGGAGGCCGTCCGGGCCAGCTCGCGGGGCGTGGCAGAGGCGGGGCTGGAGATGCCTTTCTTGCGCAGTATTTGGAGCAGATCCTGGTAGAACCGCAGGGTCGTTCCACGCCGTGGCCGGATGCGCCAGCGGGCGAGCCTGCCCTCCAGCCATGTGGCGGCCAGATACAGAACCGCCCCGGCTGTGAGAAAGAGCGCCACCAGAGCCACGACCCTCAGGAGCCCGAGGCCGGGCACGGCGGGCAGGACGTTCCGCAGGACTGTCGCCGCGTCGGCGGCCAGGTTGTGTGCGGCGGTTTCCAGCCCGGAGAACAGCTTCTCCTGCGTTGCGCGGTCGTAGGAAAGTATGCCGTGCCAGAAGGTGTGGCCGCGGTACTGCACGGCCTTCATCGCTGCATCCATCAAAGAGGCCAGGCCGCGCGACGGGGCCTGGTCTCCCATGCCGGGCACGCCGGGGGTCGGATCGAACGGTACCCATCCCAGCCCGTTGAAGTATACCTCCACCCAGCTATGAGCGTTCCGTTCGCGGAAGACGTACATGTCGTCCTCGGTCTCCAGCCAGTTTCCCCGATAGCCGATGACCAGTCGGCTGGGGATGGACCACGTCCGGACCAGAAGAGCCATGGCCGTTGCGAACTGCTCGCAGTTGCCGGTGTGCGTATCGATGAGGAAGGCCACCAGGGGGTCCTGGTCGCCGAAGTCTGGAAGGTCGAGCGTGTACGTGAATCGGCCGCTGTCCATAAGGTATTTCTGCACCGCCATGACGCGGTCGTAATCCGTCCGCGGTTTGTATCGGTCCTGGATCTGGTATCCCACCCGGTCCAGCTCGATCCGGATGTCGGCGGGGATTACAAACAACTCCGGCCAATGTCCCCTGGGCGGTGGTGTGCCGGCCCGGCGCAGTTGCTCGGGCGTGAAAAGGGGAACCTCCGAGATTATGTCGTAGCTGAGGGGTTTCCCTCTGCTTACGGTGGGCGGCAGGTGGTGAGTGATGCTGTTTATCAGCATTTCCCCCTGTTGGTCTCCAGCAAACTCGACCGGCCTGTACAGGGCGAACAAGGTGGACCGGGGCGGGCTCTCCAGCTCCACGCGCTGTGCCACGCGGCAGACGCGGATGTCGGTGGATTCCAGCACGTAAGGCTTGCTCAGGAAGAACTCGTTGCGGGAAACGCCCGGGGGCCTCTCGCCGGTGCGGCTCCACTGCCTGATGCTCTCGGACTTGCTCAGCCACCGTCCGCCTTCGTATCGGAAAAGGGCCGTGCCCCGCATGAGCACGCTGTCCAGCAGGTCACGCGGGCATTGCTCGGGATTGAGCGGCTGAAACCTGGCCCGGAAGGCGACTGTTTCGTCCTGGTGGACCTGGCCGACCGAGAGCAGCGACACCTCCTCTGAGAACCCCGTGACGGCGCTGCCGCGCTCCTGCCTCTCCGGCAGGCGCTCGTAGCGGGGAAGCACCAGGAAGCAGACCAGGGTGAAGAAACCGGCCAGGACGGCCGGAACTCCAAAAGCACTGAGGAAATCGCGGAGCCGGGGCACTGAACGCGGCCGCCGGCGCACGCCGCGGGCTGTCATCTCGGCGCTTCCCGCTCGATGCAATTCCACCGCCAGCATGTTGGCCAGCAGGAACGCAGCACCCAGCAGGAATGCGGGCAGGTAGGCGAACTCCCGCACCCACCGTCCCGCGGCCATCAGTTCGAAGATGGCCGTGATCTGGATGAGGCGAAAGTCCCGAACCGAAAGCGTCCTTCCGTACAGGAGGATGATCTGGACCGCTATCAGGAAGTGCTCCAGGCCGTAGCTGAAGTGCTGGTCGGTCACGTGGGCGTGTCCGAGACAGGCGAGGAGGGCCCCCACGGTCAGCAGCTCCTTCCACCTCTGGCTGATCACACCGCGGCCCTCCGGCCCCACTGCCAGGGCATGCGCCGCGCAGAACAGCAGGGGCAGGAACACGTAGACCGACCTGGCCTGGCGGATGGCCAGCAGCAGGGCGCCGCCTGTGATGAGACCATACGTGGTCAGAAACAGCACCCACGTTCGGTGGACCTCCGGGCGGGTCCGCCCTCCCGTGTCAATCTGGGCAACTGAAGATGGCATCGAAATCGGGCTCGCTGACGTCCACTATTGTCGTAGCAGATTCAAATTGCCTCGGCACGCCGCCCACATACGGTCCGGGCGTCACCAGGCAGATGCCCCCCCGCACGCCCCGGGGGTCTACCGCTTTGAACAGCTCCCCCACGCCATGCATGGTGGTCATCTGGCTTACTGCCAGAGCTTCCATGAGGTCGTACATGTGGGGCCGGCTGGATTGATAGGGCAGTGAAACCAGATCGGGGCAATAGGAGACAAAGGCGAAAAAGATGCTCCGCTCCACCAGCAGCCGCCCCAAAGTGGCCGTGAAGCTGACGGCCCTCTCGAAATCTTCTTTGCGCGCGAGTTGCTCCTCGGCCGTGGCGCCCGGCAGGGAAGCGTCCAGCAACAGGAGGACGCACTGGCCCTGGCGCTTCTCGAACTCCCGCACGTGCAGCTTTCCCATCCTGGCCGTGGTGGGCCAGTGAATGTGCCGGGGGTCGTCCCCGGGTCGGTACTCCCTCAGCGACCGCGTCTCGCCCTGGGGTTCCTTGCGCTGGAGGACAGCCCGCCACTTCGCCTCCCCTCCCGTCCGGCGCAGGAAGGCCTCCCGGTGGATGCGCCCCAGCCGGGGGAGCACCAGCACCTCATCCCGGTTCACCGCCACCAGGGTGCTGTCCATGAGCCCCAGCGGGAAACCGGAGGTCACCCTGAGCGGAGGCAGACTGTGACGGCCGCGCTGCGGAAGCGATTGCCGCAGCGTTCGCGACCTTTCTTCACCCGCAGGCAATCGCACGATGCGTTGCCCTCCGTCCCCGTTGCTCCCGTGTCCGTGATGATTGTGCAGCTCCAGGGCGAAAGCCGAGAGCGTGGCCCGGGTGTTGCGGATGCGTATGACGGCCGGGAACACCTCTCCGGCGTAGATATGTTCCGGGACGGTCCAGTCCACTTCCAGACGGCGCAGCACCAGGAAGGCCAGCACCCCGGAGCAGAGCACCGCCCCCAGCAGGAAAGACGCGGTGAGGCAGAACAGGTTGATCCCCCACTGCACGGCCCAGACGGTGAACCCCACCGTTATCAACAGGAAGATGAGCCCCCAGCGCGTCATGCGCACGCTCAGATGAGTCTCCAGATAGGCCGGGCGCCGCCGGGAGAACCTGTCCAGCAGCAGGGAAACCGCCAGCCACGAGCCGGCGAAAAGAGTCACCAGCAGCGCGGCCGCCGGGCTTCCCATCAGGATGGCCGCTGCCAGGCCCGCCAGGGCCACGATCCAGCCGACCCGGCCGATGAAGCGGGACGCTTTGCGGACCCGCGGCCGCGTCAGTTGTTTGGATTCAGCCATTGGACCGTGGTTCGTGGACAAACACCATTTCGGAGCCTCATCTCGGCACCGGCGTCTCTTCCAGTATGCCATCGACCACCCGCGCGGCTTCCTCGAACCCGCCGCTCTCGGGGGGAATCCCGCGCATGCGCATCCGGTGGGACAGCACGGGCCCGGACAGTTCTTTCACCTCGTCGGGCTCCACGTAGTCGCGCCCGCGCAGCAGCGCCAGCGCCTGTGCGGCGCGGAACAGGTGGATAGCCCCCCGGGGGCTGACGCCGAACACCACGGCGTCGTGGGCGCGGGTTGCGTCCACGATCCGCATCATGTACTCCAGCACCTGATCGGAGACGTGCACCCGGCGGACCAGTTGCTGCAAGCGGATCACCTCGGGTTCCCGCATCACCGGCTCCACGTCCTCGATGGGATGGTACAGGCGCTGGGAGCGTATGATGTCCTTGCTCTGTTCCCGGGTGGGGTAGCCCAGGTTCATCCGTAGAAAGAACCGGTCCAGCTGCGACTCCGGCAGGGGATAGGTCCCCTCGAACTCGAAGGGGTTCTGAGTGGCCAGCACGCAGAACGGCTGGGGCAGGGGATGGACCACCCCGTCCACGGTGATCTGGCCCTCGTTCATGGCTTCCAGCAGGCAGCTCTGCGTCTTGGGCGTGGTGCGGTTTATCTCGTCTGCCAGCACGATGTTGGCAAACAGGGGGCCGCGTTTGAAGACGAACCGCGCCTTGCTCTCATCGTAGATGTTGACGCCCAGCAGGTCACTGGGTAGCAGGTCGGGGGTGAACTGTATGCGCCGAAACTCACAGTCGAGGGCGGCGGCGATGGTATGGGCCAGCACGGTCTTTCCCACGCCGGGGACGTCCTCGATGATCAGGTGCCCCCCTCCCAGCAGGGCCACCAGGGCAAGCTCCACCCGGTCGCGCTTGCCCACGTAGACCTTCTCGATCTCGGCAACCAGCCTCCGAATCTGCTCGGACGGCACTTCCACCTTCGCGGCCTGGTTCTGGCTCATATAGCCTCCGTCCCCCGGCGAGGTAGTTGTTGCAAATTCATTGTATCGTGCAGCTTCCATGCGGTCAAATGTTGCCCGCCCGGCCTCTCTTTTGACATCGCCCGGCGAAAACCCCTACCATGAAATCCATCGATAGCCTGGAGTTACGAATGGAACCCCTGCTGGAGGCGCTGAACTTTCCGGACGGACTAATCCCCGCCGTCATTGCGGACCGCGAAGGGACCGTGCTTACGCTCTGCTATATGGACCGGGAGGCGTTGCGCAGGACGCTGGACAGCGGGCGCGTCCACGTCTACCGTCGCTCCCGCGGCCGCGTGATGCCGAAGGGAGAGACCAGCGGCCACACCCAGCGGGTGGTGGAGCTGAGGTTGGACTGCGAGGGTAACTCGCTGCTGGTGGTGGTTGAGCAAAAAGTGGCGGCATGTCATGCCGGCTATTATACCTGCTACTACCGGCGATATGACCCGGACGAGGACGCCGTCGGGGTCTGCGAGGAGAGGGTGTTCGATCCGGAGGACGTTTACGGTGGATAAGCCGGCGGCAATGGTTGAAAAGGGCGGTCGGGGTGCTATAATACGCCCGTGTAATGAAGGAGTTTTTGGGAAGAACCGCCCTTCACGTTGTTGCGGGAGAAGGAAGAATGGCAGAACAAGAGCATCTGACCTACGAAGAGGCGCTTGAAGAGCTCGGCGTTGAGCGCAGCGAGCTGAACGAGCTGATCCGCGAAGGGCGCCTGGAGGAACAGGTGGTTGAGGGGCAGACCAGGTTCCTGCGCGCTCAGGTGATGGCGGTCAAGGAGGCGTTGCTGGCGGGCGGGGCCGCCGAGTCCGGCGACACTGCGCTGATGGAAGGGGAAGAGATCGAAGTGGAAGCGGAGCCGGAAACGCCCGCCGAGGAAGAGTCCAGGGAAGAATTCTTCGACTTCTCCGAAGCCCTGGAGGAAGATTTCGAGCTGGAGGAACCGGAGCCCGTCGGCGAGGAAGAAGAGCTGCCGGTCATCGAGCTGGAAGAAGGTCCGGAGGACGAAGAGGAGATCGTCACGGCCGTGCTGGAGCCGACCGATGAAGACATCGACGAGGCGGAGCTGTTGAGCGAGATCCTGGAGATCGAAGAAGGGGAAGAGGAAGCGCCAGTGGCCGGCCCCGAAGTGGCCGAAGTGGGTGAGGAAGAGGTCACGGCGGACATCACGGCCGCCGAAGAGCCGGAGGTCGCCGAGCCCGTCGGCTTCCCCGAGGAACTGGAGGAAGTGGAGATAGAAGAGGCGGGGATGGAGGAGGAGCAGCCCGAATTTCCCACCGCCCAGCCCGTGGCCCGGACCGAGCAGGCCAGCACCTGGCCCACCGTGCTGCTGGTCGTCGCCCTGGTTGTGCTGGCGCTGGCGGCCGTCTTCATGGTGGAGAATACCGTGCGTCCGGAGTTCTCCACTCCCCTGACGGGTTGGCTGCCCCTCTGACCAGCCCTCCCGTGACGGGGCCGGCGCAGGGCGGTTTTGGGAAAGTTCGCCCCCTTAGAGCTTTAAGGAGTGGAGCCTGTGATGCCAAGGAGAACGGTGGCGCTTGTGTTGACCCTGGCCCTGTTGACCGGCTGTTCGGCGACCAAGGAGTTGCGTAAGCAGAATGCAAATCTGGCGCAGCAGCTCCGGCAATGCGAGCAGGAACGTGACGATCTGGACAACACCGTGTCTTCGCTCGAAGCCGACCGGCGCGAACTGCAGCAGAAGCTGCTGAGCGCCCGCTCGGAGTCCGACCAGATGAGCGGCGTCGTGGAAAGGCTCAAACAGGAACAGAGCCGCCTGCAGCAGGAGCGCCAGGAACTGCAGAAACTTGTCCGCGACCTGTCCGGTTTCAGCGTGGAGACGCGCCAGGAAGGCAACTTCATCGTCGTGGAGAACCAGATTCTGTTCGGCCTGGGGGAGGCCGAGCTCACCGACGAGGCCCGGAAGGCGCTGGACTCGGTGGCCGACTACCTGAAGGAGCGGCCGGGGGTCACCATTCGCGTCGATGGCCACACTGATGGGGTGCCGATACGGCAGTCCGGCTGGGAGGACAACTATCACCTCTCGGCGATGCGGGCGCATAGCGTGATGCAGTATCTGGTGGAAAGGGGGGTACGTGCCGAGCGCATGTGGATCGCAGGTTTCGGCCCCAGCAAGCCCCGCGTTGAACCGGAAGAACCCACCCAGCCAGTTGCCGAGAACAGGCGCGTGGAGATACTGCTCGTCCCCGAAACCGCCAGGAGCATCGAGGAGATCCTGGAAGGCTTCCAGCAGTGAGGGGAGCACCTCCGCGGACGCCCCGCAGGCGCGGCATTGCCGGGCACCTGCGTTGCCCACGAGATTCCTGTTGAACGCACACTCGAAGGAGGGCCGTCGTGGCAGACGTGGTAAAAACCGGCTGGTTTGCCAGGCGCATCACCGTGCTGATGGTGAATGGAAAGTCTCTGACGGGTACTCTGGACGAAGTGACCGATAACTACATCGTGCTCGCCCGAAACGGCTCGCAGGTACAGATTATGTGCCATGCGATCGTCGCCATTCGGCTCGCCGAGGAGAAAAGTGGAGACGAGTGAGAGCCGGAGCCGCTCTTGCCATTCTATCTGCGCAGGGCACTCAGCAGGAGCGAGAGTTCGCGGCTCCTGAACGCCGCCGCTCCCAGCAGGAAACCGACCGCGCCCACCCCGCCGGGCAGCAGGGCGCGCGCCAGCTTAACGCCCAGCCCCGGCCCCGCTGCCGGCAGCAGGTGCAGCGTGCCCCACGCAGCCGCCATGGCCAGTCCCGTCGCCAGCGCCGTGCGCCACGAGGTGTCCGCCAGCCGCGCGATTCCCCGCAGGGGTATTTCGCTGCACAGCAGAAGCGTCAGTGCCACCACCTGCAGGGCGGCGCTGATGGCCGTCGACGCGGCCAGGCCGGCTGCGCCGAGCGGCCAAACCAGGGTCAGGTTGAGTGTCAGGTTCAGGGCCACGGCGGCGGCGGCAACTTTGGCGGGAGTGGACGGGCGACCCAGGCCGTAAAAGGCCCTGGTGAGCACGTGCAGCGCGCAGTAGGCCCAGATGCCCAGGGAGTAGAAGACCAGCACGCGTGCCGTTCGGTCGGCCATGGACGCGGTGAAGGCCCCTCGCTGGAAAAGCAGGGCGATCAGCGGCTCCCGCAGCAGGATGAGCGCCGCACCGGCCGGCAGGCCGATAAAGATGACCAGCCGAAGGCCCCGCAGAACCGTGCGGGCGAACTCCTTGTGCTCCGCCCGGGCCGCCTGCCGGCTCAGGGTGGGAAAAACCGCCGTGGCCAGCGCTATGCCGAAGATGCCCAGCGGCGCCTGCATGAGCCGATTGGCGTAGTAGAGGACGCTGTTGGCGCCTAGCGCCATCGGATACGGGAACACGGCTCCCAGCAGGCGGAAGGTCTCCCGGCCGGCCGGCGCCGCCAGGGAAAGCGCGATAACGCCGTCCAGGAAGGCGTTGGCCTGAAAGGCGGCAAGCCCCAGCGCCACCGGCGCCATGGCGGCCACGATGCGCCGCACCTGCGGGTGCCACGGCTGAAGGCTGAGCCGCACGCGGAAGCCGGTCGCACGCAGGGCGGCGAGCTGGAGAACCAGTTGCAGCACCCCGCCCACCAGGATTGCCCCGGCCAGTACGTGGATGCGCACCCGCGGGGACGAAGAGATGCGCGGGGCAAGCCCCACCACCGCCACTATCCAGCACGCATTCAGCACCACCGGCGCGAGGGCCGGCGCGGCGAAGCGTTTCAGGCAGTGCAGGGCAGCGCCTGCCAGCGCGGTCAGGCAGATAAAGACCATGTAGGGCAAAAGCAGCGCCGTCAGCACAAGCGCCAGCCGCCAGTGCTCACTCAGTTCCACCGCCACCAGCACCAGCAGAAGCAGCCCCTCGCCCGCGACGGTCAGCCCGGCCAGCACGCCAAAGAGGGCCGCGGCGAGACGGCCGGTCAGCCGCTCGGCCTCTTCCGCCGAGTTGCGTTCGAGGTATTCGCTCAGCACGGGCACGAAAGCGGCGCTCAATGCCCCCTCGCCGAGCAGCCGCCGCAACAGGTTGGGCACGCGGAACGCAAAGCTGAAGGCGTCCCATACCATGCCCGCGCCGAAGATGGCCGCGCACGCGACGTCCCGCACCACTCCCAGGAGGCGACTCAGGAAGGTCAACGCCGATATTATGCCGGCACCCCGGATGAAGGCTTTGTCGTCCTGGGGCATGGGGCCACGAGTCTCCGCCGAACCGTTCTTCATCGCCGCCACATCGTGCCCCGCTCGCGGGGCGAGCGGCGCGCTCGTTCATTCTGGGGGAATGGCCAGAGCTTGATCAAAACGGTGCCCGCCAGGAAGCCGCCGATGTGTGCCCCGTATGCGACGCCCCCGTGAGAATACCGGACCCCCAGGGAGGCCGCGCCACCGAAGAGCTGAAAGAGAAACCACATGCCCAGCACGATGAGCGCGGGCATCTCGATAAGGTGGAAGAAGAACAGAATCGGCACGAGAACCAGCACTCGGGCCCGGGGCCAGCAGACGATGTAGGCGCCCAGAACCCCGGCGATGGCCCCGCTGGCACCAACCGTCGGCGTTGGGTCCAGGGGTGCCAGAGCATAGTGGGCGACGCCGGCGACAAGTCCGCAGATGATGTAGAAGGCCGCAAATCCTGCGTGGCCCAGCCGACCCTCGACGTTGTCGCCAAAGATATGGAGAAACCACAGGTTGCCGATCAGGTGGAGCCACCCCCCGTGGAGGAACATGCTGGTAAAAAGGGGCATGAGAATCTCGCTGAGCAGGGACCGGCCCTCCCGGAGGGCCCCGGTCGCCTCTTGCGGGACGAAGCCGAAGGCGTGCATCCAAAGACGCAGGGCCTGGGGGGACCTGCTGAGCCATATCTCGATGAAGAATGCGAGCGCGTTGATGGCTATCAACCCGAAGACCACCCACGGCGTTGCTCTGGAGGGATTGCGGTCGCGAAGCGGCAAGAGCATGTGCGGCCATCCTCAGTGCTTGGGCGAGAAAGAGAATACCACACACGCTCATCGCGAGGCAAGAAAGGGCCGGCCTCCCTGTAAGGCGCCGGCAATCGGGACGCGTCGTTGGCCGAAGGCAGGAGCCTGAAAGGTTCTAACAGAATGAGCCACAGAGAACACAGAGGGGGCGGACAAAACCAACTGCGCGCCCGATGGAGGCGTTTTGCGTTCTCTCTGTCTTCTGCGGTTTGGCCTTTTCGTCAGGCATCCTCCGGGCCGCGGTCTCGCGCCTCGGATACGGGACTGGCGTCGGTCTCTGTTGGGATGTTCTCGCGTATCTGTTGTATTTCGGGCAGTTTTTCGAAGAACGCGTCGCAGACTTCCGGGTCGAAATGGGCTTGTCGGCCGGCGGCGACCATCTCCAGGGCTTCCTCTTCTGGAAGGGCCGGCCGGTAGACGCGGTCGTGTACCAGCGCGTCGTAGACGTCCAGCACCCCCACGATCCTGGCGGCAATGGGAGACTCACTGCCGCGCAGCTCGTTCGGATAGCCACGGCCGTCCCACCGCTCATGGTGGAACACGGCCACCTGGTGGGCCAGCTGGAGAATGGGGATGGAACTGGCGCCCATTATGCGGCCGCCCATGGTGGTGTGGGTCTTCATGACGTCCCACTCGCCCCCGGTGAGCTTGTCGGGTTTGTTCAAAATGCTGTTGGGCACCCCGATCTTTCCCACATCATGCATCGCTGCGGCCAGGCGCATCAGCTCGGCTTTGTCCTCCGGGAGGTTCATGTGGCGGGCGATGAGCTGTGCTGAGCGTCCGATGCGTCGAATGTGGGCGGCGGTTTCGTCATGGTGGAACTGCGATGCCTGTATCAGCCGCAGGCAAATCTCCTCGCGGGAGTTTCTTAGCTCCCTGGTCTGCTCCCGCACCTTGCGCTCCAGTTGGCGGGCGTAGTTTTTGCCCTGCATCCTCAGCCAGCGTCGTTCCAGGGCGTTGAGGACATTGATGAGTATCTCGTCACGCTTGAACGGCTTGGTTATGTAACCGTAGGCGCCGGACTTGAGTGCCTTCACCGCAATGTCGCGGCTGCCCCTGGCCGTGAGCATGATCACGGCCGTGTCGGGATGGCGACTTTGCAGTTTTTTTAGCAGCTCGATGCCGGACATGCCGGGCATCATGATGTCCGATATGACCAGATCGTAATCCCGCTCCTCGAATACTCTGAGTGCTTCTTCCCCGCTGTCCACCGCCTCGCAGCGGTAGCCCTCTGTCTCCAGGTAAGCCTTCAGGATCGACCGCACGCTCTTCTCGTCGTCCACCACGAGGATGTGCTCGTGATCGTCCCGCCGAGAGAAGACGTCCGCCCCACCCGTCGCGACCCGGGCGTTGCCCCCCCTGCGCGCCCCTTCGTCCAGAACACCGTTGCGCCGATCGGGCTCCGTGGTGTGGTCCACGTTTTGTTCCTTTCGTCAGGTTTTCGGCAGGAGACTCACCTGCTGGAGCACGGGGACAGGGACCGGCCATTGCGCGGCGGAACCGCCGGGAGGCCGCCGCCGGGACCTGACCTCCGGAGCAGGGGACGCCCTTGCACCGTCCCTCCCGATTGGCAGGAATGGATCAAGCACGGGCACTCACCCCATCAGGCTTTCGACCGCCTGGAGGATTTCGTCCCTCGTGACCGGCTTGGCCAGCAGTGTCACCGGGGTATATTGCAGGGCCCGGTGAACGAGGGCGATCTCCGGATATCCGGTCAGGATCACAACGGGGATGTTTTCCCAGCGCTCGCGGACCCGCTTCAACGTTTCCGGTCCATCCATGCCCGGCATCTTCAGGTCCAGCAGGATGCAATCGGGAACTTCCTCTTCGATGAGCTGCAGGGCTTCGCTTCCTTCCCGGGCAACCCGGACTTCGTATCCGCGGCGCTCGAGCACGCGGCTGACCAGGTCGCGGACCGGCTCCTCATCGTCCACGATCAGCATCTTCTTGGGCGGCCCGAGCGTTTGCTGTTTTTCGGCCCATTCTTCCAGGGAACTGCGCTTGAAACGCCAACTGCCGCCCACCTTGAACGCGGGTATCTGCTTTTCCCGGGCCAGCCGACGAACCGTCTGCTCGTTCAGCTTCAGGTAGCCGGCGGCCTCCCGGGCATCCAGCAAGTCGCTTTCGTTCCGCATCAGCGAGTCTCCGCGAGTCCAATGGGACCGCCACATAATAACAAATTGGACATAATATGCTCCTATTGGAGCATTTTAAGTTGGGAAACTGGGCCTGTCAAGGGATTGCTGGAATAAGAACGAAAGTTTTGCGCAGAGGCCCGGGGGTTCCCTTCGCTCTGGCGCGCCTATAGTGTATCCTAAAGGGCTGCCGTGGCTCTGCGCCGGAAGGAGTCACGGGGCACGGCCTGGAGTCAATATCCGGGGAGGAAAAGTGTGGTGGCGCAGGAATTCGCGACGGACGATTGGGAAGAATACCGCATGGATTACAGGGACCCCTTTCGGGAGCTTGAGCCGGAGGCGCAGGAGCGGGAGGTCGTGGGCGAGGCGCTCCGGGAACTGCGGGCCCGGGGAATCTTGGGCCGCCGGGAATACTCGGAGAGCAAACTGGCGGCCCACCGGCGGGCCGTGCGCCGTCTGTTCGAGGTGCCCTGGACGGCCATTACCCCCCGGATGGAGCGCCTGCTTTACGCCCTCAACGCCATCCATCAGCCGGCCCGTATGATAGCCGCAGGCGTCTTCTGCGGTTTCACCTTCATCTGCAATGCCGGCGCCGCCGTGGGGCCCGGCGCATGTTACGGCCCGCGCGACCTGGTGGGCGTGGAGATCAAGCCGCAGGAGGCCGAGAGGGCGGAGCGCAACGTGCGCCGCATCGACGCCGACGGCAGGGCCCGGGTGGTGGCCGAGGACGCCGTCGGTTTCGTCGCCGGCTATCCGCACGCCATCGACCTGCTGTATCTGGACGCCGACGGAGCGGGAGGGCGGGGCAAGGCCGTTTATCTGGACATCCTGCGGGCCGGCTACGACCGCCTTTCCGAGGGGGCCCTGGTGCTGGCGCACAACAGTCAAAACTCCGCCCAGCGGCTCGCCGAGTACCTGGATTTCGTGCGGGACCCCGCACACTTCAGCGCAAGCCTGAACATCGTGTTCGACCGGGAGGGCCTGGAAGTATCCGCCAGGGGATAGCCTGCGGCGGCAGCAGGATGACGCGGCAGTGGCACGCGCATCGATACGGAATCGAAACCACTGCGAACATTTCGGATGGCCGGCTCCACTAATGGCACAGTTGACCCGTGAGGTCTCGATCCGGGGGAGAGAGCGCCCTAACAACGGGAGGCACCGTAACCCATGAAGCGATGTGTGTTTCACCTGCTGTGGTTGACATTTCTGTTCCCCGCGATCCGAGCGCGCGGAAAGGTGGACCTGGTCACCCTGCCCGAGAGGGAGAAGGTCCAGATCACCATCTATAACAGCGCGGACCTGACGCTGGTGAGGGACATGCGCCCCCTGACCCTCCGGCGGGGGGAGAACAGGCTCCAGTTCTCCTGGGCCAACACCCTGATCGATCCCACCTCCCTTCACATGGAGCCCAAGGAGCACGCGGACCGGATCGACATCTTCGACATCACCTACCCCCCGAGGGTGAAGGAGCTGGGCCTGTGGCATGTCCGCTCTCAGGTCAGCGGGGAGGTGCCGGTGGAGATCACCTATTTCACCAGCGGCCTCTCCTGGCAGGCCTTCTACCTGGGCACCCTGACGCCGGACGAGCGGGAGATGGAGCTGAGGGGCTACGTGCGGGTGACCAACCGCTCGGGGGAGGACTACGAGAACGCGCAGACGCGGCTGATCGTCGGCAAGATCAGCCTGCTGGACCGGATCGCAGAGCTCGCCCGGCGGGACCATCCCTACGGGCGACCGGGGATCGAGCGGCCGGCAGAGGAAAGAGAACTCGCGCGCCAAAGAGGAGAAGTGAAGGACCTGATGGCGCGAGGGGAGGGAGGGGCGGGAGCCGCGGCGCGTCCGAAGGAGATCACCAAGGAGGGGCTCTCGGAATACTTCCTCTACACCATCGAAGGCACCGAGACCATCCCCGACGGCTGGTCCAAGCGTCTGCCCTCGTTCAAGGCGGACCGGGTGGCCGTAAAGAGCCTCTACAAGTTCGACGAGCAGCGTTGGGGTCGCCGGACCGTGCGGTTCCTGAAATTCGCCAATGACGAGGAGCACAACCTGGGCCAGACGCCCCTGCCCGGCGGCCTGATCAAGGTCTTCCGGACGGTGGATCGCCAGGAGAGGCTCTCCTACGTGGGCGCCGACAGCAGCAAGTACATCCCCGTCGATCAGAAGGTCGAGCTGGAGCTGGGCCCCGCCATGAAGGTCCAGGTCGAGCCGAAGGTGGTGGACTACCGCAAGCAGAACATCGTCTACGATGCCCAGGGGGACGTGAGCGGGCTGGACGAGGTGAAGAAGTACCTGATCGAGCTGAAGAACCACCGCGACCTGCCGGTCACGCTGGAAATAACGCGCAACTTCGACACCCACCACTGGGACCTGCGCAACATGCAGGTGCCGGAGGCTGCGGACTACGAGCGCGTGGACCAGGATACGGTGCGCTACACCGTGCCGATGCGGCCGCATACGGAGGCCGAGCTGCGCTACGAGTTGACCCTCTACCGCGGCGAGCGCCAGTACAGACGCTGAATTCAGGAACCGGAGGGAGACCATGAGAAGCACAAGAATGAACGGCATGCTGGTGGCCGCATTGATGCTGGGGCTGATCTGCGGCGCCGCCCGGGCCCGGGTGAAGCTGGTGGCGCTTCCCGATCGGGACGCCGTCACCGTGCGGTTGGACAACCCGGCTGCAACGCTTGTGGAGGAGGAACGCGTGCTGACTCTCCAGGAGGGGATCAATCGGATCGATTTCTCCTGGCAGGGGGTCCAGATCGACGAGAACAGCATCCGGATCAAGCTGCTGTCCCATCCGGACCGGGTGACGTTGCTCTCGGTCAGCTACCCCCCGAACGAACCGGCCCTGGTGTGGCGCATCCACAGCGAAGACGCCTGGGAGGAGAAGGTCAGGATCAGCTACCTGCTGGCGGGCATCGATCGGCTGGTGACGTACAGGGCCCTGGCCGACAAGGAGGAGACGAAGCTGGACCTGAAGTCCTACCTGGTGCTGCGCAACTTTTCGGGGGAAGACTTCGATTCGGCCCGTTGCCTGCTCGACTATGGCGAAGCCTTCACCACGGGCATCCGGCACGAGGAGACCAAGCGGATGCTCTTCCTGGACCGGAAGGCCGTGCCCATCCAGAAGGAGTTCACCTGGGACGCGGCCGTCAAGCCCCACGATCCGGAGATGGTGCCCGGAAACGTGGGCATCCCCGTCGAGTACGTCCTCCGTAACGACCGGGAGTCCTCGCTGGGCGAGCACGCCCTGTGGGGCGGCAAGGCCCGCGTCTACCAGCACGACGGGCACGGCTCCACGATCTTCCTCGGCGAGGACGTCGGGGAGTACGCCCCCGTGGGCGAGAAGATGAAGTTCTACATCGGGGACAGCCGGGACATCGTGGTCACCCAGCGCCGGCTGGACACCCGGCGGGAGAACATCCGCCGGGACATGGGCAATCAGATTGAGGTCTACGACGAGCTGATCACCGACGCCGTGAAGGTGGAGAACTTCAAGGATGAAGAGGCAACCATTACCGTAATCGAACACCTCCCCGGCCAATGGGAAGCCGTGGAGTTCACTCATCCCTACGAGCGGGTGGATCACGGCCGGCTGGAGTTCCGGCTCACCGTGCCGGCGCGCGGGAAGGTGGATATGCGGATGCGGTACCGGCTGCTGAACGTCTTCGCGCAGAATCCCTGGACACGCTACAACGGCGTGAATGAGTGAGGTTCGGTCCGGGCCTACTGTTCGATGACCTCCAGGCCGGCCCCGCGCAGAATACCCTCGCACTTATCCGCAAGTGCCCGGGGATCATCCTCGAACTCGGGCGGATTCTCCCCCAGCGCCCTGTACTTCGAGGAGCCGAGTTTGTGGTAGGGCAGCACGCGGACGGGCGGACGGGGTTCGAGCGAGCAGACGAAATCCGCGATCCGCCGCATCTCCTGCTCGTCCTGCACGCCCGGGATGGCGGGCAGACTGATCCAGATGCGTCCCCTCATCTCCCGACTCCACAGCCGGATGGTTGCCAGGATCGACTCGTTGTCCACGCCGGTCCACCTGCGGTGCGCCTCGGGGGTGACCAGCTTCAGATCGGCCAGCACCAGGTCGAAGTGTTCGGGCACGTGGCGCACAACTTCCGGTGCCGCCAGGCAGGCCGTGTCGAGTGCGACGTGCACTCCCTCCTCGCGCAGTCGATCGGCGAGGGCGCGGGTGAACTCCCACTGGGCGAGCGGCTCGCCGCCGCTGAAGGTGACACCGCCATCCTGCCGGTAGAACGGCTTGTCCCGGAGCGCCTCCCCGAGCACCTCTTCCACGGAGGCCACGCGGCCGGCCATTCGTCGCGCTTCCGTCGGGCACACCTCCACACACGCCCCGCAGAGCCGGCACTTCACCGGTCGCCAGCGGGCGGGAGGGTCGGGCGGCTCATCCGGGTTCTCTGCTTCCTCCGGCCACAGGGGGCAGGCGTGGAGGCACGCGCCGCACCCGATGCACTTGTCCGGGTAGAGGAGCAACTCCCTGGCATGGGAAATGGACTCCGGATTCTGGCACCAGGCGCAGTGCAGCGGGCAGCCCTTGAAGAAAACCGTGGTGCGTATGCCGGGGCCGTCGTGCAGGGAGAACCGCTGCACGTCGAAGACCATGCCTTCCCACTGCGTACCGACTTCTGTGTCTGGCATGTTGCCGTGTTACCTGGATTGTTGAAGGTCGTCATGTCGGAGCGCTCGGTCCCTGCAGTGAACCTTTGGATGCTACGGTCTGCCGGGGCCAAAGTCAACGTCCGGGCGCGGTCTGTGGTAGCGCGGCGCACCCTCGCAGGGCATTCACGTGCAATATCCGCGCAGTCTGGTTATACTGCCCTCCCGTTGGTCCCCGGAGGTCCTTCCCCGGCGAGGCCGCGGAACTGGGCGCAACCGGCTATGCACATCAGCGGACTTTCGGAATGACTCTGCGTGCATTCATCCTGGGCCTTTTGGGCGTGGTGCTGATCGCAGCGCTGGCCCCTTACAACGACTGGGCTCAGGGCAACACGTACCTGACCGGCTGCCACTTTCCACCCGGCCCGTTCTTCCTGCTTCTGCTCATCACCGTGGGGTTGAACGCACTGATCAAGCTGGTGCGCAAGGCCTGGGCGCTCCGCCGGTCGGAGCTGATGCTCATCTGGTGCATGCTGCTGGTCAGTTCGACGGTGCCTTCCAGCGGGCTGATGCGCTTCCTTTTCTCCCTGCCGGCCTCCCCCGCATATTACGCCAGGTCCGCCGAACTGCCGTACCAGCGGGATGTGCTGGAAGCCATACCGGACGAATTGGTTCCCACAAAAGACCCCGATTCGGTGTTGATCAACGAGTTCTTCGAGGGGCAGCGGCGGGGGGAAAAGCGCCGCGTCTACCTGACCCGCTGGCTCCCCTCCCTATCCCGGTGGCTGGCCTTTGTCCTGTTGTTCTACGTGGCGATCTTCTGTCTGGGGGGAGTGTTGCGCCGACAATGGGTGGAGGTGGAACGCCTCATTTTCCCGGTGGCACGCGTGCCGCTGGAGCTGACGGAGGGCAGCGGCACGGGGGGGCTCATGCCGGGGCTGTTTGCCAGCAAACCGTTCGTGGTGGGCGTGGTGGTCATTCTGGGTTTTGCGTTCATCCGGCTGTTGCCAGCGATTTTCGGGGCAGACCCCTGGCTGCCCACCTGGCCCCTGGCGCCCGTGCTGGCGGACACTCCGCTGGCCAACGCGAGCATCTCTGCTGCGACCATCTACCCCCTGGTGATTGGGATTGCCTTCCTGGTGCCGGCGGACGTCAGCCTGAGCGTGTGGCTGTTCTACCTGCTGACGCGACTGGAGCTTCAGTTCAGTTTCTGGATCGGCAGGCCCATCGAGGGCGGCACGTACGGCGCGTTCATGCAATGGCAGCAAACGGGGGCATTTCTCGTGTTCGCGGGGATGATCTTCTGGGCCGCCCGGAGGCATCTGGTCCGCCTGATCAAGAAGGCCCTCCTGCTGCAGGAAGGCACCGAGGACTCCGACGAGCCCATCAGCTACCGCGTCAGCTTCTGGGGCCTGGTGCTGTCCTTCGCCGGCCTGGTGGCGTGGTTCTGCATCTACGGGATGAGGGTCTATACGGCGGTGGCGTTGCTGCTTCTGGTGCTCTGTGTCGCGCTGATACATGCCCGGCTGGTATCCCAGGGGGGTATCTTCTTCACCCAGCAGACGTGGTCGCCCTACAGGTTCCTGCACGGGATCACCGGGGGACACGCCTTCGGCCCCTCGGGTGTTGTGGTGGCCGGTCTGCAGAACTCCATCCTGATCCAGGACTCCCGCGAGATACTCAGCGGCCACGCCATGAACGCGTTGCGCATCTCGTCCGTGTTCGAGAAGCACAGGCGCTGGTTCCTGCCCGTGATGATGACCGCCATCCTGGCTGCCATCGTGGTGAGTGGCTATTCTACGCTGCGCACCTACTACCGGGTGGGAGGCGTCAACTTCTCCAACACCTATGGCACGGTCGGCCTGCCCCAGGGCACGCTGCGCCAGGCCGGTAGAATGATCAATGACCCCTCGGGTTCAGCGGAGCCCTACTGGGGGGCGCTGTCCATCGGAAGCATCGTGATGTTTTTCGTCACGTTCATGCGCGCCCGCTTCTACTGGTGGCCCGTTCACTCCCTGGGATTCCTGATCAGCAGCACCTGGCCGGCCAGTGGATTGTACTTCTCGTTTGTGCTGGCGTGGTTTATCAAGATGTTCGTGATGAAGTTCGGAGGGGGAAAGATGCTGCGAAAGACACGGTATTTCTTCCTGGGCGTCATCATCGGGGAGGCGATTGCCATCGGCATCACGGCCGGGTTGGGCCTGGTGTCTGACTTCAGGGTGGGATTCCTGTTTCTGCCCACATGATCAGATATCCGTTTTGGGGAACCCCGACCGCGCGGATGCACTCGCCCCGTACGAAGCGACGCCCGCCGGGGAGGCGGGCGCCGTCCAGGGAGGGAGGAGGGGGGTGAGATGGGCTATCCTTTCTTTTGCCTGTTGCGTCGGGCCTTCCTGGCCGCCAGCCCCAGCAAGGCCGTGCCGATCAGCACGAACGTGGTCGGCTCCGGAATAGGGCACAGCGGGGACTTCACCTGGTCTTCCGCTCCGGACTGGTCAGAATCGTCGGTGGGCCACGCCATTCCGCCCGCGTCATCCCTGTAAGAGATGAAGGTGGACGCAGAGTGCCGCGCTCCGCCGGAGTCCGAATCCGACCGGCCCTGGAATCCCCACCACGCGGGCACCATCGCGTATGCAGCGGGGGGGCGATCCGTGACTGCCGGTCCGGCCGACCGTGGCGCTGCCCGGCGCGATGGCGCTCCTTCCGTAGGACCGGTTGGTAAAGTGATCCGGCCCATAGACAGGGTCGGGGAGGGCGTGCGATGAGTCTGCCGGGAGTGGGAACCCGTCAAGAACGGGCGCATCGTAGGGCTGCCACCCCGTGAATTGGGGCTGCACGCTGTGGGCGACATCCGGATTCAAGGCCTGTGCACCTCGATCGAGCGTTTTTCGCGCTGGAAGCCGGTCGTCGGAATGGGCCGGATTCAATGCCCGCCCGCCCTTGCCAGCGCAGCCCGCCACGAGCATGGGAAGAGCGACCAGGCATGTGATGACGGCCCGCCGACGGGGCGCTGATCTGCCGGGTTTCATGCTTGCTGGCTTCGCATCTCCAGAATCTATCCTCGTTCCAAGGGCCACAGGCGCCCAGCAGTGTCACGGTCCTTCACGTGGCCAGCGCGCCCGATGGTCACTGCAGGATGTTTGAGCAAGCCGGATGCCAAAGGCGCCCCTGATGAGTCAGAGCCCCTTCCAGGGCCATTGGGCCGGGCGAGGCCCAAAGGGGATGGACAACGGCTACGGGGGACGGCCAGGCGTAAGTGTGGAGATTAGTGGACGGCATGTTGATTTTCCGGACAGGTATGTTCATGTAAATGGACAGATTTCATAATATCGACACACCGGCCCCCGGCGGGATGCCTATCGGTCGGGATGTCGCAGGAAAGGGGCAAGCGGTTTGACAATCGCGCGGCCCGGCACTACGATGCCCCGAAGCCTGTCGGCGGTCCGTCATCTCTCGGTGACCGGTGCGGAAGCAGACGGGCGGTGATCTCCAGCTCAGAGGGGCGGATGACCTGGCGGGCTTTCATCATCGGGCTGCTGGCGGTAATCGGTGTTGCGCTGGTGGACCCTTACGCCTCCTTCAACAAGGACTACGGGTGGAACACGCAGGGGCATCTGCCCATCGCGGCGGTGTTTTTGCTGGTGGTGATAACGCTGGCCCTGAACCTCCTGATCCGCCTGATCCGCCGCGGCTGGACCCTCAAACGCGCCGAGCTGATGCTCATCTGGTGCATGCTCCTGGTGGGGTGCGTTTTCCCCTCCAACCTGATGCGTTTCTGGCCGCCGGTGCTGGTGGCGCCCGCCTATCTTGCCCCGCGGCCGGACATCGCCTGGACGCAGACGGCGATGGATTACGCGCCCGACGACCTGCTGCTGACGAAGGACCCCCATTCCCCGGCGGTAAAGCACTTTTACGAGGGATGGCCGCGGGGTGAGGGGCGGATTCCCTGGAAGCAGTGGTTCCGGCCGATGAGCCGCTGGGCCGTCCTGATGGTGTTTTTTTTCGGCGCCACCTTCCTGATGTGCGCCATGCTGCGCGGGCAATGGGTGGACCGGGAGCGGCTCCAGTTTCCGCTGGCCAGGGTGCCGCTTGACTTCACCGAAGGCAGCGGCGAAGAGGGCTGGCTGCCGGCGCTGTTCTCGAACCGGGCCTTTCTGCTGGGGCTGGCCGTCGCGGGAGGTTTTCGCTTCCTGCGTTCCCTGCCTCTTCTTTTCGGCGCGGAGTCTCCGTGGCAGATGGTCATACCGCTGCAGGACGTCTTCCAGGACACGCCGCTGGAGCAACTCCAGTTCGTGAACCTCTCGCCCAACTGGATAGCGATGGGCCTGGCTTACCTCGTGCCGGCCGACGTTTCGCTCAGCGTGTGGGTCTTCTACCTGCTGGGCCGTTTCGAGCTGCTCGTTGCGGCCTGGATGGGATCGCCGCTCCAGTATGGCGGGTCGGGGAGCGAACTGATGCGCTGGCATCGGTTCGGCGCCTACGTGGCGTTCACGGTCGGCGCGGTCTACATGGCACGGCGACATCTGGCCGATATCGTTAGAAAGGCGTGTGGTTTCGGCGGGGACGTGGACGACGCTGCCGAGCCGGTGGGCTATCCGGTGGCCTTCTGGGGGTTTGTGGCATGCCTCGTAGGCGCACTGATCTGGTTCGTCCATTACGGGATGCGCCTTTGGGCGGCCATGCCGTTCCTGATGCTGCTGATGATCACACAGCTCGTCCACGCCCGCGTGGTCGCGCAGAGCGGCATCTACCGCACGGGGCCCCTGGTCGCGGGGCCAACCTTGCTGCACGCCCTGGGGCTGGGGAGGCTGTTCGGCTCCAGGGGCGCGGTGCTCGCCAATATGCAGTACACGGTCATGATCGGTGGCAACAACTCCATGCTGGGCCCGGCGGCGATTCATGCCTTCCGGATAGGCGACGTTTTCGAACGCGGGCGCCGGTGGCTGCTGCCGGCCCTGGCCGTGGCGGTGGTGGCTTCCATTACGGCCGCTTCCTGGACGTGCATTCGGCAGGCTTACGTGTGCAAAGCGCTGACCTATTCCAACGCGTGGTCGGTCGTCAGCAATCCCAGCAACGCCTTCCAGGCCGGGCACATGCTCATCCAGTACCCCGACCAGACGGCGCAGCTACGCGCGTTCCCGCTGGGTCTGGGGGCGGCGATCACGGGGGTGGTGATGTTCCTGCGGGCCCGGTTTTACTGGTGGCCGGTTCATCCCATCGGTCTGCTGGCCTTTGCCGGTTACGGCGTGGACCGCATGTGGTTCGCGTTTATGCTCGGCTGGCTGGTCAAGGTGGGGTTGCTCAAGTTCGGCAGCGGTCGGCTGCTGCGGCGAGGGCGGTTTTTCTTCGTGGGCTTTATCATCGGGGAGTTCTTCCTTCTCGGGGCCTGGAGCCTGGTGAGTTTCCTGACCGGCGGGGGGCTTCCGGGTCTCGGCGTCTGGGTGTGACCCGTGTCCCGGAACCGGGTTCAATCAGCGTAAGCAGAGGGAAGCTTATGGTCGCTGAGCGGAACGAGGAGCGGATGCTGGTGTACGCGGCTTCCCCGGCGGGGAAGGACGCGGGGGGGATTTATGCCTACGAGATGGATCGGGTGACCGGTCGGCTCGATTTCCTGGCTCGAACGCAGCAAGCCGAGAAGGCCGGGTTCGGCGCGTTTAGCCGGGACGGGCGTTTCCTCTACGCCGCCAATGGTGTTCAGGAGTTCGAGGGAAAGCCCGGCGGCTCCGTCTGCGCGTTCGCGGTGGACCGGGAGACCGGCGAGCTTGAGTTCCTCAGCGAGCGCTCCAGCCGGGGCGGCACGCCGTGCCACCTGGCCGTTGATTCCACCGGCCGGTGCGTGATTGTCGCCAACTTCCGCGGCGCGGGCGACGTCGGCAGCGTGGCCGTTCTGCCCGTCGAGGAGGACGGACGCGTGCGGGCGGCCAGCGGTCGCCGGCAGCACGAAGGGTCGAGCGTGCATCCGGAGCGCCAGCTCTGCTCCCACTGCCATTCCGTGACGATCGACCCCGCCAATCAGCGGGTGTACGTGGCCGACCTGGGCACTGACAGGGTGATGATTTACCGCCTGGACCCGGCTGCGGGGAGGCTCAAGCCCAATGACATCCCTTTCGTGGCGGTCGAACCGGGCTCAGGCCCCCGGCACTTCGATTTCCATCCCCACGCGCCGTACGCCTACCTGATAAACGAGATAGCGAACACAGTGATCGCCTTCGCCTGGGACCGAGAGACAGGGGCTCTGGAGAAGCTCCAGACCATCTCGACGCTCCCAGCGGGATTCGAAGGTGGAAGCGCGTGCGCGGACATTCACGTCGCTCCATCCGGCCGGTTTCTGTACGGCTCGAACCGCGGTCACGACAGCATCGCCGTTTTCAGAATCGATGCTGACACCGGCCGCCTGACGCCCTGCGGTCATGAACCCGGCGGCGGGGAGTCGCCCCGTTGCTTCGCCATAGCCCCTGACGGGAAAACGCTGATCGTTGCGAATCGCGCGACGGGCAATCTGACGATCTTCCGAATCGACCCCGAAGAGGGGACTCTCAGATCGCTGGGGCACAGCATGCAGGTGCCCGCTCCGGTCTGGGTGGGGTTTGCTCCGCGCTCGACCGTCTGAACTGCGGGAGGAGCACATGAAACGTATTGCAGTTTGTGCACTGTTTTTCCTGGTCGCCATGCCGGTGCTCGACGCAGATACTCGCCAGGCCACCGGAGTGAAGGTCGGCGAGGTGACTTCCACGTCGGCGATCGTCTGGGTGCGATTGACCGCGGGACCGCATCGCAACAACGACGGCATCGTGCCCGGGTCCGAAAGATGGGATGGGATGTTGGCGGAGCTGGCGGAGAGCCCGAATGCGCCCCCAGCGGACCTGTGGGTGCGCAGCAGGGCCGGCGGGAAGGTGCCTCCGCTGCCCGAGGAGCTGATCGGAAGGCTGGAGGGAGCCTGCTCCGGTGCCGAAGGGCTGGTGCGCGTTCGATACGGGACCGATCCGGGCCTTGCCGATGCCCGGCAGACCGACTGGATTCCCGTGTCCGCAGATACCGACTATACGCACCAGTTTCACCTCCGGGACCTCCGGCCCGACACCGAGTATCACTATGAGACGCAGACGGCCGTTCCCGGTGGGCGGCCGGCGCATGGCGGCCTGCGCGGCAGGTTCCGGACGGCTCCCCGGCCCCACGAGGATGCCGAGGTGACCTTCGTGGTCATCACCGGGCAGATGTACTCCGACCAGGACCTTCCCTTCGGGCAGGGCTTCCGCGCTTATTCGGCCATGGCCGAGCTTGACCCCGCCTTCATCGTGCCCACGGGCGACACGGTCTATTACGACAACGACCGGGGCTGGGGCGGCATGATGGCCTGCTCCGCTGCCACCGCGCGATACAAGTGGCACCGCATGTACAGCATGCCCGGCCTTCTGCAGTTCCACCTGCGGGTGCCGGGTTACTGGGAGAAGGACGATCACGACGCCCTGAAGAACGACTGCTGGCCGGGACAGTCTTTCGGGGCGCTCACGTGGGAGCAGGGGCTGGCCGTCTTCCGGGAACAGGTGCCCATGAGCGAGAGGACCTACCGCACTTTCCGGTGGGGCAGCGGGCTGCAGATATGGCTGGTCGAGGGGCGCGATTTCCGCTCGCCCAACCGTATGCCGGACGGTCCGGACAAGACCATCTGGGGCGAGCGGCAGAAAAGCTGGCTGAAGCGTTCCATCCTCGCCAGCGACGCGGACTGGCGGGTCCTGGTCAGCCCGACTCCCATCGTGGGTCCCGACCGGCCGGGCAAAAAGGACAACCATTCGAACAGCAATTTCCAGCACGAGGGCGACGAGTTTCGCGCCTGGTGCCGGGATAACGTGCCGGACAACTTCTTCGTCGTCTGCGGCGACCGCCACTGGCAGTACCATTCGGTCGATCCGGAGACCGGGCTCAATGAGTTCTCCTGCGGGCCGATCAGCGATTCGCATGCGGGCGGCTGGAACCAGGGCAACTTCGTCGAGGACTACCACCGGTTTCTGCGCGTCAAGGGCGGCTTCCTTTCGGTCACCGTCGCGCCGCTGCCCGGGTCCAGCACCATCCGGTTCCGTCACCGTGACGTCGAGGGGTGTATCGTGAATGAAGTAACCTGGACGGAGGAGGATTGAGTTTCCCGGTCATCTCGCCCGGACCTTTGCACGGCTCACGCAAACGGTTTAGCATTCACGGAGAAGCTGCGAGGGCGACAAGATGGCGCCTTCCCGCCCGCGTTTTCCTGCCGGCGTGTCGATAATCCATTTGGAGGTGTTTGAGTCATGGCCGTCGTCGAGAGAAGAAACAAGGTCCTCTTCCTCCCCGTCGTCCGGGGGAGGGCGTACAACCTTGACCTCACCAAGAGGGCAAAATCCAGCCTGCGAGAAGCCTGCGACGCCTTCGGCATCGATGGGATTTTCCCGGCCGACGACGCGTACACGGAGGGCCTGATCGCCGAGGCCAGCGAGGCGGCGGACTTCTACAGGGCCTGGCGGTCGCAGATGGCCGACATCAAGGCGCTTATCGCGTTCAGCGGCGACTTTATGCGCGAGCGGGCCGTCCAGGACACCATGCGCCTGCTGCCGGAGGATGTCCCCGCGTTCCTGATGGTCAACAACGACGACCCGGCGGACATGAGCAGCGGGAAAGTGGGTGACGCCCTGTGCGGAAGCCTTTCGGTTCATCACAACGCGCGCATGCTGGGCCGGCCGCTGGTGCGCTCGTGCCGAATCGACATGACCGACCGAAGCATCCTGGAGGACTTCCTGGGGCGGTACAGGCAGGTCTTCGACGGCATCGAGGTCATGCGCAACATGCGCGTCGCCATGCTGGGCGTAAACCCGGATTCTTTCGCGACCACGTTCTCGAACCAGCTCAAGCTGTTCGAGCTGGGCTTCTCGCTCCATACCTACGAATTGATGACCATGTGGGGGGACACTGTGCTGGGGAGCCTGGTGCAGGATGGGGAAACGACTTGCCAGGGCCCCTTCGGCGAGATTCGCCTGTGGAGACCCATCGCCCGGGGCGACGAGAGGGTGGAGCAGATAAAGCAGAAACTCGCGGAGCTGTTCGACGAGTTGCCGGAGGAGGAGAAGGTGGACCGTATCGCCCGGGGCTACCTGTGGATCAAGGACGTCTTCGAGCGGGACGGCATTGACGTGGGGGCCATTCACTGCTGGTCAGAATTCCCCAGGTTCTACGGTTTTGCTCCCTGCACCATTGCGATGCTGGCCAACCTTCTGGAGCAGAAGCCGGTGGTCTGCGAGCAGGACATATGCCACGCCATCATGGCCAGGCTGGCATGGGAGATGACCGGGGAGGCGGGAGTGATTCTGGACATTAACAATAACGGCTGGGACCCGCGCGTGTTCAACGTCTTCCACTGCTCGCAGACACCCACGAACTGGCTCAGCGGCCGCAGGTGCGTCGGCGGCTGGGGCAGCATCGAGGGAGCAATCGGGCCGGTGCCGTTCACGGCCATCTCGGCCGCCACAACCTCGAATGCCTTCAAGGCGACGGTTTTCCACGGCCAGTTCCTGCGCCGCCAGCCGGCGCGGCGCGGGTCCAGCGGCTGGGCCTTCGTCCCAAACCTGCAGGAGGTGCTGAAGGCCATTGAGAGGTCGGGCATTCACCATTTCGTCGCCATGAAAGGCCACCGGGCCGACCAGGTGGCCGCCGCGCTGGAGTTCCGGGGACTCGAAGTGAAACAACTCGCCGACGAGCTGCCTGACCTCGATACGATAGAAGCCGAATTGCCCGATCCCGATCGGGGAGATATGCCCGGGCGTAAGATCTTCTCCCAATGAGATAATGCGGCAGTTGCGCAGGCCGCGGGTGGCCCGATGATGCAAGAACGAATCCGTTTGCTGCGCGATCACATCCGCTTCCTCAACGACGCCGGAGTGCGCCAGACGCTCTTTTACCGGCTCGCGGCTCAATCGCTGAGGGAGACCGCCGGGGAGCCTCTGCCGACCCGCCGCGCGAAGGCTTTTGCGCACCTGCTGGACGAGGTGGAGCAGGTGGTGCTGCCCCACGAGCTGCGTGCGGGCTCCATCCTGGGCCTGTGGCCGCTGGTTGACAACCCGCTTTCGCCGGACGAACAGGAGCGCGAAGCCGTCGATGTCCTGCAGCGGTATCTCCGGCGCAAGCGAAGCGGCGAGATTCCTTCGCAGCGCGTGAAGCGCGGCCGGTGGGCGATGATCGCCCGCGACCATTACGACAACAGCGTGCCCTTCCGCGACCTGCAACGTCTGATAGGCGAGATGCAGGCGCGCTTTGCGGGCTCCGATGACCTGCAGGACTACGAGGTGGCCCGTGAGCTGGAGCGGCATTTCAGCTTCGACTACGGCCAGGAGGGCCGGATCGTCCGCGAACTGCCCTGGGCCGTCGCCAATCATCTGGATCTCAATTACGCCCGGGTGGTCGATCGCGGCCTGGGGGATATCCATCGCGAGGTGACGGACCGGTTGGCGCGCGCGACCGGCGAGACGCGCACCTTCTACGAGTCCTGCCGGATCGCTCTGGACGCCGCCATCCGGTTCATCAGGCGCTACGCCGGGGCCCTCCGGGCAGCCGGTCGGGCGCCGGAGATCGGTGAAGGGCGCGCGACCGAGCTGGAGGAGATGGCCGGGGTGGTCGAGTACATAGCGCGGGCCGCTCCCAGGAGCTTTCGCGAGGCCATTCAGCTCGTCTGGATGGTGCACATCGTCGGCAATCTGGCCGGCGGCTCGGCCATGTCGTTCGCACGGTTCGACCAGTACATGTTCCCTTTCTATCGCGATGATCTGGCGGCCGGGCGGACGACACGAGAGGAGGCGAAAACCCTTCTGAGCTGCCTCTGGCTCAAGGTGAACGAGCCCAAGATGCGCACGGTGCAGAGCATGTGTCTGGGGGGAACCACGCCGGAGGGCACCGACGCGGCCAACGAACTGACCGACCTCTGCCTGGAGGTCTGCGGAGAGCTTCGTCAGCCCTATCCCAACACCTCGGTCCGGCTGGCCCCGGAAAGCCCCGAATGGCTTTACGACCGGGCCGCCGAGACCGTCGGACTCGGCCTTGGCCAGCCCATGCTGCTCAATGACTCGATGTGGGTGCCCAACCTTGGCCGGCGGGGCTATGCGGAGGAAGATGCGCGACAATACTACAACATGGGCTGCACGGAGATCATGGTGCAGGGCATGATGAGCAACTGGGCCTGGTGCGGCGGCGTGCACCTGCCCGGACTGCTGGAGCTGGTCTTCCGGAACGGCGAGGAGAACCTGGCGGGGGAGACAGGCATCCCTACGGGGACGCTCGATTCTTTGGAGACCTTCCAGCAGTTCTTCGAGGCGTTTTGCGAACAGCTCCGGCATCGGATCGGACTGGTCCGGGAGAACGCGCGCAGCCAGTATGAGGCCAGGAGGGGGCGGTGGTACGACCCCTTCGCCTCCGCGCTCATCGATGATTGCCTGGAACGGGGGCGCGACCTGTTCCAGGGCGGATGCCGCTACCCGCCGCTGCGCGCCATCAGCGCCTACGGGCTGGCCACCGCGGCGGACTCCCTGATGGCGGTCAAGAAGTTCGTCTTTGATGAAGATCGGATTACCCTTCAGGACCTCTGGGAAGCCCTGAAGGCGGACTTTTCCGGCCACGAGCGCCTGCAGGCCGCCCTGGTGGAGGAGTCGCGGGCTTACGGGAACGATATCGACGAGGTGGACGAACTTGCATGCCGTATCTTCAATTTCTACGCGGACACCGTTCACGCCCAGAACGACGGGGAGATCCCGGGCACCTTTGCCACGAGCCTCTTCAGCTACACCCATCACGTCCACGCGGGCGAGCAGATAGCCGCCACGCCCGACGGCCGCAACAGCCGGGAGCCGGAGAGTGACACCGTCGCCCCGAGCCAGGGCAGGGATGTTTGCGGGCCAACCGCTGTGCTCAATTCGGTGGCGAAGCTCGACCATTCCAGGATCACCGCTGCCTATGCGCTCAACATGAAGCTGAACCCCACGCTGGTGGCGGGTCAGCGCGGTTCCGACGCCCTGAAGTCACTGATCCGCGGGTACTTCGACATGGGCGGAGGGCAGATACAATTCAACTTCGTGGACACCGACGTGCTGCGCGACGCCCAGAAGCATCCGGACAAACATCGCAACCTGATCGTGCGGGTGGCCGGCTTCTGCGAGTTCTTCACCAGCATCGATCGGGAGCTTCAGAACGAGATCATCAGCCGCACCGCTCACGGCGCCTGAGGGTGCGGGGACACGCACTGAGGAGACGCGCATGAAAGCCGTCGCAGCGCTGAGGGAAGGCCAGGTAGAGGTGGTGGACATCCCCCGTCCGGAATACGCCGACTACGAATGCCTCGTGAGAGTGAAAGCCTGCGGTATCTGCAACAGCACTGACCTGAAGATCATCGATAATGAGCTGAGCGACTGGGAAGTGTCCTACCCCTGCATCCTGGGTCACGAGAGTGTTGGAGAAGTCGTCGAGGTCGGCGACAGGGTCAAATACATCCAGCCGGGCGACGTCTTCACCAATCCCATCGGGCGCCACGCGGTGGGCAGCCGGTACAGGGCGATGTTCGGGGCGATGAAGGATTACGCCATTGTCCAGGACCACCGGGCGATGGACGAGCTGGGGCTCGACCGGGGCCTTTACACCGGTTTCTGGACACGGCCCGTGTCGGCCGAGATTGGCCTCGAGGATGCCACCCTCCTCCTCACCTTCAAGGAAACCTACAGCGCACTGAGCAACTTCGGCTTTCGCTCCGGCATGGACGCACTGGTCCATGGTGACGGACCGGTGGGCCTGGCGCTGGTTACTTTCCTGCGTATGGGCGGGGCCGGATGGGTCGGCTGCGTGGGGCATCACGACGACCGTTTGGAAAGAGCATCAGAGATCGGTGGCGCCGACCTGACGGTTAACTCGAACACACAGGAAGTGGATGAAGCACTCGGCGATCGGAAGTTCGACATGGTCATCGACGCCGTAGGCAAGACGCGGGTCGTCCTGGACAGCTCCCGGCGGCTCAAGCCCGGAGGGAAGGTCTGCATCTACGGGGTGCTGAAGAAGAAGGACTCCACCATATCCCTGCTCGATCTGCAGAACCACACCTCGATTCACATGCTCAACTGGCCGGTTGGCGAGCACGAGGTGCACGACGAGGTCGTCCGCATGGTCCTCGACGGTCAGATCAACCCGAAGGACTTCTACAGCCATGTCATGGCCGTGGACGAGGCGCCGGAGGCCATCCGGAAGATCCGGGCGCGAGAGGCATTCAAGGTGGTGCTCACTTTTTGACCGGAGACGAGCATGAAGATAGCGGAGGTCGAGATACACGACCTGCAGATGGGAGAGACCCGGCGCGGCTGGAACCCCGTGATCGTCCGTCTCAACACGGATGATGGCGTGAGCGGCGTGGGAGAGGTCGCTCTCGCCTACGGTGTGGGCTCGGGCGCGGCCATCGGAATGGTGCGCGACCTGGTGGAGAGCTTCCTGCTGGGGGCGAATCCTTTCGAGATCGAGAAGCTCTGGGACGCCATGTTCCGGGGCACCTTCTGGGGACAGGGCGGCGGCCCGGTCGTCTACGGCGCTATGAGCGCCATCGACGAGGCACTGTGGGACATAAAAGGCAAGGCACTGGGCGTGCCCGTCTACGAGCTGCTGGGCGGCAGGTGCCGCGACAAACTGCGGGTCTATGCCAACGGCTGGTATCACGGACACGCGGAGCCGGAGGAATACGGCGAATGGGCCGTTCGGGTGCAGGAAGACGGCTACACCGCCACCAAATTCGACCCCTTCTCGGTCGCTGCGGACGGTACCGAAGGGCACGTCCCCCGCGCGCTGGGCGGCGACCGCATCCAACTGGCCTACGACCGGGTAAGGGCGGTCCGCGACGCGGTGGGGCCGGAGTTCGACATCCTGATCGAGGTGCACGGGAACCTGGGCACCTCATCCGCCATCGAAGCCGGGAAGAGGCTGGAAGAACTCGATCCATTCTTCTACGAAGAGCCCGTTGACGCCATGAACGTGGACAGCATGAAAAAGGTGGCCGACAACGTGGCCATCCCCATCGCGGCCGGCGAACGGCTCTACACGCGCTACGGCTTCCGGCAATACGTGGAGAAGCAGGCAATTGACATCCTGCAGCCGGACCTGGGACTGGCCGGCGGCATCACGGAGACCAAGAAGATCGCCGCCCACGCACAGACCTACAACCTGCACGTCCAGCCGCACAACTGCGCCTCCGCCGTGGCGACCTTCCCGGCCGTTCACCTCGATGCCGCCATCACGAACTTTATCATCCAGGAGATATTCCCCTACCGGAGCGGCGACAGCGTGGACCTGGTGACGAACCCGCTGGAAAAGAGGGTGCAGGGCGGTTACCTGGAGGTCCCGTCCGACCCCGGCCTGGGAGTGGAGCTGAACGAAGAAGTGCTTTCCCGATACCCCTGCATTCACGTGAAACCATGAAAGCAGTCGCGGCGCCGAGAAAAGGCAAGGTGGAAGTGGTGGACGTGCCGATGCCCCACGTCGAGGATTACGAAGCCCTGGTCCGGGTCCGGGCCTGCGGCCTGTGCAACGCGACGGACCTGAAGATCATCGACGATCACCTCAGCAACTGGAAGGTCGACTACCCGGTCATCCTGGGCCACGAGGGGGTCGGGGAGGTGGTGGAGGTCGGCAGCAAGGTGCGGAACATCCAGGTGGGAGACCGCTTCACCAATCCCTACGGCCGGATCGAGCCCGGCACCCCCTACAACCGGATGTGGGCCGGGATGGTGGAGTACGCGATCGTCCAGGACCAGGAGGTGGCGGAGGAGCTGGGCGTGGACCGGTCCAGGCGCGTCGGCGCCCGGCCCCGTGTTCCGGCCGACGTATCATTCGCGGACGCCTCGATCCTCCTGACCCTCAAGGAGTGCTACAGCGGCATCCACAACCCGGGTTTCGAAGAAGGGATGGACGTGCTGGTCTACGGCGACGGCCCCGTGGGCCGCGCGCTGGTGCGCTTCATGCGGCTGGGCGGTGCCGGCTGGCTCGGCTGCGTCGGACATCACGACGACCGCCTGAAAGGCGTCAAGGAGGTCGGCGGCGCCGACCTGGTGGTCAATTCCCACAGGGAGGACGTGGACGATGCCCTCGGGGAGCGCGAGTTCGACATGGTGATCGACGCGGTCGGTTCGACGCAGATCATCCTGGAGAGCTCGGCACGGCTCAAGCCCGGCGGAAAAGTATGCGTCTATGGCGTGCTCAAGCCGGATGACTGCACGATATCGCTGCTGGAACTGAAAAACCACACCGCCGTGCACATGCTGAACTTCCCCCACCGGGAGGGTGCCGTGCACGCCGAGGTGGTGGAGATGGTGCAGAGCGGTCGCATCGATCCGCGAAACTACTACAGCCACACCGTGCCCATCGAGGAAGCCCCCCGGGGCGTGGAGATGATCCGGTCGCGCGAGGCCCTGAAGGTAGTTTTCACAATGCACGGGAAGCCATGAAGATCGTCGTTCTTGACGGCCACACGCTGAACCCCGGTGACCTGAGCTGGGATGACCTTCGGGAACTCGGGGAGTGCACCGTGTATGAAAGAACGCCGCCGGAATTGACGGTGGAGCGTGCGCGCGGCGCTGAGATTATCATCACCAACAAGGTAGCCATCGATCGGCCGGTCATGGACCGGTTGCCGAACCTGCAGTACATCGGAGTGACCGCCACCGGATACGACATGGTGGACGTCGAAGCAGCGGCAGAGCGCGGAATCCCGGTGAGCAACGTGCCGACCTACGGGACGGCCTCGGTGGCGGAGATGGTCTTCGCGCTGCTGTTCGAGCTGGTGCGCAGGGTCGCGCACCACGCCCGGACGGTCCGTGAGGGCGGGTGGGCCCAGAGCCCGGATTTCTGCTACTGGGGTTACCCTCAGATCGAACTGGCCGGCCGCACGATGGGCATCGTGGGCTTCGGACGAATCGGGCGGCGGGTCGCGCAGGTCGCAACCGCCTTCGGCATGGAGGTGGTCGCGTATGACGTGGAGCCCCCCGACGACCTGCCGCAGGGCGTCAGGCTGGCCGATCTGAAGGGCGTTCTCAGCCAGTCCGACGTCGTCTCCTTGCACGTTCCGCTCACGGCCGAGACGCACGGATTGATGGATGCAGAGCGTCTGTCGCTGATGAAGCCCACGGCCTACCTGGTCAACACCAGCCGCGGACCCGTTGTGGACGAGGAGGCCCTGGCGGAGGCGCTGGGAAATGAACGCCTGGCGGGGGCCGGACTGGACGTTCTGGCCGGGGAGCCGCCGGATGAGGACTCCCCGCTGCTGAGCGCACCGAACTGTTTCATCACGCCGCACATCGCCTGGGCCACCGCCGCGGCCCGGCAGCGTCTGATGGACACGAGCGTCCAGAACCTGGGCGCCTTCCTGCGGGGAGAGCTGCAGAACATCATCAACGAAATCGGGCTTGAGGAGACCACATGAAGTCCAGATACGTCGAGTTTAGCGAAGAGGGCGTCGTCAACGTCAAGGAAGAGGAGGTGTCGAGCGAGCACCTGGGACCGATGGAGGTGGTGCTGCGCACAGAAGCGTCTCTCATCAGCGCGGGCACGGAGCTGTCCCGCCTGCACAACGTGCTCGGCAACTCCAGCTACCCCTGCAAGTCGGGCTACGCCTCCGTGGGCAAAGTGGTGGTGAAGGGCGAGGCGGTAACCGACTTCGACGTGGGCGACCGTGTGTTTTTCGCCGGCAAGCATGCCTCCGTGCAGCGATTCCAGCACGGGCAGGACCACCAGTGGGGCCGGCTTTATCCCGTGCCGGACGGCGTCAGGCTCGAGGACGCGCCTTTCGTCTGCCTGGCCGAGATCGCCATGGCCGCCCCCTGCGTCACCGGCGTGGACCTGAACGACACGGTGGCCGTGTTCGGGCTGGGCCTGGTGGGCAACCTGGCCGCGCAGCAGTACAGGCTTCTCGGCGGCAGAGTGATCGGTCTGGATCCCGTCACAAAAAGGTGCGAGCTGGCGCGGGAGGTGGGGATCGAGACTGTGCTGGACGTGCCGCCCGAACGACAGGTGGGATCCATCATGGAGTTGACCGATGGCGAGGGGGCGTACGTCGCGGTCGATGCCGCGGGGCATTCAGCGGTTATTGAGGCCTGCGTGAAGGCCGCCGCGCTGTTCGGAAAAGTGGCGTTGCTGGGCACACCGCGGGCAGAGTACACAGCCGACATGACCCCTGTGCTGATGCAGATTCATGAGAAGGGCCTTGAAGTTCGGGGAGCGCACCAGTGGCGGTTTCCGGCCATGGAGATCCGGGAGGTCAAAAAGACCGTGCCGTGGGGCTTCCGCACCATGTTCGACCTGATGATGGCCGGCAAGTTGCGGGTGGAGCCCCTGCGGAGCCATTTCGTGGAACCGGGCCGGGCACCGGAGGTCTACGAGGGCCTGCTGAACAGACGAGACGAGTACTGGGGAGTGGTCTTCGACTGGACCTCTGCGTGATTTGGTCGACGGAAGCCTTTCACGGGTCGGGAGTCGGGCATGAGCCGCGCTTTCAGATGCCGTTGTTTTCTGTTGGTGATCACTTTGCTCCTGGCAGCGGGTACACGCGGGTTGGAGGCGGCACTTCCCGAGCCAGTGGCTGAGGTCGTCCGGCACGAAGCACGGGGGGGGTTGGTCGCACACGTTGGCTGCCGGGATGGGCGTCTCACCGCTGCGTTGCGGGCCTCCGACTCCTTCCTCGTTCACGGGCTGGCAACGGAGCCGGACGTGGTCGAGAGAGTGCGTCGACACATCCGGGTGCAGGGGCTCTACGGGCCGGTTTCGGTCGATTACTGGGAAGGCGGATTTCTCCCCTACGCCGACGACACGGTCAACGTCCTGGTGATTGAAGGCCCGGCCGTCCCGTCCTCGGCAGAGATCGAACGCGTGCTGGCCCCCGGGGGCGTGGCGTGCGTCCGGCGGGGGGACAGATGGGACAGGACCGTCAAACCCCGGCCCGACGAGATCGATGAGTGGACGCACTTCCTTCACGGCCCGGACAACAACGCGGTCGCTGAGGACAGCCTTGTGGGGCCGCCCAGGCGCGTTCAGTGGGTGTGCGGCCCTCGCTGGAGCCGCAGCCACGAGAACGACCGCAGCGTCATCGCCATGGTCTCCGCCGCCGGGCGAGTGATCTACCTCATAGACCACGGTCCCACCGGGTTCGCCGCGAAATCCGGGGTTCCGGGCAAATGGTACCTCGAGGCCCGCGACGCCTTCAGCGGAGTCCGGTTGTGGCAGATACCCGCCGACGACTGGCCCGGCATGGGCATCTGGGGAAGAACGCAGGTGTCGCGCCGCCTCGTCGCCCATGAAGATGCGGTTTACGTGACACTGGGCGGGGACACTCCGGTGACCGAAGTGAACTGCCGCACGGGTGAGATACACCGGAGGCTGGAAGGCACCGAGGGCGCCGCCGGACTGCGCTGCCTGGACGACGTGCTGATCGTTGTGAAACCGCAGGGCGGCCTGCCGAAGTGGGGCGCCGACTCCCCCCGTCCCATGGACCTGATGGCGTTCGACGTGGAATCCGGCCGCCGCCTCTGGAGCGCGACGGTCCCCTCCCTGCGGCTCACGACGACGGCGGCGCTGGCGGAGCGGATCTATTACTTCGGCGAGGATTCGGTCCACTGCCTGGACGCACACGACGGGACTGAGGTGTGGGAAACCGATCCCTTTCAACTCAGCAAGAGGCCGAACCCTCAACTTGTAGCATCCTCGGATGCACTGCTTCTCTCGGTGGGCGGCACGATGTTCGGCCTGTCCTTAAAGACCGGCGAGGTGATCTGGTCGCGGCCGCGGCGCGAGGTGGGTTACAAATCGAGCTCCCGACACCTCCCGTTCGTCATCAACGGTCTTCTCAACGGCTACGTGGACACGGCGACGGGCAAGATCGTCCGAGACCTGCCGCAGCCGCCGCAGCACTGGCAATCACCCTGGCACCATCCGCGGTGCTTCCCCGACAAGGCCACGGAGCGCTACATCCTGACCGCCAAACGCGGCATTGAACTCTATCCGGTGGGCGAAGAACCGTTCTCTCGGAACAACTGGGTCCGCGCCATCTGCGGCGTCGGCGTCATGCCCTGCAACGGGCTTATCTATGTGCCGCCGCACCCGTGCTTCTGCTACCGCGAAACCAAGCTGTTCGGGTTCTATGCGTTGGGTCCCGGAGACGATGATGTGATGGAGGAACAACACCCCCTGGTGCGTGGACTCGCCTGGCCGGCCTCGCCGTCTGAATCTACCGGTGCCGGAGCATGGCCGACCTACAGGCGCGATGCGACCCGCAGCGGTACGTCGGAGACCGCCGTGCCGGCCGAGCTTGCGCAAAGCTGGCAGGCGGGACTCGGCGGCAGCCTCAGCGCTCCCACACTGTCCGGCGGACGGCTTTACGTGGCCGACGCGGACCGACACGCCGTGCACTGCCTGGACGCGGGCACGGGGGAGCGCCTGTGGCAGTTCACCGCCGGCGGACCGGTAGACGGGCCGCCGACGATCCACCGGGGTCTGGCGCTGTTCGGCTGCTGCGACGGCTGGCTCTATTGCCTGCGGGCTGACGACGGTGAACTGGTGTGGCGGTTCCGCGCCGCGCCTGTCGAACGCCGGATTATGGCCTTCGACCGTCTTGAGTCGCCCTGGCCCGTTCACGGGGCGGTGCTGGTGCGCGACGGCGTGGCCTACGTATCGGCCGGCCGGTCGTCTTTCCTGGACGGCGGCCTATACCTCTTCGGGCTTGACCCACTGACCGGCGAGGTGCTCCACAAGGCGCGGCTGGACGGTCCCTGGCCGGACCTGACGAAGGACAGAGGCAACGCCTTCTATATGGACGGGGCCCTGAACGATATCC
This sequence comes from uncultured candidatus Brocadiaceae bacterium, assembly GCA_964572825.1. Lineage (GTDB taxonomy): Bacteria > Planctomycetota > Brocadiia > SM23-32 > SM23-32 > CAYVBE01. The sequence goes on from CAZNGS010000010.1 coordinate 56,422, forward strand.
TGGTGAGTGGGGCGGAGGGCTCGGCAGAATACCTCTACCTGCGGCAACTGAAGTTCGACCGGCGCCTGAAGGAGATTCAGGTGGCTCCGAACACCGGCGTGGCTTCGGAAGGCAAAGGCGTTGACTACAAGGGTCAACCGCACCGGAAACACGTGCCGGCTTCGGTGGGGCAGGGCGACCGCGACGTGGGGCTGCACCTGTTCGCCACGTCCACGCTGCTGGACGGGAGCTGCTTTGACCGCACGGGCTGGATGTTCGCCGACACCTGGCCTGGCTACCAGCACATCAATCAGGCTCCCAAAAGCGGGCAACTGGTGGTGTTCGATGATTCGACCACTTTCGCCTTTCAGCAGTTCACCCGGCGGATGGACCGCAGTCCCCTGTGCGTTCCGGGTGAGGGTAATATGCTGCTGGTCGCCGACGACAACGACAATGAGCCGATCCTTAAGCCCGAGCACCGCTGCCTGGACAAAGCGGGGCCCGGCTTCACCCGCGAACGCCCACCCCGGTGGAGGAAGACCATACCCGTCATGGTGCGGGGAATGGTGCTGGCGGGGCGCAATCTATTCGCCGCGGGCCCGCCGGAAGTTATGGCTCCAGACGATCCCCTGGCTGCCTTCGAGGGGCGAAAAGGCGCCAGGCTGTGGGTTGTGTCCGGAGAGAACGGGCGGAAGCTGAGGGAGTACGAGCTGGACGCCCCGCCGGTGTGGGACGGCATGGCAGCGGCCGATGGCTGCCTTTACATGAGCTTGACCGACGGAAGTGTGCTCTGCATGGGCGCGGAGCGCTGAGCGATTTGCCGAACTGCGCTCCCGGAAAGGTAACATACGTGATAGATCATGGCGATGAAGTGGGAAACCGCCGTTCGCTGGACCGAGGGGTTTTCCGGGACCCGCCGCCGGCCTGCCGCGGGGTCACATTGTGGATGCTGAACGATCGCCTGGAGCCGGATGAGCTCCGTCGGCAGTTGCGAGGCTTCAAGGAGGCCGGCTGGGGCGCGGTCATCACCAGGACGTTCAACGGATTGCTCACGGAGTACCTCTCCGAGGAATGGATGCACGCCCTGGAGGTCATCGTTGAGACGGCGCGCCAGCTCGAGATGAAGGTCTGGTTCCAGGCGGGCTACATGCCCAACGCCTTTCCGAACCTGCCCGTGGAGCTGCGGCACCGCGTGCTGGTGGCCCATCCAAGGGACGAAGAGCCGCCGGTAGAGGGGGATGTCGTCGCCGAGGACGAGGAATCGCTTTTCGTTGCACAAAACCTCGATAACGTGGTCGACCTCCTGAACCCGCAGGCGGTCGAGGGTTACCTGAAGATGGCGTACGAGGAGACGTGGTTTGAGCGATTCGGCGACGCCTTCGGGGAGACCGTCGAGGCCGTCTGGGTTGACGAGCCGTGTCTCCGTTTTGGGAAGTTCCCCTGGGGTGAGCGAGTCATCGAGGCATTCTGTGAACAGTGGGGCGGGTGGCTCCCGGACCGGGTGCGGGGGCTTTTCCGGCGGGAGGGAGACTGGCGGTGCCTGCGACACCGTTTCTGGCGCACCGTCCTGGCCCTTTTCGATGAGGGATACTTCCGCACCGTTCGGCGGTGGTGCGAGGGGCACGGCGTCAAGTTCGCCGGCCACCTGATGGGTGAGGACAAACTGCGGGCCCAGGTCGGCTTCAACGCGGCCGCCATGCCGCACTACGTTCACATGCACGTGCCCGGAATCGACCATCTGACCGCCGACCTGCGGTGGCCTTACGAGGATTCCAGGGAGGACGAGGCGCCCTGCTTTGTCATCACCCCCCGGCAGTGCTCCAGCGCCGCCGACCAGGCGGGGCGGGCCGAAGTGCTGGCCGAGATGTACGGAGTGAGCGGCCACGGCCTGACCTTTGAAGACCGGAAGCGCATCGGCGAGTGGCACGCGCTGCTCGGCGTCAACCAGCGCTGTTTGCACGGGTCCTTCTACTCCATGCGCGGCCGCCGCAAACGTATCTACCCGCTGCACCTCTCTTACCAGCAGCCGTGGTGGCCCGACAACCGCATGGTCGGCGATTACTTCGGGCGGCTCAGCTACGCCCTGCGCAGAGGGCGCTGCGCGGCCGACGTGCTGGTGCTGCACCCGGCGGAGTCGGCGTATTGCTTCTACACCCGGTTCGGACACGCCGCGTGGCAGGAGGCCGAGGAGCGGAACGAGCTGGAGGAGCTGCAGGGCGCCTTCATGGAACTCAGCCTGAACCTCCTCAAGGCCCATCGGGTTTTCCATTACGGGGACGAGCACATGCTCGCCGGCCGGGGGCGGGTGGTGAATGGCTCGATGGAGCTGGGGGAGTGCCGCTATCGCGTCGTCATTCTACCCCCGCTGCTCACGCTCAGGTCCACCACCGTGGAGTTGTTGGAGGAGTTTCTGGAAGCCGGTGGCACGGTGTTCCGGGTCGGCGGCCCCCCGGAGCTCATCGACGGAATCGCGGACGTGCGGGCCCGGGACCTGGCGGATCGAATTCCGGTGATCTCCAACACCCCGGAGGCACTGGCCCTCGAGGTGGGACGGGCGGCGCCGTCGCGGGTCGAGCTGGAACCCCTCCACGGCCCGGCGCAGCGCATCTACCTCTACGAGGCAGAGGTCCGGCAGGGACGCCTGTTCTTCCTGTTGAATACCAGCTACGATGAAAGGGTGGAAGCCCGGGCGCGGTTCCCCGGCGGCGGAACAATCGAGCAATGGGACCCGGAGACCGGTGAAACGGCCACACCGTCGCAATGGTCAGAAGACGATGGCATTGTCTGCCCCCTTTCTTTCGAGCCGTGGCAGTCCCACCTCCTGCTTGTGCGGGAGGAAGAGCCGGGACTCGATATTCGTTCCGCCACGCCAGGGCCCCTCCGGGAGATACCCCTGACGGGGGAATGGCGCGTGGAACGAGCCGATCCCAACGCGCTGACGCTGGACTTCTGCCGCCTGCGGCGCGGGGACGGCGAATACGGCGACACAATTCCGGTCATGGCCGTGCAGCAGATACTGCAGGAGGACGAGCCGTACGCCGGTCCGATCGGGCTACAGTTCGAATTTCAGGTCGAAGAACGCCCCTCGCAGATAGCACTGGTCGTCGAAGATGCGCCGCAATGGCGGATGAGCGTGAACGGCCGGGACGTGCGCTACTCGGGCATGCCCTGGTGGATCGATCGCTCCTTCCTGCCCACCGACATCACTGAACATGTGCAGGAGGGGCGCAATACCGTCGAGCTGGTGCGAGAATTTGAGCCGCTTCAGAAGGCTTCCTTCGGGCTGGCTCGACTTTTCACGGCCGTAACCGGCACGGAGGTGGAATCCGTCTATCTCACCGGGGACTTCGGCGTATACGGAAAGCTGTCCGGAGCCCCCCCGCGACCGCCCTGTTATCGCTTCGGGCCGGGCTTCGTCATCGGTGCCGAGAAGTCGGTCACCAACGGTGACCTGGTGGCGGGCGGTTTCCCGTTTTACGCCGGCGAGGTGACACTGCACCGCTCGTTTGACCTCGACGATGTGCCGGCCGATGGAGTGACCGCCCGGCTGTGCTTGCCCCGTCTGGATGCGTGTGTAGCCAAAGTGCGGGTAAACGGGGCGGAATCGGGTGCGGTCGCCTGGAAGCCTTACCAGTTGGATATCACCGAAAACCTGGTGCGGGGATCGAACACCGTCGAGATCGAGCTGGCGAGCACGCTGCGAAACCTGCTCGGCCCGCATCATCGGCCGCGGGGCGAGCTGCTGCGCTGCTGGGGCGACAATGCGTTCTCCGGCCGGTGGGACCACAAAAGCGGGCAGGGCTACCCGCGGTGGTACGAGAACCGGGAGCAGGACACCCTGGCATGGACGGACGACTACTTCTTCATGCCTTTCGGCCTCGAAAAAGGAGCCAGGATTCTATTCCTCCGGGGGGGCGACAATGATCGTTGAGCGACGCAGGCCACTGCAGGCGAACGTGGGCATCTTCGGCGTGGGTCACCGGACCTATTGGGACCAGTTCCCCGGGCTGCGGGAGGAACTGGTGGGCTACCTGGCCGATTTCCGGCGCATGGTGGAAGCGAATGGCGTTCGAACGGTTGACTTCGGCCTGGTGGACGAGGCCGAGTCTGCGGTGGCCGCCCTCAGGCGCATGAAGACCACGGAGCTGGACCTGGTGTTCTGTGACATGCTCACTTACGCGACCAGCGCCACCTGGGGATTGATCTGCCGGGAGATGGACGTGCCCATCGTGCTGGTCGCCCTGCAGCCACGGAAGGCCCTGGATTACGAGAACGCCACCATCCGAATGCAGCTTGCCAACGATAACATCTGTTCCCTGCCCGAGTTCACCGGGGTGGCGGTGCGGGTGGGCAGGAAGGCCCCGCCGGTGATTGTGGGCACCCTCGAGGGCGACCCCGGCGCCAAGGAGGAGATCGGCGAGTGGTGCTCCGTGGCCCGCGTGCTTCACGACCTGAAGGGCGCCCGCATCGGCCAGATGGGGCACGTGCTGGAGGCCATGCTGGACATGCACAGCGACCCGACGGAGTTCACCGCCCACTTCGGCCTGCACGTGGTCCAGACGGAGCCGGACGACATCGTGCGCCAGCTCCCGCGCGTCACCGACGATGCCGTGGCGGCCAAGCGGGACGAGATACTGGATTTCTTTGACACGCCGGACCCCGGAGTGGACCCCACAACTCGAAGGCTGACCGAGGAGGACCTGGAGGCCGCCGCCCGCGCCGCCTGCGCGCTGGACATGTTCGTCGAGGACAAGAACCTGGACGGCCTGGCCTACTACTACGAGGCGGAGGAAGGCAGCGAGATGAGGGGGCTACTGGAGAGCCTCATAGTGGGCAACTCGCTGCTGACGGCGGCGGGGTTTCCCATGTGCGGCGAGTGCGACCTGAAGACATGCGTGGCGATGATGATCCTGGACCGGCTGGACATCGGCGGCAGCTTCGCCGAGTTCCATCCCATTGACTTCGAGCAGGATTCCGTGCTGGTGGGGCACGACGGTCCACATCACATCAACGTGGCCGAGGGCCGCCCTGTCCTGCGGAGCCTCACGAAATACCACGGCAAGCCCGGTGCCGGCGCTTCCGTGGAGTTCAAGCTCAAGGAGGGGCCCATCTCGATGCTCGGAATCACGCAGACCTGCGACGGGCGATTCAAGTTCGTGATCGCCGAAGGAGAATCCGCCAGGGGACCCATCCCGGCCACCGGCAACACCAACACGCGCGGGCGGTTCAGGCCGGACACCGTGACGTTCCTGAAACGCTGGCTGGCCGAGGGACCCACGCATCACTTCGCGCTGGGCATCGGCCACCACGCCGGCGCCATCGAGAAGGTTGCCGACTGCCTGGGCATCGAGAGCGCCGTTGTGACTCCCGGGGAATAGCCAGGGCCGTGGCCAGATTCGTCATCATCGCTGACGATCTCACCGGATCAAACGACACCGGTGTGCAGTTCGCGCGCCGCGGCGTGCCGACCGTGATTTCGGTCGATCCTGAGCACGCCTTCGACGAGGCAGGCGAGGATGCCGAAGTCTGCGTGGTGGACACCGAGAGCCGGCACGTTCGGCCCGCAGAGGCCGCGCGACGGGTGGAGCAGGTGGCACGCGCCGCCTGCAATCGGGGTATTGGGGAATTCTACAAGAAGACGGACTCGACGTTGCGGGGAAACGTGGGCGTCGAGCTGGCGGCGCTGCTGCGGGCGACCGGCGGCGGGGTGCTGCCGTTCGTCCCGGCCTATCCGCAGGCCGGACGCATCACCCGCGGGGGACGCCACTACGTGCGGGGAAAGCCGCTGCACGAGACGTTCTTCGCGCAGGATCCGCACGAGCCGATCGCATCCAGCAGCATCCCCGAGATTCTCACACGGGATGCACAGATTGCCGTGTGTGTGGTGGCGCGGGAGGAGCTGGCTTCCTGGTCGGCGGCGGACTGCCCCGACCCCTGCATCTGCGTTTTCGACGCGGAGAACGATGATGATCTGGACCGGATAGCCGACAGGCTGGTTGAGGTGGGTCTGCTGTGGCGTACGGCGGGCGCGGCCGGGTTCGCGGAGAAGGTGGCCGAGAGGCTGAACCTGCCCCGTTCCGCGCCGGAGACGATCGAGCGCAGGGGGCCGCTGCTGATCGTGAATGGCAGTCTGCAGGAGACAGCCCTGGCGCAGGTCAGGCGGGGCCTGGACGCCGGAATCGAGGACCTTAAGCTGGCTCCCGAGATGTTATTGGCCGGGGAACTGTCCGTCCCGCCGGTCGTTGGGCCCTTGCTGCTCTACACCGTGGTGACGCCGGAGGAGCGCGCGCAGTATGCGGAGGCCGCAGGGCAGCATGGAATCGAGGACGTCTGCGGCCGCGTTGCGGAGGCGGTGGGCACTCTGACCGCAGACCTGATGCAGGGCGAATCAGCGCCTGGCTCTCTGGCCGTTTTCGGCGGCGATACGGCCGTTGCGGTGCTCCGCGCCCTTGGCTGCAGCACGATGCGGCCGCACGCCGAGTTGTGGCCGGGAGTAATCGAATCTACAATGTCCTTGCCCGCCCGCGACGTCACCGTGGTGACCAAGTCGGGCGGATTTGGCCCCGAAGACCTTGTGCAGCAACTGGTGCGGATGTACGCCGGATAGGGCGGGCCATGCAGCCGACGCGGCCAAGGTAACAACCAGGAAAGATCATCAGATCGAGGAGCGAACATGAATCCGAAGCTGCCCCTGATAGCCATCAGCGTGGGCGATCCCGCCGGCATCGGCGCCGAGATCACCGCCAGGGCCCTGGATGTGCAGGATATCTACGACATCTGCCGCCCGCTGGCGGTGGCGGCCATCGACGTGATGAACGAAGCCATTCGGTTCTCGGGGCTCGACCTGGAAACACGGGCCGTCGGGGCACCACAGCAGGGCGTGTACGAGCGGGGAACCATAGACGTCCTGGACCTGGATAACGTAGATATGGACGCGCTGGAATACGGCCAGGTCTCGGCCATGTGCGGCAGGGCCTCCTTCGAGTACATCACGACCGTCATCGAGCTGGCCCTGCAGGGGAAGGTTGATGCCACCGCGACGGGTCCGATCCACAAGGAGGCTCTCGCCGCCGCAGGGCTCAAGTATCCCGGTCACACGGAGATATACGCCGACCTGACGGACACGCGCGACTACGCCATGATGCTGGCGGACGGGGACTTCCGGGTCGTGCACGTCTCGACGCACGTGGCGCTGCGGGAGGCCTGCGACCTGGTGAAAAAGGACCGCGTGCTCAAGGTCATCGAGCTGGGCCAGGACGCTTTGGAGCGCATGGGCATCGACGAGCCCCGGATAGGCGTGGCGGGCCTCAACCCCCACTGCGGGGAGGGCGGTCTGTTCGGCACCGAGGAGCAGGACGAAATCACCCCCGCCATCCAGGAGGCCGGGTCGAGGGGAATCAACGTGGAGGGTCCGGTCCCCTCGGACACGGTTTTCAGCAAGCTACGCGGGGGGCAATACGACATCGTGGTAGCCATGTACCACGATCAGGGCCACATCGCCACGAAGCTGATGGGATTCCAGTACGACCGGAAGACGGACACGTGGCTTTCCATCTCCGGTGTCAACGTTACCCTGGGGCTACCGATCATCCGCGCCTCGGTGGACCACGGCGTGGCGTTCGGAAAAGCCGGCGAAGGGCGGGCCAACCCCGAAAGCATGATTCAGGCACTGAAGATGTCCGCCATGTTTGCCTCCGGTCGGTAACACGGGGTTGCCTCCCCGGATTGTGCACCATTCAGGAAAATCCAAATGAAGTTCCGACGCCCTGGAGAACCGGCGCTCCCCAGGATGCTGGCCGCCGCGACAGCGACAGTCCTCGGACAAGGGTGTGCGGGAGAAGGCGCATGATCCATCTCGGCTGTTGTGCGTTCAATTTCGGCGACTACCCGCTGGAGGATTCCCTCCGGCTGGTGCACGAGCTGGGGTTTCATTTCGCCGATGTCGGCCTGGGGCAGATTGACCTGCGTGTCGCGTTAACCGAGCCGGAACAGGAGGCCAGGCGGGTGGGCCAACTGGCGGAGCGCCACAAGCTCCAGCTCGTCGAGTTTTTCGTGTGCGCCGTGCCCGTGGATGGAGAGGGCGTTGCGCCGAACGAGCCGGCGCCCGGCCTGCGAGCGCGGATGTTGGAACAGTTCAGGGCTATCTGTCGGTTCGCGGCGGCCGCCGGCTTCGACAGCGTAATGGGCGTGCCCGGCCGGCCGCGGGACGAACTGGGCGAACGGGGCTCATGGGAGACCTCGGTAGAAACGCTCAACACGATGGTCTCGATAGCCGGGGACGAGGGAATCAGGTTCAACATTGAACCGCACAAGGACTCGATCGTCGAAAAGCCACAGGACGCGCTCCGGCTGGCACGCGAGGTCGAGGGGCTCACGTACACGCTGGATTACGCGCATTTTGCCGGGCAGGGCATCCCCCAGAAAGACGCAATGGCGCTCCACGAGTTCACGGCGCACATGCACGGAAAACAGGCCCGGCGGGGTTACATGAAATCGTTCTTTCACACGGGCACGATCGACTTCGAACCGATACTGAGGGATTTGACGCGGCGACAATGGGACGGCGTCATCGCCATGGAATGCATGGGCGGGGCAAGCGATGATCCAGACGTGCCAGAGCCTGCTTACCGCGAGGTCTCGATCGAGTGGGAGGTCCTGGGCCCCGAGCCGGGCCTGGTGAGTCGCCCGGCGATCCAGACCGCCGTTCTGGCTTACGAGATCGAAAGGACGCTTGAACGTATCGGCTGATACCGGGAGAGCAACAATGGAGTATGTCACGCTTGGGCGGACGGGAGTGAAGGTTTCAGAACTGTGTTTCGGCACCATGACATTTGGCCGCGAGGCCGACGAGGAGATGTCCGCGGCTCTGTTCCGCCGGTGCCGCCGGGCGGGGATCAACTTCTTCGACTGCGCCAACGTCTACGCCGAGGGCCGCTCGGAGGAAATCCTGGGTGAACTGATCCGCGACTGTCGGGACGAGTTGGTCATCACCTCCAAAGTGGGCATGGGCAGCGGGAAGGAGCCGAACGAAAGAGGCCTTTCGCGTCGTCACATCATGCAGCAGGTGGAGCTGTCCCTCGCCCGGCTGGGCACTGACTGGCTGGACGTGTACTTCTGCCACTGCGAAGACCCGGCGACGCCCCTGCAGGAGACCCTCCGGGCCATGGACGACCTGGTGCGTCAGGGCAAGGTCCGCTACGTGGGCGTGAGCAACTGGCCCGCCTGGCGCGTGGCGCGGGCACTCGGTGACGCGGAACGGCTCGGGCTGAACCCGGTGCACATTCTACAGCCCATGTACAGCCTGGCGAAGCGCAGCGCCGAGATCGAGATACTGCCCCTGGCGTACGCGGAGCGGCTGGCCGTCATTTCGTACAGCCCTCTGGGCGGAGGCCTTTTGACGGGCAAATACTCCGGCCGCGCCGAGCCGGAGGAGGGGCGGCTGACCTGGCACGAGGGCTACGCGGAGCGTTACGGGCGGCCGGAGTACCGAGAGGTGGCGGAGAGATTCTGCGCCTGCGCGCAGGAAACGGGCCTGCATCCGGTGACGCTGGCTGTCGCCTGGGTGAAGTCCCATCCCGCAGTAACGGCCCCAATTATCGGCGCCCGAAACCTGGAGCAGCTGGAGCCGTCCCTGGCGGCCGCCGACTACCAGATGTCCGCCGCTCAGTGGCAGGAGATATCCGACCTGACGCCCCCCGTGCCGGTGGCCACGGACCGCGACGAGGAACGGGAGGATCGGTATCGCTGGGTGCTGGAGTGCATGGCCTGACCAACAGACCCATTCTCGCGAAAGGGTATCGATGGGCAAGGACGATCTCATACAGGTCGGAATCGTAGGCGCCGGTCGCGTGGGCGTGGACTGGCACCTGCCGGACATCCGGGAGGCCGGCGGCGGGGTGATGGCCCTCGCCGACTGCGTGCCGGGCCGGGCTGCCCGCTATGCCGAGCAGTCGGAAGTCCCCCACGCCTTCGAGGATTACCACGAGTTGCTGGAGATGCCGGGGGTGGAGATCGTGGCCGTGTGCACGCCGCCGGTAAGCCACGAAGAGATCGCCGTGGCGGCATTCGAGGCGGGCAAGCACGTTTACCTGGAGAAACCGCCCGCGATGAACGAGGCGGAGATGGTCCGCATCACCCGGGCCGGCCACGAGGCGGAGAGGCTGCTTTTCTCCGGTTCCAACAACATCTACAACAATAAAGAGCAGACCCTCAAGAGGCTGATCGATGGGAGGCAACTGGGTGATCTCTACGCCGTGGAGTGCACCAAGCTGTGGCGACGGAACATTCCCAAGGGCTGGCACCGCCGCAGGGCGATTTCCGGCGGCGGGCCGGGGATGGACTCCGCTCCACACCGGTTGGACCTCGTCCTCTACCTTCTCGACACACCCGGGCCGGTTTCCGTCACCGCGCGGACCTACGACCGCTTCCGGCACCTGGAGCCGCCCCGCAGCGGGTACCTGGTCCGCGACGCCGAGGAGGGAATCGACATGGGCCCGGACGTCTCCGAGGTGGAAGACTTCTTGACAGCCTTCATCCAGTTCGACAACGGCGTTACGTGCACCTTGCGCGACACCGCTGTCGCCCACGGAGAGGAACACCGGCAATTCCGGGTCTTCGGAAGCCAGGCGGGCGCCACGCTCGACCCACCGATGATCTATAGCACGCTGGGCGACGGGACGCTGACGGACACCGGGCTCGGGGTGCCGGAGGACCCCTCCGGGGCGCACGTGAATGCGTACAGGCATTTCTTCCGGTGCATCCGGGAGGGGCGTGATAGGACCGCCAGCCCGGGGGAGCGGAGCATTGTGCTCATGCGGATCGTGGACGCGATATACGAGTCCGCCGCGAACGGAGGCCGCCAGGTTCAATTCGAGGGATAACTGTTTTGCGCAGCGGGATTTGACCTGAAGGACAGGGGAGTATGCATGTTGACCGACTGAGGCGGTTCATCCCTGAAGGAGGGGAGAAGTACGAGGTCATCGTTGCCGGTGGCGGACCGGCCGGCCTCGGCGCGGCCTGGGCGGCCGCCCGGCAGGGCGCCCGCACACTCCTGCTGGAGGCGCGGAGCTTCTTCGGCGGCGTGGCCCAGCTCGGCCTCTGGATGCCCATGAACCGCATGTTCGACCGCGGGAACAGCCGGGGCGGTGTCCACGAGGCATTTATCAACATTCTTGAGGCCTTCGGGCCGGATGCCTGTGTGCCCGGCATCGAGAACAACATCGCGAAGGACGGGCTGGACATCCATCCCGATTACCTGCGGCCGGCCGCTTATGAGCTGCTCGAACAGGTGGGCTGCCACTATCGCCTGCTGTCGCCGGTAACCGGTGTGATTGGGCAGCACGGAGGGATTGCGGGCGTAGAGGTCGTGGGCAAGGACGGCCTGCGGCGGTTTTTCGCCGACGTCGTGGTCGATTGCACCGGTGACGGAGACGTGGCCTATCACGCGGGCGTGCCCATGGAGAAGGGCGGCGCCGACGGCAGAATGATGCCCACCTCCCTCTCGTTCGCCCTGTCCAATGTGGACGCAGACGCGGTGCTGGAGGACGCGAACACTCCGGAGCGGCGGGAGGAGTTCCACCAGATCATCCGCCAGGCCCACAGGGAGGGTTACTCCACCGCCGAATGGTACTTCTTCGACAGGACGACGGTGCCCGGCACGGTGTCGGTCAACAACGGCGGTCCCCGGGAAACCTGGGCTGGAATGCTGGACGGCACGCGCGTGCAGGACCTGGTGCTCGCAGATCGCCTCGGCGTGCGAATCGCGGTGGACTTCGTCCGGATCGCGCGCGACAAGAAGCTTCGCGGCATGGAGCAGTGTTCGCTGATGCGCGTTAGCCCGCATCCCGGTGTGCGGGAGACGCGGCGCATGGTGGGCGAATACGTGCTGGGCGCCGAGGACGTGATCAAGGGAACGGAATTCGAGGACACGGTTCTTCTGCGCTACGCCAACCAGATCGACAGCCAGAACCTGGAGATCCACCAGGAAACCACCTACGCGCACGAGTTCCCCTACCGTTGCCTGCTGCCGGCCGAGGTGGACGGCCTTCTGGTGGCCGGCCGCTGCGCGTCGCTCTCACAGGTGGCGCACGCCGCAGCCCGAAGCATGGGCAACATGATGGGCATGGGACAGGCCGCTGGCGTGGCGGCGGCGCTGGCCGCCGAGCACAGCGTCCGGCCTCGGGATGTGGACGTGCCCGAGGTCCAGCGCAGGCTGACCGGAATGGATGTAGACATCGGCCGCACTGCTTGATGCTTCAGACGGAAGGCGGAGGCTTTATGAGTTTCTCTCGACGTGACTTCTTGAAGGGTTCCGGTGCCGTTGCCGCCGGCGCGCTGCTGCAGACCGGCTGTGCGTGGAGTCGTTCCGGCGGCACCGACAGGCCACGGCCGAACATCGTGGTGATTTTCTCCGACGAGGCGGCCCCGGGGTATCTCGGCCGCTACGCCGGCGACTTCCTCACGCCGAAGCTCGACTCTCTCGCCGCGGAGGGCGTGCGGTTCAACCAGGCATACTGCACCGCCTCGGTCTGCGCGCCGAGCCGCTTCTCGGTCTTCACGGGCCAGTATCCCGGGCGCTCAACACACCCGGGGTTCCTCGGCAGCCAGCCGGTCACCCGGCCGTACTGCATCACCTGGAACCCGGGCATCACCCTGGAGACCCCGACCGTCGCCCGGTTCCTGTCGGAGGCCGGCTATTACACCGGCTTCGTCGGCAAATGGGGCGTGACGCTGGCCGATAGCAACGAGGATTGGGACATTCCCCGCTTCAGCCGGGACGACGATCCTGACGATCCGGAGGTCAACCGCAGGCTGCGCCGTCACCAGGAAATCTACCAGGAGCGCATCAAGCGCACCGGCGGTTTCGAGTACGCGGCCAGCGTGATGGCCGGAAACCGCAAACACCCGCTCCCCCATTTCAATTTCCACCCCTTCGAGTGGATGACCCGGGGAGCGCTGGATTTCATCGAGGAAGCCGCCGCGGGCGACCGACCGTTCTTCCTCTACACCGCTCCCACGGCCACGCACGGCCCGGACCACGCCAGGGAATTCGGCGTCGACCCCCGTTACACGCCGGAGGGAAAACGGGAAAGGCCGTTCACGTGCTACCCCTCGCGGGAAAGCCTGCGTCGGAGGCTGCTGAACGCCGACATGCCGGTGGACTACGAGCACTGCGGCATGCTCTACCTGGACGAGCACGTGGGGGCCATTCTGGCCAAACTCCGGGAGGTCGGCGCGGCGGCGAATACGCTGGTGATCTACGTTCCCGATCACAACGTGGAGCCGGGCAAGGCCACCTGCTTCCAGCGGGGCGTGCACGTGCCCATGCTCATGCGTTGGCCCGGACGGATTCCGGCCGGCGCCGTGACGGACGAGATGGTTCAGATCACCGACATACTGCCCACCTGCCTGGAAGCGGCCGGGGCGTCCCCGCCGCCGGGCTATCGCGGGGACGGCCGCAGCGTCTTGCGCGCCGCGCGCGGCGGCTCCCTGTCCGGACGCGACCACCTCTACTTCGAGATCGGCGTGGCGCGCGCGGTTTTGAAGGGGCGTTACAAATACATCGCGTACCGTTACCGCGCCGAAGCCCTGCGGCAGATGAAGAGCGGCGAGGTGGACGTGGCCCTCGATCAAATGGAGAGCCCCCGGCAGGGCCATTCGTCCGTTGCGATCCGGTATTTCCCGCACTATTTCGACCCGGACCAGCTTTACGACCTGGCGCGGGACCCCTACGAGCAGCACAACCTGGCCGGCGATCCACGCTACGCCGACGTGCTGGCCGACGTGAGGGCGACCCTGAAAGCGAAGTTGGAGACGTTCCGTCATCCGTACGACCTTGCCGTGCCCGAGTTCATGAACTCGGAGCGCTTTGAGCAACTGGTTGAGGCCCGCCGGGCCCTGGGCACCAGCCACGTGGGCTGGTGGGACCAGAGCTTCGTGTGGCCCCCGGAGGAGTAGATGACGCAGTGCGGGGAGGCGCTTATGCTGCCCGCCTGCGCAGCGAATCACAGAGGCCGAAAACACAGGGGGACGGACACATGACGCCGGAGAAAAACTGCATGCTCGCGCACGATGTCGGCACCAGCGCGACGAAAAGCTCCGTCGTGGCAGCGGACGGCCGCGTCCTGGCCTCGGAGAGCACGCCTCACGAGACGCATTCGCCCCATCCCGGTTGGGCGGAGCAAGACGCCCTGGACTGGTGGAACGGAGTGTGCCGCAATACCCGGGGCCTCCTTGAGGAAAGACCCCGCCTCGCGGGGCGCATTGCCGCGATAGGTGTCAGCGGCCAGATGCTGGGGTGTCTGCCGCTGGATGGCGCCGGCTGCCCGTTGCGGCGCAGCATGATTCACTCAGACGGCCGCGCATCGGCGCAGCGCGACGAGATCGAGCGGCGGATCGGCGGCGAAAGACTCTACGAGACCACCGGGAACATCCTGGACCCGCATTCTCCCCTGTGCAAGATACTGTGGCTGAAGATCAACGAGCCGGACATCTACGGGCAGACCGCCCGGTTGGTGCAGTCCAAGGACTACGTGGTCGGCCGCATGGTGGGACGCTTTGAGTCCACCGATTACTCGGACGCCGCGCACGCGCAATGGATCGACATCAGTCGCGGTGAATACGCGGAGGACATCCTGGGGGAACTGGACATCGACCCTGCCAGGTTCCCCCCGCTGCACGCGGCCGTGGACGTGGTGGGAGAACTGGACGAGGAGGCCGCCGGTGCGCTGGGACTGCCCTCGGGCATACCCGTGGTGGCGGGGGGGGGCGATGGCTCGTGCGCCACGGTCGGGGCGGGCGCAGTGCGCCCGGCGGACGCGTATTGCTGCATCGGAACGACGGCGTGGGTGGCGCTGACCGCCGCCGAACCGATCATCGACCCCCGGGGCCGCATCTTCAACCTCACGTCCCTGGACGGGGAGACCTGCGGCGTATTCGGCACCGTCAAATCCGCCGGCGCTTCGGTCGATTGGGCGATGGACCTGCTCGGCGAAGAAACCTTCGACCGTTTCGACGAACTGCTGGAAAATGCCACGCCGGGCAGCGACGGCCTGATCTTTCTTCCATACCTGGAGGGCGAACGCTCGCCCATCTACGACTCGAACGCGCGCGGCGTTTTCTTCGGAATCCATACCGCACATCGGCGGCATCATTTCCTGCGCGCAACCATCGAGGGCGTCTCTTATGCCTTGAGGAGCTGCCTCGACGTGATGCGGGAGTCCATCGATGTGCCTGCCCTGCGACTGATCGGCGGGGGCGGACAGTCGGCCGCATGGCAGCAGATTCTGGCCGACGTGTGCAACTTGAAGGTGCAGACGCTGACCACCCGTTCGGCCGACGCCACCTCGGTGGGCGCTGCGCTGGCCGCCGGCGTGGGGGTGGGCCTGTTTGAGGACCTTGCCGAGGCGACCGAGACGATCGCGGTCGTCGAAGAGCGCGCCCCCCGTGCGGAGACGGTCAGAACCTACAAACGGCTCTTCCAGGTGTACATGGACCTGTATCCGGCGCTGAAGCCGGTCTTCCCACGGCTGGAGGAAAGCAGGAGCTGATCATCAGGGAAAGGAGCGCGACACAATGACCGCCCGGAGCGACTTCCGTTACTGCCTGAACACCAGCACGATCCGCGCATGTGAGCTGGGTGTGGAAGAGGAAATAAAGGCCGTCGCAGATGCCGGCTACGACGGCATAGAGCTGTGGGTCAGAGAGCTGGACGCCTACCTGAACGAGGGCGGGGACCTGGGCACATTGCGGGCCCTGCTCGAGGATAACGGGCTGGCCGTGCCGAACCTGATCGCCTTCTTCCAGTGGGGCATCCCCGATGAAGATGCCCGGCGAGACCAACTGGATGATGCGCGCCGTGTCTTCCAGATGGCGGCCGACGTTGGCTGCCCGGGAGTCGCCGCGCCGCCGACCGGCATCGGCGACATGGAAGATATGCCGCTGGTGGAGATCGCGGATCGATACGCCGAGCTGGCGGCGATCGGTGCGAACTTCGGCGTTACGCCGATCCTCGAGTTCTGGGGACACGCGAAGAAGCTGGGCACTCTGGACGAAACCGTGCGGGTGCTGCGGGCGGCCGACGTGGCCGGAGGTTCTCTGCTGGCGGACGTGTTCCACATGGCCAGGGGCGGCAGCGACTTCGGCCAACTGGCGGAATTGAGGCCATCTGAACTCGGCCTGTTCCACGTCAACGATTACCTTGCCGAGCCGCCGGTCGCCCGGCAGAGCGACAGCCAGAGGGTGTGGCCGGGCGACGGGGTGGCGCCGTTCGGGCAGATCGTCAACGCCCTCGACCGGATCGGCTACACGGGGATGATGTCGCTGGAGCTGTTCAAGGACAGCTACGCCGAGCGGGGCATTGAGGCCTGTCTGCGCACCGGCATCCAGAAAATGCGCAGCGCGCTGCGCGTTTGACGGCGGAGATCAACTGCCCGCCAGCGGCCCGGGCGGGCGCTTGTTCGGGGGCTGTGGCACCGGTCGCTTGTCTCCGTGCGCCGCAGCGGCTAGAATAGGGAAAGAGAACAAGGCAACCTTCCGCGGCCGGTTCCTCCCGCAATGCGGCCGTGCACTGAGATAGCTCCGGGGTGCATCCGGGTAGATTTCGAAGTCCATCGTCTATCCGGCGTCCTCAAAGTCGCCAGCAGGGGAATTACAGGATGTCTCTACACACCGTGATCGTCTCGCGGAGTCCCGAAGGTGACGGGGAACAGCGGCAGTTCGACCGGGAATTGATCGAGAAACTCGTCGAAGCGGGCGCGACCGTGCTGGCGGTTCCCCACGTTTATTATCTGAGCCCGAAGCATCCGGCGGCGGTACGCATGACCTCCCCGGGGGAGCCGCCCGCGGTGGCCGCGTGGATGCATCCTCGACCACTGGCGTGGACGCTGGCCGCGCTCGGGTTGCGCGAATGCACCGAGACGAACTGCTACGACGTGCGGACTTACTGCTGTCCCGGCAGGTGCGCCGAGGCCATTCTGTCCGGAAGCGTCAACGTTGCGGGCCGGGAAGTCTCACGAGGAACGGTGGAGACTTTCGATGACGCGCCGCAGAAGCGGTGGTATCCGGTGCTGGACTACTCGCGCTGCGTGGGGTGCCGGCAGTGCTACGACTTTTGTCTTTTCGGGGTGTTTGATCTGGAGGGGGATCGGGTCGTTGCGGTTGAGCCGGACCGCTGCAAGCCGGGTTGTCCCGCCTGTGCGCGGGTCTGCCCCCGGGGCGCCATCATGTTCCCCGATTGCCCCGATCCCGCGATAGCCGGGGCCCCCGGGGTCGAGATCGAGGGCGGCCCCATCGACGTGGAAGCCTTTTTCAGCCGGGGAATGGCCGCCGCGTCCGGCGTAGTATCCGAGCAGTGCGCTTGCGAGATGCGCAGGCTGGGGGAGGAAGGTGCGCAGGTTCCGGAGACCAGCGCGTGCGGGTGCGCGAGCGATGAGCTGGACGATCTGATTGAGGCGCTTGAAGACCTGGAGGATTAACGTGCATGGGCCGGACGGCAATGGTTTCCGGGTGGTTCTTACCGCTGACCGCACTTCCATGGCCCGTTTCCCCACGCTGTTCGACGGCATGCTGGCGGCCAGCCAGACCACGAGCGTGCCGAGTTTCCTGATGAAATGGTTCCTGGCTCCGTCCGTCAGGGCGGCCGGCGTCCGGGCGATTCGCGCACCGCTCGGCCTGCGGCGCGTGGAGGCGGCCCTGATGAGGGACGGCTGGGCGCCGGAGCAGGTGGCGGTCGTCCCTCCCGAGGGGTTGGAAGCTGCCGTAGGACCCCGCACCCGCATCATTGGACTGGCGTCCGGTGACCCCCTGGGCCGCGGCATGAACAGCACCACCATGACGGGGGTTGCGGGTGGGGAAATCTACACCACGCGTGAGTTCCGGGACCTTGCGGGGCGCGTCCGATTCACCCGGCAGAGGGCGCCGCATGCGCGGACCGTGATGGGCGGACCCGGCACATGGCAGCTCGTCGAGGACCCGGAGGCCCGGCGGCGCCTGGGCATCGACCACGTGGTGATCGGTGCCTGCGAGGAAAACGTCGGCAGGCTGTTCCGGGAGATCGTCGAAGGCTCGGCACCGACACTTCTGCAGGGAAAGGCCCCGACGGCCGCCTCCGTGCCTCCACTCCGGGGCGCCACTGTGATGGGATCGGTGGAGGTGAGCCGCGGGTGCGGCCTGGGTTGCGGATTCTGCGCGCTCGCGCGCCGGCCCATGCAGCATCTGCCGGAGGAGACCGTTCTGCGTGATGTCGAGACCAACCTTCGGGCAGGCATGTGCAGTGCGGCGCTGGTGACAGAGGACATCTTCCGCTATGGCGGCGCCGGCAGGGAAGTTCGCCCCGACGCCCTCATCGGACTGCTGGGCAAACTTCGCCATCTGAAGGGGTTGAGATTCCTGCAAACCGATCATGCCAACGTCAGCTCGGTGGCGCAGTACTCCGACGGCGAACTTTCGGAGGTCCGGCGCCTGATGGCGGGTGATGGCGAGCCCTGCAGTTACGTGTGGCTCAACCTTGGTGTGGAAACCGCCGATGGCCAACTGCTGGCCGACAACGGCGGCCGGGGCAAGATGATGGACTGCCCCCCGGACCTGTGGGGTGAATGGTGCCTCGAGCAGGTAGGCCGGCTTCGGGATGCCGGATTCTTCCCGCTGGTCAGCCTGGTTCTGGGCCTGCCCGCAGAGAGGCCCGGGCACGTTCGGCAGACGCTGGACTGGGTGTCGCGGCTGCGAAACGATCGCGTGGCGGTCTTCCCGATGTTCCGGGCGCCGATGGGCGAGGGAGATGGGCCGGTGTCGCGGGAGGACATGTCCGCGCTTCACTGGCGGTTGATCAGGGAGTGTTACGCATTGAACAACAAGTGGATCCCCCGCCTGCTCTGGGATAACCAGGGCGGGGCCGGGGTGTCGCTCGGGCGGCGGCTTGCGACACAGGCACTCACGCGGGTCGGCGCAGTATGGTGGCAGTCTCTGCTCTTGTGGAGGTCCGTAGAGGCCCTGGGATGGTTACGGTTTCGACCACGAACAGCTCGGTGCTGACCGGTTCGGGCGAGGCTTTGCTGTGCGATGCTCACCGGACCGCCCGCCGATATCTCGTGCGGCGCATGCGCCCGGAGGGTTGGTGGGAGGGCAGGCTTTCTTCGTCTGCGCTGGCCACCGCTATGGCGATCAGTGCGCTTGCCGTGGCGGCTCCGGGCCGCTGCGGCAACCTGCGCCGGCGCGGGCTGCGCTGGCTGCGGAGGGATCAGAACCCCGATGGCGGATGGGGCGACACGCCCGATAGCCCCAGCAATACAGCCACCACCGTCCTGGCCGAAGCCGCGTTCATCCTTTCGGCTGCGTCGGCAGAGCGGGAGCTCCACCCGGCTGTAGAGGGAGCGGAAGCTTACCTGGACCGCCATGCCGGCGGCACGGCGGAGGCGCGGATCGAATGCATCCGGGGGCTCTACGGGCGGGACAGGACGTTTGCGGTGCCGATACTGGCTACCTGCGCCCTGGCCGGGGAACACGCCGAGGCCCCGCCGGCAATGCGCATTCCCTGGTCGGAGGTGCCGCGCCTGCCCTTCGAGCTGGGTTGCCTGCCACACTGGACCTTCAGTCGGCTGCGCTTGCACGTGGTCAGCTACGCGCTGCCCGCCCTCATTGCCGTGGGCCAGCTCATACACGAACGAAGGCGAGCGGCCAATCCGGCGGTTCGGTGGCTGCGCAATGCGACGGTCCGACCCACGCTCCGTCGCCTGAAAAGCATCCAGCCGGCAAGCGGCGGCTTCCTTGAGGCCGCCCCTTTGACGGGTTTCGTGGCGATGAGCCTGGGCGCCACCGGGCGGGGAGGGCATGCCGTCTGCCGGCGGGCGGTTGACTTCCTGGCCGGCTCCGCCCGCCCTGACGGGAGCTGGCCTATAGACACCAACCTGTCCAACTGGTTGACCAGCCTGGCGACGGTGTCTCTGGCCGCCGGGGAAGGCGTCCCCGATCCGAAGGCCACGGGCAGGTGGCTGGTGGGGCAGCAGTATCGCCGACCGCATCCCTACACGGATTCACCGCCCGGCGGCTGGGCGTGGACCCACCTTTCGGGCGGCGTGCCCGACGCGGACGACACTGCGGGCGCGCTGCTGGCGCTGCAGGTTCTGCGGCCCGCCGGCTGGCGGGAAGCGGCACGCCGGGGGGTGCGCTGGCTGCTCGGTCTGCAGAACGCCGACGGCGGATGGCCCACGTTCTGCCGGGGTTGGGGAAAACTCCCCTTCGACCGCAGTGCCCCCGACCTGACGGCGCACGCCCTGCGGGCCCTGACGGCGTGTGCGGAGGCCGTCCATTCTCGGAGCACCGGGAAGGCCCTTAAGGCCGGGCTTGGTTTCCTGCGCCGGACCCAACGCCCCGACGGTTCCTGGGTGCCGCTGTGGTTCGGCAACCAGAGGGCTCGGGAACACGAGAATCCCGTCTATGGAACCACCCGAGTCCTGGAGTGTTACGCGGACCTCGGTCGGGCCGGGAATCCACCGGCCTCCGCCGGCGTCCGTTTCCTGCTGGGGGCGCAGAATTGGGACGGTGGCTGGGGTGGGGCGCCGGGCCTCGCCGGCAGTCTGGAGGAGACGGCACTGGCCCTGGGAGCCCTGGCACGGATGCCCTGGACGGCGGAGGTTCGGCAGAGCTGCCGGGCAGGCGGTCGCTGGCTGGCAGGGCGCATCCTGGCGGGCGGTCTGGAACACCCCGCTCCCATCGGGCTGTACTTCGCCAGACTCTGGTATTCGGAGCGGCTCTACCCGGCAATCTGGTCGGTGGGCGCGCTGGGCCGCCTGCTGGCTGGCTCGACTCGGGCGGAAGGCCGCCCGGGTGCATCAACGATGTCGAAAGGTTCACGAGATTGAGCATGAGTTCTGTGCCGACAGAACGGGCTTCAGCCGTTGACGGACCGGGCATCAAGTCGGTGCCGCAGGAGGCGGCCGTCCGCAGGAAGGTCCGTTCCCTGGCCCGACGGGTCGCCGTTGACCTGGAGACGTCCTCGCCTCCGACGCGCCGGCGTCTGGAGGAACTTGGCCGTAAGGTGCTGCGCGGGGCGGAGCTGGAAGAGCAGTACCTGGGCTTTGCCATGGTGGCCGTCAGCAACGCGTTCTGGCGGCAGCAGTATGCCGCCATTCCCCCGGACCGCAGGCTGGTGCTGCTGCCGCACTGTCTGCGGGACCAGGACCGCTGCCAGGGCACCTACAGTCCCCTCGGCCTCCACTGCAAGGGTTGCGGTGCGTGCGTCCTGTCGGAACTGAAGGCGGAGGCCGAGGCCCTCGGTTACAAGGTCCTGATTGCCGAGGGGACCCCTGCCGCACTCCAGCTCGTGTTGAGCGGTCGCACGGACGCCATACTGGGCGTGGCCTGTCTGGATTCGCTGGAGGAGGCCTACGAGAGTGCGATGCAGCTCGGAGTGCCCTATGCGGCAGTGGCGTTGCTCTGGGACGGATGCAAGGACACCGTGGCGGACCTGGAGGCCATCCGGCACTGGATGCACTTCCGCCGCGAGGGCACAGGCGACCGTACCCGCAGCTACCTGCCGCTTCTGCGCGCCGCAGAGGGCCTTTTCGAGGACGGGCGGCTGGCGGAGCTGCTGAACGAGTACATCGAGGGGGACCTCAATACCCATCTCGGTGCCGATGAACCCATGGCCGCCGCCGAAACGATGGCTCTTGATTGGCTGCGGCGCGGGGGCAAGCGCTTTCGCCCCTTCGCCATGCTTGCCAGCTATGCAGCCCTTGCCCGGGGGCCGGCAGTGCTGGAGCCGGACGCAGACCTGTCCGGCTGCTTCCACACCGCAGTCCAGAAAGTGGCCGTGGCGATCGAAGTGCTCCACAAGGCGTCGCTGGTGCACGACGACATCGAGGATGACGACCAATTCCGCTACGGTGAGAAAACGCTGCACCGGTTGCACGGCGTGCCGGCAGCTTTGAACGCGGGCGATTACCTGATCGGGCTGGGCTATCGCCTGGTTGGTTCGGCCGGCTCGCAGATGGGTAGCGCCTGCGCGGCGGACATCCTGTCCTACCTGGCGCAGTGCCACCTCCACCTCTGCCGGGGGCAGGGCGCTGAACTGAAGATGGAGCACAGCGACGCGGACCACATCTCCAGCCGCGACGTGCAGGCGGTCTATGCTCTGAAGACGGCGCCCGCGTTCGAGGCGGCGGTCTACGCGGGGATGCGTCTGGCGGCGGCAGACGATTACAACGGGTCCTGGGACGATCTCAGCCTGCCGCCACAGGCTGTGCGCCGTTTCAGCCGCTACCTGGGGGCGGGATATCAGTTGCTGAACGACCTGGAAGATTGGCAGAGGGACAGGGAGGACAAAGTCGTCGTGGGGCAGGACGTGCTGTCCCGTCGTCCGACGCTCCTGCGCGCCTTCGCGCTGGAGGCGGGGGGAGATGCAGCACGGGCCGAGCTGGCTGCGGCGTTAGAGGGCGGGTCCGATGCCGAACGACTGGACCACCTGAGACGGGTGTATGAGCGATATGGCGTTTTCGAGAAGGCCCGACGCCTGGTCGACAGGTACCGGCAGGCCGCACGGTCCCAGGCGGAGCAAGTCCACTGGGGCGGGCTCCGGGAGCTGCTGAATTTCATACTGGAGACCGTGCTGTGAGAGAGGGCCCCAGCAGCGGTTATCTCCACCGGTTGGACGGCGCCCTGCGTGCAGGCTGTCGGGCCCTCCCACGGACGTTCGTCCGCCGGCACGTGGCGTACGTCCGACGATGCCAGAATGCGGACGGCGGTTTTCGGGGCCCGGAAGGCGGTTCCGATCTGTACTACACCGAGTTTGCCCTCCGGGCGCTCAACCTGTGCGACGCTCCGGACGATGCCGGGACGTGGCGAGGCGCCGCCGGCTATCTGCGCCGCAACAGTCGGGCCCTGGGAAATGTCGTGAATTGTTTCTGTGCCCTGCATGCGGCGGAGATGGTTCGCGCGCAGGGGCATGAAGCCGATCCGGACCCGGCCGGAGGTGAACTGGTCCGTCGGTGCCGGTCGGTTCTCGATGGGGCCCGGACCGCCGGCGGCTACGCCTTTGCCGAGGATGGCTCCGCCAGCGTGTACTGTACTTTCCTGGGCTCCCTTTGCCATGAGCTTCTGGGGTGGGGGATGCCTGGAGTTGACGCGGCTGTTCGGGGTGTCGTGCTGCGCCAGGGCGACGATGGCGGTTTCCGGGATTGTGCTACAGATTCGCCCGCACCGGCTGGTGTGAATCCCACCGCGGCCGCTGTGGGGCTGCTGAGTATGACCGGTCGTCTGGAGGGCACCGTCGCCGCCCCGGCGGTGGAGTTCCTGATCGAGATGCAGGCGGAGGACGGGGGATTCCTCGCCCATGCCGGCGCAGCCGGGTCGGACCTCATGTCCACCTTCACCGCGTTGGTGACGCTGCGGACCCTGGGCGCGCTGCGGGAGGCGCGGCTTGCCGACGTGGGGCGCTACGCGGGCTCCCTGGTCGGGCCGCAGGGCGGGTTCCGGGGCGCCCCTGGATACTCGGATGCGGACGTGGAGTACACATTCTACGGGTTGGGCACGCTGTCAGTGCTTGCCCTCGAGGCGGCCGCCCACCGATCGACCTGCTGTTCATGCCGAGAGGAGTGCACCGGCACATGAATTCACAGACATCTCAACAGCCCTCCGACGGGCGCTTGCTGGTGGAGAACATTCGGAAGGAGTACCCGTCGCCCGCCGGCACGCTCCAAGTGCTGAAGGACGTGTCACTGGAGGCGTCGCCGGGAGAGACGGTCGCCGTGGTGGGCCCTTCGGGATCGGGCAAGAGCACGCTGCTGAACATTATCGGCTCCCTGGACAAGCCGACCGCCGGCACGGTGGAACTGGCAGGCGTGGAGGTGACGGAACTGGAGGGGGACCGTCTCTCCGAGTTCAGGAGCCGCAGTGTCGGCTTTGTGTTCCAGGACCACCACCTGCTGCCGCAGTGCACGGCCCTCGAGAACGCGACGCTTCCCGCCGTGGCGGCGGGCACACCCCGCAGGGGCTCGCAACGGGCGAAGGACCTGCTGGAGCGCGTGGGCCTGGCGGAGCGCCTGGATTACCTGCCCGCCCAGCTTTCGGGCGGGGAGCGACAGCGTGTGGCCATCGCGCGCGCGATGGTCAACGAGCCGCCTCTGCTGCTGTGCGACGAGCCAACGGGCAACGTGGACAAGGAAACGGCCGGACGGCTGGGTGACCTGTTCCTGGAGCTGGCCGAAGAGCATGAGGTGATACTGATCGTCGTGACGCACGATCTGCCGTTCGCCCGCCGGTTCTCTCGCACCATGCAGCTTTTGGAAGGACGTCTGCGGCCGGCGCAGAGCGTGTGAAAGCTCTCGCGCCGTCGATTCCCGAGACCTTTTCGAAGTGCCACACAGAATGAGTCTGTGGACCCTCATCAAAGACAGCGTGTGCTACTACTGGCGCTCCAACCTGGCCGTGGTGATGGGCGTTGCCGTGGCCGTGGCAGTTCTTGTGGGATCGCTGCTGGTGGGCGATTCTGTGCGGGGCAGCCTGAGAGAGCTGGCGCTGCAGCGCCTGGGAGAAGTGGACCGGGTGCTGGTCGGTCCCGGTTTCTTCCGGGAGAAGCTCGCGGAGGACCTCAAGGCCCACCACGCCTTCAAAGAGGGGGCAGAGAGGGTGGTCTCCGCGTTGAGCGTCCGGGGGAGCGTGCGTAACCCCTCGTCGGATACCGTTGTGCCGCGGGTGGACCTGCTGGGCGTGCGCAGTGACTTCTGGCGGCTGCATGCGGGACCGGAGGTGAAACTGGAAGGTCGCCGGGTGGCCGTCAACGAAACCCTGGCGAAGGACGCGGGAGTCAACAGCGGCGACGGCATCATCATCAGCGTCGGCCGCCAGGGCACTGCTCCCAGGGAGAGCGCCTTCGGCCGGCGCGGGTTGGGGCATACTGTAAGCAGTCTCCGCGTGACCGTGGACCGGGTTCTGCCCGCCGAGGGAGCGGGTAAGTTCACGTTGCGGAACGACGAACCGATGCCGCGGACCGTGTTTGTCAACCTGGAGTGGTTGCAGAATCAGTTGGATCAGCGTGGGCGCGCCAACGTCATACTCATCGCGGAGCGGGGCGGAGAGCGGTCCAATTCAGGGAAGGCCGAGGCGTTCCGCAAGGCCCTGGAGGCCTCCGCGCGCGTGGCAGACTATGGCCTGCGGCTGGTCAGCAACCCCGAGGGCGGCTATCTCTCGCTGGAAAGCGACCGGCTTGTGCTGCCGCCGCGCATCGTCACCGCTGCCGAGGACGCGGCAAGGGCGGAATCCATGCCGGCGGCTCCGACATCCATCTATCTGGCGAATTCCATCCGGCCCGTGGCCGGGGCGGGCGCGGACCGTGAGGTACCGTATTCGGTGGTGGTCGGCCTGGACCCGGATCGTGATCCGCCATTGGGTCCAATGCCGATGCTGGGGGGGAACACCCCGCCGGAGTTGGGGCCGCAGGACATTCTGCTGAACCGATGGACGGTCCGGAGGCTCGGGGTGGACGCGGGGGACCGGGTGGAGCTGAGCTATTACGAGTGGTCGGCGTCCCGAGGGCTGGAAACGGCTGCCAGGCGGTTCACCGTGGCCGGGGTCGTGGCCATGGAAGGACCTGCCCTGGACCGCGGGCTCGTCCCCGAATACGAGGGGATCACGGACGCCGAGACCATGGGGGACTGGGACCCGCCTTTCCCGATCGAGTTCGACCGGATCGGGCCCGAGGACGACCAGTACTGGTCGGATTACCGCACGGCGCCGAAGGCATTCGTTGCGCCTTCTGTCGCCCGCCGGTTCTGGACCGGCGCGGGAGAGGACGAGCAGGGATGGGTGACGTCGGTTCGGCTCGGCCCGGGGGAGGGCGGCCTGCAGGCGGCGGCTGAGCGGTTCAGCCGCAGCTTCAAACGTCACATGCCGCCCCGGCAGTACGGACTGCAGTTCCTGCCGGTCAAGCAACAGGCTCTGGACGCCGCACAGGGATCCACGGACTTCAGGATGCTGTTCGTGTCGCTGAGTATGTTCCTCATCGCGGCCGCAGCGGTGCTGGTGGGATTGATGCTGCGGCTGACCATTCAGCGGCGGTCCGGTCAGTTCGGCATCCTGGAGGCGGTCGGATTCGGTTCCTCGCGCGCGTCGCGCGTTCTGCTGGGCGAGGCGGCCCTGCTGTCCGCGATCGGGGCGGTGGCCGGGGCTCCCGCCGGCGTCGGCTACGCGAGGGCCATCATATGGGCGCTCAAGACGCGCTGGCAGGGCGTCATAGGCGAATTCCCGCTGGCGCTTCACGTTCACCCCTTCAGTGTGGTCGCCGGCACGCTGGGGGGAATGGCGGTGGCGCTGGTGGCCGTGTGGTGGGCGTTGCGCATGCTGGCCAAAACGCCCGCCCTGGACCTGCTGACGGGCTGGAGGGCGCTGGCGGCGCGTCCGCGCGGCAGAGTGGCCTCCCGCGCGCTGTGGGTCGGGATCGCCGCAGTGGGGCTGGCCGGCGCGTTGCTCGTGGCGTCCGGCGTGCTCGATCTGATCTCCACGACAGCCGCTTTCTTCGGCGGAGGCGCCGCTTTGCTGGTCGGGGTCCTCGGCCTCTTGCTCGCGTTTCTGGCTCGGCCCACCGTGCGCAGCCGTCGGGCACCCTCGCTGATGACGCTGGCGTGGCGCGGGGGCGCGGAGAACTGGCTGCGCAGCCTGTTGACCATCGCTGTGCTTGCATGTGCCAGCTTCATCATAGTCACGGTGGCGGCGAACCGACGGGCCACCGGCCGCATCGAGACGCGCAGCGTGGACTCGGGCGCCGGAGGCTTCAACCTGGTGGCCCGCTCGGCGCTGCCCATCTACCAGAACCTCGACACTCGCGAAGGGCGCCGGGAACTGGGCTTCCAGGACGAGAGTGCCTCCACGTTCGAGGACACCACCATTGTATCCCTGCGCGTCAGCGAAGGGGACGACATCAGTTGTCTCAACCTCCAGCGGCCCACCAGGCCGCGGGTTGTGGGTATCCCGGACCGGCTTGTCGAAAGGGACGGCTTCCGGTTCGCGAAGCTGACGGCGGGAAACGACGCGGCAGAAGACAACCCCTGGCATCTGCTGACCCGAGGGGCGGACGAGGAGGATGGGGCAGTGCCGGCATTCGCCGATGCGGCCAGCGCCCGGTGGATTCTGCACGTGGGCCTGGGAGACATCGTCGAGGTGCCCGGCCGGCGTGGCGAGACCGTCAGGCTCCGCCTGGTGGGCCTGTTGCGGCAGAGCATCCTTGCCAGTGAGCTCCTGGTGGTGGAAGAGCAGTTCGAGACCCGCATCGCGCGGGACGCGGGGTATCGCTACTTCCTTATCCGGACACCCGTGGGCAAACAATCGGCAGTGGCCGATGCGCTGCGGCGGAACCTGGGCAAGCTCGGACTCGACGTGGTCCCCACAGACCGGGTCCTGGCCCGCTACGGCCGGGTGCAGGACACCTACCTGGGCACGTTCTCCACGTTGGGAGGGCTGGGCCTTCTGCTGGGCACGCTGGGGATGGTCACGGTGCTTTTGCGGGGCGTCGTGGAGCGCCGGGCCGAGCTGGCCCTGCTGCTTGCACTGGGCTTTGGGAAGCGCCGGGTGGTCGGGTTGGTTATAATGGAGAATGGACTGTTGCTCGTGGCCGGGCTTCTGAGCGGGACTGTTGCCGCCCTGGTGGCGGTGGCACCGCATCTGGCATCGGGCGCCGCAGACGTGCGCTGGGGTTCACTGGTCGCCACGCTGGCGGCCTGTTTCTTGATTGGGCTGATCAGTTGCCTGATCGCCGCGACCGCTTCGGTGCGCAAGGAGTTGCTGTCGGCTCTGCGAAGGGAATAGGGGCAATGGGCGGAAACCGAAATGAGCGGATTGGCATGGGCTGCCGGGCCGGGGTGGCGTTTCTGCTGCTGGTGCTGCCCGTGACTGCCTGCGGGGCGGCGGAAGAAGATCCTCCGCCGAACTGGCGGATGTTCCGCGGAGACGCCCACCAGACCGGCGTGGCACGGTGCGACCTGCCGGCGGAACTGGACCTGCTTTGGGCCTTCGATACGGGCGCGGCACTGCGCTCGACGGCCGCCGTTGTGGACGGCACGGTCTACGTGGGAACGGACGATTCGGAGTTGTTGGCCCTGGACCTGGCAACCGGAGAGATCCTGTGGAGATACAAGATGGAGGGCCCCGTCGAGGCTTCTCCCGGGGTTGCGGAGGGGCGCGTCTACGTGGGGGACATATCCGGGTTTTTCCACGCCGTTGACGCCCGGACTGGTAAGGGGCTCTGGAAATATGAAACGTACGATAAGATCGTTTCCTCTGCCAACTTCGTGAATGGGGCGGTTCTCTTTGGCTCCTACGACGGGGGGCTGTATTGCCTGGACGGCAAGACGGGCGAGCTGAAGTGGAAGTATGGAATCCCCGCTCCGGTTCACTGCAGTCCCTGTGTGGCAGGGGGCAAGACCTTTGTGGCGGGCTGCGACGGGGTGCTGCACGTGGTGGACGTGCGAACGGGCGAACAGGTGGCTGAGGTCGACGCCGGCGCGAGGGTCGCGGCCTCGCCCGCCTACAACGGGGAATACGTCTTCCTGGCCACCTTTGAAGGGGACATGACGGCCCTGGACCCGGTTATGGGAGAAACGCTCTGGCGGGTGACTCCGGAGTCCGCCGGGGGCATCACCTATTCCTCGCCGGCCGTGTCGGGGGGCCTCGTCGTGTTCGGCGGAGGAGACGGCGTCATCCGGGCGTTGACCGCCGAGAAGGGAGAAGATAAGTGGCGCTACAGGACGCGGGCCGAGGTGGACGGCTCCCCCGTCATCGTGGGCGATCGCGTGTTCGTGGGCAGCGGCGACGGCAACCTCTACGCATTCCGCCTGTCGGACGGCCGGAAGGCCTGGACTTTCGAGACGGGCGCCGGCATCACCGCTTCGGCGGCCGTGGGAGAGGGTCGGTTGATTATCGGTGCCATGGACGGTGCGCTGTACTGCTTTGGCGAAAACGACGAATCTTCCGGCGACGGAAGGACCCAACCTGACTGACTCTGGGTGTGGCGGTGTGAAGGGCAGAACGAAAGTCATAGCGGTCCCGCTGGCCTTTGCGGTCCTCTGCAGCGCGGCCGTCGCAATCTGGGTGGCCAGCTCGCGCCCGACGGGTGTTGAAGAGCGCCTTCCGGGTCAGACGGGCCAGGTGCCCGGCCTGGAGCGTCCTACGGCGACTGAGGCGAAGAACACCGGCACGCTCGTCGCCGGAGAGGGCGAGCCCGTCGAGGATGCCGGGCTCTGGCCCGAATTCCGCGGCCCCGACGGGACGAACATCGCCCGTGACGCGAAGGGGCTGGCCAGGGAATGGGCTGACGGCGAACCGAAGAAGCTGTGGGAGATCGCCGTCGGCGAGGGACACGCGGGCGCCGCCGTGCATAACGGACGGGTCTATCTGGTGGACTACGACAGGGAGAAGGAGGAGGACGCCATCCGCTGCCTCTCCCCGCAGGACGGCTCGGAGATCTGGCGCTACACCTATTCGGTGAAGATCAAGCGCAACCACGGCATGTCCCGGACGGTGCCAGCGGTCAACGACGATTACCTCGTGGCGCTGGGGCCGAAATGCCACGTTCACTGCCTGGACGCGACGACCGGCGAGCTGGTGTGGAAGATGGACCTGGTCGAGCAGTTCGGGACCACCGTGCCGCCCTGGTATGCCGGGCAGTGCCCCATAATCGAGGGCAACCGCGTGATACTCGCGCCGGGCGCCGATCCCCTGATGATGGCCGTCGAGCTGGCGACCGGCGAGATACTCTGGCGCACTCCCAACCCCGGCGACTGGGGAATGACCCACTCCTCAATTGCAACCATGGACTACAACGGCAGCCGCCAGTACGTTTACTGCACCACCAGGGGCGTGGTGGGCGTTTCGGCTGACAACGGGGAACTGCTCTGGACCAAGCCCGACTGGAAGATTGCCATAGCCAACGTGCCCACGCCGATCGTGGTGGGTGACGACCGGATACTGTTCTCCGGCGGCTACAAGAGCGGTTGCGTCATGGTGCGGCTGAAGGGAGAGGGCACTGACATCGAGACCGAGGAGATCTTCCGGCTGGATTTCAAGACTTTCGGCGCAGAGCAGCAGACACCGATCCTCTACGAGAACCACATATATGGCGTCATACCCTCCGGCGAGCTGGCGTGCCTCGACCTGGAGGGAAACCGGTTGTGGACCAGCGGCAGGGCAAAGCGCTTCGGGCTGGGACCCTACCTGCTCGCCGACGGCCTGATTTTCGTCCTTCACGACCAGGAGTGTACCCTGCACGTCGTCGAGGCCACACCGGAGGAATACCGTGAGCTGGCTTCGGCGCAGGTGTTGGAAGCGCACGACGCGTGGGGTCCGATGGCCATGGCGGACGGTCGCCTGATCCTGCGGAGCCTCACCAAGATGGTTTGCCTGCAAGTGCCTGCAGGTTAGCGTGTTAAGGTCCGGATTCCCGCGCCGGGTCCTGCGCTGAGTTGCGGCAATTGCGGGGAGTGCCTTACACTGTATGTTGGAGGATTGAGAACATTTTGCGGGCGCAACGATAGCCCGTGCACTCCAAAGAGGGAACATGAAGATCCATACCGTCCAGAGCAGTCTGACAGCGAAGGCATCAGTCGGCACTCTGTGCCTTGCGGTGCTTGCTTTGCTGGCGGCTTTCGCCGGCGGCTGCAAGCCGAACGAGGCCCCGGAGGCGAATCCCTGGGTGAGCCCGAAAGAGGCGAAGAGAACGCTGCCGATCTGCCCGGAAGGCGGAACCGAGTTGACCTATCGGCTTGAGAATTCCTTTCCGAGCGGTCTGAGCAGGTTGCACGGTTTGGCTCTCGGCCCGGCCGGCAGGCTGTACGCGGCCGGCGAGGGCGGCGTCAAAGTGATGCAACCGGGCGGCGAACTCCTGGCGGAATGGGCGACACCGGCGCCGGCCACCTGTGTGGCTGTCGGCGAGGACGGAAAGGTTTACGTCGGGCTTAAGACATCGGTGGTCGTCTACGATGAGAACGGAGAAGAGACCGACAGATGGGACTACGAGGGCAAGGGCGGTGGCAGATTCAGCTACGTGAAGGGCATCGCCGTTGCCGGCATCAACGTCTTCGTGGCCGATGCGGGCAACCGCTGCGTGCACCGGTTCGCGATGGATGGCGATTTCATCTGTGCGATCGGTGAACGCGAACCGGGCGGCGGGAACCCCGGTCTCGTCTGCCCCAGCCCGTATCTGGACTGTGTGGTGGGCGCCGACGAGCGGCTTCACGTGACCAATCCGGGGCGGCTGCGCGTGGAGACCTACGATTTCAATGGGAATCTGATGCGTTTCTGGGGCCAGTCGGGCCTCCGGCCGCGGCAGTTCATCGGCTGCTGTAATCCCACGAACGTGGCGCTGCTCCCGGGCGGGCAGTTTGTGACCGCGGAGAAGGAGACGCCGCGGGTGAAGGTGTACAGCGTCGACGGCGAGTTGCTGGCGTGCCTGGGGCCGAAACACTTTTCCCCCGAGGCCGCCGGGCTGGACCTGGCGACGGACTCGGACGGGCGCATCTACGTGGCGGACCCCGCCAGCAATGAGATCCTGGTATTTGGGCCGGCGGGAGGGAGGGGAAACGATGAGTGATGATGGCTCGGAGGTCGAAGGAATGGAAGAGCACGCACGGAATTCTGCCGGGGACGGAGGCATCTCCCGGCGCGCGTTGCTGCGCGGCGTGGGGCCGGTCGGGGTGCTGGGCGCCCTGATCGGGTTCACCGCACATGCCGGTTGGCGCGCCGTCCGGCACGGACGAATCTTCCGGGCCGGCGGTCCTGCCCCGGTGTGCGCGGGATGTCAGGAACTGAACAGGTGCGCGTTGCCGGAGGCCGAAAGCGCCCGTCGCGCGCTGTTCGAAGCCGAGCGAAAGCGCACTTCCGGCAAGGCAACCACGCGGATTGACTGCCCTTACGGCGGGCGGAGCAATGGCTGACGACACTACGAAAGACCAGGGCCTGACCCGGCGCCAGTTTCTGGACAGCGTCGGGCGAGGCACGTGCCTGCTGGCCGTCGGCATGGTGGGTGGCGTGGCCGCCCTCAAGTCCCGAGGCGAGGACTACGTCTGGCAGATTGACCCGTTCAAGTGTACCCAGTGCGGTCGTTGCGCCACCAATTGCGTCCTGGACACCTCGGCCGTCAAGTGCGTGCACAACTTCGAGATGTGCGGCTATTGCCGGCTCTGCTTTGGCTTCTTCCAGACCAACCCCGTCGAGCTGAACACGGGCGCGGAGAACCAGATGTGCCCGCTGGGCGCCATCGAGCGCAGATTCGTCGAGGACCCCTATCATCAGTACGTCATCAACGAGGAGCTGTGTAACGGGTGCGGCAAGTGCGTGGAAGGGTGCGAAACGTTCGGCAACGGCGCGCTTTACCTTCAGGTGCGTCACAACCTGTGCCTGAACTGCAACGAGTGCGCCATCGCAGAGGCATGCCCGGCCGATGCCTACATCCGGCTGCCCGCCTCCGATCCCTATGTGACCAAGATAGATGGGCCGGAGGCCCTTGCCAGGCGGCTGAGTGAGTGATATCTGCCTGTTCGCCGGCACGGCGCAGGAGCAGGGCTCTACCTTTTTACCTTTGATCTGAAGCAGACGGTGGCCCGACGCCTCACGACAATCCTGATGATCGCCTTGCCCCTGCTGGTGGTTTCGAGCGCGGTGGGCGCGTTGCGGTTTCCGCCGCCGGACTTTGAGACCGGCTACGAAATGCCGCACATGACGCGGCCGCTGGCGCGGGCGCAGTGGCGGGAGACGATGGACGTGGTGGTTCTGGCGGGCGCGCTGTCGATGGGCGCATATCTGGCGCTCTGGCGGCGCAGCCGCACGGGCATGTTGGGACTGGCGATTTTCTCGCTGGCCTACTTCGGGTTCTACCGGGGCGGATGTGTCTGTCCCATCGGGGCCATTCAGAACGTGTCGCTGGCGGTGGCCGATTCGTCCTACGTTCTGCCCTTCACCGTGGCGCTGTTCTTCGTGCTGCCGCTGGTGTTTGCCGCGCTGTTCGGCCGGGTTTTCTGCGCGGGCGTATGTCCGCTTGGTGCGATACAGGAAGTCGTGCTCATAAAGCCAGTCAAGGTGCCTGATTGGCTGGAAGAGGGCCTGCGGGTGCTGCCGCTGCTCTACCTGGGGGTGGCTGTGCTCTATGCTGTTACCGATACGGCATTTGTGATCTGTCGGTTCGATCCCTTCGTGTCCTTCTTCCGGCTTAACGGTCGATTTCTGATTCTGGTTGGCGGCGGGATAGTGCTGGCCATCAGCACCTTCGTCGGCCGACCGTATTGCCGCTTCCTCTGTCCGTACGCGCCGCTTCTGGCGGTGATATCCCGGTTTTCCTGGAAGCGGGCCAACATCACCCCGCACGAGTGCGTGAACTGCACGCTGTGCGACGATGCGTGTCCCTTCGGTGCCATCAAGCGACCCACTCCGGCGAAAGTGAGCCCCAGCCTATGAAGAAGTTCGCTTTCATCCTGTTGTTCATCTTGCCCGTGGTGGGAGGGCTGTGCGGATACGGCGCGGGGCCTTTCCTGGCGCGGGCACACTGGAAGGTCCGCCTGGCCCGGCGGATCGCCCGCGAGGATGCGCAGGGACTCACCGAACGGACGAAGGAAAGCGAGGCCTTCCGCGAGACAGGCGAATCGACGGAAGAACTCTACGAGGAGGCCGGCGCTA
Source organism: uncultured candidatus Brocadiaceae bacterium (assembly GCA_964572825.1). Taxonomy (GTDB): domain Bacteria; phylum Planctomycetota; class Brocadiia; order SM23-32; family SM23-32; genus CAYVBE01. Next base: position 90,046 of record CAZNGS010000010.1, read on the forward strand.
TCCAGAACACCATGCGCGTCGGCGGAACGCTGCTGGGCGTCTGGTTCGGGCTGGTCACAGCGGCAAAGCTCAACGGCCTGTCCTGGGACCGAAGGCGAGAGACCTATGAGATCAACCATGCCCGATGCGTAGCCTGCGCGAGGTGTTTCGAGGTGTGCCCATTCGAAAGAGACAGGCGTCAGGAACAGGCGCGGTGGCAGTCCTGAATAGGAGTTCACAAAGATGCAACATCACAGGGGTCTTGCGGACGAGCGGAC
>CAZNGS010000011.1:0-90234 GCA_964572825.1 uncultured candidatus Brocadiaceae bacterium
CGCAGCGCCCCGAGCGTGAGCGATGCATCGAGCCCGCGCGCCAGATTCCAGCCGCTCAGCGGGCGGGCGTAATGGTTGTTGCACTCGCAGTGGTCGAACCGCATGCCCTCCCGGTCGTGCCGCTCAAACACAAGGTCGATGACCCGGTCGCCTTCGCGCACCATTCCGGCCGCGTAGAGCTGGATGGCCAGGTAGTATTCCGTGCCGCTCCATGGAGTCTGCCACTGCATGAACGGGAACTCATCCAGAAAGTGGCCGTCCGGGTAGGAGCCGTTGATGACGGCGAAGTTCTCCGGCTGCAGGTTCTTGCGCAGCACCAGGCGCAACTGCGCCCGCACCCTCTCGGGGTCCAGGAATGTCCCCAGACCCATCACGCCGGCCGTGGCGTTGCCGTTCAGTGCATCGGTCATCACCCCGGTGTCCCGGAGTCCGACCACGGCCTCGGGCCGGACGCAGCAGACGGACGGCTTCCGGGGGGCCAGGTGTCCTTCGGCCCCCTTCCGCTCGTATTCGAGTTTCTCGCCCTCGGCCCTTCGCCCATAGTAGAGCACGTATCGCTCGCCGTCCCAGAGCAGTTCCTCAAAGCTCTCCAGACCGCCATCGAAAAGCCCCCGATAGCGGTCGGCGTCTTCATCCTCCATCAGGACGGCCATCTGCTCCATCGCCCGCAGCGCGGCCAGGTAGATGCCCGCCATGTAGGTGACGATCCCCTTCATCCGCCAGTGGTCGTAGGTAATGCCGCCCTCGATGTAGGGCAGGGCGACGTCGTAGAAGTCCAGGCCGATGATCAGGTCCATGGCCCGTTTGGCGGTGGACCAGGAGCGGCTTACCAGGTCCCGGTTGCCCGACCATCTGGCGTCGCGGTAGAGCTGCAGGACGTACTGGCAGCAGCAATCCCACCGGTTGTAGCCCTGTTCACCGCCGGCCTCCAACTCCTCCACCGACCCCGGCAAGCCGTGGTGGATTTTGCCGTTCTCCGGGTGCGCAAGGGCGGTGTGCATGTCGAGCACCTTCTCCCTGAGCTCCGGGAAGAGCATCGAGAGCGCATAGGAAGAATAGTGGTCCACGTCCATGGTGTTGAACGCGCAGCAGCCGTGTCCCTCCTGCAGGCCGAAGCGGCCGTCACGGATGAAGTGGGTGGACTTGGTGAGCGTGTTGAGCTGGTCGAGCAGGCTGAGCTTCAGCCGGTGCGGGAGCGTGGAGTCCATCAGTGTTTCGGGCAGCTCCCGCGAGCGGGCCAGGAAACGATCGTGGTTGCGAATGAGGTGCCGTGCGACCTCGGCCGAGTCGCCGAACCAGTTCTCATACACGTGCCCCAGCGGGGTGCCGTGGATGGAGACGTGGTTGGGGTAGTACCAGGCCATGCCCGCGTTGATCGTGCAATCCTGTCCCGGCTCCAGGCGGTTCCGGGCGCACAGCCAGCCCTTGTTCCGGTGCTCCGGCCGGGGCGGGTCGGCGTACTCGACGCGGGTGAGCCGCTGAGGCATGAGCGGACCGTCCAGGTCGCCCGTGACGTGGATCGGCCACACCAGGTTCGGCATGTAGGGATTGGCCTCGACGGCGGTCAGCCGCGAGCCCTCCGGTCCGCGCATCCAGATGGTCATGCAGCCGCTGGTGTCATGGTCCGGCTCGTCCAGGCTGCCCCGCATGTGGATGCAGTTGGCGCCCTCGACATGGAGCTCCGAGTGCTCCTGGCGGACCTGCTCCGCCGCGTAGCCGCTGAAGTTGCGCTGCTGCCACACCAGGGAGACCTCCAGCGGCTCTTCGCTGCGGTTACGAAGGGCGAAGTCGAGATAGGCGCCGGGCAGGCTGGACTCCTTCACGTCGCGGGGGACAAAAGCGGTCCAGGCCCGCAGGGACACCTCGACCGGCACGGCGTCGTCCAGGTAGTCGAGGTACACGAAGGGGTATTCCGCCCGATAGTCAATGGCGGGATAGGACTTGATGAAGAAGTACTTGTGCACGCGCCAGAAATGCCCCAGAGCCAGCATGTCGCCGTGTCCCGTGAACAGCCATCGATATACGGGCCGCTTGCCTTCCCTGCGCACCCGGATAAAGAAGTCCGTTTCCCCGACCGCGGTCTCCGGCGGGTCAACGGCGTGCTGGCCGTTGCCGCCCCGGTAGTTCGCCCACGGGCGACAGTTGAGCATATTCCAGTGGTAGAAGCGGCCGTCGGGCCACAGTTCCACGCCGCCGGTCCCGATACCACCCAGGTTGATGCCGCTGCGGCTTGCGCCGCGTTCCCTGATCACGCCGGCTTCGCGCGGTTTCTCACCCATTCTCTCTCCCTCCGTTCGGCAGTCATGCTTTGCTGCGTGGGGCGGGACACGCGGTCCCTTGCCTGAACCAGGCTTCGGCATCTTGTATTCCCCTGTTGCCCCATTGTCAAGCCGCCGGTGGAGGGCAGTGCACGACGCTTTGACAGGATAGACGGCGACGGCTACCATACCGGTGGATTCAACGCTTGAACGCGGGGAACGGAAGAAGATGAAAAAACTCCTCGTAATTGCTGTCGCGTTTCTGGTCGTGATTGCAGCCGGCGCGCTCGTGCTGATCCTGAATCTCGGCCGGGTGGTGAAGGCCGGCGTCGAGAAAGGGGGCAGCCTCATCCTGGGCGTTCCCGTGTCCCTGGAGAGTGTCTCGGTCTCGCTCACCGGCAGCGTCGGCCTGGAGGGACTGAAGATGGGCAGTCCGGAGGGGTTCTCGGCGCCCCGGATGTTCAGACTCGGCCGGATGCACGTGAACGCCGACCCCTGGTCGTTGCGCAGGCCCGTAATGGTGGTTCACGAGATCATCGTCGACGGCCCGGACATTACGATGGAGCTCGCGCAGGGAAAGGCCAACTGGTCCGTCCTGACGGAGCGCCTGAAACGGGAACCAGAGGAGGAGAAGACCCGAAAACAGGTGAAGGTGGGGCGAATCGTCGTCCGGAACGGCACGGTGCGCATGGTGGGTCTTCCGGGCTCCCAGGAGTTTTCCGTGCCGCTTCCCACCGTGGAGTTGACCGACCTGAGCTCCGGGGAGGACGGCGCCGCGGCCGTCAGGGACGTTCTCAAGCAGGTGATGGCCGCCCTCTATCAGTCCCAACTGGAAGCGATGCGCGAGAGGATGTCTCCAGGCAAGCTTCAAGGCCTGCCGGACGGATTTCGCCGGATGTTACGGGAAGCGGGTGAACCGCTCGAAGGCCGGGGTAGCCGCATGGACGAGGCCGTAGGAGACATGCTGGACAGGGCCCGCGGGTTACTGAAGGGCACGCCGTCGTCTGAAGAGGGCCAGGATTAGCCGCAATCCTGACCCCCGTGAGTCCGGAGGGACTTTACCTTCTCTACGACGGGGACGCACCGTGAAGCGGAAGCTTGAGAAAGGGCAGTTGATCGTCTTCGACGGTGACAGCCTGACCAATCGCCGCAGCGCCGGTCGGCCCGACACCTGGCCTTACCTGCGGCTGACGAACTGGGACAAGCCCTGGCCGGAGATGATGGCGGAAATGCTGTTCTGCTGGCGGCCGGAGTTGAACCTGTCTTTCTTTAATGCCGCCTCCGCAGGGTCCACCTGCCGCGGGCTCGCCGAGCGCTTCGAGACCAACGTGCTGGCGCGCCAACCGGACTGGGTCATAACGTCGCTGGCGGGCAACGATGTCCGCGTCGGCGTGCCCGCCGACGAGTTCCGCACCACCATGACCGCCTACGCCCGACGCCTGACGGAAGAGGTCCGGGCACAGGTGCTGTTCTGGGGCATGAGCGAGCACGGCCCCGATTACCCCAAAGCGGAAACGATGGACGAGCGGCGTGTGTTCTATGGCATCCTCTGCGACATCGCTTCCGCCCTCGAGGCAGTCCACTACGTGGACGTCGGCCCGCGGGTGGCGGCAAAGGCCCGTGCTTTACGCGAACAGAGCGAATGCCACACCATCTACGGCGACAACGGACACTTTAACGCGGTGGGCAACATGATACTGGCCGGCGAGATGCTGCGGGTCCTCGGGATCGTCGTTGACGGATGACCCCAGCGCGCCCGCATGCCTGGCCGCTGTTCACGCGCCCCGGGATATGAGTGCGGTCATCTCTGAAAGAACAGGGAAGAGCACGGCTTATGACGAACCTGCTCAGCAGGTCCCTGCTGCCCTCTGTGATCGTCCTCGCCGGACCAATGGATATTCGCCGGCCGGGACCTGAAGGGCGAGCCGTGCCTGAAGCTGGTCAAGAGCATGGACCTGGACCACGACGGGGAGCGGGACGATTCCATAAGCCACATGCCGTTTTCGCTGGAAGTGCCCACCGTCCCCTATCCCGGCAATGAACGCCACTGGGACTGGGACCGGCAGGGGACCAGCGAGGACGGATACCTCTACGTCATCCGGTGACCGAGGGCTCGCCGGCGTTCACAATTCGGCGCTCTCCCACTCGTCCGCCTCCAGGTCGAAGAACCGCACGGTGTTCCGTTCCGGGAGCGACTGGCCCAGCAGCAGGGGCACGGCCCGGGCCACCATCAGGTTGGCGGCGACGGCCGCGGTGAAATGCAGGTTGCCCAGCTGCTCTTCCATCCCGTGCCTGCTGGACCCGTAAAGCCGCGACAGCAGGCCGCTGCCCGGCGGGACCACCGCCACCTGGCCGGCCCATCCCGCGATGGCGCCGTGGACCAGGATCGCCTCCATCTCCGCGCACAGCCGCTCCAGCGCCATCCGGGCGGGAATGGTGTCCAGGCAGTCGAACACGGGTGAACAGTCCTCCAGGGCCCCCGGCTCCAGGTCCTCGAACCGCTCCCCGTGTGCCTCGAACTGAACCACAGGGTTGATCTGCCGCACGTGCTCTGCCGTGCGGCGGGCCTTCTGCTCCCCCAGGGAATCGAGGGCTGCCAGAATCTGGCGGTTCAGATTGCTCTCCACGAAGGAGTCGCCGTCCACGCCCACGATGTGTCCCACGCCGAGCCGCGCCAGGGCTTCCACCACGTGCCCCCCGAGTCCGCCCAGGCCGACGACGGCCACCCGGCTGCCCAGCAGTTGCCGCTGCCCCGCGGGCCCGAGCGTGCCCATGTTGCGGGAATAATGTGCGGGCACGATGCCTGCTTCCAGCGCGGACCGCTCCACCTCGAGCAGGGACAGCCCGAACTCCTCTGCGATCTCTCGGGCCTGAGTGAAGGACAGCTCCTCCGGTCCGGCGGCCGACCGCAAGGCGCCCTCCAGGCGCTCTTTCTGGGCATCTGTCGGCACGACAACCTCCACAGCGTGCGTCACCCCCCGCCGACGGCGGGGAAGATCGAGAGCACGTCGCCCGGTTTCAGTTCCCGCCCCATCTCAGAGAACCGGCCGTTGACCAGGGGCAGGGATACGTCCTCCTCCCCTATCTGGAGCATTCCGAGCACCTCGCGCAGGCGAGAGCCTTCGGGCAGGTCCATCCGTCGTTTCTTGAACCTGCCCTTGCGCAGGCCGGCGAAAAGTCGAATCTCCACTTCCATTGCCACAAACCTGCCGGAGGTTGCCGGAAGTACCTCTCAGGCCAGCTCCAGTTCGGCGAGTTTCGCGTCCGTGGGAATGCCCTTCTCGTCCCATCCCCGCTCCCGGTAGTACTCTGGCAGCAGCTCGTCCAGCCGGTGGACGTTGCCCTGGGACGGCCCCTCGGGAATGGGTTCTTCGAGCAGTCGTCGGGGCAGCGTGTCCTGGTCCGGCCCGACGCCGGCGGCCAGGTTGAACGTGCGCTCCAGGTTCCAGATGCGCTCGCCGGCCTCGATCATGTCCTCAGCGCTACAATCCGCACCGACAATCGTGTTGAACAGGGCTGTGTAGTCATCGGCGTCCAGGGCGAACGAGGTGAACAGGCACATGCCGAGTGAATCGATCACGGCCGTCAGGTCCTGGAACAGCTTCGCCCAGGTGGCCTTGCTCTCGAGGCTGAGGGGGTCGAGCTTTTCGGGCACGCCCAGGATCTCCGGGGCGATCAGGAAGCCGCGCACGTGGCAGCCGCCCCGGTTGGAGGTGGCGTACTGCAGCCCGTGGCCCTGGACTCCGCGCGGGTCGTAGGCGGGCAGCTCCTGCTTCTTGACGCTCATGGAAAGCTCCGGAACGCCGTACATCTCCGCCAGCCGGTAGGAGCCTTTCGCGAGCTTCGCGCCGAACCCTTCGCCGGCGCCCATCCTGCGGGTCCACTCCACGATGGCCTCCGAGGAACCGAACTCCAGGGGCGGCCCGTCCAGCTCGTCGTCCGTGACCAGGCCCCGCTGATACAGCTCCATTGCGCAGGCGATGGTGGCCCCGGCGCTGATGGTGTCCAGGCCGTACTCGTTGCACCACTTGTTGGCACGGATGACGGCAGGCAGGTCGCTGACCCCGCAGTCTGCGGAGTAGGCCCAGATCGTTTCGTACTCCGGGCCGCCGCCCTCCACGTCCCCCACCCTGGTGTAACGCCCGCACGCGATGGGACAGCCGAAGCAGACCTCGCGCTTGGTCAGGTAGGTCTCGGCCAGCGTCTCGCCGGACGCCTTGTCGGCATCGGGGAAGTAGGCCTTCTGGAAGTTCTCCGTGGGATAGACGCCGGACTCGTTGATGATGTTGACCAGAATGGCCGTGCCGTAGGTGGGCAGGCCCTCGCCGGTGATGCCGTCCTCCCGGATGTTCTTCCGCAGGGTTCTGACCAGCTCGGCCGCCCCCTCCTCGTCGGCGGCGGGCACGCTGCCCGTCCCCCGCACGACCACGGCCGCCAGGTTCTTGCTGCCCATCACGGCGCCCACGCCGCTGCGCCCCGCCGCGCGGTACTTGTCGTTCATGACGGCGGCGATGGGGTTCAGGTTCTCCCCTGCCCGGCCGATGGTCAGCACGCTGGCCTTCTCGTCTCCGAACTCCGCCAGCAGGGCATCGGTTTTCTCACTGACCAGCATGCCCCGGTACTCGGCGCCATCGTGCAGCTCCACTTCGTTATCGCGAACGGTCAGGTAGCAGGGCTCGGGGGCCTTCCCCTCGAAGATGATCATGTCGTAGCCGGCGAACTTCAGCTGCGGCCCCCAGAAGCCGCCCGCGTTGCTGCTGGCCACGGTCCCGGTCAGCGGGCTCTTGGTGACCACCATGTAGCGGCACGCCGCCGGCGCCTTCGAGCCGGTCAGCGGCCCGGCGACCATGATCAGCTTGTTGCCCGGGGACAGCGGATCGACCTCCGGCTCAATTTCCCTGGTCAGGTAGTAGGTGCCCAGTCCCCGTCCGCCGACGAACTTCCTGGCCAGGTCCAGGTCGATCGACTCCTCCGAGACCTTGCCCTCGGCCAGGTCCACCCGCAACAGTTTCCCACAGTATCCGCCCATGGTCTACACCCTCGATCCTGGTGCAACTGTCTCGCGCCACAGTATTAGACAGTGTCGTGCCGACATTGTAACCTCTGAAGCTCGCAACGCAAACCGTCATGCACATTTCTTCCGATCGATCGCGTGGTGCCCGTGGGGCAGCGGGGGCACAAGGTCCGTGCGTTGCCGGCACGCTTGCCCCGACCGGCGGGGGCAAGTAGCATACCGGCTTTCCCGTTTCGGCCCCACTCTCTGCCGGATTCCTGCGTGAAGCTGAACCGAAATATCGTCCTGTTTCTGCTGGCCATCGCACTGCTGGCGTGCGCCGGAGGCATTTTCGAGACGACCAGCAACAATTACTACGCCGAGACTTTCCAGATGACCGCCGAGCAGCGCGGGGACCTGGAGCTGCCCCGGGAGTTTCCCGGCTTGATGGTCGCCGTGCTGTCCGGGTTCCTGTTCTTCGCGGCCGAAGCCCACGTGGGCGCCATCGCGGCGGGGGCCATAGCGCTGGGGCTGGCCGGGCTGGCGACCTTCGCCCATCAATCCGACCAGTACCCCAATATGGTGATGCTGCTGGTGCTCTGGAGCGCGGGCACGCACCTGATGATGCCGGTTGCCCAGTCGCTGGCCCTGACGCTGGCGGACCGGAGAAGCGAGGGCGAGAAGCTGGGCCGGGTGGGCCGCGTGCGCGCCCTGGCGACCGTCATCGGATGCGCCGTGGTCTGGGTCTATTTCGAACGGCCGGACGCTCAGTTTCGGGTAACCTTCCTGGTGGGGGCAGCCCTTGCGGCAGCCGCCGTGGTGGCCTTCCTGGTGCTGGCGCGTACCATGCCGGCACCTCACCACGGCAGACGTCCCAAACTGGTGGTCAGCAAACGGTATGGCCTCTTCTACCTGCTGAGCGTGCTCTACGGCGCCCGGAAGCAGTCGTTCATCACCTTCGGCCCCTGGGTGCTCATCCGGGTATACGGCCGGGAACCCGCGACGTTCGCCCGGCTGTGGATCATCTCGACGCTGCTCAGCGCCTTCCTGCTGCCGGCCATCGGCCGGCTGGTGGACCGCCTGGGAGAGAGAGCCGTGCTGACAGCGGACGCCTGCGCCCTGCTGGCGGTCTGCCTGGCGTACGGTTTCGCCGCAGACGTGCTGCCCGAGAGGGTCGCCCTCGTGGTGGTCTGCGCCGCGTACGTCGCGGACCGATTCCTGTTCGGCGTCCAGATGGCCCGCGTTACATACCTGTCCAAGACCGCCCGGGCACGCCAGGATGTCAGCGGGACGCTGGGACTCGGCGTCAGCATTGACCACGCCGTCAGCATCCCCATCGCCATGCTGGGCGGACGCCTCTGGGCCGCGGCGGGCAGCCACCGGCCTGTTTTTCTGGGAGCGGCCGTCATCGCGCTCGCCACGCTGGCCGCCTGCCAGTTCATCCGCACCGGCCCACCCGGCGGGGTCGAGATGCCCGCCTCCTGATCTTCGGTCATCCCAGCCCCAACTCCTCCATCACCGCCTGGTTCCGGCCGATCAGTTCGAGGCGCTGCTTTACGCACGCGTGGGAGCGGAGCGGGTCCTCGGGAGTGTTCTTCACATAGTCAAGCAGTTTCTGCTCGGTAGTCGTGGCCACGTGCATGCGCGTGTCGGAAGAGGCGTAGTAGATGAACACCTCCCCGCTCTCGCGCAGGACGGCCCCGTTGCAGAAGACCACGTTCGAGACGTCGCCCACCCGCTCCTCGAACATGGGCGCGATCATGTAGCCCCCCGGGCGGTGCGTGACCCGCCACGGCTCCTCCAGGTCGCACAGGAAGGCATACAGGGTGTAGCGCAGCCCCGATGCCGTGCCGCGCACTCCGTGCGCGATGTGGAGCCAGCCTTCCGCCGTCTTCAGCGGCGTCGGCCCGGCGCCGTTCTTCACCTCGTTGACCGTGTGGTAGAGGCGGGGATCGATGATGGTCTCGTCCTCGATCCGGGCGTGCTCGATGCTCTCCGTCAGGCCCCAGCCGATGCCGCCCTGGCGGCTCTGAGCGCCGCCGAAGCTCTCCTGCGGCCGGGTGTAGAAGGCATACTGCCCGTCCACGAACTGCGGGTGCAGCACGGCGTTGCGCTGCTGGGCGGAGGGTGTCGCCAGGTCGTCCAGGCGCTCCCACGCGTCGAGGTCCCTCGTCCGGGCGACGCCGCACCGGGCGAGGGCGGCGGACTGGTTCCCCGGCGGGGCGTCGGGGTCCTTGCGTTCGGCACAGAACACGCCGTAGATCCAGCCGTCCTCGTGGCGGGTCAGTCGCATGTCGTAGATGTTCGTCTCGCCCTCGTCCGTCTCGGGCATCAGGATGGGCCGGTCCCGGAAGCGGAAGCCGTCCACGCCGGTCTCGCTTTCCGCCACGGCGAAAAAGGACTTCCGATCGTTTCCCTCCACGCGGCATACCAGACATATCTTGCCGTCCATCTCGACGGCCCCGGCGTTGAACACGGCGTTGATGCCCAGCCGTTCCATCAGGTGGGGGTTGCTTTCGTAGTTCAGATCGTAGCGCCAGGGAACGGGCACGTGCTCGCGCGTGACGACCGGGTGTTGCCGGCGCTCGTAGAGGCCGTTATGCCAGCGTTCGTCCACATCGTTGGGCCGGCTCAGCAGCGCTCGCTGGCGCCGGACCAGCTCGCGCAGCTTTCTCTCAAATTCGCTCTGTTTCATACCACATGTTCCTTTACCGGGGTCATTTCGCGAGGAACGGAGCATACCGCAGGGACGTCGCGGCCACAACCGCGTTGCGGAGATGTGGCCATTTCCGCAGGAACGTTTTGGCGCGGCGACACGTTGACAGCCGTGGTGATTTCTCGCGTCAAGGCGTTGTTACGGCGAATGTTACGACAAATTCGGTTCGTTTTGTAATCGGGCCGATTTCCAGGCTCCGGTGCTTCGGATCGCGCCCTGGCGGCGCCAATCGTGGACTGAGTGGACGGGAGTGGACGAACGCCGAGCCCGCCCGGCCGTCCGCAGGACACCGGCCGCCATCCGGCGGACATACCGCGTCAGCCGTGGCGGTTTCTGTGCGGACTGCGCCGGCCGGCCTGTGCTCGGTCGGGGTTGTCCGGCCGTCCGTATCCATTGTTATTGTCGGCGGCGTCGAGCCTGCCATCTCCGTTGGCGTCTCTCAATCTGTGCGAATCTGCCGTCCGTCGTTGCCGGCAATGCACCTCACGCCGGCGTCGATTGGCCGTCATCAGTGGAGATCAGTGGCTACTGTGCGCTTATTATAGTCGTTGTTCGAAATCTGTGTGTCCGGGTTGACCGAGTTGACCGGGAGAAATTCGGGATTTCCCATTTTTCGCCGGTTCTTGCCGTGTTTCGGGCCGCTACCGCCGGGAGTCTTGCGCCGCCGCGCCGGGACGGGTATGTTGCCGCACTAAGGGGAAACCGATACCTGCACGACGACGAGAGGATGACGCTATGACTGAGTCGCAGGCAATGCCCGAACCTGTTTACCGCCACCGCCGGTGCCTGGCCTCCGGCATACCGCTGGGCGGTCTGGGCACGGGGAGCGTCGAGATACGCGACGACGGGCGCTTCCACGACTGGGAGATATTCAACAACTACGCCTGGAGCGGCGACGGCCAGGCCCCGCCCCCGGAGATGTGGAGCGAGGACGCCTTCTTCGCCGTCCGGGTGCTGCAGGAGGGCGATTCGCCGCGGGTGCGGCTGCTCTACCACGATGACATGAAGTCCCGCTCGGTCTGCGCCAATTACCACCACGCGATCATGTACAACTTCCCCTTCCTGCGGAACGTGGACCGCATCACCTACTGCGGGCAGCCGCCGTTCGCCCATCTGGCGTACGAAGACGACGGGCTGCCGCTGGAGCTGAGCCTGAGGGCCTTCACGCCCTTCATACCGTTCAACGCGAAGGACTCCGGGCTGCCGCTGGGCTGCTTCGTCTTCCGGGTCAAGAACACCGGCCGGGTTCCCTGTGAGACGTCGCTCATGTTCAGCATGAGGAACTGCGTCGGCTACGATCTGGACGGCCTCACGCTGCGCCACCGGGTGAAGCGCGACGAGGACGGGGCCCTGCTGCTGATGGACGGCACGGACCTGGACGGGACGCACCGCACCTGTGGCTCGACGGCCCTGGCGTGCCCGGGGGAGGGAGTCTCCTGGATGCCCGCGTGGACGGACGGGCGGGGACTGGTGGGTTTCCCCTTCCCGGACGCCCCCGCGCTGTCGCAGCTCTTCTACCCCTTCCGGGACGAGGGAGAGCTGAGCGGGTCCGCGCACGAGTGGCGCCGGGAGATAGAACGAAAGGACATGGAACCGCCCTGCGGGTCCCTTCACTACGCCAGGCGCCAGGTGGGGTGGCGCTGGCGGGGCGCGCTGTGCCGGAAGCTGGGGCTGCAGCCGGGCGAGGAGGCGGAGGTGGTCTTCCTGCTGAGCTGGTTCTTCCCCAACCACTACCACTACTTCGCGCGCGACGTCCGGCTGGGGCACGCCTACGAGAACTGGTTCTCCGATGCCGAGGAGGTGGTCCGGTACGGACGGGAGAACTTCGATCGGCTGCACCAGGAGACGCGGGCGTTCTGCGATAACCTCTACGAGGGCAGCCTGCCGGGCTGGCTTTCCGCCTCGCTGTCGGCGCAGCTCACCACCTTCCCGCAGAGCTTCTGGTGGACGAAGGACGGCGAGATCGCGGCGTGGGAGGGTTCGGCGTGCTGCCAGATAATCCCGGCAGCGCGCACGCCCTGGTCGTCCTGGCAGCCGCTGCTGTTCTTCCCCGAGCTGGCCCTGGAGATGGCCCGGCGGATGGCGCGGTTTTCCCCGGATGAGAAGGGGGCCGAGGGGGAGGGCATGGACTTCCTGGCGGCCGATCGGCGGCGCAAACGGGTCTCCCGGCGGTCCAGGCGGGGCCAGTTCGGCGGTTGGTACGAGAACCGCTTCAAGAAGTACGGCTACGACCGCGAGGACATCACCGGTCCCCGCGTGCGGCCGCACAGACGGTCGGCCCTCTCCTCGGAGGCCATGGCCGTGCAGGCGCTGCGTGACTACGTCTGGACCGGGGACGCCGAGTATCTGCGCGAGGTCTGGCCGCTGGTGCGCGACATGCTGGAGGCGCGCATCGAGGCCGACGAGAACGGCGACGGGCTGCCGGACGGGCTGATATCGTTCATCACCTACGACCACTGGTTCCTGCCGGCCACCAACTGCTACAAGTGCACCATGTGGCTGGCGGAGCTGAAGGCCGCTGCCCGTGTCGCGGAGCTGCTGGGAGACGACGAGGCCGCATGCAGCTTCCGGGAAGTGCTGCGCCGTGGCGCGCGGAGCTTCGAGGAGCTGCTCTGGAACGGGGAGTACTACAACCTGTGCTTCGACCCCAAAAAGGAGCGGCCTGACGAGGGTTGCATGGCGGACCAGGTAAGCGGGCACCTGTATCTGCGGCTCTGCGGCCTGGGGCCGGTGCACGAGCAGGAACGTGTGCGATCGGCACTCCGGGCGGTGCATCGCTACAACCGGAAGCCCGAGGAGGGCCTGCTGAACGGGGCTGACCCCCGGGGCCGGCAGGACTGGCGTTATTTTGCGCGGTTTTCCCGTCGCGGAGACGACGAGTCTCTGGCCGGCCAGTGGGTGACGCCCTGGACCGGGACGGAGTACTACGTGAGCGCCGTGATGATTGCCGAGGGCCTGGTCGCGGAGGGCCTCGACGTGGCCAGGGACATCTACCAGCGTCACGCCGCCGCGGGCATGCTCTACAATCACATCGAATGCGGAGAACACTATTTCCGCCCCATGGCGGCGTGGGCGGTGCTGCCGGCGCTGCAGGGCCTGGTATGGAACGCAGGGGAAGGCGCGCTGACGGTGGCGCCGCGGCTGCCTTCCGACGATTTTGACTCCCCCTTCATCCTGCCGGGCGCCTGGGGTCGGCTGCGGCGGACCCGCTCGGACGGCCTGCAGAGGAACGAAGTGCGGGTGGAGTCGGGGGAGTTGACGCTGGCGTCGCTCGCAGTCGAATTACCGTCCGGCAGTGAGAGCAGAACATACGACTGCGCCCTCCTTCTAAACGGTCAAGAGCTGGAAGGCACGCCCGAGCGCGCCGGCGATTGGCTGACCGTGCGGCTGGCCGGACAGGTGAGGCTGCAGGCCGGAGACATCCTGGCGCTCAGGGCGGCGGAGCCCCCTGGATGTGGGGGGTGACCGTGAGGACCACGCGCCGGCTCTCGCGCTCGCGGGTCCAGGAGAACAGCGCAGCGCCGACGCTCTCGCAGGACTCATCCGTCCCGCCGATCACCAGCGGTTGGCCGTGGCGGGTGACGACCTCGGTGGTCATCTCCGTCAGCTCGATCGTGCGGCCCTCGCGGGTGCTGAAGGCGGGGTAGAGCTTCACGCGCACGCGGTCGTCGGGCAGTATCTCGGGGACGCTCACCAGCGAGGCGCCCACGAATTCGTCCTCCAGCAGCACCACGTGGCCGCGCGGGGTCCAGAACCGCAGGCGGGGGACGTATATCTGCCGCCCCACGGTGATGGTGCCCTTCGTGCCTGTGAGCGAGGTGATGAACGTTTTGACCACGCGGTAGGTGTGGCCCTCGTTCAGCGCCGCGCCGAACGCCGCCCGGAAGCCATCCTTCGCGACCCCGACCCGCAGCCCGTTGCGCCGCGCCAGCGAGCCGCCGCCCGCGACCACGTTTCGGTCCACGTACCGCCAGGCCGTCTCCAGGTTCACCCGGTCCCGCCGGTCGAACAGCACCTTCTCGACCACCATCGTCACGTTGCCGGTGCGCTCACCCGGGGGCGGCAGCTTTTCCGCCCTCTCCAGCCCCTCACGGACTTCCCATCGCGGATCGGACCGGCGGGGCTGCGGGGCCGGGGAGTCGAAATCCCATCCCTCGCTCGAAACGCACCCCACCGCCGCCAGCACCACCAGCACCGCCCAATGCGGTCTTGTCATACTTCCTCCTTTCCAGGGTCCATCATACCACGCTGGGGCGGCACATCGATTTCCAGGAGCCCAATCGGCCGTGCCTGCGCGTGTCACGCGGCATCAAAACGGGGGCGCGGCGCCGCCGGTGAGGGTCCTGACCAGCACGGAGGCCCCGTCCAGGAATCCCTCCACCATGATGACCGCGATGAAGAAGCGCCGCGCCTTGCGGAGCGTGCGCCCGCCGGTGAACTTCATGATGCCTACCTTGATGGCCCACCCCAGCAGGAACTGGAACCACAGCCGCTGGGCGTGCCAGCTACTGCAGGTCATCAGGCCGATGCCGTGAATGGGCCACCAGTAGAAGCGCGCCCGCAGGAACATCATGAGCCCCATCAGCCCCATCCCGGTGAACAGCGGGCGCAGGTAGGCCCGGGCGGCGACCGTGGGCTGGGTGATCATCCGGTGGGCGCCGTCGAATATGTTCTGGGGGATGATCAACTGGCTCCAGTTGTCGGCGAAGTTCGCTGCCCCCATGCTGTAGGCCTGGGTCAGGACCGTGTATGTCCCGCAGAACATGCCGACCAGTGTGGCCGCCAGCATGGCGGGAAGCAGCCAGCGACGGCCCCGCTCGAATACCTCCGAGATGCGGAACGCGTTCATGGCCATGGGCGCCAGGAAGACCGTGCCGCCGCGCACCAGCATGTATGTCTGCATGCGCCCTATGACCGCTCCCGGCGGGGTCAGGGCATGGCCGCCGCTGAGGCCGTTGACGATGCCCTCCATGTCCCAGATGGTGCGGGCCACGTAGAGGCCGCCCTGGGCCACCATCCGGGCGTAGGCGATGTACCAGCAGAACATGAGCGCCAGAAATGCCACCGCGGTCAGCACGCGCATGCCGTGCACCCAGTACCACGTCACGCAGAGGCCCAGCGCCAGGAGGCAGCCCCAGAACGCGACCGGGTAAGGGACGGGCTCCCCGGATTCATCATCCGTCGCCGGGCGGCCGAGTGCCCTCCGCGCCACCCGCAGCAGGTGGCGGCGGGCCATGTAGAACGCGCCTCCCGCGAAGGCGATGTAGGCGCCCACCTGCTGCCAGCTCATCAGCGGGCTCCACGTCCCCGCCCCCTCCGGCAGCGCCAGCCACCGGCTGACCAGTATCTGGGCGCGGCTGAACAGGAAGAAGAACCAGACGCTCAGGGAGACGTCGGCGGGCACAAGGAAGGCGAACCCCACGGCGAAAGGGGAGACGTTCAGGTTGGCAAAGCCGCCATACTGCAGCGGCGTGCCCTGAAACGCGTCCTGGAAGGGGACCGTGAACGCCATGGGCGTCTCGGCGCCGAAGAAAAGGGGCAGGGCCAGTATGAGCCGCCACAGACCGGCCGCCGCCAGGCCGACCCGGAACGCCCGGTCATAGAAGATGCCGGGCAGCAGCCGCCCCCCGCCGGCCTCCTGGGTGAATTCCAGGGGAACGCGCGCCAGCGGGAACATGAGCCGCTCCACCTCCACCCACTGGCGCCGCAGGATGGCGCACAGAAAGAAGGTCGCCAGGTAGAGCACCACCAGGAACGCCGACCACGTCAGGAGGGGCCGCGCCCACTGCCTCCAGGGCACACGTCCCTTCTCCCCGCCTCCCTCGAAGAAACGCCGTGCCGCCTCGGAGCGGGGGTTCTTGCTGAGCACCAGGTTCTCAGGCGCCAGCGCGAGCGAGCCGCCTTCCTCCCAGGGCAGGTCCGCCCGGCGCGCCAGGTAAGGCCCCCCGGCCATGGCCGAATACCAGAAGCGTCCCACCCCATCCCCGGGTATGGTGAGCCCCACGATGAGCATGCACCACACCAGCATCAGTTCCGCCCGCCGCAGCTCCCACCCGCGCCGCAGGAGCTTGAGCAGCAGGTTGAGGCCCAGGGTCAGCAGGACGATGACCAGCACCGCGCCGTTGGGGAAGGAACTGTTGCTGAGCCAGCCGTAGCGCTTGATCCAGGCCCCGTACGGCGACAGGAGCGTGACCCCCGCCACCGTCAGCAGGCCGATCAGGAACGCTCGCAGGGTCATTTGGCCGGCGCTCCTCGCCAGGAGGAAGGGCAGGAAAGATGATGCCCGGGGCGGTCACTCCTCCAGCAGGCGCCGGTACTCGCCGTAGCGGTCTTCCCAGCGGCTCCGCTCCCGCGGCTCGTAGGTGCGCATCTCGGCAGACTCAGCGGCGATCCGCCGAATCTCCTCCGGCGAACTCACGAAGCCCCCGGCGTACGCCTGCACCAGCAGGTTGCCCATCACCGTTGCCTCCACCGGACCCGCCTCGACGGCCAGCCCCGTGGCGTCCGCAGTGAGCTGACACAAAAGGGTGTTCAGCGACCCGCCGCCCACGATGTGCAACGTTCTGTAAGTGCGGCCCAGGATGCCGGCGATCCGGTCCAGGGCGTATCGGTAGGAGAGCGCCAGGCTCTCCAGGATCAGTCGCGTCATCTCCGCAGGGCCTTCGGGCAGCGGCTGGTCGGTGCGCCGGCAGAAGGCCCGGATGGCCTCCGGCATGTCGTCGGGGGCCATGAAACTCTCGTCATTGGGATCGAGCATCGCCTCGGACGGCGGCACGGCCCCGGCCATTTCCACCAGTTCGGGGTAGGAGTAGGAGCCCCCGTCGGCCTCCCAGCAGGCCCGGGCCTGCTGGAGGAGCCAGAGGCCCATGATGTTCTGGCAGAGGAAGAAGCTGTCCAGCGTCAGCTCGTTGCACAGCCCGGCGCCGAGCGCCTCCCCGGTGGTCACCACGTCGTCGGTCAGACTGCCCAGGATGGACCACGTGCCGGAGCTGAGGAAGGCCGCCCGGTCGTCCCCCGCGCCCGGCACCGCCGCCACCGCGGAGCCCGTGTCGTGCGTGCAGGGAGCGATGACCCGGGCGCCGGTCAGCCCGGTGTCGGCCGCCACGCTTTCGCGGAGTTCCCCCAGGACGGTGCCCGGGTCGATCACCTCGGGCATGATGGCCAGGGGCAGCTCGAAGGTCTGGAAGACCTCCGGATGCCAGCCGCCGCTCCGCGGATCGTAGAGCTGGGTGGAGATGGCGTTGGTGCGCTCGCAGCCGCGCTCGCCGCACAGGAAGTAGGCCAGCAGGTCCGGCATCATCAGGAAGCCGTCCGCGCACTCCAGCAGGGGGCTGTCCGACTGGCGTAGCGAGACCATCTGGCACAGCGTGTAGATGGGCAGCAGGAAGATGCCCGTGCGGGCATACAGGTCCTTCTCGGGCATCCTCTGTTTCACCACTTCCGGCATGCCCTCGGTGCGCTCGTCGCGATAGCAGACCGGGTTCTGCAGCAGGGAGCCGTCGGCGGCCAGCAGCCCGAAATCCACGGCCCACGTGTCGATCCCGATGCTGTCGATGGCGTCGTCGAAGCGTTCAGCGGCCGCGCGCATGCCCTTGAGCACGTTGTTGTAGAGGGCCAGCACGTCCCAGTGGAGGGTTCCGCAGACCTGGACCGGTTCGTTCGCGAACCGATGTATCTCCTCCATCGAGACACGCCCTTCCTGCAGCGTGCCGACGACCACCCGTCCGCTCTCTGCACCAAGGTCCGCCGCGAGAAAACGCTTATGTTGCATGGGAAACTCCGGAAAAAGCAGTACAGGCTCCGGCCGGGGACGCGATCAGTCCCGCAGCATCCGTTGCACGCGCTGCTCCGCCTCGTCGGCCAGTTTTCTGGCCTTCTCGCTTCCCCGCGAGGCAACCAGAAAGTAGAGGCAGTCGATCACGCACATCTGTGCAATGCGAGAGGACGAGACGGCGGCGTTGATGTGATGCTCCCGGAAAGCCGTGATCAGGCTGCATTCGGCCGCCTGCGCCAGGGGCGACTGGGGGTAGTTGGTGAGGGCCACCGTCCACGCACCGCGCTGCCCGGCCGTGCTCACCGCCTCGATGACGTGGGCGGTCAGGCCGGTGTGGCTGATGCCTATCACGCCGTCGCCGTCCGAGACGTTGGCCGTCACGAAGATCATCTCCGCCGGGTCCACCACTGCCGTGGCCGTCAGCCCGAGGCTGATGAAACGCTGGGCGCCCTCCCTGGCCACCAGTCCGGACCCCCCCACTCCCAGGAGGAACGTCCGCGGGGCCTTCTCGATGCGCCGCGCGATCCCGATCAGCACGTCCTGGTCGAGCACTTTCTCGGTCTGCTGGAGGCTGGAGCGATTGATCTCGAAGACGCTGCCCACCACCACTTCCGGGGGTGCCCCTTCCACGAAGTCGTCGAGGGTCAGCTCGTCGGTCTGCGCCACGGCGGTGACCAGATCGAGCTGGAAGTCCCGGTAGCTCTCGTAGCCCAGCGCCCGACAGAAACGGGACACCGTGGCGGTGCTGGTGCCCGCGCCTGCGGCCAGTTCCTCGATGGGCATGCGGCGGGCCTGGTCCGCATGGTCCAGCACGAAACGCCCCACCCGCGCCTGCGAGTCAGGCGCATCCCGCAGGTGCGCGTGAATCCTCGCCAGGCACGACCCTTCCGTATTGCCAGTGACCATGGGGACCCTCGCCAGAGTTGGAGGAGGAGATGCCGTCCCATCCGCTGTCAGGATTCTAATTCACAGCGCGTCCCTGTCAACCGCGCGGGGCGGGCCCGCCACGCCCGGAACCGGGCGCAGCAGCTCCAGCAGTTCGAGCGGCCCCTCGATGAGGGCCAGGGCGCCGCTTTCCTTCAGTTCCCCCGCATCCCGGAACCCCCACAGAACCCCCACTGCGTACATGCCGGCCGCACGGGCCGTGCGCATGTCCGTGTTCGTGTCGCCCAGGTAGAAGAATGCCTCGGGCCGGAGGCCCGCACATTCGGCCGCCTCGACCGCCGCCGCGGGGTCGGGCTTGAGCGGCACGCCCGGCCGGGCGCCCCTGACGACCGCGAAGTCCCACCGGGGCAGGAAGTGCTCCACTGTCTGACGGGTGAACTCTTCGTCCTTGTTGGAGAGCACGCACAGGGCGAGGTCCCTTTCGTCCAGTGCATCCAACAGTTCCGCAATGCCCTCGTAAGGCCGGGTCTTGTCCGCCCAGCGCTGCGCGTACTCCCGACGGATGCCCGCCACAACCGCCTCCACTGTCTGCTCCTCGCGCCGGCCCTCCGGCAGGGCGCGCCGGGCGTGCTCGTGGATTCCGTCTCCCACGGTCTTTCGATAGGCATCCGCCCGGTGGGTGGGAAAGCCCATTCGCTCCAGAACGGCGTTCGTGGAGTCAGCCAGGTCCGCCAGCGTGTCGAGGAGCGTGCCGTCCAGATCGAACATCACGCCCCTGGGGTTATTCTTCATGGGTTGACCCCGGGAGAAACCATTGTGTGGAATGCCGGAGAGTCCAGCATAACGGAAAACAGCCCGCACGTCAGGGCAAGGGTGTGCTGGACCGGGGGGTTTGCCCGCCGACTTGCGCCGGTGGGGCCACAGAGCTACAATTCCCCTGATTTCGTGCCCTTCTGTAAAGGACGGACTCTGCCCATGGGAACAAACAGGACGATGAAGGCCGTGTATCTGCAGGAAGCCGGACGGACGGTGGAGAGGGAAGTGCCCGTGCCGGAGCCGGGGCCGCGGGATGTCCTGGTGCAGATGAAAGCAGTGGGCGTCTGTGGGTCGGACGTTCACTTCTTCGAGGCCGGCCGGATTGACAGCTTCGTCGTCAGAGAACCTCTGATCCTGGGGCACGAGTGCGCCGGCGAGGTCGTCGAGGTGGGCGATCGGGTGAGTTCCCTCCGGGTGGGGGATAGAGTGGCGCTGGAGCCCGGCATCCCCTGCCGCCGGTGTGCCCGGTGTCTGAGCGGCAGCTACAACCTCTGCCCCGACGTGGTGTTCATGGCCGCGCCGCCCCACGACGGGGCCTTCCGGGAATACGTGACCTCGCCGGAGGACTTCGCCTACCGGCTGCCCGACAACGTGAGCATGGAGGCGGGGGCTACGATCGAGCCGCTGGCGGTGGGCATGCACGCCTGCAACCTGGTGGACCTGCGGCCGGGGGAGAGCGTGGTGGTGCTGGGCGCCGGCCCCATCGGCCTGCTGGCCGTGGCCGCAGCGGCCGCGTACGGCGCCACGCGGATCGTCGCCGTCGACCTGCTGGCGAATCGTCTGCAGTTCGCCCCCCGCATGGGAGCCACCGATACGGTGAACGCGGCGCAGACGGAAGTGGCCCAGGAGCTGGACGGTACGGCGGACGTGGTGCTGGACTGCGTGGGCCTACCGCAGACCGCCCGGCAGGCATTCGACATCGCCCGCCGGGGGGGACGGGTGGCCTGGGTGGGCATGGGTTGCGACAGCGTCCAGGTTCCCCTCGTCAAGGCGCAGGTCAAAGAGGTCTCCGTGCACCCGGTCTTCCGCTACGCCAACGTGTACCAGGCGGCGGTCAACCTCATGGCAGCGGGCAGGATACAGACGGACCCGATGGTGACCCACCGGTTCGAGTTCCCGCGGGTGGAGGAAGCGCTGCGCTTCTCGGCGGAGAACAAGCAGGTTTCGCTGAAGACCATGGTGGTTTTTGACTGAGAAGGCCCGGAAAAGACCCGTATCGGCCTTGTTTTCCGGTTTTGCGCTTGACAGCGCCCCGGTCGGCTGTAATATTATCTGGCAGGTTTTGGCGACTCATTGTTTTCTTAACCCCTGATGAGGAGGGTCAGTCTATGGCGAAGGAGATGCTGGTCGTCGGGACGAAGGTCAAGAATTACGTCAAGGAAAAGGGCCTGATGAGCGCTGCCGAGTTGTTGGACGCTCTGAATGAGTCAGTGTACGATCTGCTGGACGACGCGATCGAACGCGCTCAGGCCAACGGACGCAAGACGGTCAAAGGCCGGGACGTATAGACCAGTTCGCTTCACATAAAAAGCCCCGCCCGAGAGAGCGGGGCTTTTTGCACGCACCTTCTGGAAAGGCTCAGTCCAGCTTCTCAAACGCCGCGATCGTTCCCCTCTGGTTGCCGATGTAGAGCACCGGCCGGGCGGGGTCGCCCGCCACCACGCAGTCACGCGGCAGCGGTTCCCGCCACAACTCTTCGCCCTCCGGCAGTGACAGCGCCGCCACCGAGCCGTCCTCACACTCCACGTAAGCCACCCCGCTCACCGTGGTCAGCAGCCTCTCCCCAGAGGGGTAGCGCCACAGCACCTGGTGCTGGCCGGACGCTGTGATGCACGTGAGCGCGGGCGCGCTGGTGAACGCCAGCAGCCTGTCCTCCACAAGCCGCAGCGCCCCGAGAGGGGCTTCCAGGTGTGTGCGCCACTTCGGCTCGCCGTGTTCGCCGTCGAGTCCGTAGAGTATGCCGCGGTCATCGCCCACGAAGACGGTTCCGCCATGAGCCACAACACCGGTAGTCAGCCGGGATGGAGCGGCAGGCGTCCACCGCCACAGCTCCAGGCCGCTGTCGGGCGCCAGGCAGATAAGCTCCTGCCCTGCGGCGTAGAGATGGCCGGCCGCCAGAAGTGGTTTATCCCAGATAGTCCCCCGAATGGCGGTCCTCCACACCTCCTCGTGGTCTTCGACGGTCAGGCGGACGATGTCCCCGTCGGCGCCGGCCAGGATGACGCTGTCCTCGAAGACGAGCGGAGCAGCGAACTGGCCGAAACCCGTGGCGTAGGAAGGCCCCAGTTCCCCTGTCTGTCTGTCGAACCCGTAGAGGCGGCTGCCGGATGTGAAGAGCATGGTCTTGCCGAACAGGGCAGGGGCACACGCCAGACCGTAGCGGAGTTTGGTCATGGTCTCCCACCGCCCGGTTTCGGCCTCCAGCAGATGCAACTCCCCGCCGGGCGTTTCGGCCACCAGATGCCGACCCAGGGGGTAGAGTCTTTCGAGCCTGTCCCCACCGATGCG
The DNA here is from genome assembly GCA_964572825.1 of uncultured candidatus Brocadiaceae bacterium. Lineage (GTDB taxonomy): Bacteria > Planctomycetota > Brocadiia > SM23-32 > SM23-32 > CAYVBE01. The sequence continues at coordinate 21,951 of CAZNGS010000011.1, forward strand.
CCCCAGTTCCGCCCGCCAGAGGAACTTCAGGCCGAACTGTTCGACCTCGAACAGGGGATTAGCCGGGGAAAGGCTCGACTGCCGGCCGCCCGCCTCGACCCCAAACTGAAGCGAGAGCAGCAGCACAGCACCGAGCAGCAAAACCAGACCGACGCAACGGGACAGAGCAACTCTCATAGCCAGGTCCTCCCGAGCCCGACGAATTCCTGATCAAGCCTCGCCCAGGCCGCCCGAAACGCCGCACACCGGCAGCCCGCCGCTTTTCTCCAGAACTGTAACCTTACCGCTGGCCGCTGTCAAGCAGAAAGAAAGCGCAGTGGACGCCCCGCCGCCGGGGCGTTAGACTGGCTCACAGACGGCATCTCGCCAGGGAGCAGATGTGAAGAAACCGCCCCGGTTCTTCTGCGATGCGATGCTGGGTGGACTGGCCCGGTGGTTGCGCGCCGCCGGCTACAGCGCCTGGTTTGACGTCCACATTCGGGACGGCCGGCTGGTGCGCCTGGCCCTGGAGAAAGACAGATGCCTTCTGACAAGTGACTCCGGGCTGATGGAGCGTTACGCCGTCAGCGAGGGGCTGGTGCCGTGCGTATTCGTGCCCCGGGGGCTGTCACCGGTGGCCCAGCTCGGCCATGTTCTGGGTGAGCTCGACCTGCCCCTGCGGGAGCCGCGGTGCATGGACTGCGACGGGGAGCTGAAGGAGGTTCCGCCCGAGGAGGTCGCCGAAGATGTGCCCCCGCGGGCCCGTCGGGCCTACCGTCGTTTCTTCCGTTGCACGGGCTGCCAGAAGGTCTACTGGCGCGGCACCCATTGGGAAAGCATCCGGACCAGACTGGCGGAAGCCCTCGAGATGGCCGGGCGGGGCGGCTGACGCCTTTCACTTGCGGCCCCCGGGCGATTGCGCCATAATACGGAACGCGTCGGCTGAAAACGAGGGTGCCGGCGCATTTACCCCGAATGCACTAGAGGCAGGCACACGCCTGGAGGGAGTTTCTCTCTTGCGCGGTGCTCCGAGGATTGTGAGCAACGCCCCGAAGATGCCCGCTAAAGAGCCCTTGCCTTCGGATCCGGAGAAGTTGCGGCTGAAGGCTAAAGAGCTTATGCGCGAGTTGAAGCGGGCCCATCTGCGTATCGATGCGCTGGAAACCACTCTGAAGTCCAGGAATGCCGGCGGGGGAGTGGCGGCCACCGACGAGAGTGAGATGCGCCTGCTGGCAGAGCAGCTCGAGCGGCAGGCCATGCTGCTGGAACGGGATGAGCAGGTGGCCCGGGAGCTTCAGCGCAGCCTGCGGCCCGTCACCGAGGAGGCCCCCGACGGCGTCCAGTTCGCCATCCGCACCAAACCCGGTCGGCGCGTGGGGGGGGACTTCTACGATATTATCAATATGTCCGACAACTTCGTCGGCTTTCTCATCGCCGACGTCTCCGGCTACGGCCTCCCCGCATCCGTTATCATGGCCACCGGAAGGCTGGCCTTCCGCACCTATGCCACCAACGACATCAACCCGCGCAGCATCATGAGCAACGTGAACCGCGCCATGCTGCGCAGCACCCTGGCGGGACACTACATGACGGCCTTCGTGGGCGTGCTCGACACGGAGTTGCTCACCCTCCAGTACGTGAATGCCTCCCACTGCAGCCCCGTGATTTTGCGGAATGGAGAGGCCATTCCGCTGGACACGGAGGGCCTGTTCGTCGGGATGTTCGAGGACCCGCAGTACGAGCAAAAAGGCCTGCAACTGGAGAAGCACGACCGCATACTGCTCTATACCGACGGGCTTCTGAACGGCTTCCAGACCCAGGATCGCCGCAGTTCGGAGCGAAAACTGCAGGAGTACTTGAAGGCGCACACCGAACTGGGCATCGAGGAGCTGGTCAATCAGTTAAGCGAGCTGCTGGAGGAGCCCGAGGACGACGTGGCACTGCTGGGCGTCGAGATGCTCCTTGAGAAAGCCCAGCGCAAGACCGTGGCCATCTCCAGCATCCCCGGCCAGGTGCACCATGTTGAGAACGCCATCCTGCCGGTGTTGGAGAACAAGGGCTACGGGGAGCGCAACATCTTTGCGGTGAAGCTGGCCCTGGAAGAAGCGGTGATCAACGCCATCAAGCACGGCAACGAGCTGGATGACACCAAGAAAGTCACCATCAGCTTCTACATAGACGAAGACCGGGCCCTCATCTCGGTGGCCGACGAGGGACCGGGATTCGATCCGGGAGATGTGCCGGACCCCACCAGCGACGACAATCTGCTGGCCACATCGGGACGGGGCTTGGCATTGATCCGCGCTTACATGGACGAGGTGCGATTCAACGACAAGGGCAATGAGATCACGATGATCAAGGTCGCCCCCTGGGCCGCCGCCAAACGCACCTGAGCCTTTATCTGTTGAGCAAACCATGCGCGAAGACGGATCAGAGGCGACAATCGACGTGGAGTTCAGGGATGACGTCTGCGTGCTGCGCATCTCCGGCCAGATGCGCGAGATGGGTGCGGACGCCCTGCGTGAAGAGCTGGACGGGATCACCGAACAGAATTACCATAAGCTGATCTTCGACATGAGCGACGTCTCCTTCATCAGCTCCACCGGCCTGGGCCAGATGATGAGGGCCTTCCGCACGGCCAGTGAGAACGGCGGTTACGTCCGTATCGTCAACCCGCAGCCCCTGGTGGAAGAGGTATTCCGTTTTACGAAACTCCACACCCTCATCGGCATCTACCCCACTGTCGAAGATGCGTTGGAAGGCGAGTAGCTCCTCCACCTCAGGGCGTTGCCCCGCCGCCGGCAACCCTCCGGGAAGCTCTGACCAGTCCGCCCAGTCCAAACCCCTTTCCCCACAGCAGCGCGAGTCCCACCAGCGTGATGGGCACCATGTGGAGAAGCCACAATACCGTGGCAAACGCGGCCGCCTCCCCGTCCGGCACGCCGTAGAGCTCCACCCCAACCATGGCAGCCACCTGGTAGACGCCGATAAACCCCGGCCCCTGGGGCACCACCACCGCCAGAGTCACCAGTGACTGCACCAGCAAGGCCCCCGCCAAAGGCAGGCCCAGACCGAATGCCTCACTCACATACCACGCACTGAGCGGGTAGCAGAACCACAGCAAGAGGGTCATGCCCAGGGCCGTCGCGACAGGACCGGGACTTTTCAGGAACTCCAGCGCCTCCAGAGCCGACCCTCCCGCCGCCAGAAGCCTCTGACGCCACCCGGCGGGCAGGGGTCGCAGCACGAACTCGGCGGTTCGCAAGGCCAGTGGGGGATGCGCTGCGACCGCCACCAGGACGGCCATGGCCAGCAGGGCAAAGCCGGCAAACCACGGCAGCTCTTCCCGCAGCCTGCCCGCCCAGGGCGGCACTTCCGCCCGCTGCTGCGTGGTCTCCTGCACCGCAACCGGGGGCGCATCACTCACCCGATGGCTCACTTCGCCCCATCCGGGCAACAGGCAGAGCGTCAGAAAGATTATCGAACAGGCACCCACCAGGTCATAAACCCGGGCCAGGCCCACACCCGTGCCGGCCGCCGAACCCAGGGATATCCCGCTGAGCCTGGAGAGCACATAGGGGCGGATCAGCTCGCCCGCCCTGAGCGGCAGCACGCAACTCGACATGAACCCGATGCAGACAGCGCTCGTGAGATGGCCATACGGCACGGCGTGGATGGGAGCCAGGAATACGTGCCAGCGCATCACGCGCAACACATAGGACAGAACCAGGCACAGCAACGCGGGCAGCAGGTAGAGGTAGTTGGCCGCCACCAGCACGTCCCCCAGCCGCCCCCAGTGCCCCCGGAGCTTTACCAGAAAGAACGCCATCGCCCCGGCACTGATCAGCAGGCCGATCGCAACGGTCAGATGGCGCCGCCAGCGTATGGCCATGGGGACCCTTTCGCCCGGTGGTCGAGAGGCGCCAATGTACCTCAGCCGGCGGCGGGCTTCAAACGGGGGCCGGTGGGTCGCCGTTTGGTCTGTAGCACGGGCTCGGGGCCCGCCCCATAATAATGGGTAGGCGCGGCGTCCTCGCCGTGCAAGGTCCTTTATCACCCCGGCTCGTCCCCTCCGAACTTGCATCTCGGCCGTAGAACTGATTAGATACCCCTTTACCGGGCTCTGCGAGGATGTTCGTCCATGAGCAAAGTGCACATCCCGCTCGGTGAGCGGTCCTACGACATACTGGTGGATTTCGGCTGGCTCGGGGAACTCGGACGGGCGCTGCGGGAAAGGAATATCGGTCACGACACCCTGGCCGTGGTCACCAGCCCCCGCGTCGGCGGCTATTACTACGAACGCCTTGCGGCCGGGCTGCGGGAGGCCGGGTTCGACCACGTCGGCCGATGGGACCTGCCCGACGGCGAGGAGAACAAGAACCTGGAGAACTTTGCCGCTGCCGTGCGCTGGCTGGCCGATTTCGCCCCGGATGCTTCCGTGCGTCCCGCCGTGGTGGCCCTGGGCGGAGGTGTGGTGGGTGACCTGGCCGGGTTCGCGGCGGCCGCGTTCCGCCGCGGGGTGCCCTACGTGCAGGTGCCTACAACCCTGCTCTCCGCCGTGGACAGCAGCGTGGGGGGGAAGACCGCCGTCAACCTGCCCCAGGGCAAGAACCTGGTGGGCGCTTTCTACCAGCCCCGGCTGGTCTTTATGGACCTGGATGCCCTGAAGACGCTCGAGGCCCGCGAGTTGCGCTCGGGAGCGGCAGAAGTCATAAAGTACGGCGCCGCGCTCGACGCGGAGCTGTTCGAGTTCCTGGAGGAATCGGTGGAGGACCTGCTCCGGCTGGAGCGCGGGGCGTTGATGCGCGTCGTGCCCGCGTGTATCGAGCTGAAAGCAGAGGTGGTCCGGCGAGATGAACGGGACGACCGGCACGTGCGCATCTGCCTGAATTTCGGCCACACGCTGGGACACGCCATCGAGCGCGCGGCGGACGGCCGACTGCGCCACGGGGAGGCCGTCGCCGTCGGCATGGTTGCCGCCGCCCTGATATCGGCCCGGCTGGAGCTGTGCCCCTCCGCGGTCGTCGAACGCCTGAGAGCGCTCATCCGTCGGGCCGGGCTGCCGGACCGGGTCGAGGGCCTCGACGTGGAGCGCGTGCTGGACCTGATGCGGCACGACAAAAAGTTCATTACGGGCGAGAACCGGTTCGTGCTCCTGACGGAAACAGGCCGGTGGATTGAGCGGACCGGCGTCCCGGAAGCGGTGATTCACCGGGCCGCCCGCGAGGTGATCGTCCAGGGAAAAGAGGGCAACTGACTCAAGCGATCGGAGGAGATCCGTCCGTGATAACCATTCAGGATTTCAAGAAGATAGAGATGAAGGCGGGCAAAGTGGTCTCGGTTGAAGAACATCCCAACGCGGACAAATTGATCATCGTCCGGGCGGACGTGGGCGAAGAGAGGCCGCGCACGCTGGTGGCCGGGCTCAAGGATTACTACACCGCCGAGGAGCTGGAAGGCAGGTGCATTGTGGTGGTCACAAACCTGGAGCCGGCCCAGCTCCGGGGTGTGCGCAGCGAGGGCATGTTGCTGGCGGCGCAGGACGGAGAGGACATCGTTCTGCTGACCCTGGACCGAGAGGTGACTCCGGGTTCTCCGGTCCTGTGAGGGCCGGTCTGCCTACTGGATGCGCGTGATGGTGCCGTTGCCGGTTATCTTGACGGTGCTGTAGCGGTACCCCTGGACGCTGCCCGCCCACGTCACTTCGAGCGCGTCGGCGGTGCCCGTGATGCTGAAGTCGCCGAAGGCGACGTACTTCATGTCATCGAAGCTCTCCGCGGTCAGCAGGGGGCCCTCCCAGTTGGTTAGCTGGCCGATGTCGGTGGGGTATGTGTCGTGCTCGGCCCAGTACACCCGGGCCGCCCGCCGCACGGTGCCCAGACCCGCCATGATTTCGCTCTCGTACGCGCGCGTGACGGTGCTCCGGTAAATGGGGACGGCCGCAGCCGCCAGGATGCCAACGATTACGACCACGATCATCAGCTCGATCAGCGTGAAGGCTGCATTTGTTCGCATCGCTATCCGACCTCAGCTTGAGCCATCGGAAAACCCAGGTGTGTTTGAGCGGTCTCTCCATCGCACTGCGTGCAAACTGTACCAATTCCCACCAAATTATGGTATCGCGATCGTACGGCGGTGTCAAGACTTCATCCGTGCGAGCGTCCGAATTTCGCCGCCCCGTCAAGAGGTTCCCCCGCCGCCAGGGTCATTCAGTTATCGGTTTTTCGTTGTCGTTTCCGGGTCACGGCTGCGCAGGCCCGGTTCCGGCCCGGATCATGCGAAGGCGGGTGAAAGGGCGATTCGTGTGTAGCACAGGCGCCCTCGCCTGTGGTCGTTACCCCGCCGGCTTTACGGCGCGTGGCACTTTTGAATGACCCTGCCCCGCCGCCCACCATCTTGACTTGCCGCTGGAGCTGTGTTAGGATTCGCTGACGAGGGGTGACAGACGCGGGGGAAGGTTGAGCCGCATAAGCTATTGCGAACAGAGGAGTTATGGTCCTTTCCTCAGCGGGAGGTGGGATGATGCACATTGCGACCCAGTTGGCGGTTTTCCTGGAGAACCGTCCCGGCACGCTCGCCACCATGTGCGAAGCGCTGGCTGAGCACGGCATAAACCTGCTGGCTATTGCCTGCTCGGATACCGTTGACCACGCCGTCGTGCGCATCCTGGTGGACGATTCCAGGGAAGCTGCCCACGTGCTCGGCAACGCCGGCATGCTGGTGGTGGAGAACGACGTCCTGGTCGCGGAAGTGCCCAACGAGCCCGGTGCGCTGGGCGCGATGGCAAGGCAGTGCGCCGAGAACGGCATCAACATCGAGTACGCGTACTGCACTGTCAGTGAAGACCAGCCAACCGGCGCCCTGGTGCTGCGCACCGAGGACCCGGAGCGCGCCTTGAAACTGCTCTCCTCCGGATAGGTCGGCGGCGGCTCTCCATGAGGATACTGCTGACCAACGATGACGGTCCGTTCGCCGAGGGTCTGGCATCGCTTCGCGCCGTGCTGGAACGCTACGGACAGGTGGAGGTCGTCTGCCCGGAGGCCGAGCGCAGCGGCACGGGGCATTCGATCACCTACATGGTGCCCGTGCGCGCCCGCCGGGTGGCCCTGCCCGACGGCGAGCCGGCCACCCTCCTGACGGGCACACCCGCCGACTGCGTGCGATTCGCCGTGCTGGAATTGCCGGGGGAAAGACCCGACCTGGTGGTGAGCGGCCCCAACCTGGGGCTGAACGCCGGGGTGGACCTCTTCTACAGCGGCACCGTGGCCGCCACCCTGGAGGGGGGCATCTGCGGGATAAAATCCATCGCCATCTCCGTCAGCCGGCACGTTGCGGCCGAAAGGGGGGAGCTTCTGGCCCAGGCCGAAAGGGCGCTCCGGTTGCTGCTGGAGGAGGACTGCGAGGACGCCGTGGTCTGGAACGTGAACATACCGCGCCTGAACGGCCGGGAGCCGGAGATACGGTTCACCAGCCAGAGCAGCCGCTTTCCCAACGGTTCTTACGTGTGCAGCCATGATTCCCGCGCCAGGAGCCATTACTGGCTGGATACGGCCGCCCATCCGCCCCCCGCGCCGCCGGGCTCGGACGTGGAGGCCCTGGAGCAGGGGGCCATCTCCATCACCCCCCTCCGCCTGGAACTGACACATCGGGAAGCATTGGATCGGCTGACGAATGCGGCGCGATACTCTGTCTAAGTTATGGTGAAACAATGAAATACATAACACGCTTTCTCGTGGTGCTCGTGGTGATGGCAGCGGCGGTCGCCGTGAGCGGATGCTCCCGCGACAACTCGGAAACCGCAGGGGATAGCGCGGAGTCGGGGGCGAGCGAGCGTCAATCCCCGAGCTATCTGCGCACTGTGGCTGTCGATGCACCGCGGCACGCCCGGAAGGTCGTGGGAACTGCAACCCTCCAGCACGAGATCAAGCAATTCCACGCCGTGCATGGGCGCTATCCGAGTTCGCTGGATGAATTTGTGCAGGATCGCGGCACGGAGGTGCCCACCCCGCCGAAAGGCTACCGCTACGACTATGACCCCCAGACGGGCAAACTGCAGCTTGTCGAAGTTCGCTGAACGTTTCCCCTCGTGAACCCTCAACCGAGGAAGCCAACCATGCATTCGGAGGGCCCCATCGGCGTGGGAGCGGTCGGCCTGGTGCCGGGGCGGGAGCCCGGGCTTCTGGCCGAGATGCCCCGAGGAGAGTTGTTCCATCTGGCGGCGTACAGCGACGAAGGGACGGAAGGGCGCGCGGCGGACGAATCACCGGCCGCCCACTATCACGACTACAACATGCTGCTGCGCGACCCGACCGTGGAGCTGGTGCTGGTGGGCGGTCCGGTGGAGATGCGACGGGACTTCGCCGTCCGCGCCCTGAACGCCGGCCGGCACGTCGCGCTCCAGGCCCCCTTCTGCGAGACCGCACTGGACGCCGAGCGCGTGATGAAGACCGCGTTCCGGGAAGGACTGGTCGCCACGATGGAGATGAGCTGGCGCGATGATCCAGACCTCACTGCTCTGCGCGCGGCGCTGAAGGCGGAAAACGTGGGAGCGGTGCATTCGCTGCATGCCCTGTGGTGCCCTCCGGATACGGAGCAAAAGCCCACCGGCCTCCTGGAAACGGTCGCGTTTTCCCTGCTGGATCAGATCAACCTGCTCGCCGGCCGCGACGCGCGGGACGTCAGCGCTTATCCGCTTCGTCCGGCGCCGGGACGGCCGGACGTCGGCTTCTCCCTGGTCCTGCCACTGCGAGAAGAAGGCTGTGCGGTGGCACAGGCCGGGCAGCATGCGGACGAGACACTGCCCCGCTGGATCGTCCGGACCAGGGGCACGACCATCGTGGCGGCCCAGGGGCGGGCCGTCGTGCTCGCCGATGGTCAGCGGCGGGTCTACCAGGCCCCCCGGCGGGCGGACGACTTCTGGACGAACCTGCACGCTGCCGTACGCAGCGGCGCCGGGCTGAAATGCAACCCCCGTGACATCGTGCGGGCCATGAAGCTGCACGAAGCTGCCCTGGAGTCCGCCGGCCAGGGCGAGCCCGTGCCCGTCTGAGGGAACCGCCCGAGGTCTTCCCGGCTTATTTTCCTCCGCGTCTTCCCGCGCCCTCCGCACAACCCCGTCAGCGCCCTGGAGGCTGAGAGGGCGGTCTTTTGCCATCTCAGCCTCCGCCAGCCCTGCGGGCCTTGCGCCCCTGCTGCCGGCGATTGATTTTCGCCGCCGCCGATCACTACCATCGCCGGTGAACGTTTCACGTGAAACACGGGAGGCAGAACGTGGCTGAAAGAAGGAGACTCGGGCGGGGGCTGGACGCCCTCATTCCCGCGCCGGAGGAGGATGAATCGTCTGCCGGAGGCGTGATGGAAGTTCCCCTCAAGAAGATCGAGCTCAACCCGGAGCAACCCCGCGCGGAGGTGGACCCGGATAAGCTCCAGGAGCTGGCGGATTCCATCCGCTCTTCGGGAGTGATCCAGCCCGTGCTGGTGCGCCCCGCGGGGGAGATGTTCGAACTCGTGGTGGGTGAACGGCGCATTCGCGCCGCACGCGTCGCCGGGCTGGAGAGCGTGCCGGCCATCGTCCGCGACGTCCCGGACGAGAAGATGCTGGAGCTCGCCCTCATTGAAAACATCCAGCGCTCCGACCTCAACCCCATCGAGAAGGCCCGCGCCATACGCCGCATGATCTCGGAGCTCGACCTTACCCAGGAGGAGGCCGGCCGGCGGCTGGGCCTCAATCGCTCCACCATAGCCAACACGCTCCGGCTCCTGGACCTCTCGGACGACCTGCAGCAGATGGTTGCACGTGGAACGCTGACCTCAGGCCACGCCAGGGCCGTGCTCTCGCTCGAAGACGAACAAGACCGCCAGAGGCTGGCGCAGCAGGTGATGCAGAAGGGCCTCTCGGTGCGGGAGGCCGAGCGGCTGGCCTCCCGCGGCGGGCGGGCGCACAAAGCCGTGAAGGTCCACCAGCCATCACCGAACGTCTCCCGCCTGGAGGAAGACCTGTCGGAGGCCCTGGGAACACGCGTGCGCATCAAGCCGCAGAAGAACGGCGGCAAGATCGTCATCCGGTTCCGCAATCACGACGACTTCGAAAGGCTCTACGAGCTGCTGACCCGGAAGCCCCCGATCGACTACCCCGCCCGGATACCTGCCTGAGCGGCACTCTCCTCACACGGGCCCGGCCGGTGGAGCAACGCTCTCCCGGTCGGGCCCCTTTACATCGCCCGCTCTGCCATTACTCTATGTCTCCCGCAATGTCGTCAGCCAGACTTCCTTGAGCGAGGGGGGGAAGTCGCCATGGTCACTGCCGTCGTGCTCATCAATGCGCGCAGGGACATGATCAGCGAGACCGCCCAGGAGCTGGTCAAGCTCAGCGGTGTCTCCGAGGTTTACTCCGTGGCCGGCCCCTACGACCTGGTGGCCATCATCCGCGCCCGCGACAACGAGGAGATGGCCCATATCGTCACCGGTTCCATGCTGCGGATGGTCGGCATCGAAAAGACCACAACCCTGGTCGCATTCCGCGCATACAGCCGCCACGACCTGGAGCGCATGTTCGCCCTCGGCATGGAAGAGGAAGACGTGTAAGGGCGCCGTGGCCGGCCGGTGATCCGGCTCCTGCAGATTCCGCCGGATTTCGGCTTGAAAGCCCCCACCTCTTGAGGCGGAATGCGTGAAAAGCTGGAATTTGCCGTCCCGGCTCGAAACGTACCATCGGGGCCGGTTCCGTAAATGCTGGCTGGAAAAGCATATACGCGGTTTTCGGTCCCTGCCCGGCGCCTCCCCACGTTCACTCTGCGGTTTGCCGTGCCGCAACAGCGAGATTGCCGTCGGGATGCGACACCCCCCACCCGAGGGGTGCGCACAACGCAGCCATCGGGTTTCGCAGCCGCCCGCAGTAGATCCGGGTTTTGAGATGGTTTCTTACTCCTCCCGGGCCAGACGCTCCCGGATCTGCTGCGCCGTCATGTCCTCGGCGCCCTCATCGGAGACGATGAGCGCCGTCTGCTCCATCACCACGACCACCTGCTCCCCCAGGGCAAGGTAGGCGGCCAGCTCCGGCCGGGCCTCCAGCAGGTTGAAGTAGGCATCGCTGCCCCATTTGATCTTGAGCTCTTCCAGATCTTCCTCGTACTCCGTGTCCACGAACGCGCTGCCGAGCCGGACGAAGGTCTTCCCGCCCACGCGCCGCATAGTCGTCGCCTGCGGGGCGGCACCGGCGGCGTCGGCCTGTTTCCAGTCCCTCAGGCGCACGCTCAGGTCCACTGCTTCGGCCTTCGACTCGGCCGGCTGGGTCCAGAAGTCCTTGCCGGGGTAATTGAACAGTCGGTCGGCAGGCGCTTCCGCCGGCCTCGCCTCGTCGCGCCCGGTTCCTGCCGTGCTTAACCGGGCCATCGTACGGAACGCCTCCTCTGTCATCAGCCCATGACGCCGGTAGGCCTCCTCGTCCTCCAGCACCAGGTAACTGGTGTAGGGCGTGGGAATCCCGAACTTCCGGCTCAGGCGCACCACCTCGTCTTCCAGCTCCTTCGAATCGCCGTGCAGTCGCATCTGGTCCAGCAGGTAGCCGATCTTCCGCTGCGCCCAGAGCTGGGGCAGGAACCCGTTGTCCTGGCTGACCTTGGGGAAAGTTGCGTCGTAGGTAAACTTCTTTTCCTCGCCCATCGTGCCCCGCAGCCCGACCGCCACGTTGCCGTGGCCCGAGTAGCGGCCGAACGCCACCACCTGGCCGCCCCGGAACAGGTCGGGCAGTTCGGGCGGATACACGTCGCTCACCTGGACCTCGCCGAAATCCAGCTCCAGGTTGGCCAGCACGGGGTGGCTGACCTTGCGGAAGAAGCTGCTGATCTTCAACTCGACCTCGCGCCCGGGGGCGACGTATTCCCGGTAGCCCCGGGTGACCTCCGCGATGCGGTCCAGAAGCCGGACGTTCAGGTCTTCCGCAATCCCGAAGGTGAAGACCCGGACGTTGCGCCGGTTGGCGTCCTCCACGGCGGCGATGATCTCCTCCGGCTCGGTGATACCCACCGTGGGCTCCCCGTCCGTGGCGAGGATCACCATGTACGGCCGATCTCCCTCCGGGGCCATCTCCAGCGCCTTCAATGTCGCCGCGCAGAGGGCCGTCCCTCCCTGCGCCTCCAGCCCGTCCACGTACTCCACGGCCTTTCGCACCCCTGCCGGGGTGGCGTCCTGGAGACCGTCGCCGTAAACCTCGACCGCTGTGCTGAAAGTCGCAAGTGCGAACCGATCCTTGGGGTTGAGCGCCTGCAGGCAGAACTTCACCGCCTCCCTGGCGCTGGCTATCCGATCCTGCTGATTCATGCTGCCGCTGACGTCGATCACCAGGCACACGTCCTTCGGCATCACCTCCCGGTCGGATATCTCCACCCGGGGTGCGATCATCAGGGCGAAGTAGCCCTTCTCCCCCTCCGGTCGGTGGGTCAGCAGGTTCAACCCGAAATCCTTCTTGCCCACGGCATAGAAGAGCTGGAAGTCCCGGTCCAGCTTTGCCCCCACCTCCTCGAACCCGGCCACGGCGTGGTGGTCGTCCTTGCGGCTGATGCCCAACTGGTGGCTGGGCGAATAGACGCTCTTGATGGGCTGGCGACTGGATATCTCCACCGTCACCGTCATGTCCTTCAGCACCTTCGACGCCTTATGCCCCGTGCGCATGGGGAAAGTGTACTCGTAGACACCGCTGTCGAATGGTAGCTCGTGCGTATAGCTCACCTCTACCTTCACCGGGCTACGTGGTTCGACCGGAAACACCCTCATCTTCAGCAGACCGCAGTCCATGAACTCCAGCAGTCCGGGGTCGCGCATCCGGCGCACGATGTCCCGGTAGATGCGCCGGGCCTTCTCGGCCTCCACGATCTGGCCGCTCTGACGTTTGCCGTCGATGAACATGGCGAAGTCCGTGAGGGCGGCGTCCCGCGGGATGGGGAAGACGAATGTCGCCTCCAGGCGGCGGGCGGTGTTGTTGCGGAAGACCTCCTCCACGTGGGTAGTCGCCACGCTGCCCTCCACGGTCGCCCGCACGCGGTGATGCTCGATGGCCAGCGGCGGCAGGTCCTCCCTCTCCGGCACCAGTATTCCCGTCGCCCCCGCGGCGCGGGCCAACATAGCGGCTCCGATCAGCGCCAACCATACGACTCGTTTCGCCTTCATCGTAGGCCTCCTCGCCTGTGTCCCCGACTCAATCGACCCGAACCGTTAGACGCAGCGGGCGCCCAAAAGTTCGCCGCGCACCGATAATGTATTCCTCCTCCACCCGACGATGCCAGTTCGCTGCCCTCAATCGGAGTGGCTCTGGCCGGGCTGCTAGCGGTTTCGGTCTGGCGTAGCCCGGCGGCGCTGAATCCCCTCCTCGTGCTCGGCAGCATCCTGCGGGTGCCGGTCCAATACCTGGGCGCGTTCGCGGTGCTGGTGGCGGCGCACCTACTGCAGGGCCTCATCAGGGAGTACCTGCCCCAGACCATGCTGATCGGATCCCTTGCCACCATCCTGGTGTGGCTGTATTTCGTGATGGTGGAGTGCCGCATGGTGGGTCTGGTCCACTGGACGAACCCCGACAGATTCGGCCGGGTGACCGCCTGAAGGAGCGGCGGGCCGGAAAGAACCGGGGCCCGGAGGCGGCTGTTTGCCCAACTCCCACGAACCTGGTACCATCGGGCATGCCGGCCTTTGAAGCAGAAAACGCGAAAGACACCTCGAGGAGGGAACCATTATGCGCAGGACACTTGCCGCGGCGCTGGCTTTCGTGATCTTGACCGGGCCTGCGTGCGCCCAACCTACGCAGAAGCAGATCGCCGAACGGCTCGGCTCGCTGGCCGAGAAATACTCCGTCGAAGTAGACAAAAAGGGCAACGTCATCCGGTTCGGCGCCTCCAACCACGGCATCTACCGGGAAGAAGGTGAAGAGCCGGCGCCGGGCATCGACGACCGGGCGTTCCGTGCCATCCTCCAGTTCCCCAAACTCCGGGGCATCTTCCTGGAGCGGCAGCCCCTGACCGACAGGGGATACGCCCTGCTGGCCGAATGCCCCGAGCTGGTGGACGTGCGGCTCCACGACGCGCTCGGGGCCGGCGCCGTCGAGGACGAGAAAGAGCCCCATGCCACGGCGGACTTCGCCCTTGTGGTCAATGAGATGAAGAAGCCCCTGCGCGTGCTGGAGCTAAAGCATCTGTTCAAAGTCAAGGGCACCTGTATCGATAAGGTGAAGCCCCAGCCCGACCTGCGCAAGCTGGAGCTGGACAACGAGTTCGCCGGGCCGAAGGCCGTCGAGTTCATCCGGCACTGCACGAAGCTGGAGAACCTGCAGCTTCACCGCACCACCATGACGGACGCTCAGCTCGCCTGCGCGATCGAGCCGCTGAAACATTTGCAGGTGCTGGAGGTCCGTCCCGTGGGCCGGGGCCCGGACCAGATCACCGGCCGCGCCCTGCGCCACCTGCACGGCCACCCCGCACTCGTCTCCATGCACATGAGCCTCCGGTGGGGCGAGGTGCCCTACGAGGGCGGCCTGGAGCACCTGGCGAGCATTCCCACGCTGAAGCACATCAAGGCGTATCCCAATCAGCCCGAGCTCACTCCCGAGAGCCCCCAGATACAGAAGCTGCACCAGGCCCGGCCGGACATCACCATCGAGCTGGGCAAGGCCGGCGTCATCGAGGGCACCGCCGGCGTGGACGTCCACCGCGACCAGGACTACCGGTGGGGCATCTGCCGGTAGGCCGGGGAAAGCGGGGCGGCTACCGTCCAGGTGGATCGGGCCGGGCAGCCCGGCTGTGTCCACGCCTGAATGCCAGCAATACGGTCTGTCAGCGGTGCGTCCATGCCTGCCTCTCCTCGGACGGCTCATCTTTCGTCGGCCCCGGTCTCTCCCCGGCCGGCAGGTCAACGACGACGGCGCGGTGGTCCGACAGCCAGGTGCTCACCAGTCTGCACCTTTCGGGCCTCAGGTCGGGACTGAGCCAGACCTGGTCGGTGGCGATCAGAGGCACCGGAACGGGCCACGTGACGTGGTAGCCCCGGCCGGCTTCTTCGAAGGCGTTGACCAGGCGGTCGCGCAGGGCAAACCCCACCAGCCTTCCGTCCTGGAACAGAACCGAATCGGGCGGCGTGTTGAAGTCGCCCATCACCACCAGGCCATCAATGGGTTGGGACTCCAGCAACCCGCCCAGTGCCGCCAGGGGCGCCTGTCGGCGCACGACCAGGCTGCTGGCTATGTCCACCAGGACGATGCGGAGCCCCCGGCCGGCAGCGTTCACCTCGAACAAGCCGACATCTATGCCGGGGGCCGGGGAGCGGAAGCAGTCCTGCCGTATCTCCCCCCTGCACAGCAGCGCCATGTCGTGGCGCGGTCCGGCGGCCGAATAGCCGGGAAACTCCCGCCGCCACAATTCCACCGGGTCCCTCTCGTCGGCGTCGGCCTCGACCAGCCCCACCACGTCCGCGTCCATCGAGCGTATGGTGCGGGCGATGTGCGACCAGCCCATGTCGCCGTCGGCGACGTTCCAGAAAAGAATCCGCACACCTCCCTCCGGCACGGCCTCGCCGCCCCGGACGTGGGTCGTAGCGTGCCACCAGACGAACAGGCAAAACGCCAGCACGCCGCAGGCCATCGTTCGCCGAGGCTTTCGGCGTCCCAGCCAGCACGCACCGGCCAGGAGGGCGAGAATTGCCCCTGCGGCCGGCGGCGTCCCGTAGTAGAGCATGTCCAGCACCGGAAGGCGGTCGCGGACCGTCAATCGCACGCAGATGCCCCCGAAACACAACAGCAACAGGGCGAAGGGCAGCGCACGGCTCAGGCCCCGAGCGGTCCTTCTGAGGGGGGTCTGTTCGCTTTCGCAGGGCGGTTCACTCGCATTCAACGGGCGGCAGGTCCTCGAAATCGGGGATGTCCACGAGGTAACAGTGGAAGTCGGGGCCTTACTCGCCGCCGAACTTCGCTCGGGCGTCCTCGACGATCTCCTCGGTATGGCCCGTTCCGATGCGGGTCACGCCGATTTTCCGCACCCGCAGCACGGCCTCCAGGTAGCCCACCCCGCCGGCAGCCTTCACCTGCACCTCGGGGTCGGAGTGCTCGCGCATGAGCCGCAGGTCGTGGTCGGTGGCGCCCTGGTAGGAGTATTTACCGTCCTCGCCCTTGACGAAGTTGTAGCCGGTAGAGGTCTTCACGAAGTCCACCCTCACCCGGCTGCATATCTCGCACAGCTCGATCTTGTAGCGGTCCTCCGGCAGCCGGTCGTTCTCGAAGATGACTTTCAGCACCACCTCGTGCTCGCCGGTAACCTCACGAAGGGCCGCCACTTCGGCCTCCACGCACCCCCAGTCCTCGCCCAGGACCTTGCCGATGTTGACCACCATATCGACTTCCTCCGCGCCGTCCTCGATAACGCGCCGGGCCTCGGCGAGCTTGATGTCGGTGGGGCTGTTGCCGTGGGGGAAGCCTGCCACCGTTCCCACCAGGACGTCGGAGCCCTCCAGGCACTCCTTTGCCAGTGGCACCGCGTAAGGCTTGTCGGTGACGGCGGCCGCGTGGCAGCGATGGGCCACCTCGCACCCCTCCCGCAGTCCCCGGTCCGTCATGCCGGGACGGAACAGTGAATGGTTGATCATCTTCGCGATCTGTCGCACCATGTCCATGGTCAGTCTCCTGGGTTCAGTCGTAGTTGATTCCCGCGGGGCTCAGGCCCGGCTCTTCGTGGAGGCAGGCGCCGTTGGTCTCCATGACCTTCCTGTAGTAGTAGGCGCTGTCCTTCGGCGTCCTCTCGAGGGTCTGGAAGTCGGTATAGACGAGTCCCACGCGGACCTTGTAGCCGAAGGCCCACTCGAAGTTGTCCATGATGGTCCAGTGAAAGTAGCCCCGCACGGGCACGCCGTCGTCGATGGCGCGCTCGAGCTGCAGCAGGTGCCCCCGGATGTAGTCCACCCTCTGTGGGTCGTGCACGCGCCCGTCGCTCATGATGAAGTCGTTGTTCTGATGGCCGTTCTCGGTCACCACGATGGGGTGCCCGTAGCGCTCGTAGAGGAACCGGGACGCGTAGTAGATGCCGCGCGGCACGATGGCCCAGTCGCCCTGGCTCGTCATGGGGTAGCCGGGCGGATGGGGCACCACTTCCGGCCGACCGTCGGCATCGGCGCGCGCGAGGCGGGAAGTGTAGCAGTTCAGCGCGCAAACGTCGATCGGCTCGGAAATCAGTTCCATGTCGCCTTCGGCCACATCGGGCACGTCCTCGCCGTAGATCTCCAGGCCGTCCGCCGGGTACCGCCCGAAGAAGACCGGATCGAGCCACCACGTGTAGGAGAAGACGCTGCCCTCGGCCGCGCGGAAGGTCAGCTCCCGGGCCGCCTCCACGTCCTGCTCTTCGTCCGTCACCGGACAGTAGCGCGAACCCGCCGGCACCAGCCCCACGCTGACGTCCTGCGTCGCGCACTCGCGCAGGACGCGCACGGCCTTTCCATGCGCCAGAAGAGTGTTGTGCCCGGCCTCCAGCACCTGGCCGAACCCCAGCCTCAGCCCCGGTGCGTGCTCGCCGGTGTGGTGGCCCAGCCCGATGAAGCAGGCCGGCTCCAGGATGGTGAACCAGTGCGCCACGCGGTCGGAGAGCCGTTCGACCACCACCCGCGCGTATTCGGCGAACCAGCCCGGGCTGTCGGGATTCAGCCAACCGCCGCGCTTGAACAGCTCGTAGGGGTAATCCCAGTGGAAGAGCACAATCCACGGCTGGATGCCCGCGTCCAGCAGTTCATCCACCAGGCGGTCGTAGAAGCCGATGCCCTTTTCATTGACCCGGCCGGTGCCCTCCGGCAGAACGCGCGGCCAGGAGATGGAGAAGCGGTAGGCGCCGAAACCCAGCCGCCTCATCAGGGCCACGTCCTCCCGCCAGCGGTGGTAGTGGTCGCAGGCCACGTCCCCGGTGTGGCCGCTCCAGACGGCGCCGGGACGGTGCGAGAAGACGTCCCACACCGAGAGGCCCTTGCCGTCCTCGCAGGCCGCTCCCTCGATCTGGTAAGAGGCGGCCGAGACGCCCCACGTGAAGTCTTCGGGGAAAGGCATGGGGGCAGTTTCCTCCCGGGATGGCCGGGTTATCCATGAACGCGTAGCAGAGCAGGTGACAGATCACCAGGTGCGCGTCCTCGACCAGGCCGCAGTGTTCCGACTCCACCACGATGGCGTTGTCGGCGAGGTCCGCCAGCGGTCCGCCCCCGCCGCAACCGCTGCCCAGGGTCAGGAAGCAGACGTAACGGTAGTCCCGCCCGACCCCCTTGCAGGCCTCCGCCAGGGCGCCGGTGTTGGCGTCGTTCTCCAGCGCGACGGGCAGACCGATCAGGCACTCCAGCCAGGCGACGATGGGATAGCCGGCCCACCCCTCCACCTGGTTGGAGACCGCCACCACGCCCTCGGCGACGTTCACCGGTCCGCCGAAACCGATGCCCGCCGCACGGCAGTCTTCGGCTCCGGCCAGCAGCGCGCCCGCGGTCTTCTGAATTATCTCGATGCCGTTCACCATCTTGCCCTGTCCCTGGAAGTCGATGGTGATCCGGCCGCGGTAAACCTTTGTCTCGAACTCCCGGACGACCGCCGTGAAGACGGCGCCTCCGGCGGCGGGGGCGGCGGCAGTTCGAAGGCATGGGCGAATGCCCCCAGGTAGGCCGGAGTGCCGTCGGCATCCTCCGCGCCCGGTCCGGCGGCGTCCACGGCCGGCAGCTCCGACAGGTCGTAGGTCACTCCCTCGCGTCGGAACCAGCAGGCTCCCAAGGTCGATGCGTTGAAGAAGCGGTGCGGAATCACTACGGGGCCCCGTAGGCGGGATGTCTCTGCCTGCTCTGCCGCGCCGGCAGAAGCGCATCCGGTCATCACGACATTCAGGGCCCCGAAAAAGACCAGTCTCCACACGAACCTCATCTTCCCGCTCCCGGAAAGGTCTTTGTTGGTCACGCTTTGCGATGCGGACCGTACTGCGGGTTCTGGACTACCTCAAAATGGTGTAGTACGTGTCCTGAGGCAGTCGGACGGTCAACCCGGCGCCGGACCTTCGTAGCGCCACCGGCTGGTCGCGGTCGGGATAGCCGTACATGTCCAGGGCGATTGCCCGGCCGGCCCTCGACCTGTGGAAGGTCACGACGCCGTTGACCCTGTCGATCGCGAACGGCTGCGCGCCCAGGCTCTTGACATGCTTCGTGCCGGGCGGCAGCACCAGACCCTCCTTCCCTCCGTTCCGGGCGGGCATCTCGATGGTGGTTCCCTGGGCCACGGGCTCAGCCCGCCAGCCGGTCAGTCGGGACTCGGTGACGGCCTGGATGAGTATCTTGTCGGATTCGGTCAGCGGCCGCCCGTCCATCGAGATTACGAGGATGGCGACCGGATTGTTCCCGGACTTGATGGTAACGTCGGCCAGCTCCACCGCGCCGGCCTTGCCCACCAGCCCCACCGCGCCCTGGGCGCAGGGGGTGTTTATGGTCAGGAGCTGCTGCCCCCAGTCGAGCGTCAGCTCGCCGTTGGCGCTGCGCACCCGCTGGTTCCGACGATCGATACCAGAGTCGAGGACCGCCCGGTCCACACGGCGGGCGCTGCGCTCGGCAACCTCATACTCCACCGCCCCGACCAGAAACGCCAGCGGGTCCACTCCGCTGGAGAGGGTCCGCCCCGTGACCGCCTCCGGGTCGTCCATCTGCCCCGGCTTCCGGTGAAGGGGATCGCCGCTGCGGACGCTGGCCACCAGCGGTTCCTCTCTGTGCCCGAAATCGTCGAGCGTTCGCGCCTCGTAGACGACGACCGGCGCCGGCTGAACGTACCCCATGCGGAACAGGAGCGCCGCCCCGGGGAACTGGCCCATCAGGTCCGGCCAGTTGTGGTTAAACTTGTTGTACCGACCGCCCCACGGAACGTGATGGCCCGGGCCCATGAACTCGACCTGCAGCCAGGTGATCTGGTCGAAGTCCAACGCCGCCCCGTAGGCGGCGGCCGCCAACTGGCCCTCCAGGCTGAAACGGTTCGGGTTCGGAAGACCCATCTCCGTGCAGATCATGGGCACGCCCCGCATGCGCCGGTAGCTTGTGGGCATGTAGCCCGGGTTGGCCAGGACGGACCCGTCCAGGTAATAATCGCCTGCATTCACTGCGTAGCTGGCAAGACGAGGGTTCTCGGGGTTGACGTGGAAGAAGCTGCTGTACTGGTGGTAGCCGATGCAGTCTCCGTGAGGCGGGAGCGTGCCGTAGCGCGCCGCGTCCTGCAGGGCCATCCGGTCGGCGGCGAACCAGTCCCCGGCCAGTATCAGCCCGCCGTAGCCCAGCTCCTCTTTGATGAAGCGGGCCATCTCCTCGTTGTAGTCGCGCTCCAGGTGGAGCATGAACTTGATCTGGTCCGCGATGAAGCGACGCTCAGCCGGGCTCTGGCGCTCGTAGGCCCACGAGCCGAGTGTGCCGACGCCCTGCGGCTCCAGCAGCACCTGGTCGTCCTGCTCGACCAGATAAGTCCCGCGTTCCTCCTCGCTCAGTCCGTAGTGGTCCAGGGCTTCCCGGAGCGAGCCGTGCTTCTGCCCCGCCCACGTGGTGAATCGCCGCCTGAGGATGTTCCACCGGGCCGGGTCGCAGTAGTTGTAGTTTCCGAACCCGAACCAGATGTTCTGCTCGTTCTGCAGCTCCAGGATGTTCATGGCCGGGTCTTCTGCCAGAGACAACCCGGTGTGGGGATTCACCGTGGTAAGGAGCTTGCGGTACCACTCCTTCTGGATCGCCCGCAGGTCCTCGCACCAGTAGTAGGGCAGCGCGCCGCGCACAAAGCCGGGCACCCGGGGATGGTCCCGGAACGTGGGGTAATGCCACCAGGGGCAGTAGGTGACGTAGATGCCTTCCTGCTTCATGGCGGCGACGAGGCGATGTATCTTCGCCAGATTGTCGTGGTTGATCTCCGTGACGTCCGCCGCGTCTCCCGAGGGCATAACGGAGGTGGGCCCGTCCGTCAGGTCGCGCACCTGGTTGATGCCCAGCTTGGCGTACGTGCGAGCGGTGTACTCGAGCTCTTCCATGTCGTAATCGAATCCGAACGGACGAAGTCCCGCGGACCAGCCCCGGAAGGGCCTGTCCAAGCCGGGGATCCATAGCTTGCCGTCTCTCGCGTACATCCAGCCGCTCTGGCCCGCCACATCTTCGTTGAGGCCACTCAGGTCCAGCAGGGCGTCCTCGCCGAAACCGTCCTGCCTGACCCGGAACTGCCACGTGGCCCGCTCCGGGCCGGTTTCCGCGCCCATAGCACCTGCCACGGAGAGAAGACCAAAAACTGCCGCGACCTTTGCCACCCGGCTGAGTGATCTTAACATCGTTGTTTCCCTGTCCCTGAAGACACAGAAAGATGCGGCCGCTCCCCACGCCACCGACATTCCTGCCGCGCTTCCGCGCCGATGTTCACTCGGCCTGCCAGGTGAGGCCCACCATGGAATGGGGCGGGAGCTCCAGAACGCGGCCCGGCTCGAAGTCGGTCACAACCTCCTCACTGATCTCCACCTGGGGCTCGGGATTGTCGTACTCATTGCTGGCGGTGATCCGGTCGGCGGTCAGCCACCACGCGTCGGCGCGGCCGCCGCGGGCCTGCCCGGAGAGCTCCAGTTGAACGCGGCGTGCACCCTCCGTGTCCAGGTTAAAGAGCACCAGCCCCCTCCGCCGGCCGTCCCGGAAGGCGTAGCTCCACAGCACGGGGATGCCCTCGTAGGTGCTGATCTCGCGCCGGCTGTCCTCGAAGACGCCCCTGGCGGTAAAGGTGGGCCGGGCGCCGCCGTGCACTGTGCGGACCATGTCGCCGCCGATGACCTTATTGACGATCTCTTCGGCCAGGAACAGCGGGCGGTAGCGCTGGTCCCACACGTTGATGCCCGGCACGAAGCCCCACAGCGGGATGCCGAAGAAGTTCTTCTGGTTCAGGTTGAACAGGCACTGCCTCCGCACCCCGCACTCGCGCATCATCAGCAGGCTATCGTTGAGGACGTTCAGGCCGCCCCCGATGGAGGTGAACATCTTCCTGCGCGTCTCCAGCGGCACCGCGCCCTCGTTGCCGGGCCGCGGGTTGGTCAGGTGGAACTGGTGTTCGTATATGGCCAGCTCCTTCCCTGTGCCCTGTAGGGCCGCGTGGCTGTCGGAGACCCGGCCGCCGGGCTCCAGCACTCGCTTGATGGTATAGCCGTAGACCCACCGGAACAGGGCCTGGCCGGTGGTCAGGTGCTCCACGTACTGCTGCCGCACGCCGTTCATCAGGTAGGGCGCGATGGCCACCACGTCGGCGTTGGGAACCCACTGGCGGGCGATGTTGCCGATCAGCCAGCCGTTGCCGGCCTGCGCGCCCGCCACGAACACCACGTTCGGCGTGCAATGAGGCGAGGATTTGCCCGCGGCGATCATGTCCTTCCAGTGCTCCGGACCGTTGTAGGAGCCGGTGGCGTAGCCGCCGGGGTTCCATGCTTCATTGCCGAACTCGATGTAGATGTTGTCAAAGACCTCCGTCCAGGGCTTCGGGTGGCCGAGCTCCGCGCGGACCCTGCCGTAGCCGATGTCCGCCGGGGCGCCGAGATACTCCATCAGCAGGGGAATCTCGTCCACGTGGAGCGTGCCGGGCACGCAGTACCAGGGATCGGCCCCCACGTGCTCGCACAGCCCGTAGTAATCGTGCATGTTGAAGGCATAGGTGCGGGCAGAGTTCCGGGCGCCCTTGACCAGGTTGGACCATCGGCGGGTCCACCCCATCTGCTCCAGCCGCGGCCTCAGGTTATTCTCCAGGTTGCTCCCGCCCATCTGCAGGTGGCGCAGTATGCCGGGCTTCAGGCGCTTCAGCAGGTCCACCATCGGGTCGCGGAACGCGGTGGGGTTGCGGTGGCGTTCCTCCTTCCAGATGACCACGTCGTCCACCAGAACTTCGCCACCGGCGGCGACGAGGCGTACCGTCACGTGCTGCTCCCGCGAGTCCAGCCCGCTGACGTCCAGCTTCAGGTCGTGATGGCGCCACTCGCCGGTGGGCTGCAGGACGGGATTCTCTGTCCCGTCCACCTCGACGGTCAGTGTGGGCTCGCCGGCGTGGGTCTTCGCCCAGAGCTGGACGCGCCACCTGCCGTTCTGGTCTGCCTGGCTGCCCCACATGGGCACGAAGGTGTAGTGCGCCCGGTCCTCCGATCCGCGCAGCAGCAGGGCGGACCGGCCGAAGCTGCCCGGGGGCACGTCGCCGACATGGGCCGTATTCTGCTCCGCGTTCCAGAAATCGGGGTTGTTGCTCTCCTTTATGCTTCCCTGGTTGGAATTCTCCAGCTCCAGCATCACCCCGTTCTTGCTCAGGTCGGAGGCAGGGACCGGCCGGTCAAAGGAGATGTAGCAGAGCTCCCGTTTCTGATGGTCGGCGGGGCAGACTTTCGTCTCTACGGCGTTTATGAAGCCGGACATACCTTTGGCCGGACCACCCAGCAGCGTCCAGCGCACCCGGCCCTTCATGGCTTCCCACGCCTCTTCGGCGGGGGCGAACCACACGAAGATGCCGTTCTCGTCCTGCTGCGGCCCCCAGGAGACGAAGCGGTACATGACGCCCTCGAAGTTCTCGGCCACCCGCACCTTGACGATGCTGCTGTCCCAGTAGTTGTCGCCGCACGTGTTGATGCCCAGGCGCATGGTGTCCGGAACCACGACCTCGTCCGTCATCCGGACCGTCGTCACGTCCTCCTCGCCCCGGCCCGCCTGCGCGGCGGTCGCCGCCAGGCACGACATCAGCACGCCGGCCATCATCACTGCGATCGCGTTCCGCATGAGCGTTCTCTCCCTTCTTCTCTCGACAACCTTTGGAGAAACAGTGGAGCCTCAGCCGGGGGCCTGTCTGCGTGCCTGTCTGTCGGGCACACAGACGACCGCGCACAGGCAGACGGCCGAGCTACACTATCAGGAAGCTGTCAACCCATCACTTCGCTTTGCCCAGGTTGACGATCACGGCGCGGTCTTTCAGGACCTGGGGCACGAACAGCAGGCCCCGCTCGCGGTCCAGGCCGATGTCCGCCGGCGACTCCAGCTCCAGCAGCGTCCGCACCGTCTTGCCGTCCGGCGATATTGTGCAGACCTTGCCACCCGTGAAGTCGGAAACGATGAAGGTTCCGTCGCCGGTGACCTCGATGCCGTCCAGGTTCGTGAAATGGTCGAAGACACCGAGGGGCTCCGGCGGCTCCTTCCCCGCGGGGTCCAGCTCATAGACCTCGTGCAGTGCCCAGCTCACCGCGAACATCCGGTCCCCGTGGAAGGTGATACCGTTCACCCCCGGCACGGCCGGGATGAATCCCGCCTCCCCCTCCACGGGGTCGTACCAGTGGACCTTACCGTGCAGGGTGTCCGAGACCCAGACGCGCCGGCCGTCCGCGGCCACGTCGTTGGCCTTACCCAGCAGGGGCAGCGGCACCCGCTCGGGCGGCCCCCCGCTCAGGGGACAGCGCATCAACCGGCGGTTGTCCCCGAAGTAGAGGTGATCCCCCAGAATGGCCATTCCCTTGGGACCGTTCAGGATGGCGTCTTCGGTGCTGTCCACCCAACGCGGCTCGATCTTGTCGCCATCGTAGCCGGCGAGGCAGATGTAGCCGCGGGCATCGTCGGTCCAGTACTCTCCCTCGGCTGCCTCAACGTTGGAGATGTAGACGACATCCCTGTCGGGCACGGGAAGCATGCTCTCGGGCACGTCCAGATCCTGTATGACGGCAACGGTCTCGGCGGTCAGTTTCCCGGCGGCCGCCCCCGTCCCGAAATGCCCACAGCCTGTTGCGAACAGCAGCGCGGACAGAACAGCAAAAACCACCGATGTACTGGTCCAAGAACGCATCCTTTTTCCTCCACATGGGGTCTATCTTGTTGCGCAGTGCTTGGTTACCGGGTCAGGCAGTACTGCTCGGCCCAGGTCCGGAAGTCTCCCCTCTCCTCCGGCGATTCAAGCTCGATGTTCTCCCGTAGCACGGCGAAGTCCGGCACCCCGACCGCGTGGTCCCCGTCGAAGTCGCCCTGCTCCCACCACCAGGTGCCCTCCTCGCGGAAGTGGTCGCGCAGGACGGCGAAGTCCTCGAAGCTCACCCGTCCGTCCAGGGTGGCGTCCCCGGTCGGCAGCAGTTGGCTCATCAGCCCGTCCCATTTGGGCGAGCCGGGCTCGCGCAGGTCCGCCAGCAGGCCCCAGCTTCCGCTGGTGAAGGTGTAGTGCATGAACAGTCCGCCGGGGTTGACCGTCTCCCATAGCCGGAAGTAATCCCGGTAGATACGCCGCATGGCGGGGTGGCGCTGCGCCCGGCCGATCATTGCGCCGTCCGTCACCCGGTTGTGCCAGACGTGCTGGCCGCCCTCGTAGGCGTAGAGCTTCAGGCCGTGTCGGTCGGCGATGTCCTTGTGGCGCCGGATGCCGTAGTAAAGGCGGTTCGCGTCGCGGGCCTCGTCGGCGGGCATCCCCTTCCGTGCCAGCGCGAGTGCCCCCTCGACATTCTCCATCATGGCTTCCATCAGCCTGTCCAGTTCGGAATACTTCCCGTGGACGTGGATATACGGAGCGATGGCGAGCGCATCGATGACCTCCCGGGGCTCGATCCCGTTGTCCCGGTAGTATTCGAGGGCCTTGTCGATGTGCCAGGGGTTGCCCGTCTGGCCGGCCAGCACGACTTCCAGCCGTCCGCGGGCCTGCGTTCCCCAGACCTGGCGGAATATACGACTAACCTGCGCCAGCCGGGGCGCGACGGCGCCGTAATAGAGCGTCACGTCCGAGGTCTGCCACTCCCAGTCGGGCTCGATCATCTTCTTGCCCAGTTCCGGCCCCTGGCTGAAGTTCCACAACTCGTTGCTCAGCTCGACGATGCACTTCAGTTCGGGGTTCAGCCGATCGCGCATCAGGCGCGCCAGTTCGCGCACGTATCGGTCATCGGCCAGGTGCGGCACGCACATCCACATGTCCTTCCCGGATTCGTTGCACAGGTCGATCATCAGCTCGTAGGCCATCCCGCCCATGGGCAGGCGGGGTCGCCACCCGGGCGTCTGCACCAGGTAATCCGGCCGCCGCCGCACTCCCCATCGCTCGGCGTTGCTGCTGTTGGTGGCGTTCCAGTCCATGAACCGGAAGGTCGAGAACGGCCGCACGCGGCGGATAAACTCAGCCCGCACCACCCGGTCGGTATCCACGTCGTACCCGGGGCATACCAGCCGCACGTCGCGCACCGGATCGTCCCCGTCCACGTCGTGAAAGGAAACATGCACAAGGTCCGCCTCCGTGCGGTCCACCTCCACGAGCGCGTAGGTGCGACGGCCCGCCCTGCGCACCAAGTCCTCGAGCAGCCGGGCGGCGCCCTCGAAGCGAATCTCGCCTTTGCCCCCGTACCGCAGCCTATAGACGCCGTCGGGGTAGCCGTTGAGGAAGGAATGTATCCGGATGCGCGGGTCGAGGGGTACGCCTTGCTCGGTAAGCGGCAGCTCTTCCCACTTTCCGGGATTGTCCTTGACCATCTCCGAGAACTCCTCGGGCATCTCGTAGGAGAAGGCCCGGGCGGCGTCGACAAACGCGGCGTCGCCCGTGTAGAAATCGTGCGCCCAGAAATTCACCCCCCGGTCGGGAGCGGGCTCTGCGCCCGCCGGGGCGACCGCAGGCACCAGGGATACCAACAGCAACAGGGCGATTCCGGCTCTCATCTCAGGCCTCCGATCCAGGAAGATGCCTTCACGATTCCAGGCGCCGGGCTGGACCCTTCTTCCCTACAGTGTGCGGCTGGCCGGCGGCGTTGTCAAGATCGGTGCGTCCAACGCGCTTCCGGCAAGGGCGCCGGGTGGCATTCCACCGCGCCGGACATGGCGGAGGGGCAAAGCCGGCCGTCGGGGGAGCCAAACAGGACGCGGTGCCCCGGACCCCGGCTGGCGACTCCACCCGGTGCGGCGCCGCTTTCACTTCCCGGGGCCCTGGCCCCGTTGCGAAGCGCGACATCGCAACGAAAACTCCGGGCCGCAAGCCGCCCCAACGGCAAAGCCTTTCGACAGGCTCAAGGCCCTGAGCAAAGTCGAAGGGCGGTGGCAAGCCACCGCAGCCCAAGGAAAACCGGGACAGCGGTCCCCTCCTCCGCAAGAGCCCCATGAGCTTTCATCTCTGTGACTCCTATTTAGACTTTGGACGATGGAAGAGGAATGCCCTCCCGATATATAGCGTCAGCGCCGGAGGACGAGGTCCCGCGGGGACCCTCCTTCGGCCGACAGGCGCCGGAGCTGCCATTTTGGGTAGCTGAGGCCTCCTCGCCCGGGGCTGTCCGTCGCTTCGTGAGAACATTTTCCGTTGATGCCCCTCTGCCGTTGATCAGCGTTAATCTGCGGCCAAATGCCGTTTGTCGTTCTCGTTACTTCGCCCTTCGTCCTTCGAACTTCCCACTTCCGGCGGCCCGCCGCCAGCCATTATAGTCGTTCCTGGAAATCCGCGTGTCCGTCTTGACCGCATTGACCGAGAAAATCCCCGGATTCCCGGGTTTTCCGGCGTGATCCTGGCCTCGGATGGGCAGCGGCCGGCATGCGCGGGCGCGCAGTTGAATGTCGTAGGGTCAAATAGTTCAAGGCCCGCGCGGGGGGCGGGACACAGGGGATCGGATCCAGCAGTAGCGACCGTGAAAAGCTCCTTTTGCCGGCGCGGGCCGGGCGCCCGCCTGCATGGCAGACAGGCGTGGGCACAGGCAGACACGCCTCGCGTGCGGCCCCCGGCTCTTCTGATCCGCTGCTCGGACTGGTGCACGTGATGCGCACGGGGCTTCGAGGGACACGCGGGTGGGTATAGCGAAGGGCGCACGGGAACCGCGATACGAAGAAAAAGCGCCCCACTGGGAGGCGCCGTAAGGTTGCTCCGTAGAGCAGAGCCCGCGGGGCAATTCACCCCTTACTGTGATTTGAGAGTGAACCGCCGTTCGGATACACTACCTACACTATAGAGGAGCCCGGATTCTTTGTCAAGGAGAAATCATGGCCAGCGCGACAGAGGAGCAAGGATACATCCTCGGACTGGATATCGGAACCCATTCGGTCGGCTGGGCGGCAATTGAGACGGATGACGGCGAACCGTGCGGGATACTCCGTGCCGGGGTGCGGGTGTTTCAGGCAGGCGTGGACGAGACGCAATACGAGCAAGGCAAGGCCGATCCGCCAGGTGCCAAGCGCCGCCAGATGCGCGCTCAGCGCAGACTGACAGCGCGACGGGTGCGGCGCAAGAGGAAATTGCTGCACATCCTTCAGCGGGCTGGCTTGCTGCCCGACGGCGAACCCGGCGACATCTTCCCAGAACTGGACAAGCGGCTGCTTGAGAAATTCGCGGGTGTGGGCGATTCAGAGGGCGAAAGCGGCCCTTTGCCGCACGTGCTCCACTACTGGCTGCGCGCGCGTGCACTTGACCACCCCCTGGAACCCCACGAATTTGGCCGAGCCGTCTACCACCTCGGCCAGCGCCGCGGCTTTCAGAGCAATCGGCGTACTCCCCAGAAAGAGGGCGAGGACAGGGGCCAGCTGATGACCGCAATCTCTGAACTCCGGGATAAGATGGAGAAGGCGGGGGCACGCACGCTGGGCGAGTTCTTCGCTCAGCTCGATCCGCGGGAGAAGCGTATCCGAGACCGGTACACCGAGCGGGAGATGTTCAAGGAAGAATTCAACGCGATCTGGGAGGCGCAGGCACTCCACCATCCCGGCATACTGACCCAGGAGCTGCGGGAAGCGGTTCACGATGCCATCTTCTACCAGCGCCCGCTGAAGAACCAATCCTACCTGATCGGTGGCTGCACGCTGGAGGAGAACCGGAGGCGCGCTCCCTGGGCGTTGCTCGATGCCCAGGGGTTCCGCATCCTGCAGAAAGTCAATGACACCAGGGTGCTGCCGGAAACGGGACCGGAGCGCGACCTGACCGAAAAAGAGCGTAATGCGCTGGCCGGCGCACTCGATCGAAAACACCACCTGACCTTCCTCCAGGCCAAGAAGGCAATGGGCCTCAGCCGCGACTGCGTCCTGAACTGGGAATCCGGGGGGGAGAAGCGCCTGCCGGGGAACCGGACGAACGCGAAGTTCGAGGACATTTTCGGAGACCGCTGGTGGGGGCTCACTCGTGAGCAGCGGGATCAGGTTGTCGAAGATGTTCTGTCCTACGAGAAGCGCGACGCTTTGGCGCGCCGTGGACGCCGCCACTGGGGCCTCGACAAAGAGGCCGCCCAGGAGCTGGCACACCTGGAATTGGAGGGTGGTTACTGCCGGCTCTCCCGCAAGGCGTTGGGGAAGCTGCTTCCCCACATGGAACGCGGCCTGCGCTACCAGGAAGCCGCCAGGAAGTGCTACCCCGAACGGTGGGACGCCGGTGAGGCGTTGGAGGAACTACCGGCGCTCCGGGAAACCGATCTGGATTGCACGAATCCGGTTGTCAGACGGTCGTTGACCGAGATGCGCAAGGTCGTGAATGCGGTCGTGCGTCACTACGGCAAGCCGCAGAAGGTGCGGATCGAAATGGCCCGTGACCTGCGCAAGAGCGCCGCCCAGAGGGCCGAAGCGACCCAACGGGCACGCCGCAACCAGCAACGGCGGGAGGCCGCCGCTCAGAAGATCGTCCAGGAAGCGGGCATCCAGAACCCCTCGCGCCAGGACATCGAGAAGGTTCTGCTGGCCGAGGAATGCAAGTGGACATGCCCCTATACCGGGCGCGGGATCAGCATGGACGCTCTACTGGGCGCCAACCCGCAGTTCGATGTTGAGCATATCGTGCCGTTCAGCCGTTCTCTCGACAACAGCTACCTGAATAAGACACTCTGTTACGCTCCCGAGAACCGCCACAAGCGCAACCACACGCCCTGGGAAGCCTACGGCGGAAACGAGGAACGCTGGAACAAGATCATCGCCCGGGTCCAGGACTTCAAGGGGGATGCCGCACAGATCAAGCTCCGCCGTTTCAAGCAAAGGGAGCCCGATTCCCTGGACCAAGTCGCGCAGCGTCAGCTGAACGATACCCGCTACGCCTCCAAAGCGGCCGGGCAATACGTTGCGCTTCTCTTCGGAGGAACATCGGATGAAGCCGGCAGCCGCCGAGTAGAGGCGGCCCGCGGCGGTGTCACCGCGTACATCCGGGACATGTACGCCCTGAATTCCATTCTCGGCGACGGACCGGGCAAGGAACGCTCGGACCATCGACATCACGCGGTGGACGCGATGGCCATCGCGCTCACCAGCCCGTCCTCCATGCAGCAGATCAGTCAGCGCTCGAGCGATCTACGCAACGGCGGGCGGATGGACTTCCGCGACGTGGTGCTTCCGTGGGATACGTTCCTGGACGACCTTCGGGCGGCCATCGAACCCATAGCGGTCTCGCACCGCCCCAGGCGCGGCGTGAACGGTCCATTGCACGACGAGACGTTATACGGTCCGGTTCCTCAAGAACATGGCGATGGCCGCCATGAAGAGCGCGCGCGGGTCCGTAAGCGGGTGGACGCCCTGTCCAGCGGTGACGTGGATAAGATCGTGGACCGTCCCTGTCGTGAAGCCGTGCGGCGCAAGCTGGCTGAACTGGGCGGAACGCCACGCCAGCCATTCAAGGACCCGGCCAACCATCCTCACCTCGTTGGCGGGGACGGCCGGCGGATACCCATCCATTCCGTAACCATCGAAACCAGCGCCTCCACAGTGCCGATCGGCCATGACGAAAACCGCCGCTACGTCCTCACGAACGACAACCATCACATGGCTATCGTGGAGCACACGGACGGGCGTGGGAGGCCCCGGTGGAAGGGCGTGCTGGTTTCGCGTCTGCAAGCGGGCCGAAGGCTGCGGGAAGGCGAGCCGGTGGTACAGCGTCCGGAAGGCTTCCAGTTCTCGCTTGCCAGCGGGGACATGATCGAACTGGATCGGGAGGACGGGGACGGCAGACGGCTGTGCGTGGTTCGGAGCATTTCTGGGGGAAAGGTCGAATTTGTACCGATTAATGACGCCCGAATCAAGAAGGATATCAAGGACGCCGGCATGTGGATCACCCGATCGCCCAATCGGCTGCGTCAACTCCATTGTCAGAAGGTAAACGTAAATCCATTCGGCCAGGTTCGCCGGGCCAATGACTGAACATATCCTCGACATAACCGAGCAATCAGGCACGTTGCGGACGCGCTACGAGCAACTTGTCTTCGAGCAGGACGGGGAGACCACCGTCAGCGTTCCGCTATCCGAACTCGCCACCGTCGTCGTCTCCAACAACCGCGTCCGTTACTCGCATGCGCTCCTCGCCGGCATAGCGCAGGCCGGGGCAACACTGGTGGTGTGCGACGAGAAACACCTGCCGGCGGCCATGCTGCTGCCCCTTGCGGGGCACCACGTTCAGGCCGAGCGTTTCCGCATCCAGGCCGACGTGAAAAAGACGACCAGGAAACGTCTGTGGCAGCAGATCGTCCGGGCGAAGCTCCGCGCACAGGGGACCCTCCTGCAGGAATTGCGCGGAGATGACCTGGGCATCGGGCGCATGGTCGACAGGGTTCGCTCTGGTGACAAGGACAATATGGAGGCCCGGGCGGCGCGTAGATATTGGGGCGCTCTCTTTGCCGACCCCGACTTTCAGCGCTCACGCGATGCGGACGACCAGAACCGGCACCTCAATTACGGCTATGCCGTGCTGCGGGCCGTCGTGGCCCGGGCGATCTGCGGGGTGGGATTGCATCCGTCTCTCGGGCTGCACCATCACAACCGCTACGATGCCTTCTGCCTGGCGGACGATCTGATGGAGCCGTACCGCCCCCTCGTTGACCGTGCGGTTGTGCGCTGGGTTGAGCACCATGATCCCGCCGGCCCCCTGGATCAGGCTACGAGGAAGCACCTCATCAAATCGCTGACCGGCAGAGTGGGGCTGGAGGGCGAGCAACGCACGCTTTTCGACGCCCTGCGCCGGTATGCCTCTTCGCTGGTCAAGGTTCTGGAGGGCAAGAGGGACAGGCTGCTCATTCCGGAGCTATGAGATGGCACGCTCGCGGGAACCGATTTCGGGGTACCGCGCCGTGTGGCAGTTCGTTATATTTGACCTGCCCGTAACGACCAAGAAGGCCCGCCGCGCGTGCCGTCATTTCCGCAAAGAACTGCTCCGGGAGGGCTTCATGATGCTCCAGTGGTCGGTATACGCGCGGTTTTGCTCCTCAGAAGAGGCGGCCGAAACCCACCGCCGGCGGCTACGCACCATGATCCCACCGGGAGGGCGCGTTCGATTGCTCTCCGTCACGGACCGCCAGTACGGCAAAATGGAGGTCTACCACGGAGAAAACTTCCAGGAACCCGAAGGCCCCCCGGAACAGGTCATGCTTTTTTGAGCGCACAACCTCCGTAAAACCCCCCTGTAGCCAGGCTTGCGGGAGAGTTAGTGTACCCGAACGGCGGTTCCCATCAAGCCACAGCAAGTACTTAGCCCGCAAGCGCTTGCGGATTAGTGTACCCGAACGGCGGTTCCCATCAAGCCACAGCCTTGGACCTTCAGGCCCATGCGGCGGGCCAGAGTGTACCCGAACGGCGGTTCCCATCAAGCCACAGCGGATCGGTCGGCTGGGACAAGGCGCGCTCGAGTGTACCCGAACGGCGGTTCCCATCAAGCCACAGCGCTGCTGGGCGGCGTGGTCGACCGCCTGGTAGTGTACCCGAACGGCGGTTCCCATCAAGCCACAGCATACCTACGGCGGGACCGTGGTAAGGACGAAGTGTACCCGAACGGCGGTTCCCATCAAGCCACAGCAGAGCTCCTGTCCGCCCGTTCGCAATTCCAAGTGTACCCGAACGGCGGTTCCCATCAAGCCACAGCGCGTCCGGGGGCAGCCATCGCCGGACGCTCCTTTGGTGCCTCTTCTGCCTTCGGCCCTCCCCCTTGAATGCTCGGGAATGTCCCCACGAGATGCCTTTTCACGCTCGCATACTGGTTATAACCAGGGCACGGCAGGTTCCAAGGCCGCCCCGGAAACTGCGCGGGGAATGCCGGGCAGACCCGTCCGTATGCCCTGCGGGAGCCGGCCCTGCCGGCCGTGCAGACCTGCGGTCGCAACACTCCCCATTTCGCCCGGGAGTCGTTGCATGCCCCCCCTCCACCTCAATACCACTGGAAGCCGCCGGGGAACATACTGACCATCACGTTCTTGGTGCGCGTGAGGGCCAGGACGCCCTCCTTTCCCAACTCTGAACCGCGGCCGCTGCACTTGTAGCCGCCACAGGGGGGGGTTGGGGAAAACGAAGTTATGCAGGTTGAACCAGACCGTCCCGGACTCCAGCCGGGGCACCAGGCTGTGGGCGAGCTTCAGGCGCTGTTGGATTTGCATCACGCCTGTTCCTTTGCCACGGGGTTGGTCAGGCGACCGATGCCTTCGATCTCCACGGTCACGGTGTCGCCTTCCTTGAGGAAGACGGGCGGCGTGCGGCTGAACCCCACCCCCCGGGGCGTGCCCGTCATGATGATGCTGCCGGCATAGAGCGTCATGCACCGGGAGAGGTAGCTGACCAGTTGCCGGCAGGAGAAGATGAGGTCCGATGTGTTGGATTCCTGCATGGTCTGGCCGTTCAAGATCAACCGGATGTCGAGCTCCTCCGGGTTGACATCCGTCTCGATCCAGGGACCAATCGGCGCGAAGGTATCGAAGCACTTGCCGCGGGCCCACTGGACGTCCTGCCTGAGCTGACAGTCCCGGGCGCTGACGTCGTTGCCGCAGGTGTAGCCCAGGATGCAGTCATCGGCTTCGTCCTGTGAGACGTTTCTGGCGTCTTCGCCCATGACGATGACCAGCTCGGCCTCGTAGTCCACCTCGTCCGGGGCCATGGCCGGCAGCACGATCGGCGTGCCGGGACCGGTGACCGTATTGGGCGTCTTGACGAACATCTGGGGGGCCGACGGGATGTCCATGCCGCTCTCGGCGGCGTGCCCCCCGTAATTCAGGCCGATGGCTACTATCTGGCACGGCTCGACGGGCGCGAGCAGTTGCGCCTCGCCGGACGAAACGACGGTCCCGGAGGGCTCACCCTCGTCGTCCAGGACTCGATACCCGTCCTCTTCTGCGACGGCGGGCAACGGGCCATCGTCCGTCAGTATGCGCGCGAGTCTCATGCGTCGTTCCTTTCGAGCACTTCGGGGTTCAGCAGCGAAGCGGGTCGTTCGCCCTTCAGGGCCCGCACGACCTCGGCCACGGCCTTGCTCTGCAGCTTCCGGATGGCGGCGTCGGAATACCACGCGCTGTGGGGGGTGAGGATGGCATTGTCGAAAGTCTTCAGCGGGTGGTCGGCTTCGACGACCCGCTCGTGGTCTTCCAGCAGGTCCAGGCCGGCGCCCGAGAGTCTGCCGTTCGCCAGTCCCCACACTACGGCATCCGTATCGACGATGGCCCCCCGGGCCGTGTTGATCAGGATGGGCTGCCGCTGCATCTTCTCGATGGCCGGGCGGTCGATCAGGTGGTAGGTTTCCTCCACCGACGGGCACTGCACGAAGACGGCGTCGGCGGTGGCCAGGAACTCATCAAGCTCCAGGCTGGCACAGCCGTCCCGGTCTTCCGCAATGGCGGGGTCCGTAAAACAGACGGCGACGCCGAAGGCCCCCAGCCGCCGGGCGATGGCGCGGCCGATGCGCCCAAAACCGATGATGCCCGCCCGCATCTCCGTGACAGCCTTCAGGGGCTTAACGTAGGACAGGGACCACTCTCCGCTCCTCACCTTCCTGCTGGAATGGCAGATCTTCCGGGCGAGGCAGAGGAAGAGCGCCAGGGCGTGGTCGGCCACCTCCTCCACGCAATAGTCAGGCACGTTGGCCACCATGATGCCGCGGCTGGTGGCTGCAGGGATGTCGATCGTATCGACGCCGATACCGCAGCGGACGACGATCTTGAGCTCCGGGGCGGCGTCGAACACCTGCGCCCCGATGCCCGGCATGTACGTGTTCAGCAGGGCGTGCGTTCCGGGCAGGTGCGGGAGGAGTTCATCGGGAGTCGTGCATTGGTGGAGTTCCAGTTCGGCATCGACGGCCGCCAGCGCCTCCCGCTCGATCTCGAATGATTCGAACACGTAATCGGTCACGACGACCTTGAACTCGCTCACGTCATGCCTCGCAATCGGGGATTGTCGGCGGCGCGGGGCGTTCTGCCTTTCGCCTGACCTGATAGTAGTGCCCGCCCCGGGGGTTGTCAACAATGGGGGTCTGGCGGTAGGATGGGCCGGGGCGAGGGACCGGGACTTTGGCGGGAGGTGGTTGGCGCGTGGAAGCCAGAGTAGTCCGGAAGGGCGAAGTGCCGATAGATCAGACCCGGTGGGGTTCTCTTCAGTGGCTGTTGAGCGGGGACGGAGAGCTCGGGCTGACCGTCGGGCGGGTGACCTTCAAGCCCGGCCGGGAGAATCCGTCCCACCTGCACCCCAACTGCGCCGAGGCCCTGTGCGTGGTCTCGGGGGAGCTGGAGCACTCCCTGCCGGGCGGAGGGACGGCGCGGTTGGGGCCGGGCGACTGCATCGTGCTGCCCCCGGATGCGGCCCACCATGCCCGCAACCCGGGCCCGGATGAAACGGTTGTGCTGGTCATCTACAACTCCGAGGACCGCCAGGTACTCGGGGAATGAACGCAACCCCTTTTCACACGAAAGAACGAACGATGAAGAAGGCCCTCCTGCTGCTGCCACCGGAAAACCGGAACCGCATCTACGGCCGCAAGCACACGGCCGCTCTCCGCCGTCTGGTGGACCTGACGGACTGCTGCGACCTGCTGGACGACATGGAGGCCCTGGCCCCGCACCTGGCCGACGCGCAGATCATCTGCTCCGGCTGGGGAATGGTGAGGATGGACGAGGCGTTCCTCGCCGCTGCGCCCGCCCTGGAGGCCGTCTTCTACGGCGCGGGGTCCGTGCGGGGTTTCGTGACGGATGCTTTCTGGGAGCGCGATATCCTGCTGACCAGCGCCTGGGCCGCCAATGCAGTTCCCGTGATCGAGATGACCCTGGCGCTCATCACCATGGGCATGAAGAAGGCCTTCCAGTGCAACCGCCTCACGTGCGAAAACCGAACCTTCGAACGGGCGGCCGGCATCCGGGGGCTCTACGGGGCCAGGATCGGCGTCATCGGCGTGGGCCAGATCGGCCGCGGGCTGCTCGAGCGGCTGAAGGAGTACGACGTCGAGACCTGCTGCTACGATCCCTACCTCGACCCGGCCGAGGCGGCGGCCCTGCAGGCGACGCCCGTGGAACTCGAAGAGATGTTCGCCACCTGCGACGTTGTCTCGGTCCACGCGCCGAACCTCCCCTCCACGCGGCATATGATCCGCCGCGAGCACTTTCGTCGAATGAAGGAGGGCGCGGTCTTCATCAACACCGCCCGCGGCGCCATCGTCCATCAGGATGACCTGATCGAGGAGCTGCGGCGGGGGCGCATCTTCGCCTGCCTGGACGTCACGGATCCCGAACCGCCGCAGCCGGAGAGCCGCCTCTACGCCCTGGAGAACGTTTTTCTCACTCCCCATCTGGCCGGCTCGCAGGGAGATGAGTGCCTGCGGCAGGGGGCCTTCGTCGTGGAAGAGGTCCGTCGGTACTGCTCCGGTGA
Source organism: uncultured candidatus Brocadiaceae bacterium (assembly GCA_964572825.1). Lineage (GTDB taxonomy): Bacteria > Planctomycetota > Brocadiia > SM23-32 > SM23-32 > CAYVBE01. Next base: position 58,479 of record CAZNGS010000011.1, read on the forward strand.
GCCGCCGCAGTATCCGGTCACGCCTGATATGATGGCATGGATGGCATGATGGGGGCTGTTCTGTGCGCCCTTCACAGGTGCCTGCCGTCGCTTGCAACGCCTTCCCGCGAGGGATAGCATGGAGTGTCGAAATGTAGCACGCCTCTACGCGCCGGGGGGTGTTCGCGCAGGCGCTGGAGGTGCTTACGGCTGCTCCCGACCCCATCGGTGACTTCTGCGGGCACAAACCCGGGGGCGCCTGGCATGGCGGGACCCGTCGGTCGCCAGGGGCAAGGGGAAAGAGGACAGCAATGAGATTACGCTGCCGGCAGGAGGGCTTGCGCGGTATGGCCCTTCTCCCGCTCGCCGAATCGTTGCGCGCCGCCGAGCGATGGCGCGATGAGGAGGGGCGGCACTAATGGCGCACGTCGTGGTAATCGGTTATGGGGATCCCCGGCGCCGGGACGGTGGCCTGGGGGCCGAAGTGTCGGCCATATTGAAAGACGAGTTTGCGGGGGCTGATGTGCTGGCGCTGGCATGTCAGCGGTTGACCCCTGACCTGGCGGGGTTGCTCGGAGACTCCCGGACCGTCTTGTTCGTCGATGCCTCGGCCGAGAAGGCGGCGGGGGAGTTCAACTGCATCAGGCTGGAAGGGGCTGCCGAGTCAGAGCCGCCTGCCACTTACATCTCCACTCCGGCATCGCTGCTGGCTTTGAGCTGCTCTCTGCATGGTGAGGCACCCGAAGGGTACCTGCTTACCATTGGAGGTGCCTCCTTCGACGATGGGCGCGGGCTGTCGAGCACCGTGCGGGCCTCTCTTCCTGCCCTGCTGGAGCAAGCCCGGGGGCTTGTCCGGGCAGCCCTGTCCGAGGGCGCCCGATGAGGCTTCGTTAACCCGCCCCCGATCGCCGGCCCCTGCTGCGGCCCGCTTGAGGTAACTTTCAACAGGGATGTGGGCCTCTTGCGAGATCGAGTGCGGTGCTCTATTATGGCTCGTCGAGCGAAAACGGTGGCTCCGACGTGAGGTGGTGGCCGTGATTCACATAGCTCCCTTCCGTCCCCTTCGCTACGAACCGCGCGAGATATCCTTTATCTCGCGTGTGGTGGCACCACCCTATGACCTGATTTCGCAGGCAGAGGCCGAGGAGCTCCGCCGGCGCGACCCGCATAACGTGGTACGGCTGATCCTGGGCAAAGAGGGGAAAAGTGAGCGATGTCCCGCCGACTACGAGGAGGCAGCCCTCACGACGGCCCGGTGGCGTGCCGAGGGCATACTCGTCCGCGAGCCAGAGCACGCTATCTACCTGTGTCAGCAATCCTTTACCCTCGACGAAGAGCAGTTTGTCCGGCGGGGTTTTCTCAGCGCCATACTGCTGGAAGACGGTCCGTCGGCCCGCATCCTTCCCCACGAGCACACGACCCGGCGCCCCGTCCGGGACCGCCTCCGCCTGATGGAGGCCTGCCGGGCAAGCTTGAGTCCCATCTTCGGTATCTTCAGCGACACGAACCGACAGATCGATCAGTTCCTCGCTCAACAGGAAGACGAGGGTCCCCTCTACGAATTCTGCACACCCGATGACATCTGTTACCGGGTCTGGCGGATCACGGATAGCGGCATTATCGGCCGCCTGGCCTCGTTATTGCGGAAGGAACAGCTCCTGATCGCCGACGGCCACCACCGGTATGAGACCGCAGTCGCCTACCGGGACAAGCACCGCGACGCCCAGGGGAAGCCCGGCTCGGCACCCGAGGACTTCCTGCTTGCATTCTGCGTGTCCGCCCGGAACCCCGGCCTGCGCGTGCTGCCCACGCACCGGCTGGTTCGCACGGAGGGCCCTTTTGATCCCAACTGGCTGGCGGACTCGCTGGCGGCACGGTTTGCCCTTGAGGAATCGCACATCGGGTCACCCCGGCAATTGCAGGAAGTTTTGCGGTCGTGGCATCCGGAGGAAGCGGTTATCGGTTGTTACCTGGCGGGGAACCGACTCCTGCTGATCCGCCCCGGGGATGAGGGCTTTCGCGTGCCCGATTCGGTGCCCGGGCCGCCGCCGCTACGCAGGCTGCCTGTAACGGTGCTTCACTACAGCATCCTGCGCCCGTTTTTCGACATTCCTTGCAAGCTGGAGGAACCCTCGCAACGAATGCGCTTCTCCGCCGACCTGGAACAGATCTACTGGGCGATCGAAAGCGGCCGCTCGGACGCCGCCTTCCTTCTGCCCACCATCTCGCCCGGCACACTGGCAAAGGTGGCCCGCAGCGGGCACAGGATGCCGCCGAAGACCACGTGGTTCTACCCTAAGATTCCCTCCGGGCTCGTGCTTTACCCCTTCGAGGATGACGACAAGCTGCCCCGATTGCTGCACCGCTGACCCTTCTACGGCGACAGGTCCTGAGGCGACACGATGAGCCAAGGAAACACGTTGCGCAAGGCTGGCGCACCTTTGAGAACTCGCCCTTCTGTATGGTATAATCTTCATTGCAACAGGGAGAGGGGGAAGCAGGCCGATTCTCACCCTCACAGCCCGACGAAAAGGTGCTGCCAACATGTCGAAAAGCTGTCGATTTACCGGTCTTTTGCCGCCTGTTTTTCGCTATGATTCGCGCGTACCTGGAGGCAGAGAGACTTCCGCCAGTCTCTCGTCGTCTGCCAACGCACAATCATCATGTTTTCGACAGGTTCCTGGCACCATCATGCGTTGTTCTAAAGCGCCTTTGGATAGGGAAATATACCGGTATTCTTTTTGCTCTCGACGCTCTTAGCGAAAGGTATGAATAGTACTAAAGTATCTTAGATTAAAAAATACCATACCTCAACAATCCCTGAAAGAAGTTATTCCGCCCGGCTTCACAGCCACAGAGAATGGTCCGGAGATTCTGAAAACAAGTCGGTGAAGCATCTGTGTTCCGCCGTGCGTGGTCGGCGCCCGCTCTCCGGCGGGTAGGCCTCGCAGTCGGCCATAGGGTGCAACCATGGAGCACCGACGCCGCGCCGGCCCATAGCTGTCGGGCAGGCCGTCAACACATCTGGGTTTCTGTGGGAGAGGTCCATGAAGATCGTTGCGAACAGGGACAAGCTGCACCGCGGCCTGCAACGGTTGAGCGGGGTAGTCGGCACCAGTGCTCAGCAGCCTATCTACCGGCACGTAAAGATCGAGACGATCGACGAAGGATTGTGCCTTTCGGCCACGGACCTGGAGGTGGGACTTGCTCTGACGGTGGAGGATGTGCAGATAGAAAAGAGCGGAGCAGTTCTCCTGCCGCACGATCGGATTTCGCCGGTGCTGGGAGCAACACCGGATGAGCAGGTCGAACTTTCGGAGGACGATGGCGCGGTAGTCATCCTGACCGAAAACAGTCGGTTCCGGCTGCTGGGCGAGGATCCGTCAGAGTTCAGCCCTCTACCGGAGTTGCCGGGAGACGGCGTGGTAGAGGTCGATCCGGAGATATTGACGTACATGGTGCGCAGAACGGTCTTCTCCACGGCCGATGAGAAAGGACGATATGCGTTGCATGGAGTGCTGTGCGTCATCGGGAAGGAAAACACCATCGAATTGGTGGCGGCCGACGGAGCCCGGCTGGCACACGTGCGTAAGAAAGCAAGCAACCCGGACGGTATAGAGACGGAGTTTATCATCTCGCGCGAGGGATTGGAGCAGTTGGCTCATCTGGCCGATTACGGCACCGGCCCGGTCAGGTTCGGGACGGACGAAGGTCGCCTGGTGGCTCGGAACGATGCCGGCAGGCTGGTATGTCAACTTGTCGAAGGGCAGTTCCCCAACTTCCGGGAGGTGATTCCTTCCGAGAGCAAGATAAGCGTCCAGCTCGCCACCCGGGAATTGCTCAGCGCGGTGCGACGTGCCAGCTACATGACCACGGAAGAGACGCAGGTGGTGGATTTTGCTTTCGACAAGGATATCCTCACCATTACGGCTGAATCTCCTGACGTCGGGCAGGCCGAGCTGAAGATGCCCATCGAGTACGAGGGGGAGCAAGCCGAGATATCCTTTAACCCGGAGTTTCTGCAGGAGATGCTGGCCGTTGTGGAGCGGGAATCCGTGAAGATACGTTTCACGGACCGGCGGTCTCCGTGCGTGATAAAATGTGGCTTGGACTACACTTACGTTGTCAGCCCGGTTATTCGGGAAGACGCTGAGATATGAGACAGTGGTCAGTGGGCTGGGACAGTCCGGAGGCGCAGACTTTCGGCGAAGTAGCCAGCAAACTCCTCCGACAGAAGAAATTCTACCAGAAGGGAAAGTACGGCTCGCTGGTGGGAGCATGGCGGCAACTGGTCGGAGAGGACGTTGCCTGCTGCACCCGGATTCGTTCGTTCGACAGGGGCGAGTTGGTGATCGAGGTGGACTCATCGTCTCTGCTCCACGAAATCAATAACTTCATGAAGGAGGCACTTCTGGACGGGCTACGCCAGACAGACGCGGGACGAGATATCGAAATGATACGATTTCGACTTGCCTCGCAGTCATTCAGAAAGCCTTCGGAGGACGCATGAGCGAACCGGCATCCAGCAAGCCCGGCTATGACGCGGAATCCATCCGTGTGCTCGGCGGAATAGAGCACGTTCGGCTGCGCCCGGCTATGTACATCGGGGACACGGATGAGCGCGGGCTTCACCAACTGGTCGAGGAGGTCGTGGCCAATAGCGTGGACGAGGCTATGGTGGGCGAGTGCGATGAGATACGCGTACTCCTCCACGTGGACGACAGTATATCGATTACGGACAATGGCCGGGGCATCCCCGTCGAGATGCACATGGAGGAGAACAGGCCGGCTCTCGAGGTGGTCATGACCACTCTGAACGCCGGGGGTAAGTTTGATCACAACAGCTACAAGGTTTCGGCCGGGTTGCACGGCGTCGGCGTTTCCTGCGTGAATGCACTGAGCGAGTGGCTGGAGGCAGAGGTCTGGCGCAACGGGCACGTCTACTTTCAGCGTTACGCGCGGGGCGAACCCCAGACTCCGGTGGAGAACCGGGGCAAGACCGACAGGACGGGGACGCGCATACGATTCAAACCTGACCCGGATATCTTTGAAGCGACGGAGTTCCGCCGGGACCTCATTGCCCGCCGCCTGAGGGAACTGGCGTTCCTCAACAGCGGTGTCAAGATGAGCATCTCCAGCCACCCGGATGCGGACGAAGAGACGTTCTACTACGAGGGGGGCATCCGGGAATTCGTCGCTTACCTGAACCAGGGGAAGGAGCCCCTGCACGATGTCATCCACGTCCAGGAGGAGATGGACGGCACCTATTGCGAGGTGGCGATACAGTACAACTCCGGCTACAACGAAACGATCTTCTCGTTTGCCAATAACATCAACACTGTGGAGGGCGGGACGCATCTGAGTGGACTCCGCAGTGCCCTGACGCGGACGATGAACGCCTACGCCCGGGAGAAGAATCTCTTCAAGAACGTCACTCCCGGGGGGCAGGACTACCGGGAAGGACTGACCGCCGTGGTCAGCGTCAAGTTGCCCGACCCGCAGTTCGAGGGTCAGACGAAGATGAAGCTGGGCAACCGTGAGGTCGGCGGGCTTGTCGAGCAGATACTCAATGATAAACTGGCGCTATATTGCGAGGAAAACCCTCGGGCAGCCAGGGTCATCGTCGACAAGGCCATCGAGGCTGCCCGGGCACGCCAGGCTGCCCGCAAGGCAAGGGAGCTGACGCGGCGCAAGGGGGCCCTGACGAGCAGTTCCCTGCCGGGCAAGCTGCGCGACTGCTCCGATCGCGGTGTGGACAGCACCGAGCTGTTCATCGTTGAGGGCCAGAGCGCCGGCGGCACGGCCAGCATGGGCCGCGACCGGAGATTCCAGGCCGTCCTGCCCCTCAGAGGGGTAATCCTCAACGTCGAGAAGGCCCGCATCGACAAAATACTGAGCAACGAGGAGATCCGGGCGCTCATTACGGCCCTGGGCACCGGGATCGGGCAGGAAGAATTCGACCTGGACAAACTGCGTTACGGCAAGATCGTCATTATGACGGACGCGGACATAGACGGGGCGCACATCCGGACGCTGCTGCTCACCTTTTTCTTCCGGCAGATGCCGCAACTCATCCAACACGGACACGTCTACATCGCCCAGCCCCCGCTCTACCGGGTCACGCGCAGGGGCAAGACCGAATACGTCCAGGACGATCGCGCCCTGCAGAAGACGCTCATCCGCTTGGGCACGCAGGATGCCTCGCTTCGGTACCACGTCAACGGCCGGGAAGGTCACCTGGAGCAGGCCCGATTCCTCCGGCTGCTCACCCACCTGAGCGAGCTGGACGTGCTCATAAGCCATCTGGAGGCCCAGGGTATGTCGTTCGGGAAATTCCTCGCCGAGCGCAGGGAAGGCGGCGAACGGGAGTTTCCCCTCTACCGAGTCATTCACGTGGACGGCGAAGAACGGCGGCACGAGCACCTGTTCTATAGTGAGGACGGCTACGATCACTTCATCCAGGGCCTGCGCGCCGAACTGGCGGAGAGCGGCGGAGACCTGCAGATGATCGAGCCGGATGAGGCATTCCTGGGCGAAGCGGAGGGCCTGCGCAACAGCGTACGGCCGGCCCGCATCGAGGAGGCGGCGCGGTTGGAAGAAACCATCAAGGCCATCGAGAGCTTCGGTATACCGATCGACTGGCTGCACGGCCACGAAGAGGAAACAGACGAGCAGTCGCGGGCGCCGTTCGTTATCGAGGCCGACGGCCAGCAAACCCCGGTGGCTACCCTCGGCGAATTGATACCCGCGGTAGGGAAACTGGGGCGAGAAGGGCTGGACATACAGCGCTACAAAGGACTGGGCGAGATGGACAGTCCGGAGCTGGCGGAAACGACCCTGGACCCCGGCACCCGCCGCCTCGTGCGGGTCTCCATCGGCGACGCCGTCAAAGCAGACCAGTACTTCACCATCCTGGCGGGTAAGGACGTGGAGAGCCGCCGGCGTTTCATCCAACGCCACGCCCTGGAAGTCAAGAACCTGGACGTATAGCGGGCCGCCGCAGACCAGACCGGCAGACCCAGCTGCAAGATAAAGCGACGGGACATGGCAGAGGAAACCACAGGACAGATTGACGAGCTGCTGATCGAAGACGAGATGCGGGAGGCGTACCTGACGTTCGCCATGAGCGTGATCGTCAGCCGCGCCCTGCCGGACGTGCGCGACGGGCTCAAGCCGGTGCAAAGGCGCATTCTGGTGGCCATGAACGAGTTGAACCTCGGCCCGCGCTCCAAGACCAGGAAATGCGGAAAGATCGTGGGCGACGTGCACGGCAATTACCACCCCCACGGTGAGACCGCCATCTACGACACGCTGGTCCGCATGGCCCAGCCCTTCAGCATCCGCTACCCCCTGATCGACAGCCAGGGAAACTTCGGCTCCCTGGACGGAGACCCCCCGGCGGCCCAGCGATACACGGAGGCCAGGCTCAGTCCCGTGGGCATGGAGATGCTCAGGGACCTCGAGCGTGACACCGTGGACCTGATGGACAACTATGACGGCACGCGGCAGGAGCCGGTGGTCCTGCCGTCCCGCTTCCCGAACCTGCTCACCAACGGGTCCACCGGCATCGCCGTCGGTATGTCCACCAGCATCCCGCCGCACAACCTGCGGGAGGTGTGCGACGCCGCCGTGGCCGTTCTGGACGATCCGGAGATCACGGTCCGGGAGCTGATGAAGATCATGCCGGGGCCCGACTTTCCCACGGGCGGGACCCTCTGCGGACAGCAGGGCATCTACGAGGGTTACGTGACCGGCAGGGGCAAGACCACCCTCCGGGCCAGGACGGAGTTCGAGGAGGTGCGCTCCGGATGTCAGGCCATCGTGGTGACGGAGCCTCCTTATCAGGCCAATCGTGACCGCCTGGTGGAGAGGATTGCGCACGCCGTGCAGGCCGACCATGTGCAGGACGTCCGGGACATCCGCAACGAGAGCGACAGCGAGGGCACCCGCATCGTCATAGAGCTGAAGCGGGACGCCGACCGGGACGTGGTGCTCAACCAGCTCTTCCAGCATACTCCACTCCAGGGGACGGTCAGCATCATCCTGATCGCCATCGTGGACGGCCGCCCGGAGACGCTCAGCATCAAGCGCATGCTCGAGCTGTTCCTGGCCCACCGCGTGGAGGTCATCCGCCGGCGCACGGCTTACCTGCTGAAGCAGGCGGAGGACCGGGCCCACGTGGTGCAGGGGCTCAAGATCGCGCTGATTCACATCGACGAAGTCATCCAGATCATCCGCACCAGCGAGGAGGTGGCGGAGGCCCGGCGTCGGCTCACCAACAAGTTTGATCTGACCGAGCGACAGGTGGATGCCATCATCGGCATGCGGCTGCGCAGCCTGGTGGGGCTGGAGAGGCTGAAAATCGAGCAGGAGTATGAAGACCTGCAGACCAGGATAGCCGACTACCGGGACATCCTCGCCAGGAGGGACAGGGTGGAGGCCATTATCCGGGAGGACCTGGCCGAGATCCGTGACCGGTACGGCGACGAGCGGCGCACCACCGTCTCGGAGGAGGAGGTCCAGATACTGGACCGCGCCGACCTGATCCCCGAGCACGACGTGCTGGTCACCATCAGCCACCGCGGTTATGCCAAGCGGCTGCCGCCCGAGGCGTTCCGCTCCCAGGGCCGTGGCGGCAAGGGCGTGATCGGCGCCGACCTGCGCGAGGAGGATTTCGTGACCGACATCTTCACGTCTTCCTCCCACGATTACATCATGTTCTTCACCAGCCTCGGGCTGGTCCACTGGCTGAAGGTCTTCCTGATCCCCGAGATGAGCCGCACCGCCAGGGGACGCGCGCTGGTCAATCTACTTGACCTCCAGGACGAGGAGACGATCACCGGCATGGTGCCCGTGGCGGAGTTCGAGCAGGACAGCTTCCTGCTGATGGCCACCGAGGGCGGAAAGGTCAAGAAGACGCGGCTGGACGCGTTCGGAAAGCGCGGCTCCGGGGGGATCATCGCCATCAATCTGGCGGAGGGGGACCGCCTGATCGGGGTGCGTAAGACCTCCGGCGACGACCAGGTCATGCTCGGGACGCGCGGCGGCAGGGCCATACGCTTCCACGAGGAAGACGTGCGCCCCATGGGGCGAACGGCGGCCGGTGTCCGCGGTATCAGGCTCCGGGGGAAGGATAAAGTGGTGGACCCGGCCCTTGTCCGGGAGCAAGCCGCTCTGCTGACGGTGTGCCAGAACGGCTACGGCAAAAGGACCGAATTCGCCGAGTACTCCCTGCAGAAACGCGGCGGCCTCGGCCTGCTGGACATCAAGACCACGCGGCGCAACGGGCCCGTGGTCGCCATGCGCGAGGTAACCGAGGATCAGGAGCTCATCCTCGTCACCCAGCAGGGGATGACCGTCCGAATCCCAGTGGACTCCATTAGCTGCATCGGTCGCAACACGCAGGGGGTCCGCCTCATCAACACATCCGAGGGCGACCGCGTCAGCGGCGTGGTTACCCTGGAGCCGGAAGAAGGGGAAGAAGACTCGGAAGCGGACCGGGCGCAGGACTAACCGGGACTGGCAGATTGGGAGGGCGAGATGGGCATCAGTATGCCCGAGCCGGTGGCCGAAACGAATCTGGAAGGGGTGGAGCTGGTCAGCCGCGGCAAGGTGCGGGACATGTACTCGCTGGGGGAACGGCTTCTGATCGTCACCACGGACAGAATCAGCGCCTACGACAGCGTGCTGCCGACCGCGATCCCCTGGAAGGGCAAGGTGCTCACCCACCTGACGCAGTTCTGGCTGGACTACCTTTCCGACATCACGCCTCACCATCTGATCACGACGGACGTGTCCGTGATGGGACCCGAAGTCCAACCCCACGCCGGGCTTCTGGAGGGGCGCGCGATGCTCGTCAAGAGGGCGGAGGTGCTGCCCGTGGAATGCGTGGTGCGCGGTTACCTGGCCGGCTCGGCCTGGCGTTCCTACAGGCGGACCAGCCAGGTCTGCGGCATCGAGCTGCCGGACGGCCTCAAGGAGAGCGAGAAGCTGCCCGAGCCGATCTTTACACCTGCCACGAAGGCCGAGAGCGGCCACGACGAGAATATCCCCTTCGAGAGGATGGAGCAAGAGGTGGGCCGGGAACTGGCCGGTGAGATTCGGGATCGCTCCATGCGCCTCTACCGAAGGGCCTCGGAGCACGCCGCCGACCGGGGCATCATCATCAGCGATACGAAGTTCGAGTGGGGGCGGGTGGACGGCGAGCTGACGCTGATCGACGAGGTCCTTACCCCCGACTCGTCCCGGTTCTGGCCGGCTGATGGCCATGAGCCCGGACAATCGCCGCAGTCCTACGACAAACAGTACGTCAGGGATTGGCTGGATCAATCCGGCTGGGACCACAGTCCTCCCGCCCCCGACCTGCCCGAGGAAATCGTGCGGAGGACGGCGGAAAAATACCTGGAAGCATGCCGATTGTTGACCGGAGAGTTACCGGGCAGCTAAGTGACGCGGGACAGGTCTTTTGGGTCTCCGAAAACGGGTGCACTGAGGCCACGGGGCTCATCTACCCGCGTTGAAGCCAAGCGCGGGCTCAGGCGTGTTCCCGGCCATCGGTCCCTGAAATGGACAGCGAGCCGCCTACCGCGACATTCCGCCGGGCCTCGCCACCAGTCACAGTGCCATTCCGGGCACTCCCCGCCGTTTGGGGCGACGAAGGAACCCCGTCGTTGCGCGCCCGCCAGGCGCAGGATCCAGAATCACCCCGCTCCCAGTGGACACTTTTGAGAGTCCCGGAGCGGGTCACTGCGGGCGGACCAGAGGAGGGGCTGGCAGGGAGAGATCGAAGCTACACGGGCAGCAGGGGGGGGATCGGGGGTTGGCCAGTTCGGCCGACAAGGCCCCAAAACTTGCGCCCAATTGCCGGTTCGCGACCCGTTGGCCCGGGCGTGAGGCGGGCAAGACCGCGGCATGAAAGTCCAGGGACGCCGCCTCCGAGATGGCCAGTGGATTGGACAGGAACAAAACTCCTTTGTCTGGCTATGAGAACATTATATAACTATGTTGGGACGATAGGTCTAGGCCCAGCGAGCGCACGAAAAGCGGACGCAGGTGCCAGCCATAGCTCGCGTGGCAAAACCTAAAAAGGCAAGCAAAGGAATATGATTTCGCCCTTGACGTGGGTAGCGGGCAGTGATAAACTGGTCAATGGATCGCTTGATAAGGCAGTTGGCGCCGGGACGAAGACGGCGAATGAATGCCCCCCCTTCAAGGACGCCATCTGCGAGCAGTTCGTGCGGGTGGGAGAGGCCATCGATTGTATCGGGCGAATCGGGTTGCTCAGTCAGGGGGGGCGCATTGTTGAGACCCCGGCCGAAATGACCGGGTTCTGGGTGACCCGGTTGCCGGGGGAGAAGAGCGGGCACGTGGTCAAATGCAAGCATTCCGGGGGGAGGTGAGCGTGAATGTAAACGAAGCGCGGGCTCCGAGGCGAGCGTTCAGTAAAAACCTGTGTGTCACGTGATGAGAAGGGTTTTCGAACAGAACGGAGATGACAACATGAAACGCCTATTCGCAATGACAGGTGTCCTCTTGCTGGTGGGGCTTTTCGCGCTGGCTGCACGCGCCCAGGCCCCCCCAGCCTCGACGCCGGCGACAGAGGAAGCACCCGGGCCCTGCCACATGATGACGTGGTGTCCGGTGGACGCCTTTGATCCAGATGCGTTGCTGGCCTTCAAAGACCGGTTGGAGCTCACCGATGAGCAGGTCGAAAAGCTCCAGCAGGCTGTCGCAAAGGCTCGGGACGAGGCCAGATCTGTTCTCACCGAACAGCAGCGTGAGACAGCGCGGAGTTTTGGGGAGGCCCACTGGGGTATGCACGAGAAAGGCAGGAAGATGATGTCCGCCCCCGGTTCTCAGTGCAAGAAGGGGGCCACGATGATGTGCCCCATGTGCCCCATGATGACGAAGCGGGAGGACGCCGCCGCATCCCGGGAACCCACTCCGACCGAGCAAAGAAGGAGCCGAGGGTCTCAGCGGAGCGGCTGCCCGATGATGGGCATGTGAAGGCACCCTGACACGGGCGGTGAGTTCCGCCGCTTTTGCCTGCACAACCCGAGGGCGGTGCAGCACGTCTGATGAGGTTGCTATTCAGGCTTCCGGTTGTGATCGCGAAGATCCCCGGAGGGCAAAACATCGGGTATGTGCCGTTTCAGGGCACGGGGGGTGAATATGTGCCATTCCGAGCTTCAAGCGATGTCCGCCAGAGAAATCCAGCAGGCCGTGAAGGACAAGTACACGGAGGTAGCCCTGCACCCCGGGGGAGATTTCAACTTCCCCGTTGGGCGGGGATTTGCCGAGAGCGTGGGCTATCCCAAGATCGTGCTGGATGCCCTGCCGAGGGGCATGCTGGACTCTTTCACCGGCGCGGGCAACCCCCAGCCGTATGCCAACCCCGCGCCGGGGGATACGGTGCTGGACCTGGGCTGCGGGGCGGGGCTCGATCTCTACTTCTATGCGAAGAGCGTCCACGGGGCGGGGATCGTGTATGGCCTGGATATCTCGGAGGCGATGATCCGGAAGGCGCGGCGTAACCTCGATGCGCTTGCTGTGGAAAACGTCGAGCTGGTCAATGCCCCGGCCGACGCCATCCCCCTGTCGGATGAGTCTGTTGACCTTGTGACGGCAAACGGCATCTACAACCTGTCCCCGGACAAAAGGGCGGTCATGGAGGAGGTTTACCGGGTACTCAAGCCCGGAGGCAGGACGGTGTTCGCGGAGATCGTCCTCAAGGCACCGTTACCCGCGGAGATTCGGAAGAGCCTTGACGACTGGTTCCGGTGTATCGGCGGGGCGCTGCCGGAGGAGGATTTCCTCTCCCGCATGGAAGGAGTGGGGTTCCGCCACGCCTCGGTCCTGTGGAAGGGCCGCAACGCCCGCACCGGGCATAAGTTGGCCACATGCGCCATCATCCGGGCTGAGAAGGTATCCAGTTGAACGCGGTAGTCTTCGCGGCGGGCCCGAGCACCCTCAACACACAGAGCGTGGCTTGTGGGGAGGAACAGGAGGAGGTCCGGCGGCTTGTGCGGGGGCACTGCTGCGCCATGCGGCCTGCGGTGCGCCTGTGCCGTGCCGCGCATCCTGAGAACCCAGGCGCCCCCTCACGCCGTCCCGGAGGTCGGGCCTGGAGGTCAACGACGGTAGATGCGTGTCGGAAGCAAGCCGATTGACCGGTTCCGTCGAACTCCATGCCCTGTCGGAACCGGTCCTGCCCGTCAGGGCTCGCGGCCGGGGGGCAGTTGCAGCTTGAATTATGGGTATGGAGGGCGATTGCGATGTCGACCGACGCGCGCAGGGGGCAGCAGACAGTGAAATCGGAACGCCCGTGGGGCGATGTGTACATGGTGGTGCGCAACCAGCAGTGCTCCGTGGATGTGACCGAGGTGCGCCCCGGCCAGCGGGCCAGCCTGCACTCGCACCAGGAGCGTTACGAACTGTTCCATTTCCTGGACGACGGCGGGCACCTGGAGCTGGACGGCCGGACCCATCACCCCGCTGCGCACGATGAGTTCCTGATCGAGCCCGGCGTGACGCACCGTTTCTGGGCCGAGGGGGCCCCCTTCAAGATGCTCGTGGTTTCCTTCGGCCGGTGGCGGGCCCAGGATCAAGTTCGTCACGAGGACGACTATGGCCGCGAAGGAGAGCCCCTGACCTTCTGATCCGCGCCTCCGCAATCCGATGTGGTCCGGGGTGGGGCCGCAGGACTTCCGCTCTTGCAGCCCATTTCATTCCCTGAAGCGGCCCTCCAGCCAGCCGGCGCCGCGGTCGTTCAGGGCGTAGGGCGGGCCTTCGAATTCGATCCGAACCACCGGGGCCAGCGGGTCCGGTGGCTCCTGGGGCAGCCCGCTCAGCCGCCAGCGCCGGTTGGCCGCAGGTTCCACCGTCAGCTCCCGGCCCGTGGTCAGAAGATGCGCCGAGCGGATGGCCGGGGCGACTTTCGAGATGACCAATTCGTTGCCTGGGTAGTAAAACAGCACCAGCCAGGTGGTGGAGCTCTTGCAGGTGAACATGCCGTAGTGGAAGCAGGGGCCCTGCTCTCTGCCGGCCGAGAGGTCGTAGATGCCCTCGGGCCGTGTGCCGTATACCGCCTGCCCATGCCGGGCCATCCAGCGGCCGATCCCCTCCAGCACGGACCCCTGCCGGTCATCCAGGTAGCCGTCGGGTCCGGGGTCGACGTTGAACAGGAAATTGCCGCCCAGCCGCACGGCGTCCACGAGGTTGAACAGAACCTCGGCGGGGGTCTTGTTGACCATGGAGTGGCGCAGATAACCCCAGCCCGGGGGGTAGTTGAGGGTCATGCAGGTCTCCCAGGCCCGGTCGGCCTCCGCGCGGATATACTGCTCGGGCGTGCTGAAATCCTCCGGCAGGCCGGACCGGGAGTTGATCAGGATGTGGGGCTGCAGTTCCCGGACGGATTCGTTGAGTTCTTCGGAGCGCCAGAACTCGGCCGGTGCGGGGCCGAAGCCCTCGCCCTGCCACATGCCCGGCGTGCGGGAACCGGGCACCTGGGCGCCGTCATACCAGAGCACGTCCACCTTCCCATAGCTGCTCATCAGCTCCCGCACCTGCGTGTGCACCTCCTCCACCATCTCGGGCAGGTCGTCGGGGTGCTTGTCAGCGTCCCAGAAACCGGGCCATCGCCAGTTCATGATGGAGTAGTAGAAGCCCACGCGCAGTCCGGCGCGGCGGCAGGCGGCGACGTATTCGGCAATCAGGTCTCGACCGGGACCGGTCCGGGCGGCGTTGAAATCATGGGTCGAGGTCTCGAACAGGCAGTAGCCGTCGTGGTGGCGGGTGGTAAGGACCACGTAGCGGGCGCCGGCGTCGGCCGCCTGACCCACCAGTCGGTCGGCCCAGTCGGCCGCGGGCCGGAAGCGGTCGGCCAGGGGCTCGTACTCCGCCAGCGGCATGACGTCGCGGGACATGATCTGCTCCCCGCGCCCCAGCACCGAGTAGATGCCCCAGTGAACGAACATGCCGAACCGGGCATCGCGAAACCACTTCAGTCGTTCCTGTCGGGTCGGGCTGTCGGCGGACATCGCTTCCTGCCTCCATGCGGTTAGTTGCTGGATGCCGTACACTGAACGGCAGTGCGCAGTATCCGGGGACTCGGGGGCGCTGTCAACGGCGCCGGCGGCCCGGGGCGACTTTGCAGTGTCGGCCCCATTTCTGTAGCATGAGTGCTGCCCGCCGTGGGCTGCCGGCGACCGGAAGGAAACCGCCGCGAAGGCCATTGACGAGGGGGAAACGAGTTACACTCGGGTCAACGGTTTGTTGGAGGCGGAGGCATGAGGGAACCGCCGATCGAGGAGATTGTGGAGAGGATTGTGGAGGCGTTCCATCCGCGGCGGATCGTGCTGTTCGGCAGCCGAGCCCGCGGGGACCAGGACCCGGAGAGCGACCTGGACCTGCTGGTGGAAATGGAGACCCGGCTCAGGCCCCTGGAGCGACGGCTGGCAGTGGACCGGCTTTTCGGCCTGCGCAACTGGCCGATGGACATCGTGGTCTACACGCCGGAAGAGTTGGCGCGGTCAAAGGATACCCTCGGGACACTTGCATACGCCGCGTTGAGGGAAGGGCGGACGCTCTATGAAGAGGCCTGAAGTCAACTGGCAGGCGTGGGTGCGCAAGGCAGAGCACGATCTGCTGGCCATCCGCAGCATCCTGGCCGGTGAGGACATACCGTAGGACATTGTCTGCTTCCACGCCCAGCAGGCTGCCGAGAAGTTGATGAAGGGTCTTTTGGTCTATCACGCCGTTCAGCCGACCAGGACCCACGACCTGGTGGCATTGCTCCAGGAGTGCGCTGCCAGCGAACCCGGCCTGGAGTCGCTTCTGGAGGATTGCAGACTGCTGACACTTTTCGCCGTTCAGGCGCGCTACCCCGAAGACCTCGCCGAGCCGGGGGAATCAGACGGTCGTGCTGCGCTGGAGGCACTGGAACGCGTGCGTCAGGCGATTCAGGGTTGCCTGCCCGACCCGGAGGGACTGCGAGAGGACCGTGGCGGACGGTGAGCCGGGCCGATGTGCGAGGCCCCTTTGATCTGCCCTACGGGAAACGGTAGAAGTCCTGGTTCATCTTTTCATTCCAGGGAGGGCGGCCGCGGGGGACAGGGAGAGCGGCCGTCCGCCGTGGGAGCCGCATCAGCGGGCTGTGGGATCAAGGCCGACGTAGAACTGGACGCGATGTAATTGCAGAGCCGGCCGCTTTTCTGTAGCATGAGTGTTGCCGGCCGTGGGGCGCCGGCCACTTTCTTGCACGCATGGAGGGATGGACATGGTTACGCTGTTTTCCGCACGTGAGCTGATCGACATCGCTATCCGCGAGGAGCAGACGGGGGCAACGTTCTACCGGGCGCTCGCCGAGAGCACCGATTCGGAGGAGCTGCGCCGGTTCGCCCTGGAAGTCGCCCAGATGGAAGACGAGCACGAGGAGAAGTTCCGCGCGCTGCTGAACCGCGTGGGCGACTACCAGCCCGCCGGCGAAGCCTACGCCGGCCAGTACGAGTCCTACATGTCCTATCTGATCGAGGGACGCATCTTCCCCACCGGCCAGGATGGCGTGGAGCTGGCCGAGCGCCAGCAGTCCGACCGGGAGGCCGTGGAGACGGCCATGGAGATGGAGCGCAACACGCTGCTTTTCTACCACGAGATGCTGCGGTTCGTTCCGGAGAGCGAGCGGTCGCTGCTGGAGGAGATCATCGGGGAGGAGCGGCAGCACGTGACCGACTTCGCGGAGTATAAAGAAGAGCACTTCTGATCCGCGTCTGCGCCCGCTGTTTTGCCCGCCCGGGGGGCTTATTCGCCGCCCGGTTCGGCGTTCATCTGCCGCAGCACGTCGCGCACGTCCTTGAGTGCGGCGGTCTGCTCGTCGGCCACGCGCATGAGCTCTTTCTCGTAGCGCCGCTCCAGCTTGATGAGCCTGAAACTGTTGTGGACGCTGAGCACGGCTGCGCCGAAGGCGAGGAACAGGCAGACCAGCCAGGCCAGCAGTTGGGAGGCGTTCATTCGGTTTCCCTTTCCGTGGGGGTTGAGGCCGGTTCGGGACGGTCTTCCGCCTCGTCAGGCACTTCCAGGAACTGCATGCGATAGAGGTGCTCGTACTCTCCCCTGCGCCCGAGCAGTTCGTCGTGCGTGCCCACCTCGATGATACGGCCCCCTTTGAGCACGACGATCTGGTCGGCGTGGCGGACGGTGGAGAGCCGGTGGGCGATGACCAGAGTCGTCCGGCCCTCCATCAGGTTGGCCAGGGCCCTCTGGACCAGCATCTCGGATTCGGCGTCCAGGTTGCTGGTGGCTTCGTCCAGGATCAGGATGGGGGCGTTCTTCAGGATGGCCCGCGCGATGGTGATGCACTGCCTTTGCCCGCCGGAGAACCGGTCCCCCCGCTCCCCGGCCATCGTGTGGTAGCCCTGGGGCAGACTGTCGATGAACTCGTGCAGGTTGGCCGCCTGGGCCGCGGCCACCACTTCGGCGTGGGACGCGCCGGGCTTGCCGTAGCGGATGTTCTCCGCCACGCTGCGGTTAAACAGGAAGGGATGCTGGCCCACGATGGCGATCTGGCTGCGGAGGCTCTCGAGGGTCAGCCTGCGCACGTCGAAGCCGTCGATCTTCACTGCGCCCCGGTCCACGTCGTAAAACCGTGGCAGCAGGTCGAGCAGCGTACTCTTGCCGGCGCCTGTTTCGCCAACGATGGCGTAGGTCGTCCCACGGGGCACGTAAAGGTCGATGCCCCTGAGGACGGGTTCGTCGTCATAGGCAAACCACACGTCCTCGAACCGGAGGCCACGCCGGATGCCCGTGATCTCGAGGGCGTCGGGCGCCTCCCTGACGTCGGAGACGGTGTCCAGCAGTTCGAACAGGCGTGCCACGCCTCCCATGCTCTCCTGCAGACTGTTGTAGGACTTCACCATGTGCCGGATCGGCTTGGCTGTGAGCCCAAGTGCAACCATGCAGACGAACAGGCCGGACAGGTCGAGCCGGTTTGTGTTAATCAGCCAGCCGGCGAAGTAGATAGTAAAGGCCGTTATCTCAGCCAGCAGGAACTCGGGCAGGCAGTCCGCCCAGGCCCGCGTGCGCACCAGTTTGAAAGCCCGTTTTAATTGCTCCCTGGTGTGCTCCCGGAAGCGTCTGCCCTCCCGTTTTTCGCCCTGGAAGGCCTTGACCTCCCGGATGCCCGCCAACATCTGGGTGATGGCGTCGGTCACGTCGCCCAGTCTCTCCAGGTTCTTCTTGCTGTGGCGCCGAAGGCGCCCCCCGTAGCGCCACTGCACGAACAGCAGGAGTGGGAAACAGATCAAGGTGAGCAATGTGAGCTGCCAGCTCATGACCACCGCCACTCCGAGGAAAGCCACCAGCTTCAAGGGCTCCTGGGGCAATTTGCCGAAGATCAGCTTCAGGGCTCGCTGAGTCGCCGAAATGTCGTTGGTGAGCCGGCTGACCAGCTCCCCGGTGCGGTGAGTGCTGTAGTAGCGCAGAGACAGGGAGGAGAGGCGGTCGAAGACGTCGGAGCGCACGTCGCCCATGACGCGCCACACAATGCGCCGATGGAGATACTCATACGCGAAGCCGGTGGCCGTCAGCAGCGGGGCAATGCCGAGCGCGAGCACCAGGGCGACCTTAACCAGGCTGTTGCCGGAGTACATCCAGCGGCGAACCTGGCGGATCACCGGCAGATTCCCAAACCAGTCCTTCAGGCTCCTCTTGGTCGCCTGAAGGGGCTGATCGGCGACCTCTCCCTGTTCCGGCGGCCGCGCCGCCTCCACGGCCGTCTGCTGGTCGTTCTGCAGGGAATCAATGGCCGGTTTGAGCAGAACCAGGCCGTTGATGCTCAGGGCCGTCGAGGCCAACAACGCCAGCATCGCCTGGGCCACCTGCTTCCAGTAGGGCAGGGCGTAACGGTAAAACCGCAGCACCTGCTTGACATCCTTCATGAACTCCGTGCCAGCCATCAGCGGCCCTTAGAAAGCTGCCGAAAGCGCCTGATCGACCCACGTCAATGATAGCGCAGTGCAGAGCGTGGGGTCAAGGTTGACCTGCTGCGCGCAAAGCCGTCACTGGTTGTCTTGTGAACTTGCGAGGGGTATAATCAGAAAAGGCGTCCGTTGCGCTTCTCCCTCGAGTTCGAAGCTTGCTCCCGCCTTTGCCTGCTGAATGGAGAAACGGCCCGCGGAGCCCGGAGAGTCGTTAACATCGCAGGAGCCCAGGACAGTGACACAGTTGGACAGCGCCCGCCGGGGAGAGATCACGCCGCAGATGAGCCGGGTGAGTGACGAGGAGGGCATGGACACTTCGGCGCTGCGTCGGAGAATCGCTGAGGGTCTGGTTGTCATCCCCGCCAATCGCCGGCACGCGGGCCTGCGCCCCATCGGCGTCGGCGAGGGCCTGCGCACGAAGGTTAATGCCAACCTGGGGACGTCGCCGGACAGGAGCGATCTGCAGAAGGAGCTGGCCAAGCTGCGCGTGGCGCTGCGGGCGGGGGCGGACACCGTGATGGACCTGAGCACGGGCGGCGACATCGATGCGGTGCGGCGCGCCATCGTCGCCGAGTCACCGGCCCCGGTCGGCACGGTGCCCATCTACCAGGCGGCCATCGAGGCCGGGGGGCCGGCCCTGATGTCGGCGGACGGGTTTCTGTCGGTCTTCGAGCGGCATGCGCGGGACGGCGTGGACTTCGCCACCGTGCACGCCGGCGTCACCCGCGAGGCCCTCCCCCTGCTGGAGAAACGACTGATGGGCGTGGTCAGCCGCGGCGGCTCCTTCCTGGTCCGGTGGATGCGCCGTCACGGCCGCGAGAGTTTTCTGTACGAGATACTCGACGAAGTGCTGGCGATCGCCCGGGAATACGACGTGACCATGAGCCTGGGCGACGGGCTGCGGCCGGGCTGCATCGCCGACGCCACCGACGAGGCCCAGCTCCACGAGCTGCAGGTCCTGGGCGGGCTGGCCTGCCGGTGCCGGGAGCGGGGAGTGCAGGTCATGATCGAAGGACCCGGCCACGTGCCTCTTGACCAGGTGCCGGCCAACGTGCGGCTCGAGAAGGAGCAGTGCGGCCGGGCGCCGTTCTACGTGCTGGGTCCCCTGCCGACGGACGTCGCGCCGGGCCACGATCACCTGGTCGGCGCCATCGGAGGCGCGCTGGCCGCCGCGCACGGCGCGGACTTCCTGTGCTACGTCACCCCCAAGGAACACGTGGGCCTGCCCGACGAGGAGGACGTCCGGCAGGGGGTCATCGCCAGCCGCATCGCCGCCCACGTCGGAGACGTGGCCAAGGGCTTCCCGGGGGCCGCCGAGTGGGATGCCCGGATGAGCCGCCTGCGCGGGGAAAGGGACTGGAGAGGCATGGTCGGGCAAGCCCTGGACCCGGACACGTTCGACCAGATGCTGGCCACCGAAGAGAAGGCCGATCGCTGCTCCATGTGCGGCGAGTTCTGCGCGGTGAAGCTGTTCCGCGAGGCCGCCGGCGAGGGGCAGGAAACGCCGGCGGGTGCGGCTCCACACGAACACTCCGAAGAGGCATGACCCATGGACTTCGCCGACGCGGATGCGTCCGTCCTGAGGCCCCAGATCGCCGAGCTGAAGCGCACCCGGAGGGCCCTCATCCTGGCCCACGTCTACCAGCGCCCTTCCGTGCAGCAGGTGGCGGACTTCGTGGGCGATTCGCTGGACCTCAGCCGGCGGGCGGTCGATGCGGACGCCGACCTCATCGTGTTCTGCGGGGTGCGGTTCATGGCCGAGACCGCTGCCATCCTGAATCCCGACAAGACCGTGCTGCTCCCCGAGCCGGCCGCCGGCTGCCAGATGGCCGAGATGGCCACCGCGGACCAGGTCAGCCGGAGGCTGAAAGAACTGCCCGATGAGACGGCCGTGGTCAGCTATGTCAACAGCCTGGCCGAGGTCAAGGCCGTCTCCGACATCTGCTGCACCTCCGCCAACGCCGTTCGGGTCGTCAGCTCCCTCTCCCAGGCGCACGTGCTGTTTGTGCCCGACCGCAACCTGGCCTCCTACGTTGCCGAGCAGACCGACAGGCAGGTCACACCGTGGGACGGCCATTGCTACGTGCACGATCCGGGCATCAGCCTCGACGCCATCCGGGACCTCAAGCGGCTCCACCCCGGGGCGGTCGTCATGGTCCACCCGGAGTGCAGCCCCCAGGTGCGCCGCCTGGCGCACTTCGTCGGCAGCACTTCGCAGATGCTCGATTACGCCGGCCGTTCGGACGCTTCGGAGTTCATCGTGGGCACCGAAGAGGGCCTCCTCCACCCGCTGGCGGAGCAGAACCCTCGCAAGCGGTTCTATGCCACGGGCAGCGTGTGCAGTTCCATGAAGCTGACCACGCTCAACTCCGTGCGGCGGGCCCTGGATCGGATGACCAACGTGGTCAGCGTGGACGAGGAAATCCGGGAGCCCGCCCGGGCCGCCCTGGAGCGCATGCTCGATCTATAGCGGTCTCGCGCGCTGTTTTAGCCTCGCCGCAGGGTGTTTGCCATGAGCGCGACCATCGGCATCGACGCGGGCAGCACGGCCGTGAAGGCCCTGGCGGTTCGTGAGGACCGCCCCGTCCGATGGGTGGTGGAGCCCACCGGGGTGGACATCCGCGCCCAGTGCCGCCGACTGCTGGCCGAACTGGGCGTGGAAGGCAGGGTGTGCGCCACGGGGTACGGCAGAGAGCTGGTCCCGGATGCTGACCGACACGTCAGCGAGATCATGGCGAACGCCGTAGGGGCCGGCTGGCTGCGGAGAAACTGGTCCTCGCTGGAAGGCATCTTCGGCGCCGTCCCCGCGCCCGAGCACATCGAAGGCCGCATCCGCACCGTCGTCGACGTGGGCGGCCAGGACAGCAAAGTCATCACTTTCGACCGGGAGGGGCTGGTCCAGCACTTCGCCATGAACGACCGGTGCGCGGCCGGCACCGGTCGCTTCCTGGAGGTGATGGCCCGGGTGCTGGAGGTGGACCTGGCGGGACTGGACCGGCTGGCGCTCGCGGCGGCCCGACCGGTCCGCCTCAACAGCACCTGCACCGTCTTCGCGGAGTCGGAGGTCGTGTCCCTGCTGGCGGAGGGGACACCTCCGGAGCCAGTGGCAGCGGGGCTGTTCGAGTCGGTGGCGCAGCAGGTGGCGGGGCTGGCGGAGAGCTGCTCGTGGCAACCGGCGGTGCTCTTCGACGGTGGACCATCCCGCAGCACGGCCCTCCAGCGGGCGGTCTCACGCCGGCTGGGCACCCGCGTGCTGGTGCCCCCGTGCGGCCAGTTCGCCACCGCCCTGGGCGCGGCGCTCCTTGCGGCCGAGTGCGAACCGGCAGGAAGCAACCGGGCGCCCCGTCCGGCGGGTTGACAGACCCCGGCCGAGCGGTATCATGGAGGGCGGAACCGCGGGCCGATAGCGGAGGGAAAGACCATGAGAAGATCGATGCGCGCAGTGACCCTGGCGGTGGCGGTCGTGGCGGTATCGGTTTCCGTTTTCGCAGCCGAGGAGACCGGCGAGAAGCCCCAGCCGGTTAAGGTGCCGATCCCCCCCTACAGGACGCTGTCGGCGCGGGACGCCTACCGGGCCGCCGCCCGCGGCATCCAGGCTCCCGTCCGCTTCCGCGATACCTTCAGGGAGGCATTCACCGTGCCGACTTCCCTGCGCCAGATTGAGCTGGGCGGGCGGACCTACCTCGTGACGGTCGCGTTCCGCACCTCGACAGACCTGGTCTGCCTCGTGCCGCGCTCCAGCCTGCAGGCGCTCCGGGTGCTGTTCGGCCCGGCCGGAGGCCCGAACATCGCCCTGGGAACCGGCCAGCAGTTGGTCGTGGAGGGACGGTTGCTCGGGGAACGGCGCGGGCAGAAGTACGTCATGGTGGACGCCATCTCCACGGGTTCGACCATTCGGACCAGCACCCGGCGGG
The DNA here is from genome assembly GCA_964572825.1 of uncultured candidatus Brocadiaceae bacterium. Classification (GTDB taxonomy): domain Bacteria; phylum Planctomycetota; class Brocadiia; order SM23-32; family SM23-32; genus CAYVBE01. The sequence goes on from CAZNGS010000011.1 coordinate 81,346, forward strand.
AGCTCCGGGTCTACCTGCCCGGAAAGCCCACGCCGGCCGTCCTCACCGGCACGGGCACCGAGACGCTCCGGTTCCCCTGCACCCATAAGGAAGACCAGATGGAAGCCCTGACGGTGAGGGTGGAACCAAAGAGCCCCGCAGACGCGGCGGCGGCCGCTGCCCGGCTGGCGGGCGAGATGGAGGGCCTGGGCGGACCCAAGAGCTACGGAGACTACGAGCCCGGCACCGTGTACCAGCGCGCCCGCGAGCGGAGGCGGTGGAACGTGCAGTTCACGGACCGCATCATTCGGATCCGCCGGGGGGCCGATCTGCCGTCGGGCCTGGCGGCGGTCCGGCTGCCGCGGGGGAACAGAACCGTCCGCGTGCCCGTCGCGTATGCATTCGAGACGTCGCAACACGTGCAGTGCCTGGTGCCGAACGTGTGGCCCACCATGGTGCAGCAGGCAGAGCGGGTGCTGGTGGGGGAGACCGTCCGTGTGCTGGGCAGCACGCTGCCCGACGCCGAGGCCGTGGTGGTCGATTACATGGGTTTTCCCCTGGAGGGGGAACTGACCGGGCGGACGGGCACCTGGTGGGTAACCCTCGAGCTGGGAGAGGACGGCGCCCGGAGGGCCTTCTGGGACGTGGGCCGTTATGCCTTTCCCGATCTGCCCTGCCAGTATGCACGGGGTTTCGAACCCGTGCGGGTCGTAATGGAGGAGTACCGGCTGCTGCAGACGCGGTGAGCGTCAGGGCGCTGCGTTGGCCACCATCCGGCGCCCCTCCTCCAGCGCGCGCAGGTTGACCCGCAGCAGGTCGCCCTCCTGCCCGCCGAACCGCTCCTCCAGCGCGTTGCGGCAGCTTTCCACGCCCACCAGCGCCGTGAACTCCACGAACGCCCCCAGAAGGATGATGTTGGCGGCGCGGACCTCTCCCATCCGGGCCGCCATGTCCCCGGCGGCTATGGCGAACAGCTCCGTGCCGGGCGGCCTCTCGTTCTGTGCCGGGTCCACGATCGAGGAGTTGACGATGGCGACGCCGCCGCGCTTCAGGCGGGGGATGAAGCGCTCGTAGGAGAGCTGGTTGAGCATGATAAGGGCGTCGGCCTTCTCCACCACGGGGCTGTAGATGGGCTCCGGGCTGATGACCACCTGGCAGTTGGCCGTGCCGCCGCGCACTTCCGCCCCGTAGGAGGGCAGGTAAGTGACCATACGGCCCTCGTTCATGGCGGCGACGCAGAGCAGCTTCCCCAGGGTCAGCACGCCCTGTCCACCGTAACCGGCGGCTATGATCCGGTGCTCGCCGTTGGCGACGGCCCGAGCCGGCGGCTGGTCGGTCTCACTCATGGCTTGGGGCCTTCACGTCCCGGACCACCCCCAGGGGGAACACGCCGGTCAGTTCCTCCTCGATGTGGCGGCAGCTCTCGATGGGACTCATACGCCAGTAGGTGGGACACGGGCTGAGCACCTCCAGCAGGCCGAAACCCACTCCGTCCATCTGGTAGCGGAAGGCCTTTTTCAGCAACCGTTTGGTCTCCCGCACGCGCGCCGGCGAGCTCACCGTGCTGCGCACCAGCAGGGCGGGGCCGTCCAGCCGGTCCAGCAGCTCGCACATACGAATGGGATGGCCGGTGGTCGCCGCCTCCCGCCCCCGCGGGGTGGTGGCCGTCTTCTGACCCAGCGGCGTGGTGGGCGCCATCTGGCCGTTGGTCATGGCGTAGACGGCGTTGTTGATGAAGATAACGGTTATATTCTCCCCCCGGTTGGCGGAATGGATGGTCTCCGCCATGCCGATGGAGGCCAGGTCGCCGTCGCCCTGGTAGGTGAAGACGACCCTGTCCGGGTGCATGCGTTTCAGGCCCGTGGCCACGGCGGGCGGGCGCCCGTGGGCGGCTTCGCTCCAGTCGATGTCTATGTAGTCGTAGGCGAGCACGGCGCAGCCCACGGGTGCAATGCCGATGGTCTGCTCCCGGATGTCCAGTTCGTCCAGCACCTCTGCCAGGAGCCGGTGGACCATGGCATGTCCGCAGCCCGGGCAGTAATGCGACCGGGCGTCGGTCATGCACCGGGGCCGGCGGTATAAGGCCTTTACCACGCCTCTGGTTCTTTCTTTCGTTCTCATCGTTCCCCCCGCTGGGAAGATTCCGCGAAGAGGGAGATCAATCTCCGGGTCACGGCCCCAGCCTCGGGCAGAAGTCCACCCGGGCTGGAGAGCAGTTCTACCCGGCAGCGGCCCTCGACGGCAAGGCGCACGTCGTCCACCAGTTGCCCCGCGCTCATCTCCACCACCAGCATCCCCCGCACACGCCGGGAGAGCTCGGCCATCCGCCCGGAGGGGAAGGGCCACAGGGTGATGGGCCGCAGCAGGGCCACGCTGAAGGGCAGCTCTCGGGGCGGCCGCTCCACCACCTGGCGACAGATGCGGGCACTGGTTCCATAGGCCACCAGTACCACTTCCGGCTGCTCCGGGCCGGTCAGCTCGAAACGCACCTCATCCCGGGCGATCCGGCGGTGTTTCTCCAGGAACTTGCGGTGAAACGCCGCCATGTCCTCCGGTTCGGGAATGAAGGACTTCACCACGTTCCGGGGGCGGTCCGGCTCCCCGGTCAGCGCCCACGGCTTGGGCGGGGGCTCGGGTGCCGGCAGGTGATCGAAGGTAATCGGCTCCATCATCTGCCCGATCATGCCGTCGCTCAGGACGATGACGGGGTTCCGGTAGCGGTCCGCCAGGTCAAAGGCCAGGTACGTCAGGTCGCAGAACTCCTGCACTCCGGCCGGAGCCAGCACGATGCAGCGGTAGTCGCCGTGGCCGCCCCCCCGGGTGGCCTGGAAGTAGTCGCCCTGGGAGGGGGCGATATTGCCCAGCCCCGGTCCGCCCCTCTGGACGTTCAGGATGACGGCCGGCAGTTCACTGCCCGCCATGTAGGAGATGCCCTCCTGTTTCAGGCTGATGCCGGGGCTGCTGCTGGAGGTCATGCAGCGGGCGCCCCCGGCGCTGGCTCCGTAGAGCATGTTGATGGCGGCCAGCTCGCTTTCAGCCTGCACGAACACGCCGCCCCGCCGGGGCAAATGGTTCGCCATGTAGGCGGTCAGTTCGTTCTGGGGCGTTATGGGATAGCCGGCGTAGAAGCGGCAGCCGGCCCGTATGGCCGCCTCACCGGCGGCCTCATTGCCCGCGACAAGAACGCGCTTTGTCTGTTGATCGGCCATCGGTCCTCAATCCGGACCGGCTTCGCTCGGAACGGGCTCGTCCACGCGGGCTATCTCGATGGCCGCGTCCGGGCACATCACGGCGCAGCGCATGCAGCCGGTGCACTCCACGTCCGGGCGGACGGCGGCCGCCTGGATGCCGTACTCGTTGGGCTTCTGCTCGATGTAGAGCTTGTCCTGCTCGCAGAACTCCACGCACAGGGCGCAGCCCTTGCAGAAGCGGGGCGATATCTCGATCCGAAACCATTTAGACATAGCGGGGCTGACCCCTCCAGTCCAGTTTGTTGCGCAGCGTCTCGAAGAACGTGTTGCGGCCCGTGCGGATCAGCCGGACGGGCGTCTCCGACTGCTGAACGGTCGCCACGTCGCCCTCCTGCATCTGGGTGCTGAGCTGGCCGTCGATTGTCAGCGCGGGCCTCTGGGCAAAATCGCGGGCGCTCAGGCTCACACTCAGCCCCGCCGGCAGCACCAGCGGCCGGTTGCTCAGGGTGTGGGGGCAGATGGGCGTGACCACCATGCCCTCCAATTGAGGGTACAGGATGGGGCCTCCGGCAGCCAGGCTGTGCGCCGTGGACCCCACGGGTGTCGCCACGATCAGCCCGTCTGCCCGGTAGGTGGTCACCAGCTCTCCGTCCACGTGGAAGTCGACCGTGATGATGCGGGACAGGGCGGTGCGGGAAATCACCGCGTCGTTCAGGGCGTCGGCCTCCAGGACGCGCTCCCCATCGCGCTCCAGCAGGCAGCGGAGCATCATCCGCTCGCTCAGCTCGCATCTCTCCTCCAGAACGTCGGTGAGCACTTCCCGGAACTGCCCCGAGGAGGTCTCTGTCAGGAAACCGAACTTGCCCACGTTCAGACCCAGCAGCGGCACCCGGTGGGGCGCCAGTTGCCGGGCGGCGCGCAGCACGCTGCCGTCGCCCCCCAGCACCACGGCAAAGTCCACCTCGTCCAGCCCCTGCTCGACCTCCAGGTCCACCCGGACGGCGGCCCGCTCCGCCAGCCATGGTTCGATCCGATCCACGGCCTCCAGGACCGCTTCCTTGTGCCTGTTTCCGAGGATGAGAACCTTCTTCACTCGTGTGCCTCGGTTTCGGCGGGCGCAGAGGAAGTCTCCCGGCCCGGCATCTCGAACGGTTCTTCTTCGAGCCGGCCGTCCAGGGCTTCCACCAGTTTGCGGACCTTGACGTCCGCTTTACGGAGCTTCTCCTGACAGCGTCGGTATGCCTCTATGCCTTCCTCGTAAAGGCGGAGTGACTCTTCCAGCGGCAGGTTGCCCTCTTCCAGCCGCAGAACCGTCCGCTCGAGTTTCTGCAGATCGAACTCGAAGCCCGCCGGCTCGGCCTGGTCTTGCCGTTCTTCGGTCTGCGGTTCATTCATTGGCCTTGGCGCAGCCCGCCGGAAGGTGGCGCGCGGCTGTCCTGTCGCATCGATCTTGTGCCATCCCTGCGGGGCCTGCCGCCCTCAGTTCGCACGGAGCTTTTGCCCTCGCACAAGCTCTGTATTATAGTGAACACGCGACCCGATGTCCAAACCGAATCGCGCGGGACAACCCATGGAGACCCGACCCACCGAAGACGCCGTCGCGCAGGCCTACCGCATGGCCCGGCCCTGCCGCCTGTGTCCCCGCCGGTGCGGGGTGGACCGTCTGGAGGGAGAGGAGGGCTACTGCGGCATCGGGGCGACACCCCGGGTCTCCAGCGTCTCCCCCCATTTCGGCGAAGAGCCGTGCCTGGTGGGCCGGGGCGGCTCCGGCACCATCTTCCTGGCCGGGTGCAACCTGCTGTGCGTTTTCTGCCAGAACTACGACATCAGCCACCGCCGCCTCGGCAGCCCGGCCGGGCCGGACCGGATCGCCCGGGCCATGTCGGCCCTCCAGCAGCGCAGCTGCGCGAACGTCAACTTCGTGACCCCCACTCACGTGGTACCCTGGCTGATGGACGCCGTGCGCCGGGCCCGGCTGGATGGCCTCAACGTGCCGACGGTTTACAACTGCGGGGGCTATGAAAGCGTGGAGATGCTGCGGCTGCTGGAGGGCACCGTGGACATCTACATGCCCGACGCCAAGTTCTGGGACCCCGACAGCGCCCGGCGCTACCTGAACGCACCCGACTACCCGGAACGCATGCGCGAGGCGCTGCAGGAGATGCAGCGGCAGGTGGGGGACCTCAGCATCCAGGACGGCGTGGCCCGGAGCGGCCTGCTCATACGGCACCTGGTGATGCCGGGGTGCGTCGAGCAAAGCCGGCACATACTGCGTTTCATCGCCGAGCAGGTCTCGCCGAACGCGCACGTCAACGTCATGTCGCAGTACAGGCCGCTCTACAAGGCGCGCGATCACCCCCGGATCGACCGCCCCATCAGCGCCGAAGAATACGCCGGGGCCCGCGGCTGCGCGCAGCAGCTGGGGCTGAACCTCGTCTGAGCCGGAAGGGGTTCCAGAGCGTTCCGCGGGAAAACGCCCTGCACTGTACATGGGCCACACGTAGCACAGGACCCCTGTGTTGTGCCATGTTTTCCACAGAGCAGTTGAAGACGGTATTGACGTCCGCGCGAAGCTGCGCTATGTTAAAGGGGTGGACCGGGGGCGATTGGCGCCCCGTTCAGCGGGCTTTCCGGGGGAAGGAGGGACGGCTGATGAACATCGAGCAGTACCTCAGCGAGCAGGGGGTGGAGTTCGAGGTCATCCAGCACGAGCAGGCGTTCACCGCCCAGGAGGTGGCCGCCGCCGAGCACGTGACGGGGCATAAGTTCGCCAAAACGGTCATCGCCGAGGGCGCCGAGCAGTCCTATATGCTGGTGCTGCCCGCCAGCCGCCACGTGGATTTTGGCAAGGCGTCCGAGCTGGTGGGCGAGCCGCTCGAGATGGCCAGCGAGGGGAAGATGAAGCGGCTGTTCGCGGACTGCGAGGTGGGCGCCGAGCCGCCCTTCGGCGCCGAATACGGCCTGCCCACCTACCTGGATGAGAGCCTGGCCGACCAGGACGAAATCGTCTTCCGGGCGGGCACGCATGACCGCACCATCAAGATGAGCTACGACGACTACGCCCGCATCGAGGAGCCGACCGTGGGCGACCTGGTCGTGAGCGAGGAGTGAGTTGCTCCTCAGGCGGCGGCGCCCGGGCTACACGGGGCCGTATTCGCGGGCCAGGCGTTCGCGCGAACGCTCGGCCAGGTCCGGACGGGCCAGCCTTTCGAAGCCGTCGGCGATGCGCAGCATGAGCCTCCGGGTGATCTCGCGCCGCCTGCTGCGCGTGGATTCTCCCTCGACCCGCAGGGGCCGACCGATGTAGACACAGATGCGGGCCGGTCGGGGAAGCGTCTGCCCGATGGGCCAGGCCTCGTGGGCGCCCGCTATGGTCACCGGTACCAGGGGCACGCCGGCACGGAGGGCCAGGGTCGCCGCCCCCTCATGGGGCCGGGTCAGCGCGCCGTCCGGGCTCCTGCGCCCCTCGGGGAATATGCCGCACAGGTAGCCTTTCTCCAGCGCTGCCAGCATGGCCGACAGGCTGCCGGGGTCGGCCCAACCTTCTTTCACGGGCACCGCACCGAACAAACCCATCAGCCATCCGACCACCGGCATGCGGTAATAGATGGTGGTGGCCATGTAGATGAGGATTCGGTCCACCGCCACCCCCAGGGCCACCGGATCGTAGAAGCTCTGGTGGTTGGCGGCCAGCAGGGCCGGACCGTCCGGGATGTTCTCCCGGCCGAACCAGCGCAGCCGATGCATGATGGAGAAATAGGGATACACCACGGCGCGGCACAGATCTTCCAGCCATATCCTGTCGGGCGCCTCAGTCACCGTCCGCCCCCACCTTGTAGATGCATACCAGGCCGATCGTCAGGAAGACGAGCTGCGCCAGCAGTCCCACCCGGTAGCCGCCCGCGTGGATGCCGGGAATCTCCACGTCTGCCAGCAGCCCGAACGCCACGGCGCCGAACACCGATAGCTTGTGTCCCACGTTGTAAAGCCCGAAGTACTTGCCCACCTGCCCCGCCGGCACGAGCTGGACCAGCAACTTGCGCCCGGCCACCCAGATGCCGGCCAGGCCGAACCCGCCCAGCAAGATGAACACGGGTGCGAAGACGGCGAAGTGCCGGGTCAGGGCGCCTGTGATGACCGCCAGCATGACGCACAGGCCCGCCCCGAGCATCGTGCGGCGCGGCCCCACCGCGTCCGCCAGCCATCCCCCTGCGGCGCCCAGAACCCCCGCCCCCAGGCTGAAGGGGATGAGCCACAGCATGGCGTTCTCCTGCTCGAGTTCGAAAACATTGACCATGTATGGCGTCGCCGCGAAGATCCCCGTGTTCAGGGTGTCCACCATGAAAAAGTTGCCCAGCAGGAACAGCAGCACGGCCCTGTGGCGCGGCAGGAGGCGGAGCGTCGCCAGCACGCGGCGTAGCGCCAGGCGCGTGACGCTGCCGGCGGCGCCCTTCTTGGTCGGGGGCTTCTCCGGAACGAACAGGAAAAGCGGCAGGCTGAAGAGCAGAAACAGCACCCCCGCGAGGGCGAACAGCGGTTTCAGCTCGTGCTCCGGTCCCGTGGCCTTGTAAGCATTCAGGACCACCCACCCCACGGGCAGCGCAAAGGCCACTCCGGCGTAGCCCAGCGCCACGCCCAGACCGCTGATCGTGCCCAGCCGGCGCGGCGGCGCCAGCGTGGGCATCAGGCTGTCGTAGAAAGCCAGGGATGTGTGAAAGCAAAAGTTGGCCACGAAGAAGAAGGTCAGTATCAGCCACCCGGCGTCGGCCAGGCTCATTGCTCCGCAGAAAAGGCAGGCCACCAGCGTGAGGGCCAGCAGGTGGCGCTTCGCGCCCCCCGCCCGGTCGGCCACTTCCCCGGCCACGGGCAGGAATATCCCGCTGGCCGCCAGCGAGAGGCCCATGGTCAGGAACGTCCATCGCTCCACCCCGGTGTACTCTTTCACGTGCAACGCGATGGCGAACGAGACCACCAGGGCGGAATAGATGGTATTGGCGAAGTCGTAGAATGCCCAGCTCACCGCCCGCCCCCACAGGATGTGGTCGGGACCGGAGGCTCCGGCCTTCGTGGTGGATGAATGGCTCATGGCGCTGCAGGTGAATGCGAGTCGGCCGGATTCTACGCCGCCCGGACCGGGCGTGGCAAATGCCCGCAGCCGACCGCGCCGCAACGCGTGCCCCGCAACCGGGCCCAGGCCATCTTCTGGGCGGGGAGTGGCCGCGCGACGACGACGCAGTGATGAGGATCGGCCAGGTCGAAGGTCCTCTCCTCCTCGCTCACCACCGGCGCCGTTCCCTGGGCATCCGAGAAAACGTCAATCTTGACATCATTGGTCCACGCTATCTGTACCTGGTCGGCGAGCTGATCGTCCGAGAGCACGTCCAGGGTCAGCGTCTGGAGGTTCTGGGGGGCGTCGTCCACGTTCACGCACACGAACAGGCCCGGGTCCAGCTCGGCCGGGTCCGGCTCGTCTTCTCCGGCCAGTTGCCAGGCCACCAGGTCCGCCGGCACCACGGTGAAGGCGATCTCGTCCTCGGCGGTGATACCCCCCAATGCAAGTAGAAGTCACTCCGTGTGCTGGTCGGGGAAGGGGATCAGCCATTTCTCCTTGTTCTCCTCCCACCACTTCAGGCAGAAGGCGGCCGCCTCGCGGGCCTCGGCCGCGCTCATCTGGCCCTTCTCCTCGGGCAGCCGCTCCACGAGCGGCAGCAGTTCACTG
>CAZNGS010000012.1:0-37278 GCA_964572825.1 uncultured candidatus Brocadiaceae bacterium
GATTTGCCTGATACCGCCCCTGAAAAACGGGGTTTCCGGCTGAGCTTCTAGAGCATATGGAAAGGTATAATGCTGCCAGTGGGCGAGCCGCGTCCCAGAGTGCGGGCGAAGCGTTCAAGGACTACCTCGACTCCCTTTCAGCTGACCAACTGGTAACAGCCGGCAGGCAGGCCAGCGACGAGATCATGCAGGATTATCGGCGCCATGAATGGCCACGCGTCAGTCTTTCCCTCGGGTGGTTCTACCAGGAGTACCCCAAGAAGACCGGCAATCTTGCCGACATCGAGCCATTGCTCCAAGAGATGAGCAATCCACAACGGCCGGCGTACTGGCGCTGGTTTCTGGAGGACTTACTCACCGGAAGTTGGGAGCGCGAAGGCCGGTTGACGAACCAGCAACGGCGCAAGGTGACCGAGACCCTGCTGTCCGTGCTTCAGGGTAAGGATGAACCTACCGCTGTAGTGGCCGGGGCGGCGAAAGGTATCCCCCGGATGCTGGCCGCACTGAAGGAAGACCTGCCGCGGGGCGACGAGGGCCAGGAACACCGCGAGGCACTACGAACCCTGACTGCGTTTTCAGGGCGGTACCTGAAGACGGCCGCCGGCATCGTGTCCGAGCCGGATGCGGACCCCCTGGTCCTGCGTGAGACGCTGGGCGGGCTGGTGGGGGTTGCCGAGCTGGGAGTCGCGAACACGCGCACCGCCGTGGCGGCGGTGCGTGAGGCCGCCGAGAGCTACGCGTCCTACCCGGAGGAGCTCTGGCCCCGGCTGATGCTCACGGCCGTAAAGCTCGGGGCGGAGGCGGATTTCGAAAAGCTGTTGGCCGCGGCCTCCGACGGCGCCGAGCAGCAGGACACAGGGGAACGCCTGCAGGCGGTGCGCTCTCTCCTCGGCAAAACGCAGGTAGCGGCCATCCAGAAGGAAGACGAAGAGCGCCGGACAAAGGCGCCCTCTGTACGGCGGCTGAGCGAATGCAGCCGGGGTGAACTGTTGGCCATGGCCAGGCACCGCGCGGACCTTCTGGCGCACGGCACCGCCGGCGAAGGCGCCTGGTCCGAGCTGAGCGCCATCCTCCGGGAATACGACGGCCGCGCCGAGGCCGAATAGCGTTGCGTGACTTTCGATGCCGCGGCTGCGGGCGGCACAACGACGAGATTGCCGCACTGCCTCCGCCGGCAGCCGAAGCAATCTCGCCGTTACCGTGGCCATCGGCACAAACAGGTGTCAGGGAGGAAAAGCCGGGCGCACGCGCTGAAAGAGTACGGGCGAGGCGCCAATTCTATCCTTCCCCTTCGGCCAGCCACCGGCAAATCCGGGCGTCAATTCGGTCGCGAATTCCCCGGAATTTCGCCAGCCGTTCCTCCTCGCTTCCTTCGAACAGGGCAGGGTCCTCGAATGGCCACTCCAGCCGATGCCCCAGACCGGGCCAGACGCTGGGACATCTGCGGGCCGTAGCAGCGCACACAATGATCGCGTAGGCCACCGCCAGCTCACGCAGGTAACTCGCCAGGGCCTCCGGTTTCTGGTCGGAGATGTCAATCCCCACCTCATCCATCACCTGCACGGCCAGGGGATGGACCTGTTCGGCCGGCTCCAGCCCGGCACTATAGATCTGGAACCTGTCGCCTGCGTAATGACGCAACAAACCCTCCGCCATCTGGCTGCGACAGGAGTTCTGCACGCACAGGAACAGCACCACCGGCTTCCGATCGCTCATCGCCGCTTTCCCTTCGGGCATCGTCCGTATCTTCCTGACATGCAATCCTGTTCAATCACCTGATGCTCCCGCCTCAGCGTTTGCACGCTATGAGAAAACCGTGAGTTCTCTCCCATGCGCCGACGCCACATCCGGCCCACGTGTGGGTTGTTCAAGCAGCGAGGGCTGGGGCGCACCGGAGTCCGGTTGCAGCCGCCGGAGGAAAGGGTTGTCACGTCCGCCGCGTCCGGGTATAAAGGTGGCACGCCGAGGCGCCGGCGTGCACTGATTCTGCGCGATGGCGCGCGCCCTGTCGAAGGGGAAGAGTCGTGCGGGTGACGGAGGGAAAAGGGACCAACTGGGACCGCTGGCTCTGCGTCATGGGGGGGATAGCCGTCTCCGCGTTCGCGGTGGTTGTGTTTGTCGTCTTTCCGGTCACCACAGCCCCGGCGGTCTGGGTGGCCTTCGCTCTTGGTGCCGCGTTCGTGGTGCGCCAGGGGCTCCTTTCGATCGTCGCGGTGTTCTGCCGCGTGGAGCCCGCCCCGGAGGCGGAACGGCGGCCGTCTTTCACGTTCATCGTACCGTGCCTGAACGAGCTGTCGGCACTTTCCCGGTCACTGCCGGCCATGAAGGCCCTCGATTACGAAGGCGATCCTACGTTCTGTTACGTGTGCGAACGGGACTCTACGGACGGGAGCCTGGATTACCTGCGGGATCAGGCCAGCCAGGCCGGCCGGATCGTGCTGGTGGAGAAGGACACTCCTCCCGCCGGACGGGGAGCGGCGGTTCTGTACGGTCTGCGCCACGCCCCCTTCTCGGAGATCGTGGGTTTTCTGGACGCCGACCATGTACTGGGCCAACGGCCATTCGACGAACTGGTGCGGCTGTTCGCGCGGGAACGGCCGCCGGTGGCCGTCCAGGGGCGCTGCGAAACGCTGAATCGGCGGGCCAACCCGTTGGTACAGCTCCTCAGCGCCGAGAGGCGCTGGCTCGAACGTGTCGAACTGCTGGCGGGCCCGCGCCTGGGGGGCATATGCCAGTTCGGCGGCGGGCAGGGCTTTTTCCGCGCGGAGTTCCTCAAGGAAACCGAGTGCCCCATCGATGAGACCATGATCCTGGACGACACCGACCTGTCGGTGCGCATGGCACTGGACGGACACCGCATCAGGTTCAGTCCCCACATCTGGACCCGCTCGCTGCAGCCGGAGACACTCTCGGAGTTTCTCGATCAGCGGTTTCGCTGGGCGCCGGGCTGGCTCCAGCTTGCCCGCAAGCACTTCCTTGCACCGCTGCGGCGCCGGCGCATGGGCCTGGCCACCCGGCTGGACCTGGTGCGGCTGATCACCACGCCCTTTGCCGGTCTGGTGCTCTGGCTGGGCTTCCTGGCCGCAGCAGTCGGGCTGACGGTTGAGTCACAGCCGGCGGCGGAGCCGCTGGTTTGGGCGTGTCTGCTCTGGCCCCTCCTGCTGGGTCTCGGCCCGTTACTGTCGGGCGCGCTCCCGCGGCGCCCGGCCGACGTGCCGCTCGTGCTGCTGGGCATTCCCCTGCTCACGTGGTTCTACGCCTGGGTCTGCGCGGCCTCCGTGGTGGACGTCTTCGTCCTGCGTCGGGCCCCCCGCTACGCGAAAACGGTCAAACGGATGCGGGATGGCAGGATGGCAGGGGGGCATCCGGGGGCTGAACGGATACCGTCGCGTCGGTGGACAGGGCGTCCGCCTTGTGCGCACAGAGGGCAACCATCAGCCGAAAAGCAAAGCCACGGCGTAGTGCAGGCCTAAAGAGGCCAGCAGCATGAGCACCGCGGGCTTTGCCAGGCCGGCCACGTTCCCCAGAAGGCGCGTCTCGAAATGCTCGCTGGTGACCACCAGGCAGACGTGGACGGGCGAGATGAGCATGCCCATGTAGCCGAAACCGTAGCTGAGAACGACCGTGGGAAGCACCTGGCTGAGGGACGGGTCCCGTCCCAGCAGACCCATCACGATGGGGAAACTCACCCCGACGAAACCCACGGAAAGCCCCGTCGCCAGCCCGCTTACAAAGGGGAGCAGCATGAAGATGAGCATGGTCGAGACGCCCCATTGGTCCATTTCCACGCTCATCTGCTGGGCCACAGAGACGCCTTCGGGCAGGTCGGCTTCGATGAACGCCCCGTAGATGCGGACCGCCGCCACGACGGCGGCCATCGACAGGACGCGCCGCGAGAAGATCACCGTCTTCCATGCCTCTCGACCCAGGGGCCGCTGTATCTGCAGAACCAGCATGGCAGCGAAGATGCCGACGATCATCGGCAGGTAGCGGTTCAGGTCGGGGGCATCCGGGTAGACAGCGCTCACCGCACGGTGGGCAAGCTTTACGAGCGCGTAGCCCGCCACCACGACGGCGATGGGCAGGACGAGCCGCAAGAAGCCGGGGGTCTCCCCCGACCCATCTCCGTCGGCGTCGTCGGCCGTGGGCCGGATACGGCGCAGCAGGAAGAGATACCCCGAACCGACGGCACAGAGAGTGAGGGGAATCTGCAAGAGCATAAACTGCCAGACCTCCAGTCGGGTCTCGTCCAGGGCCACCAGGACGCCGGGGTAAAGCGGCCACCAGTACTCCCAGATGTGGCGGAACCAGTGGTTCGTCTGTGCCTTGAGCGCGGGCGAGAACTCGTCGTTGACGTCGCAGCGGTCCACCAGAGGGGCCGAAAACAACGCGCCTCCGGGCATGGGAAGCAGCCCGATCACCGCGGGCAGAACCGCCATCGAGCCCCGCTGCGAAACCCGAGAGCGCACCGATTCCACCAGGTCACCCATTACCCCCGTTGCCGCCATCTGGGAGCTGAGCCAGATGACCTGGAACACGATCAGCAGCAGGCAGAAGTTGTCCACCGACCAGAAGCGGTCCCCGGCTATCCGCAGCATCGCCCACGGCGTATGACCCGACCAGACGGCCAGCACGAGCGCGCCCACCACGATAGAGGGCAGCAGGGGAACGAACCGACTGACCACCAGGATCAGCCCGAGGGCCCCCAGCACCTTCACCAGGACGGGCGCGTTGATGATGGCATCCAGCATAGCCGGTCACTCCGCGGGCGGCACCGGAGGATCAAGAGTCACTAACGAAAAAACCATACCACAGAGGGCACAGAAAGCACCGAGGACGGGAAAGCGCCATCGTGCCTGTCACGTCCTCCGCGACGGCGGGGCGGAGGCGGCGTGGTCGGCTCCCCCGCGTTCCCTGTGTTCTCTGTGGTTCCTTCTGTTGGAGTCTTCGGAAAAGGAAAAAGGCGGGCGCAGTACGCCCACCCGTCGCCGGGATCGGTCAAACACCCGGAGACCCCTGCATTCTAAGTCGGTCAGTGCGGCGGGTCAAAGAATCGCGGGCCGGTTGGGGCCGGCTTTCCCGGCGGGTGCGCGTGGGAAGTGCGCGTTCGCGACGACTGTCCGGACCCCTTATCATAGACGGTTGGGAGCATCTGATCCAGGATTTTGCTCTGGACGAAGAGGTAAGCATGAAGAAGTGGGTTGTCGTGCTGTCGCTGGTTTTTCTTGTTGGCGCAGCCCTGGCCTTCGCCGGCGCGGGGGCGAAAGCCACAGCGAATCCTCCCGTTTCCGAGCGGGGGGGCGCCTCCGAAAAGGCCCCGAAGCCCCGGTCCGATGGTCCGGCGCTGGACTCCGAGATACAGAAGGTCAGCTATGCGCTGGGGCTGGAGATGGGCAAGAAGATCAAGACGCAACTTTCCAACCTGAGTCCGAACGCATTCGCCCTGGGTTTCAAAGATGGATTCGGGGGGGAGCAACCCGCGCTGTCCGCCGAGGTGATGCAGAAAGCGATGACTTCGTTCGCCCAAAAGATGGCCTCTCGCCGGGCGGAAGAACAGAAAAAGGCCGCCGGCGCGAACCTGAAGGAAGCGCAGAGCTTTCTTGAGGAGAACGCCGGGAAGGAAGGGGTAGTCTGCCTCTCCAGCGGTCTGCAGTACAAAGTGCTGGAACCGGGCACCGGCCCGAAACCCACCGAGGACGACAAAGCGCAGGTCCATTACCGGGGAACCCTTCTGGACGGCACCGAGTTCGACAGCAGTTACCGGCGCGGCCAGCCCCAGACTGTGCCGGTTAACGGCGTCATACCTGGCTGGCAGGAAGCGTTGCAGCGGATGAAGGTTGGCGCGAAGTGGAAGCTGTTTGTGCCGCCCGAGCTGGCCTATGGCGAGAACGGAGCCAGCGCTCAGATCGGCCCCAACGAACTGCTGATCTTCGAGGTCGAACTGCTCGGAATCAAGTGATCCGCCGGGCAGCACCCGCCCGGCAGTCGGGATGCTCCTTTGCCTGTATGGAGGACAATGCCATGCCCTCTCGGGGGGACCGGCCTAACGTGCTGTTCATCATGGACGACCAGCACCGGTACGACTACCTGGGTTGCGTCGGCGCCGAGTTCCTGCAGACCCCCAACCTGGATCGGCTGGCGCGGAGCGGCGTGCGCTTCAGCCACTGCATCACCAACAGCCCGGTCTGCGCCCCGGCGCGTATCGGGCTGGCCACCGGCCTGCAGCCCTGCCACGTCGGCGCGCTGGACAACCGCGCATTCCTGCCGCTGAGCGTGCCGACTTACTACCAACGTCTTCGAGACCACGGCTACCGGGTCGGCTGCATCGGCAAGCTGGACCTGGCCAAACCCGACCACTACAACGGCCGGCACGGCGACCGACCGTGGGTCTATAGCTGGGGCTTCACGCACCCGGAAGAATGCGAAGGAAAGATGCACGCCGGAGGCAGCGCCGAACCGCGAGGGCCCTACAACTTCTACCTCCAGCAGAAGGGCCTCTTGCAGAAGTTCCACCGGGATTACGTCGAACGCGCCCGCAAGGGCTGGACCGTGGGTGCCTCGTGGGACTCCGTCCTGCCCACCGAAGACTTCGAGGACGTGTACATCGGTCGGCGGGCGGCCGAATGGATCGAGAACGTTCCGGACGATTTCCCCTGGCATTATTTCGTCAGTTTCGTCGGTCCCCACGACCCCTTCGATCCGCCCGCCGAGTATGCGGACCTCTACCGGGAAGCAGAGGTGCCCGACCCGATCCAGGACGACATGGAGGACAAGCCGGATTGGGTCAGGGGCCGTGCGGGCGCCGCCGAACCGGCCGGCATCCGGCAGACGCGTCGCCAGTACTGCGGCTCCATCGCGGCCATCGACGACCAGGTCGGACGCATGCTGGACGCACTCGATCGGCGCGGGATGATGGACAATACCTACATCGTTTTCACCAGCGATCACGGGGAGATGCTCGGAGACCACGGGCTCTATGCCAAGAGCGTCGCCTACGAGGCGGCCCTGAGAGTGCCCCTCATCGTGGCCGGGCCGGACATACCGGCGGAGAAGACGTCCGACGCCCTGGTCGAGTTGATTGACCTGAATCCCACCGTGTGCGAGCTGGCCGGTCTGCCCCCGCAGGAAGGCATCGACGCCCGCTCTCTGGTGCCGCTCCTCCAGGGCGAGCATCAGGAACACCGGGCAGAAGCGGTCAGTTGCATCCGCAACTTCCGCTGCATTCGGACCGCTCGATACAAGCTCATCGACAACCACGGTGGACCGGACGAGCTGTACGACCTCGAAGAGGACCCCTGCGAACTGAATAACGTCGCTGCCGCACATCCACGGATCGTGCGTGACCTGCGGGCACGCATGAACCGATGCTACCTGGAAGCCGGTCCGCTGCGCTGAGTGTAACGGCAGGTTTCCTGCCCCGGTTCGATCCCCTGCATTACAGAAGGACAAACTGCCATGGCCAGAGGACAGTGGCTGACACCACATCAGAAGGGCATCGTCAGGCGCTACTACGAGCACAAAGGCACCCTGATGCATCAGAAACTGGCCGAGATCGTGTCCGAACTCGCGGTATGCGAGGACGAGAAGAAGGCCCGACGGCTGTGGAAGAGCGCCCGGACCGCGCTGCTGAATTCCGGCCTCCGCGAGGGCAGCGTGGAACGCTTAATTGAAGCCCGGGACGTCGAACAACTCGCCGAGCTGGTGAACGAGATGTTCTGACATGGAAAGCGGCGGGCGACGGGCCTGCATCCGCGTGTTCGCTGCCGGACCGCCCGAACAGGGCTTGACAGGCTCTGCCCCGTGACTCAGAATAACGCGGGGAGGGACGCACACGGTATCGTGGACGACCAGAAGAACACCTGCGAGCGGAATGAACCCGGCGGCGGCATCCTCCGCCGCGTCATCGCGACCACCGAGGGGCGCGTACTGCTGGCCGGTCTGGCGCTCCTCATTATCTACCTGGCCTGCATCGGCCTGACGAAACACTACTCCGACTACATGTTCACCCGGCTCTGGACGATGACCGTCACGCACGTCCTGGGCGGTCGGGCCAGCGGGATAAGCTGGGGTTACGCCCACGGCCTGGAGAACTGGCTGGTCATCCTGGTCAACATCGTCATAGAGTCCATCATCGTATTGATCGTGTACCCGCTGTTCGTATTCTCCTACCATCGCCTGATCGTCATCCGCCCCCTGGAGGACACCATGCGTCGCATCCAGCACGGCGCCCGGCAGCATCAGGGCACCGTTATGAAATGGGGCATACCCGGCCTGTTGCTATTCGTGTTCTTCCCGTTCTGGATGACCGGCCCGGTCATCGGCAGCGTCATCGGCTTCCTCATCGGCCTGAAGACCTGGATCAACCTCACCGTCGTCCTCGCCGGCACCAGCCTCGCCGTTGTCTGCTGGGGCCTCATACTCGAAAGGATCTATGTCGCCTTGAAATCTCTGGGTTACTACGTCCCCTTCATGTTTGTGGGACTCGTTCTTCTCGTGGCCATCTCCATACACATCCGGTATGCATTTACCTCGCGCTCGCGCGGGAACTATGATCAAAAGCAGCGGCGGGATTGACCCGTTAACCGGTGAATTTGCCGATCAACCCCGAGATCAGCCCCCAGATCGGCGCCCGGAAAAGGTAGATCAACACCCCCACCGCCGCCACGACGGCCAGCTTCAACAACCCGGGCAGCATCTTCTTCAGCTTCTTTTTGCGCCTGTAGGAGCGGCGCGCCCCGTCGAAGCCGCTGACCAGCTCATGCAGTTCCTGCCGGGTGTGAGGCGCGTCCCTGTCCACCACCGTCTTGGCGGACACCGCGTAATCGCTCTGGAATTCCGGCGCCAGCTCCCGGAAGGACCCCGCCGGCATGTACGCCCCCCGCTCGCCGGCTCGGCGGGCGGGCGTGTCCCTGGTGACGTGGCCCTTCTTGATGCGCTGCCTGATTTCGATCAGCGACAGACGCCGCTTCTCCACCCGGCCGCCCACCTGAATCTTCATGTTCCACAGCCCTTCCTCGGAGCGACGCTCCTGCAGCCCCAGTTCACTCCGGATGTCGCGCGTGCCCAAACATTCGTTGCGGATCAGCTCGCATAATTCCCCGGCGCTCTGGACGCGCTGATCGGGCTCTTTCGCCATCAGTCGCTGGATCGTCATCGACACCTGCCGGGGTATCCCTTTGCGCACGGCCTCCGGCGGCCGCAGCGGCTCCTTCATGTGCTTCTGGAACACCTCGAAGGACGTCTCCCCCTCGAACGGCACGGCTCCGGTCACCATGTGGTACCAGGTGGCGCCCAGCGAGTAGAGGTCACTGCGCTCGTCCGCCCGCTTGGCGTCCGTGGCCTGTTCGGGGGCCATGTAGTAGGGCGTCCCCATCGCCGTGCCCGTGCGGGTCAGCGCCGTCATCTCGCTGTCCATCTGGCGGGCCAGGCCCAGGTCGGCCAGCTTCGGCACGCCTTCCCGGGTCAGCATGATGTTCTCCGGCTTGATGTCCCGGTGGATCAGGCCGTTCTCATGGGCGTAGGCCAGGGCCTCCGAGACTCCCAGGACGGTATCACTGGCACGGTCCACGGGCAGAACCCCGCCCTGCTCGATGATGTCGCCCAGGCTTCGGCCGTCGATGTACTCCATCGCGAAGTAGTAATAGCCCGAATCCTCCCCGATGTCGTAGCCCCGCACCAGGTTCTCGTGCTGGAGTTTTATGGAGGCCTGCCCCTCGCGGAAGAATCGCGTCAGCAGTGAGCGTTGATTCGCCAGATGGGGGGCCAGCACCTTGATGGCGGCGCGCCGTTTCTCCGGGCCGATGCCCAGGTACACCGCCCCCATGCCTCCCTCACCCAGCTTGCGCACCAGCACGAAATCCCCCAGCCGGTCGACCGTCAGGTCGCCGGCTTCCACCTGGAGCTTCTCGGCCTCTTCCTGCTGCAGCACATTCTGCAGGACACAGCAGTCCCACAGCGGCATGCTGGAGCCCTGGTCGCGCTTGTTGGCCTGAAACTCCCGGCATTGCTCGAGCTGCTCGGCGGTCAGCAGCTTGCGGGCCAACAGCAAACGCGCGAACCGCTTCTCCTGCGGCGTCGCCATCTGCTCCTCTCCTTGCCGGCGTCCAGAAAGGACCCCTCGTCGGTCCCCGCATCCGCCGTGCCGCCGCAGACCTCCCGGCCGACAGAGCGACATCGCTCCCACGCCGGCGGCAGCCCGTCAGCATGCGATAGTGTAGGGCGACGGCCCCGCGGTGTCAAGCAGTGAGAACCGGTGGGGATTCGGGAGTTCAGCCCGAACCGATCCCCTGGAGGACCGCCCGAACAGCGGCTACGGCTGACCGTGGACTGACCTGGACATCAGTGGAAGGACACGGACGTGCACAAATGTCCGGCGCGCAACCAGCCCCGACCTCGTGTGCGTACGCCCATCGAGCGAGACGACAAGATGGTGCGACGTACGAGCAGGAGGTTGTTGGCGTTCCGTTTCCGGTGCCGTTTTCCGTGGACGAGGTGCGCCCGCGCTCTGCCGGCGGTAACCAGAGATCCCCCTTAAGGCCAGCGCCGGTCCAGGGCCCGCGGCACAAAAATGGTGGGTGGGGCCGGAATTGAACCGGCGACACCGTGATTTTCAGTCACGTGCTCTACCGACTGAGCTACCCACCCACCGCACGACGTGCGATTCTACGCCGCCGGGCGCGCAGTGTCAAGTCTCCGAGGTCTCAGCGATTTGTTCCCGGACCAGGCTGCGGGCCGTCTCGAAGGCCTGCTCCAATTTGCCCCCCTCGCTGCCTCCGGCCTGGGCCAGGTCGTCGCGCCCGCCCCCGCCTCCGCCGACCACGTCCGCGGCCCGGCGGGCAATCCGGCGGGCGCTGAAACCGCGCTCAACCAGGTCCTGCGAGACACCCACGACCAGGGCGACCTTGTCTCCCTCGGTAGAGGCCAGGACGCAGATGGTGCCCTCGTTCTCCCGGAGGACGTCGGCGGCGCTGCGCAGCTCGGCCTGCCCGCCGGGGACTTCCGCGAGGACCGCCTGGATGTCTCCTATCTTCTCGGCGCGGTCCAGGAGACTGCCGGAGGCCATGGTGCGCGCGGCCCGTTCCTTCTGCTTCTGGAGCTGTTTCTCCAGGGAGCCGATGCGGTCGAGCATCTCCTCGGCGCGGCGCAGCAGATCCTGCTCCGGGCTCCCGAGGGTTTTGCACAATTCGGATATCTGCTCCTCGCGCTCGCGGAGGCGCTCCAGGGCGCCGAACCCGGTGACGGCCTCGATGCGGCGCACCCCGCCGGCGACGCTGCTCTCCCGCGTGATGCGGAACATCCCCACCTGGCCGGTGCGTTCGCAGTGCGTGCCCCCGCACAGCTCGCGGCTGTAGTCGCCGATGCTGAGCACCCGCACGATGTCGCCGTACTTCTCGCCGAACAGGGCGATGGCGCCCGCCTCCCGGGCCTCGCTGCGGCTCATCCTGGCGCTGACCACAGGATCGTCCTCCAGGATCTTCTCGTTGACCAGGTCTTCCACCTTGCGCAGGTTTTCCTCCCCCAGCTCTGTGGGGTGGGAGAAGTCGAACCGCAGCCGCTCCGGCGAGACGTGGGAACCGCTCTGCCTGGCGTGCTCGCCCACCACCTGGCGCAGGGCGTAGTGCAGCAGGTGCGTGGCGGTGTGGTTCCGGGCCGTCGCCATGCGGCGTTCCTTTTCCACGCGGCAGAGCACGCTCTGGCCCGGCGCAAGGTTGCCGCTCCTCATCGTGCCGACGTGCAGGAAGAAGCCCTTCTCACGGCGGACGGTCTCGAACTGGAAGACCCCGTCCTCAGCCTCCGGTTCGATCCACCCGCGGTCGCCCACCTGGCCTCCGGCCTCGCCGTAAGCGGGCGTGCGGTCCAGCACCACGGCCGCCGTCTGGCCGGGCTCGAGCGCCTCCACCAGCTCGTCCTCGCGGATGATGCCCACCACGCGGGCGGTGCTCTCCAGGGTGTGATAACCGGTGAACTCGGTGGGCTCGTGACGGCCCTGGAGGCGGGAGAGTGGACCGCTGACGAAGACGGACTTTTCGAACTCGGAGGAACTCTTGGAGAGCGATTGATGCGCCTCCAGCTCCTGCAGGAACCCCTGCATGTCCACCTGCATGCCCTCTTTGTGCAGGATGGACTCGGTCATCTCCACGGGGAAGCCGTATGTCTGGTAGAGGTCAAAGACCTCCTTGCCGCGCAGGACGGTCGAGCGCTGGCGTTTCAGGTTGGCGATATGCTGGTCGAGCACGGCCGTGCCGCGCCGGACGGTCCGCTGGAAGGCCTCCTCCTCCTGCCCGATGATGGTTTCCAGGTGCGACCGGCTCTCCTCCAGTTCGGGGTAAGGATCGCTGTGCACCCGGATGATGGGATCGATCAGGCGGGTCAGGAAAGGCTCGTCCACCCCCAGCAGGAAGGCGTCACGCACGGCGCGGCGCAGCAGGCGGCGCACCACGTAGCCGCGCTCCTCGTTGCTGGGGATGACGCCGTCGGCGATGCAGAACACCACCGCGCGGGCGTGATCGGCGATACGGTAGAGGTGCCGCGTGTGGGGCGCGTCCGGCTGGGGCTCCACGCCGCAGATGTCCGCCACCGTCCGGACGATCGGCTGGAAGATGTCGATCTCGAAGTTGCTCTTCACGCCCTGCAGCACGCGGGCCATGCGCTCCAGTCCCATGCCGGTGTCGATGTTGCGCATGGGCAGCGGGTCGAGCGTGCCGTCTTCCTGGCGGTCGTACTGCTGGAAGACCAGGTTCCAGACCTCCACGTAACGGCCGCAGTCGCAGGAGGGGTCGCAGGAGGGCTCTCCGCAGCCGCCGCCGATGTCCACGTATATCTCGCTGCAGGGGCCGCAGGGCCCGTTGGGGCCCTGGGTCCGGGCGTGGGGGGGCCAGAAGTTCTCCCCTTCACCGAACCGGAATATCTTCTCCTCCGGCAGGTCGGCCACGTCCTTCCAGATTTGCTCGGCCTCCTCGTCTCCTTCGAAGATGCTGACCACCATATCCCCGGCCGGGATGTCCATCTGCTGGAGCATGAACTCCCAGGCCCAGCGGATGGCCTCCTCTTTGAAGTAGTCGCCGAAGGAGAAATTGCCGAGCATCTCGAAGAAGGTATGATGAGAAGCCGTCTCCCCTACGCGTTCGATGTCGCCCGTGCGCAGGCACTTCTGGCAGGTGGCGGCGCGCTTGAGCGAATTGTCCCCGTGGCCGTAAAACTCGTCCTTGAACTGGTTCATCCCGGCGCCCGTGAACAACAGGGTGGGGTCCTGGCGGGGCACCAGGGAGTCCGGCGGCGCGATGCGGTGGTCGCGCTCGCGGAAGAAGTCCAGGAATCTCTTGCGAATCTCGTCGGTTTTCATGCTCGATGCCAGTGAATCCAGGGGAGACAGGCGGTCCGGAAACGCGGGCGAGCCGGTACGCCGCAGAACGACGCGGCACCCGCCGGAGATCAATAGCTTAGCAGTTGGCCTACGGGCCGTCAAGCCCTGACACTCGTAGCTCACAGGCGGATATTTTGCGTTTTTGCTTGACGGTGAATGCCGATTCATATTATGAATGCGTATTCACGCATACGACGACGGGGTGGACGAGGGATGGCGTCTGAGACCAGAAAGCAGCGGGAGAGGGAGCAGCACCGGCGCCTCATCCTGGGGGCCGCCGAGGAGGTATTCGCCCGGAAGGGCTTCCACGGCACCACGGTGCAGGAGATAGCGGACCGGGCCGAGTTTTCGGTAGGTTACCTCTACACGTTGTTTGCGGGGAAGCAGGATCTGTACGTGCGGCTGGTCGAGATGCGCGTGCGCCAGTTCCTGGCCGAGCTGCGGGAGCGGCTCGCCGGGCAGGAGGAAGTGCTGGACAAGGTACGGGTATGCATTGAGGCGAAGTTCGATTTCTTCGACCGGGACCGGCAGTTCTTCCATATTTTCACTCACATGGCGGCGAACGGACGCGCGCGAGGGCCGATGTTCATCCCCGAGAGCTGCCAGGAGATGTACCGCGAGTATCTGGACGAGATAAGGGAGGTGTTCGCCGAGGGGGTGCGCCGCGGGGTGTTCGTGGATGTCGAGCCGATGGCCATGGCCCTGTGCATGGAGGGGATGACGCGAGCCGTTCTGGCCTACAGGATCTTCGGCGGCGAAGAGGCAATCGGGGCGGGCCCCGAGCTGGTGGAACAGGTGTTTCTGAAGGGAGTTCTGGTGGAGGGCATCGACCGATGAGGATGCTGAAACGCAGGCGCGTGGCGGCAATGCTGGTGCTGACGGCCCTGATGGTGGGTGGTTGCTTCCGGCCGAGGGAGGAGGTCTACTCCGAGCTGCGCCAAAGCCGGCTGCAGGCCTACACTCGCTGGCAGCGCGGCCGCGAGGAGAACCGGGCTCTGCCCCGGCTCCAGGGGGAGTTGAGTATCAGCGACGCGGTCAGGGCGGGGCTGGCCTACAACAAGGACCTGTGGCTCGCCGTGGAGGAGAAAGCCCGGGCCGAGGGGCAGTACGTCGAGGCGCGCGGCGAGGCCCTGCCGGTGGTGGACCTGAGCGCCGGCTATACGCGGCTGGACCAGATCATGACCATCGACCTGGGCGCCACCTCCTTCCAGGTGGGCGACAAGAACAACTGGTTCTACCGGGTGGACGTGGTGCAGCCGCTGTTCAGGGGGGGAGCCATCCCCGCGGCGATACGGGGGGCCCAGCTCTTCCGGTACATCAGCGGTGAGAAGGTCCGGCAGGCCGTCCAGGAGACGACGCTGGCCGTCGCCCGGGCCTACTACGACGTGCTGCTGGCCCAGCACCTCTACCACGTACAGGACCAGGCGCTCAAATACGCCGAGGCGAACCTGCGGGACGTGGCCGCCCGGGAGGAGCAGGGCGTGGCCATCCGCTACGATCGCCTCCGGGCGGAGCTGGAGGTCGCCACGGTGAAGGCGGACCTGCTGAGACGGCGAAACGAGCTGAACCGGGCCCGGACGGCCTTCTTCCGGGCGATGGGCGTCTCCCAGAAAAGCGAGGTGGAACTGACCGATGAGTTGACTTACGTGCCCCAGCACCCCGGCTACGAGGAGGCCGTCCGGACGGCCTTCCTGAACCGCCCGGAACTCTACCGGGCCGAGCTCGACCTGAGGTTCCAGGAGGAGAAACGCCGGGGGCTCATGGCGGATTACTGGCCCGACCTTGAGGCGTGGGGCTGGCACACCTGGGCCAAGCCCGACCCCCACGAGGCCTCCAACATCGAATGGGACCAGCAGTGGCAGGTGGGCCTGCGGCTGGTGTGGAACCTGTTCGACGGCTTCCAGAAGCGCGGCCGGCTCGCGCAGCAGAAGGCCATTGTTCGTCAGAGCGCCGTTGGCCTGGCGGACACCGAGCAGGCCATCCTCCAGGAGGTGAACAACGCCCTCTACGACGTCGAGGACGCGGAGGAGCTCGTGCAATCCCAGCAGCTCAACCTGGAGCGGGCCAACGAGGCCCTCCGGCTGGTGACCGTGGGGGCGCGGGAAGGGGTGAACACGGAGCTGGAGGTTCTGGACGCGCGGGCCGCCCTCACCGCAGCGCACGGCAACTACTACGAGGCGTTGCACGCTCACGCCATGGCGTGCCTCACGTATCGCAGTGCGCTGGGACTGCTGGCGCCGGGGCCGGGCGTGGGCCGGGTGCCCGAGGAGCCCCCCCGAACGGGGCCCTCCCACGAGACCGGGGAGGCCGGGGGCGGTTGATCTCCGGCCCGGTGGGGGACCCGATCAGATTCGACGATCAGGAGCAGATTCATGGCACGATGGTTCAAGAGGTCGCTGGCCTTGCTGGTGGTTCTGCTGGGCCTGTCGGGGGCGGTGCTGCTGGTCCTCTACCGCATGGGCGTGCCGCCTGAGACGGCCACCAGCCTGGGCAAGATCCACGCCCGTGAGGGCTTCCCTGTCGAACTGACCAGTCCTCGCCGCATGGACTTCACGGACTACCTGGTCTGCGACGGCAGCGTGGTGGCCGACGTGCGGGCCGTCCTCCGCGCCAAGGTGGAGGAAGTGGTGGAGCGGGTGCATGCGCGCGTGGGGGAACCGGTGAAGAAGGGCCAGTTGGTGGTGGAGTTCCGCAGGACGGACCTGGAGGCCCAGATTCAGGCGGCGGAGGCGGCGCACCAGGAAGCCGTCAACAACTACGAGAGATACAAGAAGCTGCTCCAGAAGGAAGTCATCTCGGTGGACAGGCTGGAGCAGGCACGCACAGCCCTGGAGAGCGCCGCGGCGGCGCTGCGCCGGGCCAGGTCCCGCCTGGCCTTTGCCGAGGTCCGCTCTCCCATCGACGGCTACGTGGAAGCCCGCATGGTGGAACCCGGCGAGTTCAAAGGCGTGGGCAAGGAACTGCTGACCATCGTGGACCTCTGCACCGTCGAGGTGCGCGCCCTGGTGCCGGAACAGGAGGTGTCCGAGCTGGCGGTGGGGCAGAAAGGGGAATTCCAGCTCGAGTCCGGCCCGACGTGGTACGAGGGCGAGGTCACGCGGATCGCCCCCTCCACCCGGGACCCGAACCGGTTCTTCGACGTCTACCTGAAGGCCGAGAACTGCCGGGACGGAGGCAAGTGGTTGATGCGCCCGGGGATGTTTGCCGAGGTGCGGTTCGTCCGCTCGCGCCAGGAGGATGCGCTGGCCATTCCGGAGACCGCCGTGGTTTACCGGGGCACCGCGCGGTGCGTTTTCGTCGCCGCGCCCGGCAAGACGACGATCGAAGTGCAGCCCCAGCCGGCGAATCCCGGTGCGACAAGAGGTGCCGGGCTTGCGGCCCAGCTTCGGCGCGGTCTCCAGCAGGTCAGGATCAAGCTGGGCCTGGAGGAACCCCCGCCCATTCAGGAAAAGGAAGTGGAGATTCTGAAGGCCCGGCGCATCGAAGTGCAGACGGGGTTGCGCAACGGCCAGTTCCTGCAACTGAAGGGCGGAGCACTCGATGAAGAGGCCCGCGTGGTTCTGGCTCCCCAGGAGGCGCTGGAGGACGGGGCGCACATCAGGCCCGTGGGGGGAGGGCGGCAGAAGTGAGCGTCTTCGAGCTCTTCGTGCGGCGCCGGGTCTTCACCAGTGTCCTGGTGCTCATCGCGGTCATCCTGGGCGGGCTCTCCTACGCGGGTCTCGGTCTGCGTCGGTTTCCCGAGATCGAATTCCCCATGGTCAGCGTCGTCACCCGCTATCCCGGCGGGCAGCCGGAGGACATCGAGACCAACATCACCGACACGGTCGAGGACGCCGTCAGCTCGATCTCCGACATCGAAGAGATCATGTCCTACTCCCAGCAGGGCCTGTCCCTCGTGCTGATCGAGTTTGACCTGGAGACGGACGTTGATCTGAAGGCCGTGGACGTGCAAAACGCGGTCAGCCGGGTGGGACCGGAGCTGCCGGAGGATGCGGAGGATCCGGTCGTTCAGAAGTTCGACATCGGGTCGTTCCCGGTGCTGACGCTGGCCCTGGTCGGGCCGCAGGACGTGAACGAGCTCTACCGGGTGGCCGACGAAGACCTGTCCCCCCTGGTCTCCCAGGTCTCGGGCGTGGCCGACGTCCAGCTCAGCGGCGGGCAGGACCGCGAAATACAGGTACTGGTGGACGGCCGGAAGCTGCGCAAGCACCGCCTGCCCATCGGGGCCGTCGCGGCCGCCGTCCGGCAGGCCGGGGCGGATGTGCCGGCGGGGCACATCACCCAGCCGGGGCGGGAATACACCGTCCGGGCCGCCGGCGATTTCCAGAACATCGAGCAGATCGGGCGCGTGCGCGTGCCCACGCCCGGCGAGGGCATCGTGACCGTGCGCGACCTGGCCCGGGTGGTCGACACCTACGAGGAGCGGCGCACCGTCTCGCGCTTCGACGGGCAGCCGGCCGTCGTCCTGTCCGTGCACGCCCAGAGCGACGCCAACGAGGTGGACGTGGTGGACGGTGTCCGGGCCATCCTGCCGCGCCTGCAGGGAATGTTGCCGGCCGGCGCCCGGCTGGAGGTGGCGCAGGACACCTCCGACTACGTGCGGGGTTCCCTGGCCAACGTCCGCACCAACATGGCGCTGGGCATCCTGCTGACCGCCATCGTTTTGTATCTGTTCCTGAAGTCCCTGCGCGCCACCATAATCGCCGCCGTGGCCATGCCGGCGGCCGTGATCGTCTCGTTCGTGGGGCTGCAGGCCTCCGGGTTCACCCTGAACATCATCTCGCTGACCGGTCTGGCCATCGTGATCGGCGTGCTGGTCAACAACGCCATCCTCATCCTTGAGAACGTGACCCGCCTGGTCCACCAGGGGCTGGACGCCGACGATGCTGCCGTTCAGGGCACGAAAGGCATCGCGTTGGCCATCTTCAGCTCCACGGCCACGAACCTGGTCGTTTTTCTGCCCATTGCCTTCATGGGGGAGATGATCGGGCGGTTCTTCCGGGAGCTGGGCCTTACGGTTGTTTACGCCACGGTAGTCTCCCTGGCCATCTCCTACAGCCTTACTCCCATGATGTGCGGCCTTCTGATGGGGGAGGACAGGGAGAAGCCGCACGGATTCCTGGCCTGGACGGCATGGCTGATCGGCTGGCTGGTGGACCACAGCCTGGGCCTGGTGGCGGACCTGTGGCGGGCGGCCTTCGGGGCCGTGCAGGAGGTTTACATGGGGGTGCTGGACTGGTGCCTGCGCCACCGTATACTCACGCTGACGGCGGCGGCGGGGATGTTCGTGCTTGCCGTGATGGGGTTCAGGTTGCTGGGCGGGGAGTTCATGCCCCGGTCGGACGAGGGGCGGTTCCGCATCACGGTGCAGGCGCCCAGCGGGACCCCGCTGGAGGTCACGGACCAGGTCATGCGTCGCATCGAGGAGGAGGTCAAGCAGGTGCCGCATCTGCGGCACTACTACGCCCGGGCCGGCCGGGTGAGCGGGTTCCTGGGCGGCAGCACCGAGGGGGTGCACCTGGGGGAGGTCTCCGTCACGGTCAGCGATCGGGCCGAACGCGAGATGAGTGTGGACGAATTGATGAATCGGCTGCGCCCCAGGCTGGCCGACGTCCCCATGGTTCGAATTAAGGTCGAGGAGAGCGGCGGAGGTCCGCAGCAGTCGCCGGTCCAGGTCGAGGTAAGCGGCAATGACCTGCAGCAGATCCAGCAGACCGCCCTGCGGATCATGGACATCGTGGAGATGGTGCCGGGCACCTCTGAGGTGACCAGGTCGTGGCAGGCGGGACAGCCCCAGATGGTTCCCCGCCCCGACCGGGTGGCGCTGAACCGCCAGGGCATCGAGTGGGCACAGGTGGCCAGGGACGTCCGCGCCTACGTGGAGGGGCAGAAGGCCACGGAGTTCACGGAGGCCGACGAGAATTACGACATAGTGGTCCAGCTCCAGGAGAGCGACAGGGACTGGGTCAGCGACGTGGACCGGATGTTCGTCCACTCCAACCGCAGCGGCAATATGATACGCATCGGCCAGGTCACGGACTGGCGGGAAGAGCAGGCCCCCACCCTCATCATGCGCAAGGACCGCCAGAGGCTGGTCACCGTGGAATCCGGGTTGACCGGCACCAGGAGCCTGGATGAGGTTCTCGACGACATCCGAGCGCGCATGGATCGGGAGGTGGACCTGCCGCCCGGCGTGAAGGTGGAGTTCGGCGGCGAGGCGGAGATGATGCGCAAGAACTTCCCGGAGATCCGTCAGGCCATGGTCGTGGCCGCCGTTCTGACTTTCCTGTGCATCGCCGGAATAGTCGAGTCCTTCGCGCTGGCGATCATCATCATCGTGGCGCTGCCCGTCTGCCTGATCGGTGTCGTGGCCGCCATGCTGCTGGCGGGGGTGGGCATGAACATATTCTCGCAGATGGCAATGGTCATCCTCATCGGCATGGTGGTCAACAACGCCATCGTCATCGTGGATTACGCCATTCGGCAGGACCGGCAGGGCAGGTCGCCGCTGGAGGCCATTCGGCGCGCCTGCGAGGTGCGGTTCCGAATGATCGTCATGGCCAATCTGACCACCATTGCGGCGCTGGTGCCCCTTTCCCTGGGAATGGGCTTCGCCGGCGAGGTTTTCCAGCCGCTGGCGGTGGTGGAGATGGGGGGCGTGTTCGCGGCGGGCCTGCTCTCTCTGCTGGTTATCCCGGTGGTTTACCTCATGGTTCGGGGGCGGTCAGCGCCCGGCGAGTGATTTGGCGCGCCGCCTTTGCTCTCCGCATCACCGTCCCGGGAGGCTCCCCACGCGAATCGGTTGTCGCTAATCCAGCCCGTGCCGCTTGCGGACCACCCATTCGGCCGTAACGCAGAGCAGGACGAGGGCGAAAAACCACCAGGGCGTCTCCCAGGGGTTGACCTTCTTATGGTGGAGCACCAGGCGTCGGCGCCGTTCCAGCTCGTCGGGAATGCGGCCGGCGCTGGCCTGGGTGTGGTAGGAGCCGCCGGTCTGAGCCGCCAGGGTCTGGAGCACGTCTTCCGCCACGTCCACCCGGTCGAACTCGGAGGCGGCCTGCCCCACCACGAACTCGAAGCTGTCCTGCCCCAGCGCCTCGCCGTTCAGGCGGGCCTGTGCGGTGGCGTGGTAAAGGCCGCTGATGGGGGGCGTCCAGGAGCCCCGGTACTGGCCCAGGCTCAGGGGCAGGGGCAAGAGCTCGACCACCGCCTCTTTCTCGCGCCGCTCTTCGCCGTCCGGGCCGTTGCGCCTGACCGGCGCGGGGTAGGTGACCCGCACCTCCACGGAGGCGTTCTCCTCCGGTTGCCTGGCGCGATCGCGCACCCGGGCGTTGAAGACAACCACCTCGCCGGGTTCGTATTCCACCCGGGCGGGCCAGGCCCGCACGAGCTGGTCGGGGGCCATTTCGGATACGTCCCGTCCGGACAGCCAGCGCATGGACTGGCGCCACAGACGATAGTAGGGTGAATCCCTGCCCGTGGCTTCGACCTGGAATTTCCACTTCCACGTCGTGTCGGCGCAGAGGGCTATCACCCGCCCCGAACCGTAGGCGTGCAGGGCGAGCACGGGCAGGGGGGCCCCGCCGGCCGTCTCGATGGGGTGGACCAGCAGCGCATGGGCGAGCGGTTTGAGCCCCGTCACGCGGTTGGCGCCTTCCAGGCTCACCCGGTCCTCGCCCTGAAAGAAGGGCGCGCACCCATCCAGGACGGGGTGCACCTTGCCCTCCCCGGTCAGGCTGGGATGGAAGGGTTCTTCCACGTGCCCGTCGCTCTCGCCTCCCATCGTCACCGGCAGGACATCGGCCAGGGCGCTGTCCGCGTAGCCTCCGGCACCGAACGCGTGGTAGCCGCCCAGGGCCAGCAGGCCACCGCCTTCATCGACGAAGTCCTTGAGCAATTCGAGCTGGACCCCCGTGAACTCCTCGCGTCCGATGTCGCCCAGAACCACCACGTCGAACTCCTGGTAGTCCTCGGGTCGGGCGGGCAGCCCCCGGCTCAGGTCAACGCCGGGCTGCACGCCCTGGACCAGGAAGCGCCTGCCGCTGAGCTTGACCACGGAGCTGACCTCCAGGTTGGGATCGCTCTCCAGCGCACGGCGCAGGAAGCGATATTCGCTTCGGACGGTTCCCTCGACCATCAGCACCCGTATGCGCGGATCGGTCACCTGGATGGTAAAGGTGCGGGAGTTGTTTTCCTTGACGGTCTCATCCTCCAGCTCGGGCAGGCGGGCCCGCATCCGCTGGATACCCACCCGCTCCGGCACGAACTCCAGCTCCACCCGCGTGGTGCCGTCGTCGGCCGGCCAGCGCACCGCGGTTTCGGCCAGATTCTCGCCTTCCTCGGTCTCCAGCAGGAGCGTCATCTCTCGCGCGGACTCGGACAGGGCGCCCAGGCCCCGCCCGGAGACCTCGATTTCGAGCCTGGCCCTGTTGTTGACGATGAGCTGTGGGTTCTGCGGCACCGATACGATGCCCACGTCCCGGAACCGCCCCTGCTCAACCAGCCGGCCCCCCAGGGCAGCGGGAAACACGGGCACCCCCAGCATGCGCGCCGCCGCCTCGGGTTCCTCCCCCTGGGTGGACACGCCGTCGGTCAGCACCACCAGGGCAGATACGTTCGATTGGCCCACCTCTCGGACGGCGTCCTTGAGTGCTTCGCCGAGGGCGGTGGCCTTCTGGTCGGGTTTTGCCCGGCGGAGATCGTCGGGTTCTCTTACTTCGCCGGTGACCGCGCCGAAGGTAAAAACGCGCACGTCCTGCACGCGCTTCAGCCGCCGCAGAATGTCGGTCGGCTTTTCCAGCAGGAGCGACTGTGCGGCCTCCAGTCGGGAGCTCCCCCCGGCGGCGTCCCGGATCTTCATGCTCTCCGAGACGTCCACCAGCAGGGCCACCGTCGTGCGGGTGGCCTCCGCCACGGTGAACCGCAGCACGGGCTGGAGCATGCAGACCGCCAGGGCCATTATGGTGGCTGCCCGCAGTGCCGAGAGTATCCTGAGGGCCCGCCGGGACAGTTTCTCCCGGTGCCGTCGATAGAACAGGCAGGCCGTTACGACGGCGGCCAGGGCGCCGCAGATAACCAGCAGCGCCGGCCATTCCCCCGTGAACGCCACCTCCCAGTCCTTCATCTGTGGCCTCCCGACGGCTCTTCAGCGCTCAATGAGTTTGTTTCCGACGTAGCTCTCTGCGACGGCCAGCGCGATGGCCAGCGCGAACAGGTAATTCCACAGGGGCAGGCCGTGCCGCTGACGGCGCACGAGCTGTCGGAGCCTGTCGGCGTCCCGGACCACCTGCACCTGCCTGGCCCCCAGCATATCGGCCACCTCCTCCGGCGCGATGCGGTCGAACTGGCTTTCCGCGGGGTCCACGTTGACGGCGAAGAGCCGGCGGCGTTCCTCGCCGTCCACGGAGTAAACCGCCCGATATATGCCCGGAACGGCCGTCCCGCCGAACACCACCCGGCGGGCATTGTCCGGGGCGGGGGTCAGTGTCGTCAGCGGTTCTTCCTCGTCTCCGGGGCCGTAGAAGGCGACCTCCGGTGGCTGCTGGGTCTCCGGGAGTTTCAACACGTAGGGCATGCCCACC
This sequence comes from uncultured candidatus Brocadiaceae bacterium, assembly GCA_964572825.1. Taxonomy (GTDB): domain Bacteria; phylum Planctomycetota; class Brocadiia; order SM23-32; family SM23-32; genus CAYVBE01. Next base: position 22,945 of record CAZNGS010000012.1, read on the forward strand.
GTCACGGCGGCAACGCGCTCCGCCGGCCGGCCGCAGTAGTAGACCATCTGGTGCAGCAATGGCAGGTAGAGCGCGCGAGCGGGAAGGTTGCCCCAGTCCATGTCCGCCGCCGTGGCGCAGAGCAGTACGATGCCCGCCCCGACCCCGCGCTCCAGCAGCAGGGGTCCGGCGTCCGAGGCGGCCAGAACCGCGGCGTCTTCGGCCGGTTCCACGGCTATGCAGCGTTCCACGCGCACCCGCCGGGCATCTACGTGCTCCGCCAGGCTACGGAGCACGGGGTGCGCCCTGTTGAGGTGGCTCAGGGCTGCCCCGTCCGGCGTGTCCACGACCCGGCCCAGGATGCCGGGCAGCAGCTCGGTGCCGAGGGCGGCGTTGTAGGACGCCACGTCCACGCGGTCCCCCAGGAAGACGATCAGCCCCCCGCCGTCCCCGACGAAGCGCTGAAGCGCGGCGGCCACCCGCTCCCCGAAGCGGGGGACGTTGGCCAGCAGCACGCAGGCGTAATCCTCCAGCGGAGTTCGGCCCAGCTCGGCGGCGGTCACTGTCCTGACTGCCAGCGGCGAGAGAGTGGCGCCGCCCGGCGCCGGCGCTTTGAGCGCCAGTTCGGCGTAGATGGTCTCGTCCATGAAGGGGGCTGCGGACGGGTCGCCGTTAACCAGCAGGACGGGCAGCTCCTCCCTGACTCTGGCCGCCAGGTAGCGCGCGTTGTCCGCCAGCAGTTGGTCCGGTTCCAGCCGGGCCTCGACGACGGCGTAGCCGGTCTGGCCGAACACGTGCCGCAGGACCGTGCCTATGCGCGCCCCGGGGGCGAGCGCCACCTCCTCCTCGCCCATCTTCTCCCCGTTGACCAGGAGGCTCAGCCGCTTGTTCAGATTCTCGGGGCCGGTGTTGCTCACGGTGCAGAGGACCTCGGAGGCGGCGCCCGCCACCTGCACGTTGAGCCCGAATCGGGCGCTCTCCAGAGTCAGGTTCTCGCCCATCGCATCGCCCACGTCGATCAGGTACAGGGGCGTCTCCGGTCCGATTCGGTCCGCCAGCTCGCGGACGGCCGGGGTCCAGGAGAGGCGCTGGAAATCGCTGATGACGTAGAGCTCCTTCTGCGGCTGGCGGCTCTCGGCCAGGGCCTTCACGGCGCGGCCCAGCGCCCCGGCGGCAGGAGCCGTCCCGTATCCGCACTCGATGGAGTCCAGGCGGGCGCGCAGGCCCGACAGACCCGTGGTAAACTCGGCCGGTGTGTCCTGGGGGTCGTCGAACAGGGCGATGCCCGCCGAGTCCCCGTGCCGGAGGCCGGACAGTATCTCCACTGCCGCCCCGGTGGCGCGGTCGAAACGGGCCATGCCCCCCCTGACGGCCCGCATCGAGTAGGTGTTGTCCAGCACGATGGCTGCGGCGGCCGGCACATTCTCCGCCCGGAAGGTCTGCGAGCGCAGCATGGGCCGATACAGCGCCCCGATCAGCGCTGCCAGCAGGAAGATGCGCAGCGCCAGCAGGAGCAGCTCCTTCAGCCGGTGGCGCCGGGCCACACGCTGGTCCACCATCTGGACGAAGCGCAGCGTGCTGAAGGGCACGCGCCTGGCCTTCCGGCGGTAAACCAGGTGGATGATGACCGGGACGGCCAGCGAGGCCCAGAAAAGGTGCAGGTATGTCATGACTTCTTCAGGCTGTATTCCATCGCGCCGGGGTCAACGGTACCGCTCCCGCCGGTCCAGGTAGGAGGCGAGCATCAGCTCAAACGGCAGGTCCGTGGTGACGAGTTCGTAGTCTATCCGGGCGGCGGAGCATTCGGCCCGGTAGCGCCGGACGAAGTTCTGGAACTGCCTCTGGTAGTCCTGTCGGATCACGTCCGCCCGCACCTGCATCGTGCGACCGGTCTCCAGGTCGAGAAGCTCGACCAGCCCCTCGAAGGGCAGGTTCTGTTCGGCGGGATGGAAGACGTTGAACACGATCACTTCGTTCCGGTCGTGGCGGAAGTGGTTGAGCGCGTTCATGACCTGTTCCTGCTCGTCGATCAGGTCGCTGATGACGATGACCAGGCCCCGGCGCGTGGTGCTCTCCGCGATGGCGTGGAGGCTGGGCGCGATGCCGGTCTCGCCCTCGGCTTCGGCCTTCTCCAACTGCTCCAGCATGAACTTCATGTGGCCGGGGCTGTTGCGGGCGGGGATGCGGGCGCGGACATCGCGTCCGAACAGGACCAGACCGACCTGGTCCCTCTGCTGGATCATCAGGTAGGTCAGGGCGGCCGCCAGGTAGCGGGCGTAGTCGAACTTGGTCAGCTCCTCCTCCCCGAACTGCATCGATCCGCTGGCGTCGAGCAGGAGGGTGCAGGTCAGGTTTGTCTCCTCCTCGTACTGGCGCACGTAGCGCTTGTCCGTGCGGGCGTAGACCCGCCAGTCGAAATGCTTCAGGTCGTCTCCGGGCATGTACTCGCGGTACTCGGCGAACTCGGAGCTGAAGCCTTTGAACGGGCTCCTGTGCAGGCCGCTGATGTAACCCTCGACCACGGTGCGAGCCAGGAGCTGGAGGTTCTTGACGCGGGCCAGCTTCCGGGGGTCGTAGAATTTGCTCTTGAATGCGGCACGCATCGGCCGATTGCTCGAGTGGTGTTTCGCGGCCCAACGGGACTACTCTTACTCGCCCCGCCCCCTGCGGGCGTAGGCGTTCTCATCCGGCTCGGAGACGGTCTCCAGCAGGTGGTCGATGATGTCCTCGACGTCGATGCCCTCGCTGTCGGCATTGAAGTTGGTGAAGATCCGGTGCCGCATCACGGGGTGGGCCACGGCCCGCACGTCCGAGCAGGAGACGTTGAAGCGGCCGTCGATGAGGGCGAGCGTCTTGGCGCCCAGCACCAGGTACTGTCCGGCACGGGGCCCGGCGCCCCACTCCACGTAACGGCGCGTGAAATCCAGCGCCTCCTCGCAGTCCGGCCGCGTGGCCCGCACCAGGCTGGCCACGTAGCCCAGCACGTGATCGCTGACCGGCATGCGCCGGACGATCTCCTGGACCTGCTTTATCTGCCGGCCGTCCATCACCGGGTCCGGTTCCGGCAGGGAGTCGGTTGTGGTGACCTTGAAGATGCGTATCTCCTCGTCCCGGCCGGGGTAGTCGATCAGGATGTTCAGCATGAAGCGGTCGAGCTGGGCCTCCGGCAGGGGATAGGTGCCCTCCTGCTCGATGGGATTCTGGGTGGCCAGCACGAAGAACGGTTGCTCGATCCCGTGCGTCTCGCCGGCCACGGTCACGCCGTATTCCTGCATGGATTCCAGGAGCGCCGCCTGGGTCTTCGGGGGGGTCCGGTTAATCTCGTCCGCCAGCAGGATGTTGGTGAAGATCGGCCCCGGCACGAACCGGAACCTGCGCTCGTGGGTGCCCGGCTCGATGTCCAGAATCTCCGTCCCCGTGATGTCGCTGGGCATGAGGTCGGGGGTGAACTGGATGCGCTTGAAGTCCAGACGCAGCGCCTTCGCCAGGGTGCGCACGATCAGGGTCTTGGCCAGTCCCGGCACCCCGATTACCAGGCAATGCCCCCGGCAGAAGAGGGTGACCAGAATCTGCTCCAGCACCTCCTCCTGGCCGATGATGACCTTCTTTATCTCCTTCAGCAACGTGCGGCGCAGAGCGCCGAGCTGCTCGACCAGTTGGGCGTCCCGGTCGCGCCGCTCCGTTCGTTTTGTCCCGCTGGGTCTGCCGTCCGTCAAGGTCAGGTGCTCCCCCGAGGAAGTCTTGCGGAGTCCGGGGTGGCCGTCAATGCGTCATGGCGTACAGCACGATGTTCACGCCCAGCCGGAGCGCGTCTGCGTGCTGTATTGCTCGGGCGAAGGGGTGGTCGAATCCCCGCCATCCGCCTCCCAGGTCGTAGGGGCAGTAGATGACCGAGGTAGTCCCGCCCAGCTCCATCCCTTCCAGCGGCAGCGAAGGGGGACTCTCGCCCAGCGTCTGGAGGTAGTCGCTGTACTCGACCCGCCGGATGCGATGAAGGATACTGTAGACCGGATGATCGTCCGGCAGTTTCTGCAGCTCACAGCCGGGGAGCACGCGGCCGATTTCGCGGCGGAAAGCGGCGTCGAACTGTCGCCTGCCCGCGCTGGGAGCGGCCAGCAGGAAACCGCCGCCGGTCAGGTACCGGCGCAGCGCCTGGACCTGCGGCTCGCTCAGCACAAAGTCGTAGCGCCCCGTCAGGTAGAGAAAGGGATACTGCATCAGCTCGCCGCCGACCAGGTCCACGGCCCGGCGCTGGAACTTGACCTCCGCGCTGGTGCCGGCGGCGACGGCCTTCAGCAGGTTGGCGATGGCGTTCGGCTGGGTGTCCCAGTTGTCGGTGAGCCGCGCCTGCGCGAACACGAAGTCCCCCCGCGCCCGCTCGTCGGCCTCGTAGTAGACCTTGGCGATGCTCTGGTAGCGGGCCAGCTCGAAGGTGGCCAGGCTGTAGACGATCATGTTGATGCCCAGCCGGCGCGCCTCTTCGGGCGCCACGCTGAGCGCCCCGGCCCGGACGTGGCCGTCCCAGCCGCAGCTCAGATCGTAGCGGGACAGGATGATCGCGGTTCGGTCGCCCAGCTCCAGCCCCAGGAATACGGGCTCGCCGCGGCCGCTCGGAGCGTCCGGCACGTCCCGGGTGTAGCTGAGCTCTTCCATTTCATAGTAACAGTGGAAGAGGGGATGGTCCGTGCCGAGGCGCCGCCACCGGCGCGCCGGCAGCACGCGGTTCATCTCCCGCAGGAATGCCTTGAAGAAGTCCGGATCGCCGAAGCAGGTATCGCCCCAGATAGTGCCGCCGTTCTGGACGAATTCCCGCAGCCGGGCCACCTCCCCGTCCGGCAGGACGAAATCTTCGCTGCCGGTGTAGTAAAAGATGGGGCATTGCGATGGATCGGGCTCGAACGCCTCCAGTGGCCCCCGCCTGTGCGTGTAGCGCACCTCGAGCGCCCGGTTGGCCAGCCGCACGAGCATGGGGGCGTCCCCGGGGTCCTTGTTCCAGTCATGATAGCGGACGCTTTTGCCGTCCCGGCTCACCTCCTGGATCTCTCCATACTGGATCTTGGCGATCAACGGGGGCGGGGCCGGAGGGCGCTTCTTCTCGGTGCGTCGCAACGGAGTTGCGGGAAGCGGCAGAGGCGGAAAGCTCTCGCCGCCCTTGCGTCGTTGCGGGTTGGCGGGCGGGGCGGAAGGGCAGGGCCCTTTCGGCAGGTCGTACTCCGCCGCGCTGACCGCCGCAGACACCAGGAGGAGGACAGCGACCAATGCTCTTTTCATACCGGTGATCCCCCCTTTCGGCGCAAGGGAGACGGAGAGGTGGCGTCACCAAACCTACCACCTCTGTGCATAACATTATAATATGCTCGTTAACTGCACTTTGCAAGGCATACTCTGTCCTTAGCCCTTGTCGCCCACCAGCGCCTCGGCCCCCGTCAGAAGATCGGGATGCCTCTCGGCCACCCCGTCCAAAAGGTCCGGGAAGACCTTGTTGTCCGGACCTGTCTGCGTGCAACGCACAGGCAGGCGGGAAGCGGGGGTCACCTCGTAGCCCGCCGGCAGCTCCTGTTCGGTACCCTTGAGGGGGTCGAATCCGCATACCTGGCACAGCTGAGCGTTCCTGAGAAGCTCCCGTTTCAGTGATTCCATGGTCGGATGCTGAAACACTATGCCGGCCAGCACCGAGTTCCACGTCGCCCGCACCGGGTAGTCGGCCCGTCCGTTTGCCCGGTCCGGTTCCAGATGACGCATAAACAACTCGTCGGGCGGGGCCTCAAGCACGAGCCGGAGGCGCTTCAGCTCGCCGAGATTTTCCACATCCTCCCATGAAAACAGCCGCGTCTGCGGTATAATGGCCATTGTGCGGTTCTCCTTTCTGGAGTCAACCGTATCCTACCGTTAAACCGGTAGATACGACAAAGGAAACCGCACATTCCTTTTCTGGGGTGAAATCAGCGGCTTTGGAGCGCCGAACCCCGCCACAGGGCCTGTGGCGGGCCGAATGTGGGGTAACTACTTTTCTGCCCCTTCCCCAGCTCCCTGCAGCCCCACCTTCGGTGCTATTGCACAACCCCCTCCTGGCTTCGGCCGACGGAGCGCGTTCTGCAACAGCGCCTCAGCTCGACTTTCGACATTACGCTGCTGGGCTCTTGGCGCCACGCTGTGTCATTGTGAAAATGTTCAGAGGTGGCAGACTTTATGTTCGCACGGGGCAGAATGCGGGCGTTGAAAAAGTAATTCGCCCTGAGTGTCTGCCCGCGCCACAGCCTTGGGAGCCGTACGCACGTGGAACAGTTGAGCCCGGAAAGGGCGCCCATTCTCCCGCGGGGACGCTATATATGGGGAGGGCTTTCCTCTTCAATTGTCGAAAGTCGAGCTTAGAATCGACGCAAATGGCTCTTTCGGGCAGGCCGTGGCGCCCGACTATCGCCCTGCTACACCGTGGGTGCGGTGGGACCGTCCGGGGCCTCGCCGCCGGGGGGCCATTCGGTATTCGGCCGCGGGATGCGCGCGCAGACCTGCCCCTTCCAGGCCTCCAGGCGGTTCATCATGTCGTTGCGAAGTGCGGGCATCTCCTGGGACAGGTCGTTCTCCTCGCCGATGTCCTCGCGCAGGTTGTAGAGCTCCAGGTGGCCATCCTCGAAGAACTCGATCAGCTTGTGATCGGCCATTCGCACCGAGCAGCCCGGCCGCCCGCCGCAGTTCGAGTAGTGGGGGTAGTGCCAGAAGATGGCGTCGCGGTTGAGCGACTGCTGGCCGCTGAGGAGCGGCACCAGGCTGACGCCGTCTACGTGCTGGGCCGGGTCCGGCGCGGCGCCCGCCGCCTCCAGCAGCGTGGGGTAGAAATCCGTGCTCGTCACCGGCTCCGCGCAGCGGGAGCCGCGCGCGGTGACGCCGGGCCAGCGGACGATCGTGGAGACGCGGGTCCCTCCCTCATACATCCACCCCTTCCCGTAGGCCAGCGGCAGGTTGCTGGTGACGCCGCCCCCGCGGCCGGTCGCCAGCCCCCCGTTGTCCGAAGTGAACACGACCACGGTGTTGCCCCACTGCCCGGTCTTCTTCAGGTGGTCCACGACGCGCCCGATGTTCTCGTCCACGCTCTCGACCATGGCCGCGTATTCCGGGTAGGATTGCAGCACACGCCGCTTGATCATCTGCTTCTCGTCCGGATCGAACGGACTGGGTCCGATCAGTTCGGCGGGGTCCCGGTTCGCCAGCTCCATCTCCTCCGCCTTGCGCCGGTATTTTTCGACGATCTGCTCTTTGCCCTGGATGGGGGTGTGGACGGAGTAGAACCAGAGGTTGAGAAAGAACGGGACTTCCGTGCGATTTTGGAGCCACTTGATGGCCAGATCGGTCAAGTAGTCGGTCAGATACAAGCCCTCCTCGCGGTCCTCGAGCGTGGGAATGCCCCAGGGGCTGAAATAGCCGTGGACGGGCATGCCCCATTCGCAGCCCCCCAGGTTGACGTCGAATCCGTGCCGGTCGGGGTAGTAGTCCGCTTCTCCCAGATGCCATTTGCCCACATGGCAGGTCCGGTAGCCCTGGTCGGCCAGCGCGCGGGCAAGGCTCCTCTCCGAGTGCGGAAGCTGGCGGATGTAGGGTGCATCAATGACGCGTCCGCTGCGCGGGTGCAGCCGCCAGTGCCAGTCGATGTAATTGGTCAGACCCAGTCGCGCCGGGTATTTGCCCGTCATAATGCTCGCCCGCGTCGGCGAGCAGACCGGGCATGAGGCGTAGGCATCGGTGAACAGCATCCCCTCGCGTGCCAGGGCGTCGATGTGGGGGGTCTCGTAGAACTCGCTGCCGTAGCACGAAACGTCCCTCCAGCCCAGGTCGTCGATGAGGATAAACAGCACGTTCGGGCGAGTGGCGCTCACAACTGGCTCCTTGTCATCGCAACCGCAGGGAAAACAGCGAACCGGACTGCGGATTATAGTGGGGCACGGGTCCCCGTGCCAGCGTGCCGGGGCACACGGACCTCAGGCGGGGGCGCCTGAGCTACACGCGCTTCGGTGCGCCGGGGCGGCTGATGTGTGGCGCAGCCCTTCGACGGGCTCAGGGTGGTGAGCGGAGTCGAACCACCGTCCCCGGCTGCGGCCGTTTGGTTCGGACACCCCGGATACGATTCGTTACAAAGCCTTTACACACAGGACGCTCTCGCCGTGGTATGGTGAACAGTGTTGGAAACGCAGGCTCCTGCAAGCATCGGAGGCGCGGGCGATGAAACGAATGGCGCATGGTGCAATCGTTTGCTTTGTGATCGGGGTAATCATTCCGACCGTGGCCCTGGGACAGGTTCGAGCAACGCCGTTGCAGGCCGAGAACCTGGTGGTGCCCCAGGTGGGAGGATTCAGGGCCCGCGGCGGGGCCGAAACCGTGGAGATCACGAAGGTCGAAGTGGCCGTGCGCATACGCCACAGGGTCGCCACCACCACGATGGACATCGCCCTGCGCAACCGCACCGGCCGCCGGCAGGAAGCCGAGCTGGTGGTGCCGGTGCCCGAGGGCGCGGTGGTGAAGGGCTTCGCCTACGAGGGAGGCGCAGAGGAACCCACCGCGCAGCTCTTGCCCAGAGAGGACGCCACGCGGACGTATGAGTCGATCGTGGCCCGCATCCGGGACCCGGCCCTGCTGGAGTTCGTGGGTTGGAACCTGGTGCGCTCCTCGGTGTTCCCCGTGCCCGCGGGCGGTTCACAGAAGGTGCGGCTTTGCTACGAACATCTCCTGCCGCACACAGACGACCGGGTGGACTACGTCCTTCCGCGGACCGAATCGCTCCGCTACCGCCTGCCCTGGCACGTCAGCGCCACCATCGTCTCCGAAAGCCCCGTATCCGCCGTCTATTCGCCCAGCCACCGGCTGGATGTGGAGCGACTCGGCCCGAAGTCGGTCAGAGTGCAGGTCGCGGACGTCGCGCGGACTGATCCCGGTCCCTTCCGTCTCTATTACCTGCTGGGCGGGGAAGCTGTTTCGGCGTCCCTGTTCGCCTACCCCGACCCGACGGTCGGCGGCGGCTATTTTCTGCTGCTGGCGGGATTGCCGGCGGAGCTGCCTCCGGGAAAGACGCCCGTGAAGCGCGACGTGACGCTGGTGCTGGACCGCTCCGGCAGCATGCGCGGCGAGAAGCTGCGGCAGGTGCGCGAGGCGGCCCTGCAGGTCATCGGCGGGCTCGATGAGGGCGAGGCGTTTAACGTAATCTTCTACAACCAGAGCGTTGACCGGTTCGCCGACGGATCGGTGCTGAAAACGCCCGAGACCGTGAAGCGGGCCGAGCGTTACCTGGAGAGCGTCAACGTGCTGGGCGGAACCAATATCCACGACGCGCTGCTGGAGGCCCTGCGGCAGAAGCCGCGCCCGCGAATGCTGCCCGTGGTGCTGTTCCTGACCGACGGCCTGCCCACCGTGGGCCGAACCTCCGAGGCAGCCATACGGCGCCTGGCGGCGGAGGGCAATCCGCACGAGAAGCGTGTGTTCACCTTCGGCGTGGGGGCGGACGTGAACGCCCCCCTGCTGCAGAGCCTGGCCCGTCGCAGCCGCGCCACCTCCACCTTCGTCCTGCCCGGCCAGAGCGTCGAGGTCGAGGTTGCAGAGGTTTTCCGGCAGCTCTGCGGCCCCGTGATGGCAAAGCCCGAGCTGGCCCTGCGTGGCCCCGACGGCGCACCGGCGCCGGGCCGTCTGGTGGACGTGGTTCCGTCCCCGGTGCCCGACCTGTTCTTCGGGGACGAGCTGGTGGTGCTGGGCAAATACCTGGGGGCGGAACCACTCCATTTCCGGCTCCACGGGGACTACCTGGGGGCGCGGCGCACGTTCAGGTTCTCTTTCGACCTGTCGGAGGCGACCACGGAGAACAGTTTCGTTCCGCGGCTGTGGGCCAGCCGCAAGATAGGCGTCCTGGTGCAGGAGATCCGCGAGGCAGGCGCGGGTGAGTTACCCCCCGCCGGGCCACCGGAGATCAGCGACCCCAGGCTGCAGGAGCTGGTGGAGGAAGTGGTGCGGCTGAGCAGGGAGTTCGGAGTGCTGACCGAGTATACCGCCTTCCTGGCCCGCGAGGGAACGGATCTTTCCCCCGTGGGGGACGTGCTGGCCGAAGCCCGTCGCAACTTCGCCAACCGGGCCATCCGCGATCGCTCCGGCTGGGAGGGTGTCAACCAGAGCATCAACGCCCAGCGGCAGATGGAGCAGGTCACCCTTAATGCCCGCAACGCTCTCGTGGACAGGAATCTGCGCGCCGTGGAGACTGCGGCGCTCCAGCAGGTCAACGACCGCGCCTTCTACCGCCGGGGGCAGCGCTGGGTGGACAGCCGTCTGCTGGCGGACGGCAAGTCGGTAGAGCCGGCGCGGATCGTCGAGTTTGACTCGGACGAGTTCCGCACCATCGTCCGAGAGCTCGCCCGCCAGAACCGCCAGGGCTGCATCGTCCTGCGGGGCGAGGTGCTGCTGGTGGTCGAGGGCGAGAACCTGCTCATCCGAAATCCAGACGGGGAGTGACCGTGATTTGTGAACAAGAAGGGCGGAACATCGAGCACCGCCCGTGCATCCAATGGAGTGATGGACCTTCTCCAGGGAGGAGCAAGATGAAGCGCCACGGACTCAAGATGGCAATCGGGGTGTGCATCGCCCTGGCCTGCGCCGCCGCACAGGAGGTGCGGGCGCAAAAACCGGCCTCAGCCGAGCTGCGCGGCCGGCTCCGGCGCGTCTCGCTGTTCAAGAACGGGCTGGGTTTCTTCACCACCGAGTCACCCTTGCCGGAGGGGGTCGAGGGTATCGTGCGGCTCAGGCCCTTCCTGGCGCCCTCGCACGGTACGTTTTGGGTCAGTTATCCCCGGGATATAGCCCTGGACAACCTGGTGGCGCGTGAGGCGTATTCCGAGGAGACGGTCGAGGCCGCCACAGTGCCCGAACTGCTGCGCGCGAACGTCGGCCGACGCGTCCGCCTCTACCTGAGCCCGGGCGCCGAGGCGTGGCTGGAGGGCACCCTGATCTCCGTGGCCGAGGGTCGCGGCGTGCCGCGCCCGAGCCCGTACACCGCGTACCACACGTCCGCAAGCCCTATCTCGGGCCATATCATGGGCCACCTGGCGGTTCTGGAGACGAAGGACGGGAAGACGGCATTCAACCCCGCCTCCGTTGCGCGCATTGATTTCCCCGACAATGAGATGGCGCATTCGTTCGGGCGGCGGCAGAAGACGGTGGAGCTGGTGGCTCGCCTCTCCCGGCCCGCGCCGGGCAAGACGCTGGAGGCGTCCTACCTGGCCAAGGGCATCACCTGGGCGCCCAGCTACGTGGTGGATATCTCCGGGGAGAGCAAGGCCCACCTGGCCGCCAAGGCGCTGGTCGTCAACGAGGCCGCCGACCTGGAGAACGTCCACGTGGACCTTGTGACCGGGTTTCCGCACCTTAAATTCAGCGATGTCCTGAGCCCGATCGCCCGCAAGGAGACGCTGTCCGAGTTCTTCGAGTCCCTGCGCCGCGACGAGGGCTCGGTCCAGGGGCGTCAGGTAGTCGTCAGGCAACGGGAAGCCGTTTACCGGCCGGGCGCGGAGCTGCCGGACTACGGCGCGGGCGCGGCGGGCACCGCTGCCGAGGACCTGTTCCTCTACCCCCTGGAGAACGTCTCTCTGGGGAAGGGCGAGACCGGCTATTTCCCGCTGTTCACCGAACCGGTCCCCTGCGAGCATATCTATCAGTGGGAGGTCCCGAACTACCTGGACGAACGCGAGCGCTACCGACGCGGCGAAGAGGAGGCCGAGGAACAGATCGTGTGGCACAGCCTGAGGCTGGAGAACACCACCGACGTTCCCTGGACCACCGCAGCGGCTCAGACCGTCCGCGACGGCCAGATCCTGGGCCAAGATATCCTGTCCTATACCCCGCGCGCCGGAAAGCAGACGCTGCGTATTACCCGAGCGGTCAGCGTGGCGACCGACGAGGCCGAATACGAGGTCGAACGCGAGGTGGATGCCCGACGCATCTACGGCTACCACTACGATCTGGTCACCGTCCGCGGGACGTTGCGGGTCAGCAACTTCAAGGAGAGGCGCATCAAGCTGGAGATCGTCAAGACCCTCTCCGGCGAGATTCAGTCCACCGACCCCGAGCCGGAGGTGGAACAGCTCGTGCGCGGCCTCAAGGGGGTCGACAAGCTCAACCGGCTGAACTGGACGATCGAGATGAAGCCGGGCGAATCGCAGAACGTGGAATACACCTACAAGGTGCTCGTGCGCCGATGACGGAACTGAATCTGACGGATACTCTTGACGGAGGAGGAGCGCTATGAAGCGCGGAGGACTCAGGATACTGGTCAGTGTGTGCATTGCCCTGACCTGCGCAGCAGCGCAGGGCGTTCGGGCGCAGCAACCGACAGTTGAGACAGAAAACCCGCTCATCCAGATGGCTATTCTGCTGGACACCAGCGGCAGCATGTCGGGCCTTATCGACCAGGCCCGCACGCAGATATGGAAGATCGTCAATCAGTTCGCGACCACCAAAAAGGACGGCCGCGTGCCGGAGCTACAGGTGGCGCTCTACGAGTACGGCAAGAGCTCCCTGCCCCAGTCCGAGGGCTACATGCGCATGATCCTGCCCCTCACGACCGACCTGGACAGGGTCTCGGAAGAGCTATTCGCCCTCCAGACGAACGGCGGGCAGGAATACTGCGGCATGGTCATCAAGCGCGCGGCGGAGAACCTGCAGTGGAGCGGATCCAACGACGACCTGAAGGTCATCTTTATCGCCGGCAACGAGCCTTTCACCCAGGGTTCCGTCGACTACAGGAAGGCCTGCAAGACGGCCATCACCAGAGGGATCGTCGTCAACACCATCCACTGCGGCGCCGAAAAGGCGGGCATAGACGGCAAGTGGAAGCACGGCGCCCTGCTGGCCGACGGCTCTTACATGTGCATCAACCAGAACCGGCAGGTCGTTCACATCGAGGCGCCCCAGGACAAGGAGATCGCTGAACTGGGCGCGGAACTGAACCGGACCTACGTCCCCTACGGCGCGGCCGGGAAGGAGAGCCGGGAGCGGCAGCTTGCCCAGGACGCCAACGCCGCCCGCAACGCCGGTGCCGGCGCCCACGTCCAGAGGATGGTGACCAAGGCCAACGCCCAGTACACCAACGCCGGCTGGGACCTGGTGGACGCCGTCCGGGAAGGCCAGGTCGAGCTGGCCGAACTGGACAGTGAGGCCCTGCCGGAGAACCTGCGTGAGATGTCCGTCGAGGAGCGGAAAGCCTACGTCGAGGAGCAGGCGGCCCGGCGCGCCGAACTCCAGGCAAGGATCAACGAGCTCAACGCAGTCCGGCAGAAGTACGTCGCCAAGAAACGGGCCCAGCTCACCGGTTCCGAGGAGAACACCCTGGACCAGGTGCTCATAGCCATCCTCCGCGAGCAGGCCGCCCGCAAGGGCTTCGAGACGGCTGCCGAAACGCCCGAGCCGGAGGAGACCGAATAAGGGCGTTCGATGCCCACGTTGCTTCGGCTCAACCCGTAGCGTAAACTACCATCGGCTGCCGGCCGGTAACAGGAACCTGTTCATGAAACGTCGCTGGCTACACCGGGAATCCAGCATTTGGCGTGTGCCACGGCCGTTCCGCGGAAATGGGCAATCAAGCTCTATGTCCGAGTGAGCTCCGTGCAGAACACGGGAGATCGCGACATACCGGCCTGGCAGCGGAGCACCCGGGCAAGGCCGACGAGACCGGAGTGCGCCCTGAAAGGGCGCTATATACCAGCCCAGGGCGCAGCCCTGGGAACCACAGGCAGCCCAATGGGTTGAGCCCTGAAAGGGCGAAACAGCAAAGCGGGGAGGTGCACGTGGCCCAATCGTTGTCCAAGATTCTACTGCACATGGTTTTCAGCACCAAGACCCGGGAATTGCTCATCCCGGAATCCGTGGAGGACGATCTCCACGCCTACCTGGCCGGAGCCTGCCGCGCGCAGGGCGCCGAAGCATACCGGGTGGGCGGCACCGCGAACCACGTTCACATTGCCTGCACTCTCCCGCGAACCATGTCCGTGAGCGAGCTTGTCCAGCAGATAAAACAGACCTCCTCGGCGTGGATGAAGGCCGAGAACCGGGGCTGTCAGCATTTTGCATGGCAGGCTGGATACGGTGCCTTCTCGCTGGGGCAATCGCAATTGCCCGAGCTTCTTCGTTACATCGAGCGCCAGAGGGAACATCACGAACGGTACACTTACAAGGAGGAGCTGCTGCGATTGCTGGCAAAATACGGGGTGGATTACGACGAACGCCACCTGTGGGACTGAGCGGTATGTTGCGCCCTTTCAGGGCTCACCGGTTGGCGCCGTGACGCTTTCCCCAGGGCTGCGCCCTGGGCTGGTATGTCTGGCCCCGATGGGG
>CAZNGS010000012.1:37378-87531 GCA_964572825.1 uncultured candidatus Brocadiaceae bacterium
CCGTGGGACCACCGCGACGGCCGGGCGCACCCGAACCTGCTACCTGCGGACCGATAGGGCCGTGGGACCACCGCGACGGCCGGGCGCACCCGAACCTGCTACCTGCGGACCGATGGGGCCGTGGGAGGGACGGGACCGCCGGGCGTCGCCGAAGCTGGTAAGAAGAGACCCTTGAAGTGCTCATTCCGGAGTACCCCGCGCACGTCGCCTGAATCTGAGCATCCCGTAACCCTGCTCAACGGCGGAGGAAAGACGAAGCGGGATGAGGCAAAAACGCATATTGATCATCGAGGATGACGACGCGGTCCGCCGCGGCCTGGCGGACGCCGTGGCTTCGCGCGGCTACCGCACCTTCGAGGCGACCGACGGCCCGGCCAGGCTCGAGAAGGCCATCAAGGTCAACTGCGACCTCGTCCTGCTCGACCTGGTGCTGCCGGGGCTGGACGGGCTCGACATTCTGGAAGAAGTGCGTCGGGTCCGGCCCGCTCTGCCCGTGATCATCCTCACCGCCCGCGGAGCGGAGGAGGAGCGCGTGCGGGGGCTGCGGCTGGGCGCGGACGACTACGTGGTCAAGCCGTTCAGCATCCGCGAGCTGCTGGCCCGCGTGGATGCGGTGCTCCGCCGCAGCCCGGAGCGCCCGTCCGACATCGGGCATCTGGAGCTGCCGGGGGTGAGGGCCGATTTCAACCGGGCGGAGGTGAGGTTCGATGATGGCAGCCGGGCCGAACTGACCGAGCGGGAGGCCGGGCTTCTGCGATACCTGGCGCGCAACCGCGGGCGGGTCATTTCCCGTGACGAGATACTCTCCCGCGTCTGGCGCATCGACCCCACCGGCCATTACACCCGCACGGTGGACATGCACGTGGCCCGCCTGCGGGAGAAACTGCGGGACGATCCGGCCGACCCGGAGGTAATCCTGACCGTCCGCGGGCGGGGATACATGCTGGCCGAAGGCGGGGGAGAATCATGAAAAGGCCCTGGCTCATCTGGCTGGTTTTCGCCCTGGCGGTGGCCGGGGTGGTGGGCGCACTGGCCTGGGCCACCGTGCTGGGGCTCGGGCTGGAGCGTTCGGCCGAGATGGACCGGCGGCTGGCCGCGCGGGAGGAGCTGGTCCGGCTGGCCCTCTGGCGCATGGACTCGGCGCTGACGCCGCTGTTTGCCCGGGAGAATTCCCGCCCCTACTTCCTCTACACCACCTTCTACCCCGAGGACCGCGCCTACACCCGCATGTTCTCCCCGCTGGAGCCGGGCGAGGTGCTGGTGCCCTCCCCGCTGCTCGCCCTGGATTCGCCGTACATTCAACTCCACTTTCAGATTTCACCCGACGGGCGCGTGACCTCGCCTCAGGCGCCCACCGGGAATATGCGAGATTTGGCCGAGGGACGCTACGTTGAGGCCGATGCCATCCGGCGGGCGGAGGACGACCTGCGGCGGCTCCGTGCGCATCTTGACCGGCCAAAGCTGCTCGCTGAGCTGGTGCCGGACGTGAACGGGGTCGGGTTCGCGTCACAGCCGGAGCCATCCCGGGCGCCACAGGTCGCCGGGCAGGAGATGCAGCAGGTCATGAACGCCGCCGCCCTGCAGGCCCGGGCCAGCCAGCTCGAGCAGGCGATAGCGCAGAATGCCCCCCGAACCCGCAAAAAAGCCGGCCCGGGGGCCAATGTCCGCGAAGGTCCCCTGCGGGCCGTGTGGATGGGAGATGTCCTGCTTCTTGCCCGCCGGGTCGAGGCAAACGGTGCCGTGTACGTGCAGGGCTGCCGGCTGGACTGGGTCGCCCTGCGGGAATGGCTTCTGGGGCAGGTGCAGGACCTGCTGCCGAAGGCCCGGCTTGAGCCGCTTCGCGGGCCCCAGCAACCCGAGGATTGCAGCATGCTGGCTTCCCTGCCCGTCCGGCTGGAACCGGGCAGGGTGGACATTCCACAGGGGGCGGCTCTCTCCCCGGTGCGGCTCTCGCTGCTGACCGCCTGGGTCTTCCTGGAGGTCGTCATCGTGGCCGTCGGTTTTCTGCTGCACGGTATCATGTCATTGAGTGAGAGGCGGGCGGACTTCGTCTCGGCCGTCACCCACGAGCTGCGCACTCCCCTGACCACCTTCCAGATGTACGCCGACATGCTGGCCGACGGCATCATCCGGGACGACGAGCAAAGACGGGAGTATCTGGAGACGCTGCGTTCGCAATCCTATCGGCTGGGACACCTGGTGGAGAACGTTCTGGCCTTCGCGCGACTGGAGAGGAACCGTTCGCGGCGCGCCCTGGAGACTCTGCGACTGGGCGACCTGATCGGCCGCGTCCGTTCCCAACTGGAAGACCACGCCCGACGCTGCGGCATGGAGGTGAGCTTCACCGGCCCGGAGGATGCCCGTGAGGCAATGGTGTCGGCGGAAGTCTCATCGGTGGAGCAGATACTGTTTAACCTGCTCGACAACGCCTGCAAGTACGCCTCTGGCCCGGTCGCGATAGGCGTGGGCACGGACCGGGGCGATGCGGTGATCACCGTGCGGGACTACGGACCGGGCATCCCCGCCGGGGATGTGCGGCGGGTCTTCCGCCCCTTCCACAAATCGGCCCGGGATGCGGCCGACTCCGCCCCCGGTGTGGGACTTGGCCTGGCGCTTTCCCGCCGCCTGGCGCGGGAGATGGGCGGTAAGCTCCGTCTGAGCCGGCCAGAGGGCCCGGGAGCGCGCTTCGAGCTTCACCTGCCCATCGCGGTGGCACCCCCGCACGGCACCCGATAAGATGGCCGCGGTGTCGATCATGGTTTGATGTCCACCCACCTGGAGGGAGCAAGTATGCCCGCCCGCAGACCGAACGTGCTGTTCATACCCATCGACGACCTGCGTCCGCAGCTCGGCTGCTATGGCCATCCCCAGATGGTGACGCCCAACATGGACCGGCTCGCCGCCTCGGGCGTGCTGTTCGAGCGCGCCTACTGCCAGGTGCCCGTCTGTGGGGCCAGCCGCGCCAGCCTCCTGACCGGCGTGCGGCCGGCCCGCGACCGCTTCGTGGACTTCAAAACCCGGGCCGACACAGACCTGCCCGGCGCGCTGACCCTGCCGGGGCATTTTCGCAGTCACGGCTACATAACCCTGTCGAACGGGAAGGTCTTCCATCACCTGACCGACTGCGCCGACCGGAGCTGGAGCGAGAGCCCCTGGCACCCCAACAAAGACGGTGGGGACTGGCGCAATTATCTGCTGGAAGAAAGCTGCGCCGGCCAGAGCCCCGCAGGCGCAGGGAAACCGTACGAGTGCGCCGAGGTGGAGGACAACGCCTACTTCGACGGCCAGACCGCCGACCGCACCATCCGGGACCTGCAGCGGTTGGCGAAGCAGGACCGGCCCTGGTTCCTGGCGGCCGGCTTCCTGAAACCCCACCTGCCCTTCAACGCCCCGGTGAGCTACTGGGACTACTACGGGGAAGAGGACATCAACCTGGCGGACAACCCCTTCCCGCCCGAGAACGTGCCCGACCAGGCCATGCACAACTGGGGTGAGCTGCGGCAGTACCTGGGCATCCCGTCGGAGGGAGCCGTCTCGGACGCAGAGGCGGCACGGCTGGTCCACGGCTACTACGCCGCCACCAGCTACACTGACGCCCAGGTCGGCCGGGTGCTGGACGAGCTGGACCGCCTCGACCTGGCCGGCAACACCATCGTGGTGCTGTGGGGCGATCACGGCTGGCAGCTCGGGGAGCACGGTCTGTGGTGCAAGCACTGCAACTTCAACACCTCCCTGAACGCCCCGCTGGTCCTGCGCTTCGCAGGCATCGGCGGCGGCGCGTCGTGCCCCGACCTGGTGGAGTTCGTCGACATCTATCCCACCCTCTGCGAGCTGGCCGGGCTACCCCTGCCCGACCACCTGGGGGGGACCAGCATGGTGCCGCTGCTCACTCCGGGCGAGAGCCCCCGAAAACCGGCCGTCTTCAGCCGCTACAAGGCCGGCGATTCCGTGCGGACCGACCGGTACCTCTACACCGAGTGGACGAACGAGGCAGGGACGCTCACCGCGCGGATGCTCTGCGACCACGAGGTGGACGGGGCCGAGAACCACAACATCGCCGAACTTCCGGAGAACGAAGAACTGGTCCAGGAGCTTTCATCGGCCCTCCAGGCCGGCCGGGAAGCGTCGCGACCCGGATGACAGCCGGGCCACCCGAACAGATCAAGTCCTGCAGTCGCACACGGTTACACGTTGCAGACGTCGTAGGCCCGTACCAGCGCCGCCACGGGGTCGCCTTTAACGCCGAATTCGTGGCCGACGTACAGTTCGTAGCCGGCGTCGGCTATCGCCCGCATCACTGCCGGGTAGTAGATCTCCTGGCTCTCGTCCAGCGGCCCCCGGCCGGGGTTGCCGGCGGTGTGGAAATGGCCGATGTACTCGATGTTCCCGGTGATGGTGCGGATCAGGTCCCCCTCCATGATCTGCATGTGGTAGATGTCGTAGAGCAATTTCGCGCGCGGTGAGCCGACCGCCTGGCAAACGCGGATGCCCCACTCGGTGTGGTCGCACTGGTAACCGGGATGGTTCACCTTGCTGTTGAGCAGTTCCATGTTCAGGTTCACGCCGGCGTCCTGCGCGGCGCCGATCGCCCTCCGGAGGCCCTCGGCGCAGACCTGGATGGACTCCTCGTCCTCGCGCCCGTTGCGGTTGCCGCTGAAGCAGATCAGGCCGGGAATGTCGAACTCTTCGGCCAGGGAGATCGACTCCAGCAGCTCCCGCTCGATGCGGTCGTGGTTATCTGGATTGTTCAGTCCGTCCGTCAGGGAGTCATGGCCACTCATGGACGCGATGCGCAGCCCGATCCGCTGCGTCAGCTTCACGAGCTCATCAAAAGGTTCGCGCGCCCGCTGCCAGATCTCGACCGCCGCGTAGCCGGCCGCTTTGGCGCGCCTGAGCAACTCCTCCAGCTCGATGCCCTCTTTTCGAAAACAGCCCAGACAGAACGACTGATTGATGCGTCGCACGATTCCCTCCTTGGGGCTCTGCCAGCGGAAACGTCAGAACTCGACCCCGAGCTTGATGTTCTTCTCCGGCGCGGCGAGTATCTCCACGTAGGCGTCCGCCGCGTCCTCGAAGGGCACCACGGGCGTCACGATCTCCTCTCCGCTGAGCAGCCCGCCGCAGATCATGCGCCAGCAGGTGGCGTAGATGCGGGCCTCGTCCCAGCGCGGGGCCTCGCGGTTGGGCTCGGAGCAGGCGCGGCTGAACACGATGTCGGGGATGTTCATGTGTGCTTCGGCACCCAGGTCGAGCCCGGCCGGATAGGGAGGGGGGAAGGCTCCGGCGACCACTTTGCCGCCGTAGGCGACGCCGCGCAGCGCGTGCTGCAGGGCATGCACGTTCCCGCTGTACTCGATGCAAGCGTCGGCGCCCCGGCCATCGGTGGCCAGCTTGATCTCCCGTCCGGCATCGCACTGGTTGGGATCGAGCACCCGGTCGGCGCCCAGGGCTGCGGCGGCGCTCCTGCGGTTGGCCAGCGGCTCGACGGCGATAACCGGGGCCGCCCCGGAGCGCTTCGCTATCTGCACGGCCATCAGCCCGATAGCGCCCATGCCGAAAATGGCCACCGCGTCGCCCACGCGCACGCATCCGTCCCGCACGGCGCCCATAGCAAAATCGGCGGGGTCCAGGCAGACGGCGGACTTCCAGCCAACATGGTCGGGTATCTTCCAGCACCGGGTGGCGGACACCGTCTGCACCTCCCGGAATCCACCGTATGCCAGCACCCGGTCGCCCACCTCGATCTGGTCTACGCCTTCGCCGGCCCCTGTCACCTCGCCCACGAACATGTTGCCGATGGTGAACTGCGGGAAGCCGGCGTCTTCGTCTGCAGGTTCGTGCAGGGCCAGCTCCCGGTTCCACGGCCCGCGCGCTCCGGCATAGCCCTTGAACAGGGCCATCTCCGTGCCGTGCTTGGCGGCCGCGAACCGGGTTCTCACCCGGACCTGGTCCTCAGCCAGCTCGGGCAGCTCGTAATCCCGGAAGGCAATCTCCTTCACGGCCACTGCTTTCAGCTCTCGCGGCATGAGGCGGCACTCCGCATGAAGTTGCGCAGGTAGTGCGGGGAGTATACGCCCACCCGGGGCAGCCTGTCAAGGCGGCAAGCGAAACGACCGCAGGCGAGGGCACCTGTGCCACACGCGCCTCGTGCAGATGTAAGGGCCAAACGAATGCCCCCTTCTTGCTGTTTGGGGGGAGAGCAGCCCGGGAGGGGCAAATGGGAGGCACGGCCGTGCATCGACCCGCAAGCCTGAAGTCCAGGATCCAGGGCCCGAGGCCTGTCATCGCCCGAACACGCGCCGCAAGTGGAGCCCCAGGGCGCGCGGATCGGCCGCGGGAAAGCCCGCGTCTACCACCGCCAGCTCCTCATCGATCACCCGCGGCGCCCGGTCGGCCCCCTCGAAATGCCGCTTGAAACAGTTGAAGTCTTTCACGCTCAGGTGCAGGCGGCCGTCGCGAAGCTGCACGGAGTCCACGCCGGCCTCCTCGGCCAGAATGCGCAGCTCCGCCTCCAGCAGAAGGTTTTCCGCCTCGGCGGGGGGATCGCCGTAGCGGTCCCGCATCGCTCCCCGGACCGCGTCCAGCTCGCCCAGGCTCGTGCAGCGGTGCACCTGGCGATACATCTCCATCCGCTGGCGCGGTGTGGGCACGTAATCGGGCGGCAGGAAGGCATCCAGGCCGATGTTGATGGCCACGGCGGGGGGCTCTTTCACCTCCTTGCCCTTCAGCCGGGCGGCGGCCCGCATGAGCAGCCGACAGTAGAGGTTGTAGCCGACGGCCGCGATGTGTCCCGACTGGTCCGGCCCCAGTATGTTGCCGGCGCCGCGGATCTCCAGGTCGCGCAGCGCTATGTCGAAGCCGGCGCCGAGCTGGCTGTAACGCCGGATGGTGTCCAGCCGCTTCTCTGCCTCCGGGGTGATCGGCCGGCTGCGGGGCTTGAAGAAATAGGCGTAGGCCTTGTG
The DNA here is from genome assembly GCA_964572825.1 of uncultured candidatus Brocadiaceae bacterium. GTDB lineage: Bacteria > Planctomycetota > Brocadiia > SM23-32 > SM23-32 > CAYVBE01. The sequence continues at coordinate 44,341 of CAZNGS010000012.1, forward strand.
CACGTAACGGCCCACCCGCCCCCGGAGCTGATGCATCTCCGCCAGCCCCAGCAGGTCGGAGCGGTCCAGGATGATGGTGTTGGCGTTGGGGATGTCCAGCCCGTTCTCGATGATGGTCGTGCTGACCAGCACGTCCACCTCGCCCTCGGTGAAGCGGTCCATGTTCTGGGCCAGCTCGCGCTCCGGCATCTGGCCGTGCGCCACGGCCACGGTCGCCTCCGGCACCAGCCCCCGCACCCTCTCGGCGAACTTCCGGATGGTGCGGACGCGGTTGTGGATGACGAAAACCTGCCCCTCCCGGTTCAGCTCGCGCAGGATGGCGTGCCGCAGCAAGTCGGGGTCGAACTTGCCGACACGCGTCTGGATGGACTGCCGGTCCCGCGGCGGGGTCTGGAGCGCCGATATCTCCCTCAGCCCCATCAGGGACATGTGCAGCGTGCGGGGGATGGGCGTGGCGGTCATGGTGAGCACGTCTATGGCGGCGCGGGCCCGTTTGAGCCGCTCCTTGTGCTCGACGCCGAACCGCTGCTCCTCGTCGATGATCAGCAGGCCAAGGTCCTTGAACGAAACGTCGTCCTGCAGCAGCCGATGGGTGCCGATAACGATGTCCACGGTCCCGCTCGACATGCCCTCGAGCACCTCTTGGGTCTGGGCCGGGGTGCGAAAACGGCTGAGCATCTCGACGTGGATCGGGTAGTCGGCCATCCTCTGCGAGAACGTCCGGTAGTGCTGCTGGGCCAGCACGGTGGTTGGCACGAGCATGGCCGCCTGCCGACCGCCCATCACCGCTTTGAAGGCCGCGCGCATCGCCACCTCTGTCTTGCCGTAGCCCACGTCCCCGCACAGCAGACGGTCCATCGGGCGGGGCGTGTGCATGTCGCGTTTGACGTCCTCGATGGCCTGAAGCTGATCCTCGGTCTCTTCGTAGGGGAACTCGGCCTCGAACTGCCGCTGCCAGTCGCCGTCCTCCGGGAAGGCGATGCCCCGCTGCGTCTCCCGCAGCGCCTGGACCTCCAGCAGTTCAGCGGCCAGGTCTTCGACCGCCTCCTCGGCGCGCCGCCTGGTCCGGCGCCAGGATGAAGTCCGGATGCGGCTCAGCTCCGGCTCCCGCCCCCCAACGCCGATGTAGCGGTGCACCAGTTCGATGCGATCGCAGGGCACGTGCACGTGCACCCCCTCGGCGAACTCGATCTGCAGGTGCTCCCGCCTGCGTCCCCTGCCCTCGATGAAGCCGGTGCCGATAAAACGGCCGATACCGTGCCTGACGTGGACCACCAGGTCGCCGGGCTGGAGTTGCTCCGCCGATTCGACGGGCCGCCCTTCCCGCGCGTGACGCACGAGTCGGCGCTGCCGATACCGGCCGAAGAGGCGGTGGTGCGGGATCAGCGCCAGCCCGACCTCCCGGCAGAGGACGCCGTGGTTGAGCCGACCGATTTCCAGCTCTATCCGGCCGCGGTGCTCGAACTCCCTGTCCTCCAGCAGCGCGCGGAAGCGGTCCGCCTCCGCCGGGCGGATGCAGTAGACGATCACGTCCGGGTGGGCCTCGCAGATGCGCCTCAGCTCCGCCAGCATGGAGTCCAGGTCGGGTCCGTAGCCGTCCTTCTGCCGCAGGGGCAGCGGCGGCGCCTCGCCCTCCACGCCCAACAGCAGGTGGGGATGGCCGGCGAGTTCGTCACGCACTTCCTCCGGCGCGCGCAGCCCATGGCGCGCCTCGGCCTGCGCGTGGATGGCACCGGCCCTGTGCCAGAGCCGCTCCTGCTCGACCGTCATCACGGTGCAGCCGGCATCGAAGTAAGCCAGCAGGCTGCCCCGCTCCTGCTCGCCCTCCTCCGCCGGATGCTCGCTGACTGTAAGCTGGCAGCGCTCCACGCGGCCCGTGGAGCGCTGAGTGTCCGGATCAAAGGTGCGGATCGAATCCACCTCATCTCCGAAAAACTCGACCCGAACCGGCTCCAGGGCGCCGTGGGAGTACACGTCCAGTATGCCGCCGCGCAGGCAGTACTGCCCGGGGGCCCTCACCTGCGGTACGCTCACGTAATCCCGGTCCACCAGCCACGTGACAAGCTCGGCCGGCCCTGCCGCCGCCCCCGCGCGGATCATGCGGCAGCCCTCACGAAGCCCCTCGACAGACCGTGTGGGCTGCATCAGGGCGTTGATGGGCGTCACCACGGCCCGGGTGTCGGGCGTGGGCGGCGGGTAGAGCACGTCGAGCACATCGTCCGGGCTTTCCTCGACCTCCCCGAAGGCCAGGAACCGCAGCACGCCCAGGCGAGCCCGCAGGATGGCTTCGTTCGGCTCCTCCTCGTCCCCGGGCAGAACTTCAAGGGCGGGGAAGCAGCAGGCACTGCCCGGACGGAACAGGTTCAGATCCTCCGCGAATTCCTCGGCCTCTTCCTGCCCCGGGCACACGATCAGCGCCGGCGTACGCACCCTCCCCACCAGCCAGGCAGCGACCAGGGCCGCGCCGCTGCCGGCCACGCCGCCAACTTCTGCCTCCCCCTGGGCGCGGAGGAGGTCCGGCAACTGCCGCACAACCGGCAGTTCGCCGATCCTTTCGAGCGGGTCGGGCATCTGAGGACAAAAACGAAAGCAAAGCACCGGTGCGCGGGCGGGCGGTACGCGCACCCACAAAAGATATTATAGCCCGATTCGGCCCCGCGCGCACCCCCGCTCCAGTTGCGCGTGCTGCGAAACAGAGCCGGCGAGCATTAGATCGGGGAAGCAGTTCAGGAAGGCCCATAGCTCTGACCGGACCGTTGAGAGTCCATGTTGAAACCCGCACCTACTGCGGGCGGGCTGCCAGGCCTTCTCGCTCGCCCTGGCGGCGAACGGGGTTTTGAGATAGTTTCATACTGTGGTGTAGACTACAGGGCATCTGGTCCGAAGATCTGCCATCATCGGGTCGCCGGGCCGGGCAGTCGCCGTGTACGCAGAGCACTCAGTTGAGCTAAGGAGCCGATATGCGGCAGAGACACAGTGCCCCAGACGACCCTCAGCGCAGGCCCAATGTGCTGCTGGTGGTGATGGACGACATGGGATTCTCCGATCCGGGGTGCTACGGCGGTGAGATCGAAACGCCGAACATCGACGGGTTGGCGAGGGATGGTCTGCGTTTCACGCAGTTTTACAACACGGGGCGTTGCTGGCCGTCCCGCTCCTGTATGTTGACCGGGTATTACGCCCAGCAGATACGCATGGACCCCCCGGACCAGGAGACTCACTACTGTCCGTCGTGGCAGCGCCTGCTGCCGCATTACCTCCGGCAGCTCGGTTACCGGAGCTACCACTCGGGGAAATGGCACGTGTTTAACGTGCAAGAACCCGAGAAGGAGGGAAAGTTCGACATAAGCTGGGGGACTCAAATCGAGCAAGGCAAACACTTCTTCGGGCCGGAAGGTGACAAGATGTTTTCATCTACCGCCATCACCGACCATGCCCTGGAGTGTTTGCGCGATCATGAGGCCGATCATGCCCGCACCCCCTTCTTCCACTACGTGTGCTACACCGCGCCGCACTTCCCCGTCCAGGCGGAGCAGGAGGACATTGAGAAGTACCTCGATCGTTACGACGAGGGGTGGGACGTGGTGCGGGAACGCCGCTGGCAGCGTCTGCAGGAGATGGGCATCGTGGACTGTGCGCTTTCCGACCGCGAGCCAGATGTGCGCGCTCCATGGTACAAGGAGGAGTACGCTGAGCGATATGGACCCGGTGAGATCGAGTATGCGGTCGCCTGGGAATCGCTCTCCGATGAACAACGTCGGTTTCAGGCCACGAAAATGGCCATCCACGCCGCCATGGTCGACCGCACGGACCGTGAAATCGGGAGGCTGCTGGATCAGCTACGGCACATGAGCGTCCTGGACGACACCCTGGTGCTGTTCCTGTCGGACAACGGAGCCAGTGCTGAGATAATGATCCGTGCGGGCGGCCATGACCCCGCCGCGCCGCCCGGTTCTGAAGCGACGCACCTCTGTCTTGGGCCGGGTTGGTCTACGTGCAGCAATTCGCCGTTTCGCCGGCACAAGATCTGGGTCCATGAAGGCGGGGTAGCCACTCCGCTTGTCGCCTGCTGGCCCAACGGGATCAAGGCCAGGTGCGAACTGCGACACGACGTGGGACACTGCATCGACTTCCTGCCGACGATCCTCGAACTTGCGGGTCAGCGGCCGGATGGTATACCGTTGCCGGAGGGAGCCCCGCCTCTGCCGGGCAAGAGTCTGGCCCCTGCCCTGGCCGGTGATGAAGCCGTCGGGCATTCCCACGTCTACTTCCACCATTCCGGCAATCGGGCCTTGAGGGTGGGGGACTGGAAGATTGTGAGTGCGTCGGAATCCGGCCCGATCGGATCGATGGACGATTCCTGGGCCCTCTACGACCTGTCCACCGACCGTTGCGAGATGGTTGACCTCTCGGATGAGCAGCCCGGCCGGTGCCGGGAGATGCAGGGGCTGTGGCACGAGTGTGAAGATACCTATCGGCGCGATGCGGAGCCCTGATATCCGACCCACCCCTGCGCGTGGTTCGGCCGATGGTCAGCTCCGGCAGGGCCCTCAGCGCGCGTCATGGGCGAAGTTAACGCACAGGTAATGATCGGTCCGGCCGGGGGCGAACGCCGCCGCATACTCCAGACGGTCCAGCAGCGACAGGAGTTTCCGCAGCGCCGTCAGCTCGCGCCGGGCCTGTGCCTCGGGTTTGCCTTCCTTCTCCACCGTGTGGCGCACGAGGAAGCGGTCGTACCGATCCAGCATGCCCAGCACGGCGGGCGCGTTCACCACGGCCGCGCCGAACGTCGTGCCCTCCGTCCGGCGCAGCCGCATCCGGGCTGCACCTCGCGCAGTGTCAATAAGGTGCCGCGCGGCATCCTGCGACGTGGTCACGACCAGGCTGCCCTCCACCACGCCGAAGGTCGGCGCCACTTTGCGCCAGACCCCCGGCGCGTTGCGGCGGACGGTTGTCAGACGCACGCCCTCGTGTTCGGTGTGTTCCAGCGTCACCTCGTGTTTGCCCTCGGCGCGGGCGAAAGTGACGAGGGCCCCCACGATGCTCTCGGCGGCGGCGGGAACGTGCGCCGTATCGCGCAGACCGATGACCAGGGCGGCGGCCGGCGGGGTCTCCGAGGTCTCGGCGGGCAGCAGCATGAGCGCGAACTGGCCCGAGAACTGGGTGAGCAGGTCCTCCCGGCTGTACACGCCGCCCACCATCGCGACCAGTCCGTCCATAGCCTCATGCGCCCTGTCCGCCCTGGGGGGCGCGGCCTCCTGGAGCATCTGCGTCAGCGCGTGCCAGCAGCCCCGGGGGGCCAGACCGCGGGCGACGGCGACGGCGGCATCGCGGGGCGCCAGCTCCAGCACGTCGAGGCGCATGCCCTCATCGGGTAAAACAGCCGCCAGGCCGGCCGGCAGGCGGTCCCCATCATAGGCCACCGTCAATCGCGCGGTGAGGTCCTGTTCGTGCAGGATGCTGACCACCAGGAAGCGCGTCAGCGGCAGTGCCTCCGCCAGCCGTCCCTGAATAAGGCGTTCCATGCGGTCCCCCGGCTTTTGGGCCTTCTGCCGGATCTGTCGGGCGAGCTTTTCCAGCGCGGCGCCCTCCACGTAGGCCACGGCCAGCGCATCGCGGGCGGCCAACTGCATCGCCTGCCGAAAGTCCCGGGACCCCGCGATGGATTCCAGCGAGCCGGTGGCCGTGTCAATGACCCGTTCCACGGCGGGGCGGTCCTCGCTGACGGCCAGGACTCGCCCGGACATGGCGTGGTAGCGGGTCCTGCCACCCTTCATCTCGCTGGCATGGACCTGCACGCCCTTGTAGCGCGTGACGGCGGTGTCGAGCAGGTCGCCGGTCAGGCCCTGCAGGCGTTCGAACTCCTCCACCGCCCGGCGCAGGGCCCGCTCGTCCTGCGCCTCGACCACCAGGACGCCGGTCTCATCGGGGAAGGCGGCCAGCGCCCATTCGCGCCCCAGGATGTCCATCAGGACGTTCCGGACGTCCACGTCGTGGGCCCGCTCGAACTCCCCTATGGCCGCCTCGGCCTCTTCGATCTTGTCCGCCAGTTCCGGAACGAACTCGGGGTCCCTCAGTTTCGCTGCCAGCGGGCTGTTGACGAACTGCTCGTAATGCCTTTCCAGAGCCGTTACCTTCAGGACGCCGAGGGCGTCTCTCGGCACATAGTCCTCGACGGCCGCCCGCACGTGGTACGTCGGCAGGCAGACCGCCACGACGATCAGGGGCAGAATGTGCAGTTTCGTGAAACGTTTCATCGCTCGTCCTCCTCCGACGGCAGATGTTTGTGTTCTGGCGGCACGAACCGGCGCAGGGCGGCCTCGGCCGACTCCGGCAGCCGGGGCACCGGTATGCGCCCCCGGGCCAGCTCATCCAACGGCGCACGGCCGGCGCTCACGGCGGCCGACCCGACCCCGCGGACGCCCTCGAGCGCGGCCCGCAGCTCGCCCTGGATAACCTGGCTGCAGCGTTCCAGGGCCAACAGGTCGCCGTCCGTGTCCCCGGGTGTTTCTGCTTCGGGGGCGCGCAGCAGGAGGGCCAGGGCGCCCGCCGCCACCAGCAACAGGGCAACGGCGACCGCCGCCAGTCGCACGGGAAAGCGCACGATCTGCCTGCCGCGTCTCCGCTTTTCCTTCAGCCGCTGCAGGAAAGCCTCCCCGTCCACCCGGTCCTGCTCGGAGCGCAGGTAGCGGACCACCAGGCGGTCGATGGGGTCGGTGGGCTGGCTCTCGTCGGTCATCACAGTTCTCCCGGCAGGCTTGAGCCCAGATTCTGCTTCAGACGCTCGCGTCCCCGATGGACAAGGACGCCGGCGTTGGTGGCGCTGACGTCCAGCGTCTCGGCGATCTCCTTCAGCGTGTTTCCCATCGCCTTCAGTTCCACGGCGGCGCGCTGCATGGGGGGCAGCGCCCTCAGCTGCTGTTCCACGCGGTCCATCAACTCCCGCTCGACGGCGGCGTCGGCCGGGTCCGGTTCGGCATCGCTCACCACTTCGTCCGCCAGGGACCAGCCCTCCCGGCTTTCGGCGTCCAGGCTCAGCAGTTCCCGGCGGCGGGTGGCGGCATTTATGCACGCGTTCGTCACCGATCGGAACACCAGCTTCTCCCCATCTGTGAGCAGGTCGTACTCGTCGTGCTCCAGCAGCCTCAGCATCACGTCCTGCACCACGTCTTCGGCCCGGTGGATTCGTTTGAGCAGAGAGCGCGCGTAGGCAACCGCCCGGGGGGCGATCTCCCTGATCCATGCATCCAGTTGTGAGTCCGAGCCCTTCAAGGCCCTGCTCCGCACGGTCGCACGCCGGCCACTGACAAGAACACATCTGCCGGCCGGATTTTACACCAAAAACCCGAGCGGCCCCATGCGACGGCGAAGTCGGACGCGCTGGAACGCGTCCCTCCGAACGACGAGCGCACCGGCGGTCAGCTCGCCCTTGCCGGAGCGGGGGGCATGGATTATCCTCAGGAATCTTACCTGCCGGGCAGAATCTGTGAACCAGTTGCGGAGTCCGCACATGAGCGACGGGCAGCGACTTACCCGACGGGGCTTTCTCACCGGCGCGGGGGCGGTTCTCGGTGCTCCTTACGTGCTGGGCCTGGCTTCCCTGAAATCTGCCTGCGGGGTCCCGGCCAACGACCGCATCAACGTTGCCTGCATCGGCGTGCGTAATATGGGCAATAGCCATCTCCGTTCACTGCGCGGCAGCAGCCAGACCCAGGTCGTCGCCATCTGTGACGTGGACAGTGAAATCCTCGGCAAGCGCATGGAAGAGACCGAGCAACACTACGCCAGACGTTCCGGAAAGGGGTCTTTCAGCGGGGTGGACGCACACACGGACTACCGCGAGGTGATGGCCAGGGACGACATCGACGCCGTGGTCATCGCCGTGCCGGACCACAACCACGTGCCCATCGCCGCCGCAGCGGTCGAGGCCGGCAAGGACGTCTACCTGGAGAAGCCCATGACCCTCACCATCCGGGGGGGACGCATCCTGAGCGATCTGGTGGAGCGCCACGGCGCCGTCCTCCAGGTGGGCAGCCAGCAACGCTCCGGCGGGGGGTTCCGCCGGGCGTGCGAGCTGGTGCGCAACGGCGTCCTGGGAGAGCTCCGGACGGTACACGTGGGCATCAGCACCCGCTCCGGCAGCGCCAGGGGGTGGGAGCCCCAGCCGGTTCCGGAGGAGCTGGATTACGGGCTGTGGCTCGGCCCGGCCCCCTACAACCCCTACCACGGGGCGCGCTGCCATTACCAGTTCCGCTTCGTGACCGATTTCAGCGGCGGCGACGTCACCAACTGGGGCGCCCATCACCTGGACGTTGCCCAATGGGGCATCGGCGTCTCCCGCAGCGGGCCCGTCGCCGTGCGGGGGCAGGGCCAGCGGAACCCGCCCTACAGCAGGCACGACTGCTTCTACGACATCCGCGTGGATTACGAGTACGGCAACGGCGTGGAGCTCCGGCTGCGCAGCGGCGGGGGCGGCGTGCGCTTTGAGGGGCCGAAAGGATCGATATTCGTCAACCGGCGCAGCCTGACGGCGGAGCCCGAGTCGATCCTCAAAACGCCCGTTCCCCCCGGCGGGGTGAAACTGCGCCGCCCGCATGGCGGGCACATGGGCGACTTCCTGCACTGCGTGCGCACCCGGGGCACGCCCATCGCACCCGTCGAGGTGGGCCATCGTTCCGCCACGGTCTGTCACCTGGCGAACATCGCCATGACCCTGGACAGACCGCTGAGATGGGACCCCGACGGAGAACGCTTCATCGGCGATGAGGAGGCCAACCGGATGAGATGGCGGCCCTATCGCGAGCCGTGGTACCTTTGATGGTCGGACGTCCTGTGCAGGTTCCAAAAGGAGGAGTGCGATTCCCATGCGGATTTTCCGAAGACCTGTATTGTCCATCGTGCTGCTGGGTGCGATGGCGGGCCCGTTGCTGGTCACTTCCGCCCGAGCCATCCAATTCTCGGTGGGTGGAGAGGGACCGGCCCTGTGCATAAAACTGCGCGTCCACTGCGGCCGGGCTACCGGGCCAGAGGTGCCCGTGAGCGTGCCTATCCCCCTGCCCGGAACGCTGGCCGGCTCGGAGCTCTCCGTCACCATGCGTCCGGAGCAGGGCCAGCCGGTGCCGGGACAGGTGGTCCGGCACCCGAAAGGCAGGGCCAGGCTGTGGTGGATTCTGCCCCAGGCCCAACCGGGTCAGACCCAGAGCTGGACCGCGCTGCTGAAGCCCTCCGCTCCCGACGCGGAGAGTTTTGGCCTCCAGGACCAGCCGGGGCAGCACCTGGACGTCCTTTTTGGCGACCGGCCGGTGCTGCGCTGCATGTATGCGAACGACACCTCCACCTCCGAGCGGGCACACGAGACCTACAAGGTCTACCACCACGTGTACGACCTGGCCGGGGATGACTTCATTACCAAAGGCGCGGGCGGCAAGTACACCCACCACCGGGGCATCTTTTACGGGTTCATGAAGCTGCACTACGACGGCAATAAGAAGGACTTCTGGCACATGGGTGGCTGCCGCCAGGAGCACGAGAAGTTCCTCACCAGGGTCAGCGGTCCCGTGCTGGCGCGGACGACCAACGAGATACACTGGAATGAAACGGGCGGCCGGACCGTGGCCGTGGAACGGCGTACGTTGACGGCCTACCGGCAGCCCGAGCCGACCATCACGCTGCTGGACTTCGAGTCCACCCTCGAGCCCAACGGGTTCAACCTGGTCCTGGACGGTGACCCGGAGCACGGTGGGATGCAGTTCCGCGCGCACAACCAGGTGGCAGCGGAGACGAGTGGTCAGACCGCCTACGTCTTTCCCGAGGAGGACACAAACGTCAGAGAGGCACGGGACCTGCCGTGGGCAGCCATGTCCTACGTCGTCCGGGACAACCGCTACGGCGTTCAGCACGTGAACCACCCCGATAATCCCCGGGACACGCGTTACAGCGCCTACCGCAATTACGGCCGGTTCGGCGCGTTCTTCCGCAAGGAGCTCCCGAAAGACGAGACCCTCACGGTCCGGTACCGGCTGTGGATAATCCGGGGCGATCTGCCGGGGCGCGCCGAGATGGCCGCGCGCCGGGAAGCGTTCGCGAACCCGCCCCGGGTCGAGGTAGTCCGTTGAGAGCCTGACTCCGATCCTTGAGGTACAACATGCACCGCAACGCCGGACTGCATATTGCGCTTTGCCTGGTCGTCTGCCTTTGTTTTGTGGCCTCTCCTTGGGCGAAAGCGTTTGAGCACCCGGAGCTGGAGGAGGCGTTCCAGACCCTCAGGAACTACGACTGGGGCCAGGAGCCGGGGGCCATTCCATTGCTGGAGGAACACCTCGACCGCAGCCACGAGGACCCCGACCTTCGGCGGGCGCTGGAACAGGGCTTCATCGGAGTGCTGCGCAGCGATTCGACGCGGCGCGCTAAAGACTACGCGTGCCGAAAGCTCTACCGCATCGGCACGGCCGCGTCGGTGTCCGCTCTGGCCGACCTTCTGGCCGATCCCGAACTCTCGCACATGGCCCGCTACGCGCTGGAGTCCATCCCCGGCCCTGCCGCGGGCGAGGCGTTGCGGGAAGCGCTCCGTCGGACCGACGACGCGGTGAAGATCGGCATCATCAACAGCCTTGGCGCCAGGAGAGACGAAAAAGCCGTTCCCGCCCTCATTGAGCTGACACGCACCCCGGACCGGGCGATCGTTCGGGTCGCCGTTGCGGCATTGGGCAACGTGGCCGACTCCCGCTCAATAGAAGCCCTCCGGGGGCTGCTCGATGAAGGCCCGGGCGACCCGAGGGAACCCGTCGTGGGAGCCCTGGTCCGGGCGGCCGACCGCGCCCGCGATGAGGGAAGGACCGAGGCGGCGGCCCGGATATATGAAGAGGTCTACACATCGGACGCGCCCGCCTCCCTGCGCGTGGGGGCTTATCGCGGGCTGGTGCTGTCGAAAGGCGACAGGGGGGCCGATCTCCTTGCAAAGGCACTCATGGACCCGTCGGACCGGGCCATCCACCAGGCCGCCGTCCAGCTCGCCCTCGAGATGCCCGGCCGGCACGTCACGGAGACCCTGGCCGGACTGCTGGGCGGGGCGGAGGCCGACACAAAGGTGCGGATCCTCGAAGTGCTGGCCGACCGCGGCGACCGGGGCGCCCTGGGTCCCGTGTTGCGGGCCGCACAGGACGGCGGGCAGGACGTGCGCGCAGCGGCCCTACGGGCCCTGGGTCAGGTCGGGAATCAATCGGTCGTGCCCCTGCTGGCCCGGAGAGCCGCCGAGGGCGAGGGTTCCGAGCGCTCTGCCGCTCAGCAAGCCCTGAACGCCCTGTCCGGGCCGGGCGTCAACCGCGCAATGATCGAGCTCGCCGCTGAGAGCCCGCCTTCCGTTGCCAAACCGCTCATCCGGAGCCTGGCCGAGCGTGGGGCCACGGACACCACCGCCATGCTGATGGAGATAGCGCTGCGCGACGAGGACGACAGTAAGCGTGTCGAGTGCCTGGGCGCCCTTCGGGTTCTTGGCGACGACCGGACGGTTGGTAAGCTGGTTCGGATCGTCTGGGACGCCCAGTCGGACCCCGTGCGACAGGCGGCCGTTCAGACACTGATGGCCGTCTGCCAGGAGAGCGACGACCGCCGCTCCTGCGTGGAGGAGATCACCACGGGCCTTCACTCCGCACCCGTGCCCGCCCGCGCCGGCCTGCTGAAGGCGCTCGGTCCCCTGGGCGGTCCAAGGGCGCTGGAGGAGCTGCGCAGCGGGCTGCGCTCGGACACCCCGGAGGTCCACGACGCCGCCGTCCGTGCCCTGGCCCAGAGCCCCGATCCCGCCGCCGCGCCCGACCTGCTGAAGCTGGCCCGGTCCGCCTCCAGCGACACCCACCGGGTGCTGGCTTTGCGCGGCTACGTCCGGCTGGTCGGCGCTATGGAGACATCCCCCGAGCAGAAAACCCACATGTTCGCCGAAGCCATGGACGTTGCGGGACGGCCCGACGAGAAACGGATGGTGCTGGGCCAACTCGGGAAGGTGCCCACGCCCCGGGCCCTGGAGATAGCGCTCTCCGCCCTGGAGGACGAGAAGTTCCGGGAGGAGGCGGCCGCGGCCATCGTAGGCATTGCCGAGGAAATCGCCGGCTCCGAACCCGACGCGGCTGCCCGGGCGCTCGAGCGCGTACAGGAGGTGGCCGGGTCAGACGCCGTCCTTCGAGACGCCCGAAAGGCGCTGGCCGAGCTGCGCAGGTACGAGGGCTACGTCCAGACCTGGCAGGTTGCCGGCCCTTACACTGCCTCCGGCAAAGGGCGTGAGGAGCTGTTTGACCTGCCCTTCCCGCCCGAGACGGATCCCGGCTCCGTGGCATGGCGGGCGGTTCGCCTGGAGGGCGCCGATGAGGTCACAGTGGACCTGGACCGACTGCTGGGCGGCAGCGAATGCGTTGCCTACCTGCGCGCCTACGTGCGCTCCGACCGGGGCCGGACGGCCCGGCTGGAATTGGGCAGCGACGACGGCGTCAGGGCCTGGCTGAACGGGCGGGTCGTCCACGCGAACAACACCCGCCGGGGCGTCCAGCCGGGCGAGGACCGGGTCCAGGTGGAGTTGAAGAAGGGCTGGAACGAACTGCTGCTCAAGGTCACCCAGGGCGGCGGCGATTGGGCCGCCTGCGCGCGGATCGTCGCTCCCGACGGCGCGCCGATCGAGGGTTTCGCCGTCCGGGCCGAACCGCCGCGGTGAACCGGGGGCAGGGCGGCAGGCGCAACGCCACGCAGAGGGCGCCTTGCGCTGCCAGCGGTCCCTGCGCATCCCCCGGGGGAAATGCACTCAGCCGGGTCAGAACACCGGAGGCTCTTCGGAGAGCTCCCGCTCGCCGCGGGTCAGTTCGAATACGTCCCGCAGAAGCTGGATGTCCTCCTCAGTCTGCTCCACGTCCCGACGCACGAACATGCGCTTCTGGGTGATAATGGTCTGCTCGACGGTCATCTGGGTGATCTGCCCGAAGGACTTGGCGAAGTTGCAGTAGCTGGGCACGTTCTGGCCGATGCAGCCGTAGAGCATGCTGGAGACACCGATCACCTTGCCGGTGAAGATGCTGGTGTTGATGGCGCTCTTGGAGTAGTCCCCGATGACGCACCCCACGAACTGCATGCCGGTCTCCAGGCGCCGCCCCCGGTGCTGGATGCGCACCGTGCCGTAGGTGTTCTTCAGGTCGCTGTTGCTGGTGCCCGCCCCCAGGTTGACCCAGGAGCCCACGTAGGCGTGGCCCAGGAAGCCGTGGTGCTGCTTGTTGGAGTAGGCCTCGACGATGCTGGCCTCCACCTCCCCGCCCACCTTGCAGGTATGGGAGACGGAGGTGCATTCCTTGACGGAGGAGCGCTCGATGATGCGGGAGTTGGGGCCGACGTAGACGGGACCTTCGAAGAAGGTGAAGTCCAGCACCCGCACGCCGTCGTCCAGCACCACGGGCCCCTCGTCGGAATGAAAGACGGCCGTGTCGGCCACCTGAACATTTCGGCCCACGTAAACGCCGGGCCGCAGCTCGGTGTAGTCGCCGTCGGCTATCTTGCGCTCCGCGTTGGCGGGGAAAACCTCCTCCAGGGCCCCGATGAGGTGGAAGGGGTAGTCGAGGGTGCGGAAAGGCTCGCCGTCGGTGACCGGAAGGCCCAACTCCAGCAGGAAGCCGGAGACCTTGCCGGCGGACAGCTCCGGCACTTCCCTCTGCTCCGGCACGAGCGCCGCGGCCACGCGCTCGCCGGCGGTGCACAGGCAGGGCTCGCCTTCCTCCAGCATGGAACGGAACCGTCCCGCGTAGCGCGTGTCCGGTGCCACCGCCGCGTTGACGAACAGGATGGGACCGTCGGCCGGGCCGGACCGGGGGAAGGCGCGCTCGGTGACGGCGCTCAGGTAGTCCCGCACGACGTAATCAACGTTTTCGCAGGCCAGGGAAGCGACCTGGTAGAGGTTGTATATGCCGCACGTGACCCCGAAGGCGGGGCGGGTCAGGGTGATCGGCCACATATCTTCTACGCTGCCGTCCTCGAACAAGACGATACTGCCAGCCATGGCTGTTCTCCCCCGTCTGAGTTACACGTGGACTCGCTGCCCCATCCGGCGAAAGCGCAGGCAACGTCCCTGCCCCGCGATGTTCAGGACACGCCCAAATCCTAACGCCGGGGCGGCCGTGGTTCAAGCTTTTGCGGCTCAGATGACCCAGGGGTGGACGCGGCAAGAGCCAGAAGAAAAGACAGACGAACATGCGTCCGCCTGCCCTTGTGCGCCGAGGATTACGTCCGCACCCTCTTAAAAACGATACGGCGGGAAGGTGTCTTCGTGCGAAATGCTGGGCTCGTCCAGGCCGAGAATCCAAACCGCATCGGCCTCCATCATGTCCAGGTCCTGCCTTACGACCGAGTGGTAACGTTGCGTTTTCTCGGGCGTGAAGGCCCGGCAGCCGGAGGACAGGACCAGGCCCATCACGGCGAGCAAGCACAGAGCAAAGGTGACCAGGCGTTTGCTCATGGGGTCAATCTCCCTCTCAAAAGCCGCACCGCTTCTCAACGATTGGCTAAACTATAGGGGCTGGGCGCCCCCGTGTCAACTAGAAAAAGTCCCAAGCTCCGGCCTTGCCTCGGCGGGGTTGATGCGTCGGTTGGCTTGACTGCGGCGAAGTTCGAGTTAAAATGCCGCTGAGATTCGTCAAGAGGTGGTCCAGCGAAAGGCGAGCACATGGCTGAGAATGCTTTGTTCGGCGTGATCGGAGGCAGCGGCCTCTATTCGATGCCCGACCTGGAAGTGGTGGACGAGGTGAAGGTGTCAACGCCGTTCGGTCCGCCCTCGGACAGTTACGTGATGGGGGAGCTGAAGGGGCGGCGCGTGGTCTTTCTGCCGCGCCACGGGCGCCGTCACACGCTGCTGCCAACGGAGTTGAACTTCCGCGCGAACATCTACGGTTTTAAGAAGCTGGGAGTGGAGCGCATCGTCTCGGTCTCGGCCGTGGGCAGCATGAAGGGAGAGATAGCGCCGCTGCACATCGTGGTGCCGGATCAGTTCATCGATCGCACCCGGAACCGGGCGGAAAGCTTCTTCGGCGATGGGGCGGTGGCCCACGTCTCGCTGGCGGACCCGGTCTGCCCGGAGCTTCACGGGGCGCTGGTGGGGGCCGCGCAGTCCTGCGGGGCCACGGTGTGGCGGGGGGGCACGTACGTGTGCATCGAGGGGCCCACGTTCAGCACGCGGGCCGAATCGGAGCTGTACCGGTCCTGGGGTGTGAGCGTGATCGGCATGACCAATCTGCCCGAGGCTAAGCTTGCCAGGGAGGCGGAGATATGCTACGCTACCTGCGCGCTGGTGACGGACTACGACTGCTGGCACGAGACCGAGGAGGCAGTGTCGGGCGAGATGGTGCTGGAGAACCTGCGCAAGAACGTGCAGACGGCGCACCGCATCATCAGTTCGCTGGTTCCCCTGCTGGGGGAGGAACGCACCTGTCAGTGCGGGCAGGCTTTGCGGCACTCCCTGGTGACGGACCCCTTACATATACCCCCTGAGACGAGGGAAAGGCTGGACATCATACTCGGTCAACGAGTAGAATGAGGTACTGGGAAGCGGGCCCACGAGTTCTGCGGGAGACAGAGGCCGATGGCAGAACAGATTGTCATTAAATGTCAGAATTGCGGGAAGAAGCTGGTCACCGAGAGCCAGTATGTGGGTCGCAAGGGTCGGTGCCCCATTTGTGGAGCGGTCATCCGGCTGCAACGCAGCGGAGAAGCCAGTTCGGACGGTAGCGAGCAGCAGGTGGTCGCCGTGGACGAGATCGAAACCGACCAGGACGCTTTGCTGCACATCACCAAGCAGAACGACGTGGCCGTGGTGCGATTCGCCACCTCCCGCATCCTGGACCAGTCCAACGTTCAGCAGCTCGGCGACGAGTTGGACGCCCTGGTCGAGAAGTACAACCTCGACAAGATCGTGCTGAACTTCGAGAACGTCAGCTACATGAGCAGCGCCGTCATGGGCAAACTGGTCAGCCTGCTGAAGCGTGTTCAGAACGCCGGCGGCGAGCTGAAGCTCTGCAACATCGAGGACAGCATCTACGAGATATTCGAGATCATGCGCTTCGACCGGATGTTCGACATCCTCGACACCGAAGACGAAGCAGTGATTGCACTGATGGGCTGACCGTATGGCCCCCAACGCAGCCCCCCGCCAGAGCCGAACCTATGACACCTTCGGCTGGCAGGGCATTGCCCTGACCGTCCCCGCGCACTGGCAGATGGTCTACACCCAGGGTGACCGCAAGGCCGGTTACGTCCGGCTGGCCGACGAGGAGCAACCCCGGCTGGAACTGCGGTGGGAGACCCTGAAAAAAACGCAGCCGCCCGGCGACGCCGTGGACGTCTACGTGGCCAAGCTGCAGAAGACGGCCCGGCGCGAGGACCGCGAGCTGACCGTGCGGAGGAATCTGGGCCTGGCCTCCCCTCCAGGAAAGGACGTGGAGTGCTACCGCTGGGTGGGCGAACAGCAGGCGGTCGCCATGCTCAGCCGTTGCCAGGACTGCCACCGGACGGTGCACGTGCACGTGCTGGGCGAACCGGAGGAGTCGCTGAAGAGCCTGGCGCGGACCGTGTTCGCCTCCCTGCGGGATCACCCCGTGGACGGCCGGGAGGTGTGGCGTTTCTTCGACGTGGAGTTCAGCGTCCCCGAAGGGCTGGTGCTGAAACGCCGAGACCTCAAAGCGGGCGGCGTCCGAATGAAGTTCGCCGGGAAGTCCTGCGTGGTGGAGTTCGTGCGGGTGAGCCTGGCGCAGGTGGTCCTGGAGCGAACCGGGCTGGAGGAATGGTTCCGGGATTTCTACGCGGCCTTCCTCAAGTGGCGCCTCTGCGAGGTGGAGCAGGCCCAGGTCAAGGGACACCCGGGCCTGAGGCTGCGGGGGCGGGCCAGGCTGGCGGTCAACCCCCTGCGCATCGTGGGCCGGCGGCGGGTCGTGCGGGCCGCCTGCTGGCACTGCGAGCCCACGAATCGGCTTATGATCTGCTCTTTCGACGGTCTGGAGCGACGGGCAAACTTTTTCGAGGAGGCCCTGGAGAGCTTCCGCTGTTGCGCCGGGGAATGAGGGATGGGTCTGTTCGGACGAAAGAAAAAGGACCTGCCTCAGCTCGACCGGCAGGATTCCCTGTCCGCCCGGCCCGTGTTGAACAGCCTGGTGAAGGTGGAGCGAGACGAGGAGGAAAACATCGTGTTGCAGATACCCCGGCGGGACAGCGCGATGGTGCGGCTGGTCTCGCGGGTATTCAAGATGCGCCCCTATCGGCGAATTACACTCGATGATCTGGGCACATTCGTGGTAGAGTTATGCGACGGTGAGCACAGCGTGCGGCAGATAGTTGATAAACTGGCTGAAGAGTATACACTGAACCGGAGAGAGGCAGAGTTGTCCACAGCGCAGTTTCTGCGCGACCTTGCCCGCCGGTCGATCGTCGGGCTGGTGATCGAAGAAGCCGGATGATCTGCACAGTCGGACGCTGAAGAGGGGAGGGTTCCGTGCCAGAAGGCGACGCCGGGTATGCGCCATCGCGCAAGAAGATCGGGCGGCAGATCGTGCTGCCCTGGAGCAAGGCGTTTGAGATCGCCTGGGAGGGCGTGCGCATTCGCCTGTGGCGCTCCATGATCACCATGGCGGGCATCGTCCTTGCCATCGCTTTCCTGACGTCGGTGTGGGTCTCCGGCGCGTTCACCGAGGCCCTGCGCGGGGTCGGTGCGGGCCATGCCCTCTACCCCCTGGTGCAGGGCGTTCTGGAGGCCAGGGCGCTGGCCAGCGGCGGGGTTGCCCTCCAGTCTGCCATCGTGGAGGGAGAGGCCCGGCCGGTTGAGGGAGCCATCACGGTGGCGGGGAGCCTGCGCAACGCGCTGGATGGAATCGCCGGGTTCAGTGCCGAGGTGCTGCCCCCTGACGCCGATGCGGTTCTGGACCTTGTGGGTGCAGAGGAGGACGTGCGGCCGGATGCGCTGATCCTGGTCGGCCTGGCCGAGGCCCTATCCCGGGAAGAGGTGGCCGGGGCACTGAGGCGATACGTGGAAGAGGGCGGCTTCCTGCTGTTCTACGGCGCCGGAGACGCTCCGATCCCGGAAAGCCTGGATACGCTGCTGCCCGCCGAGCGGGGGACTTCCAGCTTTACCGTGAAGGCAGACCAGATCGAGGATGCGGACGCGCTGAGCGCCGCCTGGTACAGCCTGCCCCAGACCCATCTGGTGGCCACCAAGGGGAAGCCCCGCGCGGAGGCGTTGGCCAGGTCCGACGGACGGGCCGTGGCATGGGGCATGGAACGGGGCGAGGGCCGGATCGCCTGGTACCCCGTGGCGGGGGAATCCCTGGCGGAACCGAACCACCTGTCCTGGCTGACGCGGGGAAAGCAGGTCAGTGCGGAAGGGCAGCCCGACGCACGGTCCAGCCTGCTTGTCCGGCTGCTCGCTTACGGCTGCCGGGAGCAGTTCGCCGGGGAGGAGCTGGACGTCCGGGGGCTGTGGCTGGTGGGCCTGAGCCTGATGGTCTGCGTGGTGGGCATCACCAATGCCATGCTGATGAGCGTGACGGAGCGGTTTCGCGAGATCGGCACCATGAAGTGCCTGGGCGCACTGGACATGTTTATCGTCAAGCTCTTTTTGATCGAATCGCTGCTGCAGGGCGTGGCGGGGGCCGTTCTGGGAGCCCTGATCGGTTTCGCGCTGGCGTTCATTCGTGCACTTATCGCGTTTCACGTGGCGGACCCCGAGACCGGCCAATCGTACTGGCTGGCCACCCGGTTCTTCCCGACGCTGCAGCTTGTGGGATGGCTGGGAGTGGCGTTGTTCACGGGCGTTGTCCTGACGGTGGTCGCCGCCGTCTATCCCGCCATCCGGGCCGCCCGCATGCAGCCGGTGGAGGCAATGCGCGTCGAAGCGTGAGCAGGAGAGGAGGCAATCCAATTGTCTGAGACAGCCACGGAGCCGCTGGAGGCCACAGCGGAAGAGGAACAGCCCGTCGTCGTGCGGACCAAGAACGTCAAACGGGTCTACAAGATGGGCGATATCCAGGTGCACGCCCTGAAGGGCATCTCCCTGCAGATCATGACCGGGGAGTACATCAGCATCATGGGCCCCAGCGGCAGCGGCAAGACGACCCTGTTCAACATGATCGGCGCCCTGGACAAGCCCACCGAGGGACAGGTGTACATCGACGAGGTGGACGTGGCCCAGCTGGATGCCTACGAGCTGGCCTGGCTGCGCTGCCGCAAGGTCGGCTACATCTTCCAGACGTTCAACCTCATCCCCGTCATGTCCGCCCTGGAGAACGTGACCCTCCCCATGACCTTCGCCGGCCTGACCACCGACGAGGCCCGCGACAAGGGCATGGACCTGCTGGACCAGGTGGGCCTGGCCGAGCGCTACGACCACAAGCCGTTCGAGCTGTCCGGCGGTCAGCAGCAGCGCGTGGCCATCGCCCGCGCTATGGCCAACAGCCCCAGCATCATCCTGGCCGACGAGCCCACCGGGAACCTGGACCTGGCCACGGGCAAGGAAATCATACAGCTCCTCAGCGAGATGAACCAGAAAGAGGGCGTGACCATCATCACGGCCACGCACGACATCAAGATGCTGAGCGCCTCGGACCGCATCGTGTGGATACGAGACGGAGAGCTGGCCAAGATTGAGCGTCGGGAGGACCTGGACATCCAGGTCGGTGCCATCGAGGGTGACGCCGAGGGCGGGGTGGAGGCTTCGCTGCGCGGCCGCTCCCCCGCTTCCGAGGAGGAGTGAGGGTCGGCTCCGTCCGGCGTTCAGTCCGTGCCGATCTGCTCGATCTCCACGCCCGGGTAGTAGTGGCGCAGTATCTGCTGCCATCTATACCCCTCCTTTGCCATGCCCCGGGCGCCCCACTGGCACAGCCCCACGCCGTGACCGTATCCCCACCCCGAGAAGGCGAACTGCTGTCCGGTCTGCTCCACCTGGAAGCGGGTGCTTTTCAGCTCCGCCCCGCCCAGCGCCAGGCGGAAGCGATTGGCGTCCAGGCTCTTCTGCCCGTTGATCAGGACTTCACGGGCGTAGCCCTCCGGCTCCGTTCCCGTCGGGACGATGGAGCGGATGGTCTGCACCCCTGCGTCGCGCAGAGCATCGAGGATCTCCCCGGCCGCGAAGACCGCCCGCCACCGGTAAGCCGGGCTGGCCCGGCACCACTCACACGGCACCCCGCTCAGCGGAGGGATGGCGTCGCGGTGGAAGACTTTCTCCGCGGCCACCGTGTGCCCGCCGCAGGTGCTGTGAAAATACGCGCAGAACAGGTCGCCCCGGTAGGTCAGCACGATGCCCTCGGTCAGCTTGACCGCCAGGTCCGTTGCGCCCGTTTCCGCGCCGGCGCCTTTGTAGGCCAGGTCGATCGGGGTCAGGTAGCCTTTGTCCCGCAGGACGGCGTAGAGCATGTAGGTGCGGGCGGCCACGGCCTGGGCCATGAGGGCCTCCATCGGCCAGTTGACGTACATTTCGGAGGCCACCACGCTGCGCAGGTAGTCTTCGGGCGGCACCACGTTGATCGCGCGGAGGCCATCGTCGGTCGCCCGGACCAGGAGCCTTCCCCGGTATTCGCGCCCCTCAAGCCGGAAAGTGCCGCGGGCCGGGTGCAGAACCGCAGCGGGCACGCCCAGGGGGGTGCCGTTCAGGACGAGTGAGCCCCGGCGGGCGCCGATGGTCCAGGGGCCGGCTCCGGGGGGCGCGGGCAGGGTGGCGGAGCCGTCCGCTTCCCGCCAGGTGCCCCGCGCGTCCACCGCCGCGCGGAGCTTTCCGGCGGACTGAAGCCGCACCCGGACGTAAGG
Source organism: uncultured candidatus Brocadiaceae bacterium (assembly GCA_964572825.1). GTDB lineage: Bacteria > Planctomycetota > Brocadiia > SM23-32 > SM23-32 > CAYVBE01. The sequence goes on from CAZNGS010000012.1 coordinate 65,143, forward strand.
GGGCTCTTCCACGGCGCCGGGCGCGTGCGGGAGCTGCGGCACCTCGGGCACCTGTCGCCGCTCTGGACAGCACGACAGCAGCAGGCCCACCGCTCCGCAGGCCAGCGCCACCAGGGCCAGCCCGATGCATACCTTCTGCCCGAGCGTTCGGCGGGTCGGTTCGAGTTCTTCGCTCCACAGGGGCAGTTGGTCCATGATGGCTCAGTGTGCGACGGGTCCCGGGCCGCGGTAGAGATGGCGAGTGGTCTCGCGGAATCTCTCGCATTCGCTGAACACGCAGCCGCAGTAGTTCTGTAGGTAGAGGTTCATGCGCCGGGCCCGCTCGTGGCCTTCCCGGGCCAGCGGGCGCCAGTCCCGGTAGAAGAACTCGACTCCCGCCTCCCGGGCAGAGCGCCGCCCCACCTCGGCAATCAGGTCGTGGTCCTGGTGCTCGCTGCCCAGCAGCGTGGTCGTGAAGGCGTCGAATGCGCCTTTTGCGGCCTGCTGCGCGCTCCGGCGGAGACGCAGCCGATAGCAGTCTGCGCAGCGACTTTTCCCCCGCCAATCCACCTGTTCCAGGTAGGTCCGCAGCCCGTACTCCTCCTCGTAGATGACCCGAAGCGGGACGCGTTCCTGCAGGACTTTCAGGGCCTTCTTGCGGCGGCGAAACTCGATCAGGGGATGGATGTTGGGGTTATAAAAGTATCCCGTCACCTCATGGTCCGCCTCGACCAGTTCTTCGCGCGGCCGGATGGCGCAGGGCGCGCAGCAGACGTGCAGCAGGACCTTCATTCCGAGCCCGTCACCACGAAAGGATGGGATAGGTGTCAAAACAGGCCGTCGCCGTCTTCCCCCTCCTCCGAGAGGTGTCGGCGGAAGATTTCCGTCCCCTTCCCGGTCAGGACCCGTCCCCGGGCGGTCCTTTCCAGCAGGCCCTTTCGGATGAGGAAGGGCTCATAGACGTCCCGTATGGTATCCTCCGCCTCGCCCACTACGGCGGCGATGGTCTTCAGCCCGATGGGGCGGGCGCCGTCCCGGGCCAGGGCCTTCAGTATCTTGCGGTCCAGTTCGCTGAGGCCCATCCGGTCCACCCCCAGGCGTCGCAGCCCCTCCTCGGCCAGGGGGACGGTGATCACGTCGCTGCCGTTGGATTGGGCGACGTCCCGGATGCGTCGCAGCAGACGGTTGGCCACGCGGGGGGTGCCCCTGGAGCGGGCGCCGATCAGCTCCGCCGCGTCGTCTTCCACGCCGATCTCCAGGATGCGGGCACTGTTGCGGACGATTCGCGCCAGCTCTTCGGGGGGGTAGAAATCCAGCCGTTCCAGTATCTGGAATCGGCTCCGCAGGGGAGCCGCCAGCAGGCCCTCCCGGGTGGTGGCTCCGATGAGGGTGAAAGGCTTCAGGTCCACCTTGATGGCGCGGCCGTGCGGTCCGGGGTCGATGATGATGGAGATGAAGAAGTCCTCCATCGCGCTGTAGAGATACTCCTCGACCCGGACGTCCAGCCGATGGATCTCGTCGATGAACAGGATGTCGCCGTGCTGGAGGTTCGTCAGCAGGCCCACCAGGTCCCGGGGGCGCCCCAGGGCGGGGCCGCTGGTGGACTTCAGGTTGACCTCCAGCTCGTGGGCAATGATGTAGGCCAGGCTGGTTTTGCCCAGGCCGGGGGGGCCGCTGAACAGGATGTGGTCCAGGGCCTCGCCGCGCAGGCGGGCGCCCTCGATCCAGGTCTGAAGGTTGGTGACCGTGTCCCGGCGGCCGACGAACTCCTCGAAGGTGCGCGGCCGCAGGAGGGTCTCGAACTTGCGTTCGTCTTCCTGGGGCAGCCCCGAATAGATGGTTCGGTCGTCCATGTGCCTCAGGCCGGTTGGGTTACTGCTGCGCCAGTGCTTCCTGCACCAGCCGCTCCTCGTCCACCTCGTCTCCCATCCTCTTCAGCACGGCCATCACGGCGCGCTCGGCGGCGGCCCGGGATTCGCCCAGGGTGACCAGCGCCCGGATGGCGTCGGCTGCGGCCCGGCTCCTTACGGTGGGTGCGGCCTCGACGGCCAGCTGTTCGATGGGGCCTTTGAGCTCGACAATGAGGCGCCGGGCGGTCTTGGGGCCGATGCCTTTCACCAGGGTCCGCAGGGATTCGGCGTCTTCGTCCAGGATGAAGCGCTTGAACTGCGCCACGCTGCAACTGCCCAGCGCCCGCAGCGCCACGGCCGGCCCCACCTGGCTGACGCCGATCAGCATGCGGAACAATTCACGTTCCTGGGGGGAGGCAAAGCCGTAGAGTGACAGTTCGTCTTCCCTCACGTGCAGATGGGTCAGCACGCGCGCCTCTTTGCCCTCGGGCGGCAGCGCTTCGTAGGTGGACAGCGGGATGCAGACGCGATAGCCGATGCCGTGCACCTGGACGACCACGGCATCCGGACTTTTGACGACCAGGTTGCCCTGGAGGAATTCAATCATCCGGCGTCATTCGCTCTTAAGGGAAAGCCCCAGTTCGGCCAGTTTGCTGACGACTTCGTCCAGGCTCGTGGACCCGAAATTCGGGCAGGTGAGCAGTTCTTTCTCCGTATGCGCGATCAGCTCCCCGACGGTCTTGATCTGCAGCCGCTCCAGGCATTTGCGCACCCGGGTGGAGAATTCCAGCCCCTCCACCGGGATGTCCAGATTCTGCTGGATTTCCTCTTCCTCCTCGGCTTCCGGCGCCTCCGCCTCTATCTGCTCGCCGAGCTCCAGGTTGTAGCGGGCCAGCAGATCTTCGATCTCCTCCACGCTTTTGTCCCCGAAATTCTTCTCATCCAGCAGGTCGCCCCGGGTTACCTGGGTCAGGGCGCCCAGCGTGCTGATGTCCAGGTGCTCCAGTGCCCGGCGGCTGCGGGCACTGAGTTCGAACTCGTTCACGGGCAGACCGAATACCTCTTCCAACTGCTTCGCGCGCCTGGACTTGCCCAGGTCCACGACCATGTTGAGGGAGGATTCGGCGTCCTTCAAAAAAAGCTGCGCCTGCTGGTGGTGGGGATCGATGGCCAGCACCCGCTGGTAGCAGCGGATGGCGTCCGCGTAGCGGCCGTGGTCCTCGTAGAGGACGCCCAGGTTCATCAGGGCGCCGACGTAGGTGGGGCGCAGGTTGACGCACCGCTCGTAGAGTTCGATGGCGCGCTCGTCTTCGCCGTTCAGATCGCAGTTCAGCGCCAGGCGAAACAGGCTGCGGGCGTGCTCGGCGTCCTGCTCCAGCGCCGCCTCGTAGCAATCCATGGCCTCGCCGTATTCCCCCCACGCCTCCGCCACGCGCCCGCGCGCGTAGTGAAGGTCGGGCGTCTCGTCTTCAACGTCGCTGTAGGCGTCCAGAACTTCCCGTGCCCGCTCCTCCTCCCGCAGCCGGCAGAGGGCCTCGATGCGGCAGATGTCGGTCTGCAGGTCCTGGTCGCCCTGGCGGCCTTTGTCGAGCTGCTCCAGCGCATCCGGTTCCCGGCCCAGTTGCAGGTAGGCCCGGCCCAGGAAATGCGAGGCGTTCTTGCGCCGGGAGACCTGCTCCAGTTTCTCGGCGGCAGCCTGGTATTCGCCCATGGCGAAGTGCAGGATGCCGAGCTTCTCGGTCAGGTCGCGCTCCTCCTCCCCGGAGGACTTCTCCAGCTTCTCCTCCATCTGGCGGATGCGGTTGTGGGCGAGGTCGACCGTTGCATAGCTGGCGTATATCTGCTCCACCAGCTCCTGGAAATTGTCCCGACCCACCGAGCCCGACAGCAGTTTTTCAAGGTCTGTCTTCGGCGAAGTAGTTGCCATAATAGCTTGCCGTGTAGCGAGTTAGAGAAGCACAGCAGATCGGCGGGAATGGACCGCGAAACGGGCTGCCACGGGAGGTAAACTAACAGAAAGTTTGACCACTGTCAAGGTATTTGGTATCCTACGCTCCGAGTCGGGCCCCAAGTCCGCCGGGAGAGTTGCGATGGCCCAGGTCGCCGTTACGGAAGACATTAGCTGCGGGAGCGGCCAGCCGCTGCTGATAGTGGCCGGCCCCTGCGTTATCGAGAGCACGCGCCTGTGCATCGAGATCGCCGGCCAGCTTAAGGAGGCCTGCCAGCGCCTGGAACTGCCCTTCATCTTCAAGTCCTCTTTTGACAAGGCCAACCGCACCAGCATCGCTTCCTTCCGGGGGCCGGGGCTGGAGGAGGGTCTGGCCACGCTCAAGCGCGTTCGAGACGAGGTGGACGTGCCGGTCCTGACGGACATACATCTCCCCGAGCAGTCAGGACCGGCTGCACTGGTGGTGGACGTTCTGCAGATACCCGCGTTCCTGTCCCGGCAGACCGACCTGCTGGTGGCGGCCGCCCGCACGGGGCTGCCCGTCAACATCAAGAAAGGCCAGTTCATGGCCCCCGAGGACATGGGCCGGGCGGCGGAGAAGGTCAGCTCCATGGGTAACGAACGCATCATCCTGTGCGAGAGGGGCAGTTGTTTCGGCTATCACGACCTGGTCGTGGACATGCGGAGCATAGCCCGGATGCAGAGCCTGGGGCATCCTGTGCTGTTCGACGCCACCCACGGGGTGCAGCGGCCCTCGGGCTCGGGCGGAGTGAGTGCCGGGGACCGCGACCTTGCCCCGGCCCTGGCCGCCGGCGCGGTGGCCGTCGGCGCGGACGGCGTGTTCATCGAGACCCACCCCGAACCCCGCACGGCCCTCTCCGACGCGGCCACTATGATCCCCACGGCCCAGATGCCCGGCCTGCTGGAAAGGCTCAAGGCCGTCGCCGCCGCCGTCGGGAGGGAGTGAATGGCTGAGACAGTCTCCAGGGTGGGCATTTTCGGCGGCTCGTTCAATCCGATTCACGTGGGCCATCTGATCCTGGCCGAATGGGTGCGCGTGGAGCGATCCCTCCACAGGCTTTTGTTCGTCCCTGCCGCCAGCCCTCCGCACAAGCCTCAGCAGCCCCTGGCCGCGCCCGGCCACAGGCTGCGCATGGTGGAGCTGGCCGTGCAGGGCCACGAAGCCTTCCGCGCGGAGCGCATCGAGCTGGAAAGGGACGGTCCTTCCTACACCCTTCAGACCGTGCGGGAGCTGCGGGACAGGCTGGGGCCGGGAAACGAGCTCCTCCTGGTGATGGGGGCGGACAGCCTGCTGGACCTGCCGAACTGGTGGCACGCGGACGAGCTGGTCCGGGAGGTGCCCGTCATCGTTTTCGCTCGCCCGGGTTACAATCTGGAGCGGGGATGGGAACGGCTGGCGGAGCGGTTCGGGTCGGAATGGGTCAAGAGCACGAAGCGGCTTCGGGTGCGGGCCCCGCTGATCGAGCTTTCGGCCACGGGAATACGCGAGCGGGTTCGGGCGGGCCTGTCCATACGCTACATGGTGCCGGAGCCGGTTCGGGCGCACATCCTGGAGCACGGCCTGTACGCCGGGTAGACGTCGGTCTCAGAACCGGTCCTCGAGATCTTCCTCGAAACGCCGTCTCAGCTGCTGTTTGCGGGAGCGGCGGCTGGGCCGGCGCTTTTTCCTGCTGATCTGGCGGTCGGGCTTCTCCACGTCGGTGGCGCGGGGCACCTCGGGCGTTTCCAGCGACTCCAGTATCCGCAGGTAGCTGTCGTATCGCTGCTCGGGCAGATCGCCGCTTTCCACCGCCTTCTTGACCGCGCATTCCGGTTCGTGCACGTGGATGCAGTCGGGCATTTTGCAGTCGTGGGACAGCTCCCAGATTTGCGGGAAGAACTGCCCGACTTCCTGCGGCTCGATCTCCCAGGCGGTGAACTCACGGATGCCGGGAGTGTCCACCACGTAGCCACCGGAATCCAGATTGAGCAGCGACACGGTGGTCGTGGTATGGCGCCCCTTGCTCTCCACGGGGCCGGTGCGCAGCTCCAGGCCCGGCTGAAGGGCGTTGATGAGGGCGCTCTTGCCCACACCGCTGTGGCCGGCCAGAACGGTGCTGTGCCCCCTCAGGGTCTCCCGCAGTCTGTCGATGCCTTCACCGGTTTTGGCGCTGGTCAGCAGGACCTGGTAGTCCATTTCGCGGTACAGGCGCGCCGCCTCCAGATGCTCGGTTTCCCCGCCGGCCAGATCGATCTTGTTGATGCAGACAACGGGTTCCAGCGCCCCCGCTTCGCCCGCGATGATGTAGCGGTCGATGATCCGGAGATTGAGGGGGGGACGGCGCACGGAGCTGACGATCAGCAGGCGGTCGACGTTGGCGGCGATGACGTGTTCGATGCGGGGATCTCTGGGCGAACGGCGGGACAGCTTGGTGCGTCGGGGCCTGACCTGCTCGATGACGCCTTCGCCTTCGCCGGTGGGCGTGATGACCACCCGGTCGCCGACCGCCAGGGGTTTTGACCTGCCCGTGTCGCTCTCCACCAGGCGTCCGCGCGCCGTGCATTCATAGGTCTGCTCGTCGGCGTCCACCTCGCAGAGAACCGAGCGAATACGGGTGACTGTGCCCTCGAGCTTCTCGTTCACCGGTTCCTTCTCTCTCGCCTGTCCAGCTCCGTAAAGAGGTGATCCAGCGTCAGGGTGCGGTTGGCGTTGGCTCCCAGTTTCTGGATGCCATCCAGCACCAGGTCGGCCTGGTCGAGGAAGAGGTCGGCCGACCGGCCCGAGGTCCGCTCGACGATCCGCTCGCGCGCCCCCTGGTTGAACAGAGCGTCGGTCTTCCGGGGACAGGCCGCCGCCAGCGCCGCGTCCCTGTAGTAGAGGGCGGCGCACTCCAGCAGGTCCTGCAGGGTCTCGCGCGCCTCGCTGGCCGAATCCGCCTCTTCTCCGGCCCGTGAGTTCAGCCGGTCGGAGAGTTCGAAGTTATCCTTCTCCGACAGTTGCGCCAGGCGGTCGGCGAGTTCCCGGTTGAACCGGTGCAGGCCCTCGGCGAGAAACCGCTCCGCCTCCCCGGGGCTGCCCCAGCTTCGCCGCGCCAGCCACCAGGCGTCTTCCGGTTCCAGTCCCTGCTCGCGGAGGCGCTCTGTCAGCACTTCGTGGGGCAGGTTGCGGAACCGCACGACCTGGCAACGGCTCACGATGGTCGGGGGGATGTCCCGTAACGCCGCGGCCAGCAGGATGAAGTGAGACGGCCCCGCCGGCTCTTCCAGCGTTTTCAGGAAGCAATTCGCCGCTTCGAGACTCATCCGCTCCGCGTCCCGGATCACGAACACCCGGCCGGCGGAGGCGCGGGGCTTAAGCGCGGCGATGTGCTGCACTTCACGGATCGAGTCGATGGGCAAGAGCTGCCTGCCCTCGGGCACGCTGATCTCCTCGTAGTCGGGATGGTTGCCGGAGGAGATGGCCCGGCAGCTCTCGCACCCGCCGCAGTAGTCGTCGGGGGTGGCTTCCACGCAGAGCAGCACGCGCGCCAGTTCCCGGGCGAGGGCCAGGCGACCGGTTCCCGGAGAGCCGACGAAAAGAAGAGCGTGGGGCAGCCTGCCGGCCCGGAGTTGGGACATCAGAAAGCGGACCGCGACGGGCTGTTCCGACGCATTCTCGAATGCCATGTGCGGGGTTCTACTGCTCCAGAATGGCCATGACTTCACCCACCTGCACTGTATCGCCTTCGCCGGTGAGTATGTCTTTCAGGGTGCCGCCGGCTGGCGCGGGCACGGTGAAGGCAGCCTTGTCGGTCACCATCTCCACCATGTCCTGGCCTTTCTCGACGGCCTCGCCCTCCTCGACGTACCAGAAGGAGACCTCGGCTTGGTCGGGTGCGTCCTCTCCAAGGGGGGGCAGTTTCACTTCGAAGTCCATCGCCGTGCTCCTTCTCTCCGAGAGTCGTTCAGCGGCTCCGCGTCCCGCCCAGCAGTCGGGCGGTGAGCTCGGCCGCCCGGTAGCTGCTCCGCACGAAAGGCCCGCTCACGGCGGCGTCGAAGCCCATCTCGAGCGCCAGCCCTTTCAGTTCTCGAAACCTTTCCGGGCGGACGAACTGGGCCACCGGGTGGTGCGCCGCAGAGGGGGCCAGGTACTGGCCGATCGTGACCGCCCGGCAGCCCGCCGCGCGCAGGTCGCGCAGAAGACGGTGCACTTCGGCTTCGGTCTCGCCGAGGCCCACCATGAACCCGCTCTTCACCACGGGGGCTCCAGGATGCACGGCGGCCCGCTCCAGGACGGCCAGCGAACGCCCGTAGTCGGCCTCGGGCCGCACCTCGGTATACAGTCGGGGAACCGTCTCGACATTATGATTGAACACTTCCGGGCCGGCGTCAAGCACACGGTCAACGTCGGCCTGGCGTCCCTGGAAGTCGGGCGTCAGGACTTCCACCGTCGCCGACGTCTCCTCGTGCACCGCACGTACGGTCCGGGCGAACATCTTGCTGCCGCCGTCGGGCAGGTCGTCCCGCGTCACGCTGGTCAGCACTACGTGGGTGAGGCCCAGCTCGCAGGCGGCTTCTGCCACCCGGTGTGGCTCCGCGGGGTCCAGGGCTGTGGGAGCGCCGTGCTCGACGGCGCAGAAACGGCAGTTCCGGCTGCACCTGCGCCCCAGGATCATGAACGTCGCCGTCCCGTCGGCGTAGCATTCGCCCCGGTTCGGGCAGCGGGCCTCCCGGCACACGGTGTTGAGCCCCAGTTCGGACAGGATGGCGCGGACACGTTCGGTCCGGGCGGGGGACGGCAGCCTCTTTTTCAGCCAGGGGGGGAAGCGGCGCGCCGTCTTCATCGGACGCTCACCTCGGAGCTTGATGCCGCGACCATTTCCATGCCGAACCGATCGGCGAAAAGGCCTGCGGCCCTCTCCGCCACCGTCTGGAGGGACGGGGCTTGCTCGAGTTCGCGCGCCAGGGAGGTCATCTCCACCTCCGGCAGCCCGCAGGGGACAATCAGCCTGAAGTAGTCCAGATCCACGTTCACATTCAGCGCCACGCCGTGGTAGGTCACCCACCGGCGGACGGCGATGCCGATGGAGGCGATCTTGCGGCCCTCAACCCAGACCCCCGTTTGGGGTCCGTGGGCGTGGGCGGGCACGCCGTAGCTGCGGCACAACTCGACCAGCCAGCCTTCCAGGTCACGCAGGTAGCGATGCAGGTCCCGGCCCCGGCGTCCCAGGTGAATGATGGGGTAAGCGACCAGTTGCCCCGGACCGTGGAAGGTCACCTCGCCTCCCCGGTTGGTCTCAACCACCCGGACGTTTCTTTCCGCGAGCCGGCGGGGCTCGCCCACCACGTCACGCCGGCTCCCTGAGCGTCCCACGCTGATCGTGGGCGGATGCTCGATGAGCAGCAGGTAGTTCTGGCACCCCTCGCTGTTGAAGCACTGCTCCCACCGATCGAGCTGCCGTTCGAAGGCGGGCTGGAAATCCAGCCGCAGGGGTCCCTCGACACGCAGTCCGGGCCGGACTGTCTCGGCGTTGCTCACTCAGCCCCTCCAGTTCACGGGCAGTCCGACCAGTCCTCCGGCCACTTCGTGGAGAGCTTCGGCCAGCGTCGGATGAGCGTGTACCGTGTCGGCCAGCTCCTCGGCCGTGCATTCCAACCCGAGAGCCACGCACGCCTCGCCCAGCAGGGAGCTGGCCTCGGGACCGCAGATGTGGATGCCCACCAGTTCGCCCGTGGCGGCGTCCGCCACGGCCTTCACGAATCCGTCGGTCTCGTCCAGGATGTGCGCCTTGCCCAGGGCGGAGAAGGGGAACCGCTTGACCGTGACCTCGTCGAGTGTGTCCTTCGCCTCCTGCTCCGTCAGGCCGACCGTGGCGATCTCGGGGAAGGCGAAGACGCAGGCCGGCACCAGCCGGTAGTCCATGGCGGCGGTGATGGTGCCGGTGGCGTGGTCGGCGGCAACGAGGCCCTCGTGACTGGCCATGTGAGCCAGCAGTGGGCCGCCGGTCACGTCGCCGACGGCGTAGATATGCGGCACGGAGCTCTGCATGTGCTCGTTGACCGGTATCTGCCCCGCGTCGCCCCTTTCAAGCCCGGCGTTCTGGATCTGCAGGCCGGAGCAGTCGGGCTGCCGTCCCACGCACACGAGCATCTTCTCCGCGTGCACCTCTTCACCGTCGGAAAGGGTCGCATGCACCTCATCGTCTTCGGCGTTGGCCTCTTCCAGGGTCGTGCCCAACCGAACGTCCACCCCCGCTTTCTTCAGGGCGCTGGCCATCGCCCGGGAGCAGTCCGCGTCCATCGCCGGCAGTATGCTGTCCAGCATCTCCACGACGGTGACCTTGCACCCGAAGGCCGCGTAGATGCCGGCGAACTCGACGCCGACGTAGCCGCCGCCGACGATGACGACGGATTTGGGAAGCTCCTCCGCCCGCACGGCGTCGGAGCTGTCGATGATTTCCTTGTGATCGAAGGGCGCGGCGGACAGCTCGACCGGACGGGACCCGGTTGCGATCATGATCGTTTCAGCGGTGAGCTGCTCCCGATCGTCCCCGCCCTCGAGGGTCAGCGTGTGGGGGTCTTTGAAGGCCGCCTCGGCGCGGATCAGTTCCACGTCGTTTCCGGACAGGAGGGCGCGCACACCCTTGCCCAGGCGGCGCACGATCTCGTCCCGACGCGTCGCCACGGTTGCGTAGTTGAGTCGAGGATCGACGCCCTCCACCCCGAACTCGGCGGCCGAGTCCGCCCACTTGAGCACCCGGGCGCTGTGCCAGAACACCTTGGTGGGAATGCAGCCCACGTTTGTGCAGACACCTCCCGGCTCACCCTTCTCGATCACGCACGTGGTCGCTCCCCTTTGGGCGGCACGGATGGCGGCCACGTAGCCTCCCGGTCCTGAGCCGATTACGGCCACGTCGAAATCGTACTGTTCGCTCATGGGCACCTCGCGGATGAAACAGACAGGCCGAAACGAACTCACCCCGGCCGTATATTCTAATCCATGCCCCCGACCCGGCCAAACGACACGCCGCTTCTGCGCGGCACGGTGCCGGTTGGTCGGGCAGATCAGTTTCCCTTCGGCAAGGCCCTGCTCAGGGGTACAAGCGCCGGAGCTGGCCGCCGAGCCGGGCGGCGGACTCAGAAGCTGAGCCTGCGGCCTTCCAGGGCGCGCTCCACGCGGGGGATGTCGGCCCGGCCGGTCAGGTCGAGCACCGGTCCCGTGCAGTGCACCACGTCGAAGGGTACCTCTCCGGAGGCGATCAGTTCGGTTACGGCGGCGGTCAGTTCCAGCTCGCCGCGTTGCGGATCGGGCTCGACGGCGCGGCAGCGCCCGAAGATGTGGGGCGTGAAGTGGTAGAGGTTCATGTTGACCAGCAGGCGCCCATCGCGGGCGAACCGCTCCGGGTTGACGGGTTTCTCGACGATGCCCCGGAGCTGCCCCGTCCCGTCCATGGAGAGGACGGCGAAGCTCCTGACCCGGTCCGGCGCAATGTTCCCGGCCCTTGCCAGTTCATCCCGGTCGAAAGCGCCCACCGCGCAACGCCCCTCCGGCAGGTCGGCCATCCGGCGCAAGTCGTCCAGGGCAAACAGGTTATCGCCGTTGGTGAGCAGAAACTCGTCGTCGCCCGCGAAATCTTCGGCGGCCAGAACGGCGTCGGCGGTGCCCAGCGGTTCTTGCTGGACGGCACATTCCAGGGAGGCCCCCGTCGCCTCGCCGATGCGGCGGGCATGCTGCCGCAGGAGGTCGGCGTCCGGCGCGACAACCAGGCAGATGCGCGAGAAGCCGGCGCGGATGAGGGCGTCCGTCAGGTAATCCAGGAAGGGCCTGCCGTTCAGCGGTATCAGCGCCTTCAAGCCCTGCTCGGCCACGCGGGCGGCGTTCTCGGCCAGCGCCACGCCCTCCTCTTCGCGCTGCATCCGGGTGCCCAGTCCCCGCGCCATCACAACCGCTTTGTGGGTCATGGTTTCCCCGTGAGTGCTTCTTGTCGGTGTTCGTTTGTGCGCGCCCTCCTGGCGTGCCTGTACTTGCCCGGGTAGGTCTTCCACCGTCTGTGCAGCCAGAGCCACTCTTCGGGCGCCTGGCGAACCACCTCTTCGAGGTCCCGCGTGATCCGCTGGGTGATGCGGTGGATTTCGGCCTTCCGACGGGCCTCCATGCGGGGCTGCACCACGTCCTTCAACACGATGCGGAAGCGGTTCTGGCCCGGCATGCGGCGGGCGTGCACGAAGGCCACCGGTGCGCCCGTGCGCAGTGCGACGATGGCCGGGGCGGGGGTGGTGCTGGCCGGCCGGCCGAAAAAGTCCGTGAAGATGCCGTGTTTCCGGGCGTCCTGGTCGATCAGCAGGGCCACGTTCTGGCCCTCCCGCACCAGGTGTATCATCTTGTGGAGGCTGCCATGTCTGTTCAGGGTCCGCTGACGCGTCTTCTGGCGCAACCCCCGCACGTACTCGCGCAGGAAAGGGTTGCGGGAGGGGCGCGTCATCGTCCAGATGGGGTATCCCAGGGCCGCGGCGCTGGCCCCCAGCACTTCCCAGTGTCCGACGTGGCCGGTGACGAATACGACGCCGACGCCCCTCCCCTGCGCGGCCAGTTTGCCGAATCCCTCCGCCTCCATAAACGTCTCGGTGGGTCGGCGCCCGACCAATCGCACAAGGTGCAGGGCGTCCAGAATGCTGCTCGTGATGTGGGCGTAAGACTCGCGAAGCACGCGTCGCACCTCCTCGGCGGTGGCGTCGGGGAATGCCAGGTGCAGGTTCTCGATGGCGTTTGCCTTGCGGCGGCTGTGGTCCAGCCGAAAGGACATCCGGCCGAGCAGTTGCGCGGCCCGCCTGCCGGTCTGCCAAGGCAACACTTCAAGATATGCGAAAAGGTTGCGCACCGCCGCATACAGGAGCCAGTGCTTTACTGTGCCGGAGACCATGGAATTCGTGTCATTTCCTGTCTGGTGAATCAGACTACGCCCCCAGGGCGCCGCACAGGAAGCGGCCCGTGTGACTCTCCTCACACCAAGCCACATCCTCCGGAGGGCCGGCCACGACCACCCGGCCTCCGCCGGCGCCCTGCTCCGGGCCGAGATCAATGACCCAGTCCGCACACTTTATAACATCCAGGTTGTGTTCCACAACTATAACGGTGTGTCCGTGGTCCACCAGCGTTTGAAAGCAGGACAGCAGCTTGCGGATGTCGTCGAAGTGCAACCCCACGGTGGGCTCGTCGAACAGGAAAAGCTGCCTTTCCTTCTTGCCGTCCGCGATGTGGGAGGCGAGCTTCAGCCTCTGGGCCTCCCCGCCCGACAGGGTGGTGGCCGGCTGACCCAGCCGGATGTATCCCAGGCCCGTCCGGGAGAGGTAGCGGAGCCTGTCGGCGATGGGCTTGTGGTCGCGGAAGAACCGCAGGGCGTGGTCCGCCGTCATCTGCAGCACGTCGTATATGGACTGGCCACGGTATTTGATCTCCAGGATGTTCTCCTGGAAGCGGCGTCCTCCGCACCGGTCGCAGGTCACGTAAACGTCGGCCAGGAATTGCATGTCCACCTTGATGGTGCCCGTGCCACCGCAGTTCTCGCACCGGCCGCCGGGCGTGTTGAACGAGAAGGTGCCCTGGTCCAGGTTGCGGATGCGTGCCTCGCGGGTCCCGGCGAAGAGCTTGCGGATGTAGCTGAACGCCTTCACGTAGGTGACCGGGTTGGAGCGGGGCGTCTGGCCGATGGGGGACTGATCCACCAGCGTCACGTCGTCCACCAGGTCGTCGCCGCTCAGTTCGTCGTGCTCGCCGATGGGGTCGGCGTAGCCGCCCGGCTTTCGTCGCTTGATGGCGCCGTAGAGGGTGTCCTGGACCAGGGTGCTCTTGCCGCTGCCGCTGACGCCGGTCACGCAGATGAACAGGCCCAGGGGGAACCGCACGGTGACGTTCTTCAGGTTGTGCTCGCGGGCGCCGCGGATAACGATCTCTTCGGGGCCGGGCCTGCGACGCTCCTCGGGGACGGGGATGCGCAGTTCTCCGCGCAGGTAGGCACCCGTGACCGATTTCTCGCACTCCGGAAGGCCCCCCACGGGGCCGGCATAGACGACCTCGCCGCCCCGTTCGCCCGCGCGCGGACCCAGGTCGATCACGTGGTCGGCGGCCTGGATGATCTGCCGATCGTGCTCCACCACCACCACCGTGTTGCCCGCGTCCCGGAGGTCGTTCAGGATGCCGATCAGCCGGTCCGCGTCCCGCGGGTGCAGGCCGATGCTGGGCTCGTCGAGGATGTAGAGGGTGTTGACCAGCGCGCTGCCCAGGCTGGTGGCCAGGTTCACGCGCTGCATCTCCCCGCCGCTCAGGGTGCGCGTCAGTCGGTCCAGCGTCAGGTAATCCAGGCCGATCTTCTCCAGGCAGTCCAGGTGGCTGCGGATCTCCCGCAGCAGCAGCGCGCTGATCTCGCGTTCTTCGTCGGTCAGCTCGATCGCCTCCCGAAAGAATTGTGCGGCCCGGCCGATGGTGAAGCTGTTGACCTCGGCTATGCTGCGGCCGGAGACCCGGGCGGCGCGGGCTTCCCCGCACAGCCGCGTCCCCTCGCAGTCCGGGCAGGTCAGGTAGCTGCGGTAGCGGCTCAGCAGCACGCGCACGTGCAGCTTGTACTTCTTGCTCTCCAGCCAGTTGAAGTAGTCCAGGACGCCGTAGAAATGCTCGGTCCCCTCGAAGACGGCGTCCTGCTGCCATTCCTCCAGCTCCTGCCATGGCACGTCGAGCGGGATGCCCGCCTTGGGTGCGCCTTCCAGGAGTTGATCCAGGCACTCCCGGGTCGAGTCGGTGGTCCAGGGCGCGATGGCGCCCTCCCGCAGACTCTTCCGGGGGCCGGGCACGACCCGCTGCCGGCTGATCGATATGATGGCGCCGTAGCCGGAGCAGTTCTCGCAGGCGCCCAGCGGGCTGTTGAAGGAAAAGAGCTGGGGGGCGGGTTCCGGCATCTCCCGGCCGCAACCGGCGCAGACGAGCCGGTTGTTGAACCGCAGTGTGGGTCCGTCCAGGGCGTGCACCCGGCACCGGCCCTTGCCCAGGCGGTAGCAGGTCTCGACCCCCTCGATGAGCCGGCTGCGCGCCTCGGGGCCGACAACAAGCCGGTCCACGATCACCTCCACCTCCGAGCGCCCCTCCACGGGAATCCTGTCGGTCGAAGTGATGTCGATGACTTCGTCGTCCACCAGCAGGCGCACGAAGCCCATCTCCCGGATGCGCTCGGCCTGCTCCTCCACGGACAGCTTCTCGCTCAGGGTCAGGGGGAAGCCCACCATAAACCGCGTGCCTTCGGGCAGAGAGAGGACCTCCTGGGCGACGTGCGCGGGGGTGTGCGCCTGAATCTCCCGGCCGCAGTCGGGGCAGAAGACGTGCCCCACCCTGGCCCACAGCAGCCGCATGTAATCGTTCAGCTCCGTGGCGGTGCCGACCGTGGAACGGCGGCTCTTGACGGGGTTCTTCTGTTCGATAGCGATGGCCGGTGGGATGTTCTCCACCCTGTCCACGTCCGGCCTGTCCATCCGCTCCAGGAACTGGCGGGCGTAGGTGCTGAAGGACTCCACGTATCGCCGCTGGCCCTCGGCGTAGAGTGTGTCCAGGGCCAGGCTGGACTTGCCGCTGCCGCTCACCCCGGTGATGGCCACGTGCCTGCCCCGCGGCACGTCGACGTCGATGCCCTTCAGATTGTGCACGCGGACGCCGCGGGCGCGTATGGCGTTGTCGGTGGTCATCGGATCGGTCCCGGTGTCCATTAGTCCTTCAGTTGCCTGCGCGGGAGACTCGCCAATCGAGTTATTGTACCGGACGGCGCAACGCCACGCACGGGTTGTCACGTCGCCGGCAGGGCGGTTCAATTATGGAGTTCGGGCCGCGCCTTTGCGGAGTACCCGTGCCTGTTGTCCGCTCCCGATGCCCCGAGCGCTCACGGAACGGCGTCTTCGTGTAGCATAACCCACCGTTGGCCATGTGTGGCGTAGGACTTTTGAATAACCCCATGTCGGCCGGCTGCCGGTGGGGAGAGGCCCATCCCGCGCCAGCGCGATCATGGCCGGTCTTTCTGTTCCCTGCAGGGCCACGCTCCGTCGTGGCCGGTTTTCCGACGGCGAAGAGTACGGACGCGACGGAGCGCGTCCCTCCAAGGGGCGCCGGCTTTCCAATGGTGGAGGCGGCGGACGCGACGGAGCGCGTCCCTCGAATGGCCGTCAGGCAGGGGCGGCATTCAGTCCGCGTCCGCCCAGGGCGTCGCGGCAGTGCTGCCCCTCATGCGGCTGTAGGCGGTGGCGGCATCGAACGGATTCCGCAGGGGAGAGGGCCGGCCCATGGTGTTTTTCTTCAGTTCAGCGAACTCTTCCCCGCGCCATTCGGTAAGGCAGAAGTCGTACCGCCTCAGGTAGGCCGGCAGGCCCTGGAGGGCCGAGTCTATGTCGCGCTTGATCCGGGCGTAGAGCTGGCCCGTGGTTCGTGCCTCGCTGACGTGCTTCAGGTCCGGCCTGACGACGATGCCCACGCCCTCCCCGCCGTCGGGCGTGCCGATGGGTCGCACGGCGAACTCGTCCAGTGTCAGGCACCCGCTCAGGGGTTCGTCCAGCTCTTGCTCGGGGAAGACCTTCTTGCCGCTGGGCAGCACGATGACGTGCTTGATGCGTCCCACGATGTAGAGCTGCCCGTCGTCGTCGCGCCGGGCGATGTCCCCGCTGCGCACGCCGTCTCCCTCCATCTGTCGGCGCGTGCGGGCCGGGTCTTTCAGGTAGCCCTTCATCACATGCTCGCCGCTGACCACCATCTCCCCCCACCGGTCCAGGTCGAAGGCGATCTCCGCCCGCCGGCAGGGGACAAACGAGACACGCGTCTCCTCCAGGGGCGTGCCGATGGAGCCGGCTTTCCGCTCGTAGAAGTTCGTGAAGTAGAACCGCCGGGGCGAGAACTCCTGCACCACCGCCACGGGAGAAAGCTCGCTCATGCCCCAGCCCTGGATCAGCGGGATGCCCAGGGCGAAAAACTCCCGCAGGACCCGCGGGGAGATGCGCGCCCCGCCGGTGATGGCGAATCGCAACTGCTGGCCGCCGAAAAGCTCGACGTGCAGGCGGCGGAAAAGCAGCCTGCCCGCGTTCAGGCCGGTCCATCGCTTGATGGTCCTGGAGAGGCGGAGGGCTTGCTCGAAGCGGGCAGTCTGGCCGGACCGCTCGGCGTTGCGGCGGATGCCCTCCAGCATGGCTTCGAATACCCGGGGCACGCCGATCAGGACGGTGGGGCGGCACCTGCGCAGCAGGCGGCGCGAGCGCCGGTCTCGAACGTCGCCGATGGCCATGCGGGCGCCCACGAACGGGGGGACCACGACCGTCGTGGTCAGCGGGAAGGCGTGGTGGAACGGCAACAGGGCCGGCAGGCAGTCCTCCGCCCGCACCCCGAAGCGCTGCCGACATTTGCGCACGTCGAAGATGATGTTGCGGTGGGTCAGCACGACGCCCTTTCTGGGGCCGGTCGTGCCGGACGTGTAGAGTATCTGGGCGGTGTCCGCCGGGCCGATGTCCGGCCGGGGCGGGACGGCGTCACCGCGCTCCAGGGGGCAGACCGTCTCCACGTCACCGAGCTCGCCGACGGCCTCCGCATCGTCCGCATCGCACACAACCTGGCCCACCTCGGCGTGTTCGAGCGCGTGGGCGAGCCGCGCGCTGTCCGTGGCCAGCATCTCGTGCTCCAGGGGCACCGCCACCGCGCCCAGTCGCATGATCCCGTAGTAAGCCCTCACCCACCGGGCGGAGTTGGGCAGCAGGACCGCAACGGTGTGGCCCCGGCGTACCCCGAGAGCGTGCAGGCCGGCCGCGAATGCCTCGGCGCCGCGGTGTAATTCTGCAAAGGCGGTGTTCCGCAGACGGCCGCGCTCATCGAGTTCTTGCAGCGCAATCGCCCGCGGGGTGTGCGCCGCGCGGAAGGGCAGGATGTCCGCTATCGTCCTGATGCTCTGGTCGCCTGCCATGTGCTCTCGCCGCCTTGCGCGGGCCGCGCGCGGCTCAGAAGCTGTAGAGGTGATCCACCAGGGGCAGCGCGATGTGCCGGCCGGTCAGCACCGAGAGTCGCGCCGCTTCCATGATCTCCTGGGCACCGTGCGCGTTCTCCGGGCTGCAGATGCCCTCGATGCGCTGCTCGTTGCGGATGCAGTGCACGAAATACTCCGGCCCGTTGCGCCGCGGGGGCTGCAGTGGGGGGGCCTGGTGTTCTTCGCCGTCGCGCTCGTCCTGGTTGTAGATGGTCACCGACCCGCTGCTGGCCACCATGACGCCCTCGGTGCCGTAGAGGATCAGGTGGTGTGGCGGCCGGTTGGCAATCGGCTCCGTCCATGTGCATTCGATCACGGCGTTGGCGTCCTGGTACTGAAGCGCCACGATGGCGTTGTCGTCGACCGGAATGTAGTCTTTCACCAGTCTGCCGGCGATGGCGGTTACCTGATTGGGCATGCCGATGAAGTGCCGCGCCAGGCTGGCGCCGTAGCCCAGATAGTCGAACAGCGCCCCGCCGCCGTTCTCGACGGGGTCGTAGAGCCAGTCGTAGAAGTACTCGCTGCAGCCGATCTCCTTGGGGCCGCAGTGGCCACCACGCCATTTGAGCTGCCAGACGCGCCCGATGGCTCCCTCCCTGACCAGATCGTGGGCATGACACACGCCCGGCGACCAGGCGACGGGCCAGTTGATCATCAGCAGCACGCCCTCCCGCCGGGCGGCCGTCAGCATCCGGTCGGCCACGTCCAGGCTGCTGGCCATCGGCTTCTCGCACATCGCGTGCAGGCCATTCTCGACGGCCAGGTCGACCAGGTCGGCCGAGGTGCGATTGGTCCCGTAGACGAAGACCGCGTCGAGGTTTTCCTTCTGAAGCATCTGTTCGAAGTCGGTGTAGGTCTTCTCGCACTCGGTGCGCGAGCTGAACTGTTCCAGCAGCGGCTCGTTGGGATCGGCGGCCGCCACCAGCTGGGCGTCTTCGATGGCCGGCAAATGGTCCAGGTTGCCCCAGATGTGGTCGTGCACCAGTCCGAGAATACCTATGCGGGTGCGTTGGGTCATGGGTCCCCCCCTCGGGAGCAGGCGTATGTGCGACGGCGCGCAGGTCTCTTGCCGTCTGGAAGGTCCAGAACCGGTCTGGACTTCCGAGCATGCTATCCCCGCTCCGGCCGGGTTGTCAACCGCCGGGAGCGTATGCGGCGGTCCGACATCGGCGCGTGCTCGCGGTAGAGTTGTCAGTCACTGCCCGACGTGTTACAACACCCATCAACTCGCATTTGCCGGCACGGCCACCTCCGGGGAGGGATGCCTTGGCACGCCCGAACATCCTGCTGATCACCACGGACGAGCAGAACGCGCGCACCTGTGGACACGCCGGCGACCCGGCGATCCAGACCCCCAACATCGACCGCCTGGCCCGCGAGGGCGTGGTCTTCACCCGCGCCTACACCCCGCAGCCCCTCTGCACGCCGGCCCGCGCTTCCATCTGGACCGGCCAGCACGTCACCACCCACGCCGTCAAGGGGAACATCTTCACCGGAAGGCGCAGGGGCATCCGGGCGGGGACGGTCACGTTCCCCCGTCTGCTGCGCATGGCCGGCTACGAGACCGCGCTGGTCGGCAAGCGCCACCTGGGCTTCGAGAACGAGTCCGACATCGCCCTCGACTACCAGGACCTGGCAGAAAGCAAGTTCGACTTCAACCCGGAGGGCATGGCCGACCACTACCGGCGATGGCTGGCGGAGCGGGGCCATACCAGGCAGGAGATCGAGACCTGGGTGCGCGAGGACCTGCACGAGGAATACCTGCGCTACCACGGGGCGCTCAAACACCCCCTGTCGGAAGAACTCTACATCGACACCTATGTCGGTCGACGGGCCGTCGAATACATCCGGGGGCGGGGCGACCGGCCGTTCTTCCTGTGGGTCTCGTTCTGCTCGCCGCACCATCCCTACGACCCACCCGGACGCTATGCCGACATGTACGACCCGGCGGACATTGCACTGCCGGACCGATCTGCGTCGGAACTGGAGGGGAAACCGCTGCGTCACCGCATTCGCGCCATCCGCTGCGCCCGGAACGAGCCGCTGCCCCACGGATGGGGCGCCCCGTCCGAGGAGGTGCAGCGTATGATCGACAACCCGGACCTCTGCCCCTCCGGCGAAGAGATCGCCCGCATGATTCCCGAGGGCGTCCAGCGCCGGATGATCGCACACTACTACGGGACGGTCTCGCTCTGCGACGATCGGATCGGGCGGATTATCCGCGCGCTCGAAGAAAAGGGCCTTTGGGATAGCACCATCGTGATCTTCGCCAGCGATCACGGCGACCATCTGGGCGAGCACTACCTGTGGTTGAAGGGCGTCACCTCATACGAAAGCCTGGTGCGGGTGCCGTTCGTGGTCCGCTTGCCGGAGGGACAGGCTGCCGGCCGACGCTGCCACGAACTGGTCTCCCTGTTCGACCTGGCCCCGACCTTCCTGCGGTGGGCCGATGCCGAGCAGCCCTACACCCCGGAGGGGCACGACTTCCGGGAGCGGCTGGACGGGTGCCGGTTCGAGACGCTCCTGGCGGAGCCGGAAAAACCCATCCATGAGGAGCTGTTCATCGGCACGCGCACCGTGGTCACCAGGGAGTGGAAATACGTTCACAACGGCGGCGACATGGACGAACTCTACAACCTGGCCGAGGACCCGGCCGAGCAGGTCAACCTGAGCGGCCGCCCCGCCCACGCCGAGGTGGAGCAAGAGCTGCGCGGCAGGCTCTTCGAGCGCTTCGACATCGAACCCAGGTAAAGTGGAGGCACCGCAAATGCCCGACCGGCCGCTTAACCTGATCGTGCTGACCTCCGATGAGATGCGGGGCGACTGCCCCGGCTACATGGGCAACCCGGACTGCCGCACGCCCAGCCTGGACCGCTTCGCCCGGCGGGGCGTGGCCTTCAAACGGCACTTCTCGGTCTTCCCCAAGTGCGTCCCCGCCCGCATCGCGGCCATGACCGGCCGCTACTGCCACACCGACGGGTTCCGCACCATTCATCAACATCTGCCCAACGACCAGCCGGACGTGCTCGCCGCGCTGAAAGCCCACGGCTACGAATCGGCGCTCTTCGGCATAAACCACTGCTGGGAAAACGTCTACGGAGACCATCTCAACCAGAAAGGGGCCGGGTACCTGGACTACCATTCGTACACGGAGGGCTACTTTCGGCACCTGCTGGCGCGCAAATGGCCCGTCCCGGATCCGCCCGAAGGCGCGCCGGAGCCGATGCAGACCCCCGAGGGCTATGACTTCCACTACCGGGGGCGGAAGACGGAGCCGCGGAGCGGTTTCTGCGACGACAACCGGGCCGAGCAGGCCATCCACTACCTGACCGAGAAGTGGGATACCTGCATGGCCGACTGCCTGCTGCACGTGCCATGCATCCTGTGGGCCCCCGGCCTGCCCCAGGGCCAGACGGTGGAAGGGCTGACCCAGCACGTGGACTTTCCCCGCGCGCTGCTGGAGCTGCTGGGCCTCGATCCGGACTGGGGCATCCACGGGCGTAATCTGCTGGCCATCCTCAGCGGGCAGCAACAAAGGGTGGCCGCATTCGCCGACGGTGGACACGAGGAGGAGATGTGGGCCCGCATGCCCGCCGGCGAGCACAGGAGCGGCAAGCAGAAGACTTACGCGGAGTGCCCCGAAACCATGGCCCGCGCCAAGATGGTGCGGACGGAGCGCTGGAAGCTGGTTACTCGGCTGGTGGGCGGCAACGAGCTCTACGACATGGAAAACGACCCCCACGAGATGCGCAACCTGTGGAGCCAGGTGGAGGAGGAGCTCGAACTGGGGAGCGTCGTGCTGGACCTGCAGCAGAAACTGATCGACTGGTGCACCCGGACGGACACGGACCGCCCCTACCAGGAGCGCGTGGGGGCCTGAGGCAGCTCTCCAGGGCCTTTCACCCTTCGCTGCCGACGGTGCGGGCGTTCTCCAGCAGCGTGTGCAGGGCCGCTCTGACCCGTGAGGCATACATCCGCACGATCACCGGTATCAGGACCAGCCAGGGGAGGAAAGGCGCCACCGGGATGAGCAGCACGAAGGGCGGCAATTCGCCCGCCCGCACACGGGGCAGGAGGAAGGCGCCGAACCCCAGCAGGAAAAGCAGCGCCATGCCGCCGATGAAGATGAGCAGGAACTTGTGCAGCTTGCGCACTCCACCCAGGCTCGCCCCGAGGTTCAGGGAGTCGTCGGTGGCGGCGACCACCACGGTCGAGGCGCCCAGCAGAGGATTGCGCCGGGTGTCCGGCCACCCCGAGTAGCGCGCCTGGAATGAACCGTCCTCCACCGGGGTCACCTGGAAGCCGGCCTGCGCCAGGGCTGCACGGGCGAACTTCAGCGCGGTTTCCGCGTTCCCCTGGAAGGAAATCGTGCTCTCGTATTCCAAACCTTCCCCTCTCCTTGCTGCTTCATGGCAACTGACGGGCATGGTGCGACCTGAGGGCTTTCCGCTGTACACTCACCGTCCCGAAGTGGATAATCTGTCCTGGCAAAATCACTAATCTGCGCTTGACAATCGCCAGGATGGAGATTAATTTCCTTCCGTTAGCTCGACTTTCGACATCAGGCTGCTCGGCTCTTGGCACAGCGATGCGTCCTTGC